>JBBRNB010000126.1:0-16662 GCA_038230535.1 Thermoanaerobaculia bacterium
CGGAGGCGTTGCCACCGGTTCCGTATGCAAAAGAAGGGCACCCCGGCAGGGGTGCGTGAAGTCGGGCAGGCGTGATCGTATGGAACGACATCGGGCACGACGTTTCACGCACCCCTGCCGGGGTGCCTTTTCATGCCCCTGCAAACCGGTGGCAACGCCTCCGGCGTGGCCACCGGCTACCTTCACGCACGCCTCTGGCGTGCTTTCGTTACGCCACGAAACGTCCAAACTCCAGTGCGCTTCGCGCGTACTCTGCGCTTCGTGCGCTATCTGCACTTCGTGCGTTGTCTGCACTTCGTGCGTTGTCTGCGCTTCGCGCGTACTCTGCGCTTCGCGCGTCCGGGACAACACACGAGAACGCGGCCGAAGCGCGCAAGTAACGCGGCGCCAGCCGCAGATAACGCACGAAGCGCAGACAACGCACGAAGCGCAGACAACGCACGAAGCGCAGACAACGCACGAAGCGCAGACAACGCACGACGTGCAGACAACGCGCGAAGCGCAGAGAGCACACGAAGCGCAGCAACGCATCACTGTAATTTCATCTGCTCGATGCGCACGCTGCTCGGGATGTCGATCGAGAAACGGCTCTGCTGGACCGGGTCGTTGATCTTCACGTTCGTGAACTCGTAGCGCGTCTTGTCGCCGTCGCCCTCGGTGTACTCGAACTGCGTCGTCAGGTAGGTCTTCCGGTCGATGAAGATCTTGATGTGGCGGACGCGCTTCGCGACAGCCTTGTTCTTCGGGTCGAGGTCGAGAACGTAGTACGGCTTGTCGGAGGTATTCGTGAATGTGAAGTTGAACCAGGCACCTAACTCGTCGATCGCGCCGCTGGCTCCCATGTACTTGAAGATGCGGTCCTGGTAACGCTTCACCTCGATCCGCTCGGCCTTGTTGAGATCGGGGTAGTACGTCGTCATCACACCGTTGGCGATCAGCATCGTGACGCGCCTGGGAGCGTCGTAGGTCCAGAGGACGTTGTTCGGCTTCATGTAGACGAAACGGCCGGTCGAAACCTCTGATTTGGAGAGGAGAGCCAGAGACTTCTCCTGACGGAAGTCCGCCACCAGTGTGTTTGTCTTTGTCTGCGCGACCTGGACCTTCCTGATCACCTCGTCGAGCGAGTCCGGATCGGCGGTCCGAGCCGCGGCCGAAACCGCCATGGTCGCGGCACAGAGCGCCAGCACGAAAAACTTCCTGATCAACATGGGTTGCCCCAACGCCACGCCCGAAAATCGTATTTCAGGGTGAGCGAGTTATACTCAATGAGAACCGAGGTTATTGATGAAAAAGAACTTGCTGGCAATCGCGCTCCTTTTGCTCGTCGTAACCGCCCCCGCTGCCTCCGCCGCGATCCAATACGAGTTCAGGCAGACGACCTCTTCCGACCTCGAGTCGATCCCTTCGACAGATTGCGCCGGCCGTGCCATCATCGATGGCGACCGCTCCCGCGTCGAGTTTGTCTCCGGCAACGCCTACCCCACCGGCACCTACATCATCGCCACGAACGGCTCGCGGATGATGACGTTCGTCGATCCGAGCAAGAAAACATACGTAGAGGTCAACGCCGCCAACGTCGCCACCGGCATCGGCGCGCGCAAGATCACCGTCACGAACAAGAAGATCGACCTCACCAAGATGCCGGATCACCCGCAGGTCGCCGGCTTCCCGACCGAGCACTACCGGCTGATCATGAGCTATGACATCACCCTCGCCTTCGGTAACCTGCCGTTGACGCAGACGGTGAAGACGACCATCGACAAGTGGACGACGAGTGCCTTCGGCGACGTAGGAGAAACGTTCCTTGCCGGCGGCGCCCTCCACACCGGCAACCCCGACCTGGACGACCTGATCTCTGCTGAGAACTCGAACATCAAGGGTTTTGCCCTCAAGCAGATCGTCAACGTCACCACGATCAACAACCGCGCCAAGCAGAACACCGAGAGCCAGTTGAAGGTGAACCATACCGTCACGCAGACCCGCGAGCTGCTGGTCACCTCCATCCAGCCAACCGCCACCGTAGGCGTAGCCACCTTCGTCATCCCGATCACCTTCCACAAAGCCGGTCCCGTCGTGGACGACACACAGAAGGCGCCCATGCAGGTGCTGTCGATGGAGCCCGCGCCGGGGAAGCAATAGAGCAGTGGTTAGTTGATCGGTGGATCAGTCGATTAGCGAAGCACCGATGAACGATCACCGAGCAGGGTCCCCATGGTCCTGATCCACTGATCGACTGATCCACTGACCCACTAACCCACTGATCCACCGATCGACCAATCCGCCGGCCACAGCCCAGCATGGTACGATTCTCACCAGCCCCCGGTATCCGATCGATGAAAAGACAGTTCGCAATCGGTGAATCTCTGCGACGTCTGGCCAGGCGGCCCCGAGTGTACGTCGCCGTGGCCTTGCCGCTGGCCATCCCGTTCATCCTTGCCTCCGTCACCAGCAACGACGCGCTCACGCAGCCCTCCATGTCTGTCACCCGAGCGGGCCTGATCGCCACGCCGCAGCTCCGGTACAACGATCTGACCCCGCCGTCAGCCGCCACGCTTCCCGAACATTCCGTCGTCCTGACGCTCGAGGAAGGCGACACGCTCGATTCCGTCCTCCTGGCCGGCGGCCTAGGCCGCTCCGACGCGGCAATCCTCAACAACGAATTCGGCAAGACAGTCGATCTCCGCCGCCTGCGCCCCGGGCACCTTCTCCGTTTCCACTACGACACCGCCGGTACCATCGACAGCGTCGAGATGAAGGTCACCGGTTGGGGCGAGATCGACGCGGTTCGCGGTCCTGCCGGCTTCTCCATCACTCCTCAGGAAGCAAGACAGACGGAGATCGAGACCGCCGTCTCCTCCGAAATCGACTCGTCGCTCGACGAATCGCTCCATGCCGCCGGCGAAGGGTCGCAGCTCGTGCAGGAGCTCGTCGGCGTTTTCCAGTGGGACATCGACTTCTTCGCCTTGCAGAAAGGCGACTCGTTCAGTCTGGTGGTCAAGAAGAAATTCGCCGGAGCCGACTTCTTTGGTTACGGCCCGATCCTGGCCGCACGATTCGTCCACGGCGGCCAGACGTACGAAGCCTTCCGCTGCCAGACCGCGGATGGCCGCTCCGGCTACTACTCCCGCAACGGCAGCCCGTTGCGAAAAGAGTTCCTGCGCGCGCCGCTGCAGTTCACGCGCATCACCTCGAAATTCTCTGTCAGCCGCTACCACCCGCTCCTTCACTACTTCCGCCCCCATCACGGCGTCGACTACGGCGCGCCGGTGGGAACGCCGGTGATGACGACTGCCGACGGCGTGGTCGTGGCCGCGACCTACAACCACGGCGAAGGGAACTACGTCCGTATCCGCCACGGCTCTCGCATCGAGACCTCGTACCTCCATCTCTCGCGTTTCGCCAAAGGGATCAAGCCGGGGAAGAACGTGGCGCAGGGCGAAGTGATCGGCTACGTCGGCTCGACCGGTCTCGCCACTGGTCCCCATCTCGACTACCGCGTGTCTGACAACGGTACCTGGCTCGACCCGCTCAAGCTCAAATCGATCACTCCCGACCCGCTTCGCGGTGACTCGCTTGCCGCCTTTCGCAGCAGCGTGACCAGTCTCAATTCCAAACTCGCCACCCCGGCCCAGCAACTGGCCGCGTTCGCGACAAAACGACGGGCACTCTTCTAGCATCAAGTCCCAACCCCATCATGAAAAAGGTCATTGTCCGCGCGCCGGTGCGCGCCGATCTCGCTGGCGGTACCCTCGACCTCTGGCCCCTCTACCTCTTCCATCCCGGCGCGCGTACCGTCAATGTCGCCATCTCGTATCACGCCGAATCCGAAGTCGCTGAGACCGGCGATTCCTCCATCGACATCCACCTCACGGACGAACAGTACGAGCACTCCTACGCGTCGATTCACGAGCTGGCCGCAGACCCGAAAGCGGCGCTGATCCATCGCGCACTCGAGCACTTCCACCTCACCGGCATCCGGATTACCACCCGCACCGACGCTCCGCGCGGTTCCGGCCTGGGCGGATCATCCGCGCTGACGATCACTCTCGTCCGTGCACTCTCCGAGATCGCCGGCTCCCCGGTCCAGGGCGACGAGCTGATCGCTCTCGTCCGTGATATCGAGACGCGCCTCATCCGCGTCCCCGCTGGGATTCAGGATTACTACCCTCCCGTCTACGGCGGCCTCATGGCCATCCACCTCAACCCCGGCGCCGTCATTCGCCACCCCATTGCCCTGCCGGTCGACCGCCTCGCCGAGCACATGCTCCTGCACTACACCGGCGTCGCCCACTTCTCAGGCACGAACAACTGGGACATCTACAAACGGCAGATCGATGGCAAGAAGAAGATCCACAAAGGCCTCGACAAGATCGTCGAAAGCGCCATCGAGATGGAGAAGGCTCTCGAGAGCGGCGATCTCGAAGCTGCCGGCGCAGCCCTCGGCCACGAGTGGGAGAACCGCAAGGAGCTCATCGAAGGCATCTCGACGCCCGAGATCGACGTCGCCATCGAAGCGGCCACCCGCGCCGGCGCCTGGGCAGGCAAAGTCTGCGGTGCCGGCGGCGGCGGATGCATCGTCTTCCTCATGCCACCCGATCGCCGCGAAGCCGTCCGCGCCGCGCTTGCGAGTGTCCCCGGACACGTCATCGACGCCCAGCCGGTCGCGCACGGGCTGACCGTCGAGCGGAGCGACGACGCACAGACCCAGCGTCGTAAGCGCTTCACCATGCGCAGCTCGCCGTCGCTCGAGCAGCTCTACGTCTTCGGCGGGAAAGGCGCCTACCGTCCGCACCTGCTCGCCGAGGCGATCATCACGCAGAACGAGCCTCGGAGCGGCGTCCACATCGACAGTGTGAAGAGCTTCATCGCCCCGATGCATGCCGGCGACGGCCTGGTTCGCTGGGGCGAAGCGAGGACGATCGACCCCGAGAAGCTTGACATCCGCGCCGTCCCCGATCCGAACCACGAGCTCGACGAGACCGTGAAGCCGGAAGCGCTGTTGCAAGGCGCGCTGCAATCCGAGGATGCGTTTCGGCAGTACGTGGCCGGCACGGCGAAACTGACCGTCTTCCACAACCCCGAGCTCGCGCTGTACTCGCAGCACGGAGAGTCACGCCAGGCGTTCCGGACCCGTTGCAACGAAGAAGCAAAGCGCCGCATCGAGGATGAGCAGGAACGCCTGGAGAGCACCTACCGCCGCCGCATCGACCAGGTGAAAGAGCTCGCCCAACGCGACCAGCGCGAGCTCGACGCCAACGACGAAGGCCCCTCCAGCGAGCGCAGCCCCGAGGTGAATGTCGCCTGGGGCCAGACCATCTACAACATCACCAGCGGCAAACCCACCGCCCTCACCGACGCCTCCCACTCCCTCCGCGAAGACGACTACCTCACCAAGATCCGCCAGATCCAACGCTCCTGGGACAAAGAGCTGGAAGTCATCCGCGACGAGATGCAGTCAAAAGCCCGCGAGATCGAAGAGATCGTGGTGACCCCGGCAGAGAAGAATATCGAGATCACGAAGTACCTGATCCTCTGGGCCGCGGGGTTGTAGGGCGGCCGCGCCATGGTAGGATCGCACTCGAGTCGGGCAGTAGCGCAGCCTGGTAGCGTACCTGAATGGGGTTCAGGTGGTCGGGGGTTCAAATCCCCCCTGCCCGACCAAACACAACCCCAACCCCCACAACCACTTAACAACTCCGCCCGAAAACCGCGCAAGACGCAAAAGCGTCAACGAGTCTAGTAGCGCGTCTAGTGCGCTCTCGGGAGCACCACCACTCCGCGCGACTTCGCCGGAGTCGGATGATCTGGCCGCAATCGCTGCGACGATCTCTGCGGAGGTGTCCGATGAACGAATTCATCGCCCGGCACATGCTCGCGGCCGAACTCGGCGTGCAGACGCAGACCATCGCGAAGTGGGAGCGGGACGGGTGGTTCCCGGAACCCGAACAGCGCATCACGGATCGCCTGATCCTCTACCGCCGGACAGCGGTGGAAGCGGCGATGCTCGCGCGCGGCAATCACCGCGCAACCCGGCATCCGCCCCGCCGCGTCGCGTGAGCATTCCGCGCCGGAAGCTACGCATGCTCGGTCGCGGTCTTGCCTACGATGCCGCAACGCGCACGGCGAAGCTCTCCATCTACATCAAGGGGCGCAAAGGCCGTGCGCGGCTTCGCAGCACGCTCCACGATGTTTCCGTCGAGGAGGCGGAGAAGGCGCTCGTCGCCTTCCGCGCGAAGGCGAGTCGCGGAACCGGGCGCCCGGCCGCCATCGCGCCGACCGTGCGCGGCTTCTACGACGCCTACTTCGATCTCATCGCGGAAGGGATCGCTGCGAGCACCGCGGAGGGATACCGCAACGTCATCAAGCGGTACGTGCTGCCTCGCTTCGGCGAGAACCGGCTCTCGGAGATCACCGCGGGCGTCGTGAATGTCTGGCTCCGCGAGTTGAAGAAGGCGCGGCGCGAGGAAGGCAAGCGCCCGCTCACCGGCTCCACGCTCAATGGCTACGCGAACATCCTCCGCCTCATCGTGAACTACGCCGTGACCTTCGACGTGATCGAGGAGAGCCCGTTCAAGAAGCCCTTCGAGCGCGAGAAGGTGCACCTGCCGAAGAACGAGCTGACGGACGAAGAGCGCGCGGCCTTCCTCCGCGCGTTCGACGACCGCGAAGCCTTCCTCGCGCAGTTGCGCTCAAAACATCGCACCGGGAACGTCGTCGCCTGCGTGCGCTATCCGACCGCGCGTGCGTTCGGCGGCAGCCGGAGATGGGACAGTCCGACCGCGGAGATCCTCTGGTCGCGGTTCCATGCGCTTCGTCCGTTCTTCATCGTCGCCCTCACCACCGGCCTCCGGCTCGGCGACCTTTGCCGGCTGTCCTGGAAGGACGTGCGGTGGAACGAGGGATGGATTCAGCTTGTGATGGAGAAGACCGAGCGCGAGGTCGTCGTTCCCATCGCCGCCGCGTGCGAGGCCGCGCTCCGCGAATGCCGCGCGCGTCCCGTGGTCGCCGAGCTGGTTTTCGTCGACGAAGCCGGCGCGCCGATCTCCATTACCCGCATCCGCCGCACGTTCGCGCTCGCGAAAAAACTCGCCGGCATCACGCGGCGGTTCCGCTTTCACGATCTCCGGCACACCTACGGCTCGTCGCTCGCCTCCGACGGCCTCTCGCTCGCGATCATCGGCAAGGTCATGGGGCACAAGGACGAGTCGACCACGGCGCGCTACGCCCGACCGGACAACCGTGTGCTCGAAGCCGTGCGCGCATCGATCAACCAACGCTACATGACGTAGAGAACCGTTCACCGACACAGAAAGGAATGAGTCATGCTCGACCACACCGTAGGCAGAACGCGGTGCCTTTCACCGCTGCTCCGGCCCCATCGCTGCACGCGCGACTCTACGATGCGGAGACGTTCTTTCCGGATCGTAGAGCCACGGTACAATCGACCGAGGTTTTCAATGGACCAGGCTGCGCTCGCGTTTCGTGATGCGGACGATTTCGTCCGCAGTCTCTCGCCGCTCCTCGAACTCGGGGCGTACGAGTGGCTGTGGGCGCAACCCGGCGCGACCTTCAAGAAGATCGCGGAGAAGTTTCGCGCGCACCCGGGCGCGCTCCCGTCCGACTTCGTCCCGCACGCGCTCGCCGACAGCACGGCGCGTGAGGTTGTCGCGAAGCTCGCCGAGCATGGCGTCGACCGGTTCGGGCTCACCATCCATCAAACGTACGAATATCCCAAGGAGCTCCGCGACGCGCGCAATCCCGTCGAGCTGCTCTACCACATGGGGATGTGGAACCTCGTCGAGACGAACGCCATCGCGGTCGTCGGAACCCGGAAGCCATCGCAGGAAGCGCTCGCGGAGACGGACGCGCTGGTGCAAGCGCTCGTCGCTTCTGACTGGACGATCGTCTCCGGTCTGGCCGAGGGCATCGACACACAGGCGCATGAAACAGCCCTGGCCGCGGGCGGCCGGACGATCGGGGTCATCGGCACGCCGCTCTCGGAGGCGTACCCACGGGAGAACGCCGACCTTCAGCGCCGCATCGCGGAAACATTCCTCATCGTGAGCCAGGTACCCGTGCTCCGGTACTACCAGCAGACGTGGGCGCACAACCGGAGCTTCTTCCTGGAGCGCAACATCACCATGTCCGCGCTCACGCTCGCAACGGTCATCGTCGAAGCGAGCGACATGTCCGGGACGCTCGTCCAGGCGCGCGCTGCCGTCCAGCAGGGACGCAAGCTCTTCATCCTCGATCGGTGCTTCGACCCCGAGTTGAAGTGGCCGCACGAGTACGAACGGCAAGGCGCGATTCGCGTTCGCGACCACGCGGAGATCGTAGAGGCGCTCCGGGATGTTCACCGCAATCGATGACTTCCTCCGCCCTCTCTACGCTCACCTCACCGCCACCGATCAGTGCTACTTCCTCCGCGAGTACACCTCCGGCCGCGGCTTCACGCACAGCGAAACCAACCGCCTCATTCTGAATTTGAAGAAGGCGCCCGATCGGCACGGAAGGCCGGAGTGGCACTACAAGGAGCAGGCGATCCAACACGTCGCGCGAGAGTTTCGCGCCTCCTTAAACCCTCAGCGGATTCGCGCGGTCACCTTCGTTCCCATGCCTCCCTCGAAGCGCAAGGACGATCCGTTCTACGACGACCGCATGCTCCGCGTGCTGCATGCGATGGACGAGGAGCGGAGCCTCGACATCCGCGAGTTGCTGCTGCTCGCTGAGAGCACCGTCCCCGCCCATGCCACCGTCGCCCGACCAACCATCGAGGATCTCATCGCGAACCTCGACATCGACGAGGACTGTGCTCGGCCAGCACCGACCAGCATCGCGCTCGTCGATGATGTCCTCACGACCGGAGCGCACTTCGTCGCGGCGAAGCGCGTGCTCTCCATACGATTCCCCGGCATCCCCATCCGCGGCCTGTTCGTCGCCCGGCGCGTGTTCGAGGGCGAGACGGCTTAAGTCCTCGCGACTTCGACGGGCTCCGATTCGCGGTCGTCATTGGCGCGCAGAGTTCCGATCCATGAGGTGCCTTGGCGCACCAGAAAGGATCGAACGAATGTCTACCGTACCTGTCCACTCACCCCTCGCCTCTTACCAGGCGAGGGGTGTTCCTGCGTATCAGCGCCGTCGTGCCGCGCGTAAGTCTCACGGCAAGCGGCGGCTTGCGGCGCTCGCGCATCTCGCACGCCGCCTGCACCGTTCTCGCGACTTATCCCTCCCCATCCACCCACGCCGTCCGGCTCTCCTCCTCCTTCGCCTGCTCCCGCTCCTCGCATGCACCGCCGGGTGCGCGGGCATGCGCGAAACGACCGCGCCGCAATACCTCGTCTTCACCTTGGCCGCGAGTACCGTCCTCCTCGTGCTCGGGAGCGTCGTCTTCGGGCTCCTCGCCGGCTTCGCGCTCGGCGCGTCCTGCGCCGTGAATTTCCTCCGCGCCGCCGATTCCGCTGCGGCGCAGTACCACCGCGCGCTGATCGCCCGCGTCCTCGACGCCTCCAGCACCGTCCACCACGAGATCGAAGGCATCGTCCAGCAAACCCGCTGGCGGATCGACGATCTCCGCCGCCAACTCAAACAGCTCAAGGAGACCAAGCCATGACACAGGCCACCCAGCATCACGAGACCGCCGCGCTGGTTCCCATGCGCGAATTCGAGAGCAACGCAACCGCGAGTATCCAAAGCCTCATCACGAACGTCGGCACAGGCCGGGTCTCCCGCCGGCAGGCCGAGCGCCTCCGCCGCGCCACGGACACCTTGACCGGCGTCGTCGACAACATCGTGGACATCGTGACGCAGGGCGAGAACATCGCGCGCTCCGGCGCGCAGCTCTCCCGCGACATCGAGCAGCTCGCAACGGACATCGACGACTTCCAGACGAAGCGCGCGGAGAACGAAACGCGGCGTGCCGAAGCCGCCGAACGCACAAAACGCGTTGCCACGGCCGTCAAGGAGGAGTTGCGCGTCCGGACGCTCACGGCGTCCCTCCACGCCGAAGAGCTGCAAGACCAGCTCGACGCCCGGCGTGCGACGCGCGACCGCGAGAAGACGCGCGCCGACCAGGAGCGCATCTCGGCCCAGCAACGCGTCGATCGCAGCCGCGTGACGCGCGATGCCCGCGCGGACGCCGCCCGGCGGAAGAACGAGGGCGAGGCCAACCGCATCGTGCGCGACGTCCAGATCGGCGCCGTCCCCGCCGACCCCGCGCATCCGTACCACGCCTACGCCGCCTGCATCTATCTCGCCGCGAAATTGGACGAGCACTTGCCCAGCACGGACGCCGCCGAGCGCACGCGCGAAGCCGTGCTCGCGCTCATGCTCGGCGCGGCCGTCGCGCCGGACGAGATCACGGCCTACCACGCCGCCTACATCGACCTGAAGGAGCGCGCCAAGGCAGCCGCGAAGCACCGCGACACATCCGATCTTTTCGCCGCCGCGGAAGCCTTCGCCGGAGGTGTGCAATGAGCCGCGTCCTTCGCGCGCGCCGCTCGCCGCTTCTCCCCGGCCAGGGCGCGTCGGAGCCGGTCATCGTCCTCGGCACCGACCGTCGCACCGGGAAACCCTACGCGCTCAGACAGGGCGCCTTCCACCGTGGGGTGCATATCCTCGGCGCGATCGGCGCCGGGAAAACCTCGCTCCTGCTTCGCTACCTGTTCGCGACCGGCACGCGGCTCCCCTGGGTGCTCCATGACTTTATCGGCAACGGCCATCGCCACCTCGAATGCTGGATCGCGAACCTCGCGACCATGCTCGCGGTCGCCGAGCGCCAGTGCCCCGAGCTTGCTGGGAGCGCCGCGCGGTTCCTCTCCCGCTTCGCCTTCCTCTCGATCGGCGACCCGAACCCGGCCGTCCGCTTCGATCTCCTCCGGCGGCGGAGGCTCCCAAGCGGCAACCGCGAGACGGTGCGCGACGTAACCGGACGCGCGCTCGAAGTGTTCTTCGCCAAATTGAACGACCCCGACGCGGCGCAACGGGTTCGATTTCGGCGGATCGCGACGGCCCTTCTCGCCTGCCTCGTCGCGGCCGAGCGCCCGATCACGGAAGCGCTCTACGTCCTCGATGACCCCCTGTACCTCGCCTTCCTCGAACGCGAGCTTGCCCTGCGCCGGTTCCGCCGCTCCGATCACCGCTTCCTCGCGCACCAGCTTTCGGAGCTCCACCACGTCCTTGATCTGCGGCCCCGCGACCCCATGAAAAGCTGGCGCGCCTTCGAGGACATGACCGAGTCCACGCGAAACAGCATGGCGGATTTCGCGCCCGGCACGCTCCTCGGGGAGCTCTTCGGCGCGGAGACCGTTCCGCTCGAAGAAATCGCCTTTGGCCGCACGTCGCTCTCGGTCACCACCCGGCACGCCGACGACACCCTCAAGAGCCAAGCCTTCCAGGCGCTCCACAGCATGCTCCACGGGCTGTTCCTGCACCGCCAAGACCTCGCCGCGCCGAACCCGCTCACCTACATCCTCGACGAGCCGCGGTGGATACGCCGGAACTTCCCCGGCATCCTCGCGGTCTCCCGGAATCTCGGCGTCTCCTACGTCATCGCGCACCAATCCCTCGCGCAGTTCGAGGACATCGGCCTGCCCACGATGGCGCGGCAGCTCCGGGCGCTCACGAACATGCAGATCGCCTTCCGTCCAACCTCCTTCGAGGATGCCGAAGACGAGATCCTCCACACCCACCCGATCCTGCCGGACGGTCTCGTGCAGCGCTTCACGGTGTCGAGCTGGTCGGACGGAGATTCGGATTCTTCGTCGGTGCGTTCCGCCTGGGCGGACACATTCCGCATGTTCGGACCTGGCGGCGACTCGACCGACACGAGCGGCTCGTCCTCGGGCTACGGCGAGCACGAAACACTGAACGCGGTCGGCTTTCAAGACCAGGTGCGCTACCTCGCGCAAGCGGCGCTTTGGCGTCCGCGCTTCACGGGCTCGGTGACCCTCGACGGCATCGGCACCGAAGTCGCCTTCGCGCCCGCGCCTGTGTTCCCGTCCATCATCGAGGGCGTCCCGATCCTCGACCTGTTCCGCGCCTGGCACGATCGCTCCTGGCGGAGCCGTCTCGTCCCGCGCACGCCGTACGAGCCCTTCGGCGCTACGGTTCTTCGCGGAACCGCCGATGCCGCGCCATCAGCAATGCGCTCGGATACTGAGGAGCCGCTGCCGCTTGGACACGACAGAGACCGTGTGATCGCCGAAGCGGCTGTGCCATCTCTCGCCTCCAACTCGCCGCAGGCTCTCGACGAGTCGCGCGCAACCAGAGCGCCCGAACCGCCAGCCCCGCGACAGCCCCTCCCGCCGCCAAGCTTTGGAGCGGGGAGCGCCGCTCTGTCTTCAGCGCGGCCGCAGAGCAAACGCCACAAGACGCGTCGCCGCGGAGGTGCGCGCTGATGGCCGCTCGCACCACGCGCTCGCGCCTGCATCGCGATCCGCTTCTCGCGCCGCTCGTCCTCCAGGATCGCGATCTCACCGTCCTGCGGGATCTCTACTACTACCGCTTCGCCGCGACGCCCGCGCTCTTCCTCTCCGCGAAATGGGCGGGGAAGGGCGAGGGCATGCACCACTTTGCGAAGCGCCTCACGCAGCTTTGGCGCGCCGGTTATGTCGAGCGCTTCACCGGCCGCCAGAGCCTCTACCTCCATGGCTCCGAGCCCTTCGTCTACACGATCGGCTCGGGCAAGGCGTCGGCGGCCGCGCGCACCGGCTTGCGGCCCACCGACATCTCAGCTGATAGATGGCGACAGGTGCTCGCCGAAGCAGCGCCCGCGCGGGATCGGGTGCGGCACGCGCTCTCCTGCATCGGGATCGCACCAGGCGAAATTGAGCGGGTCATGCATAACAACACGGAGCTTGCCATCAAGCACTACGCCGGCGAAAGCTCTGGTGTCCGGCACCGAGTACTCGCAGCGGACTTCCTTTCGCGATTCTGGTTTGAAGCGAGGATGCGCGGCGATGCTGTCGAAGACATCCAGCCGGATGGCATCGCCGATCTCTCATTCCGCGAACCCGAGCCACGCCGTTTCCGGGATCTCGTGACCGCGCACGGCATCATGCCGATCAAGCCCGACTGTCTCTTTACGATCGCGGGAACTCGCTACGCGCTGGAGGCTGAAACGGGGAATTCGAGTGCGGCGAAGGTCCGGGTGAAGGTGCGGCGGTATGCGCGCCTCCTTGAACGAGGCGGAAGCGTGCGTACGATTTTTCACTGCGCCAGCAGGCTGCACGCGTGCATGGTCTCAGAGGCCATTGGCGCCGCGACCGACACCCTTACCGCGCCGATGCTGCTGCTCTCGCATACGGGGATGGCAGTGGAGTCGCAACGTGCCGACTAGTCGGGGTTCTCTGGCTTAGTGGAGGTTTCCCGAGAACGTTGATCCCGCACGGCCCTGTCCGCGATCACAATCAAGCTCATCGACACGTCAAACCATTGATCGAGCGGCGGAACGAAGATAGGAATTGTGGGGTACAACTCGACTGCTTTCCGAGCCGCAAGGATAATCGTGTGCTCAGGGCTCGTCGTATCCGACGGTAGATCGCAACCTGCGATTTCCTCGACGTATCTTTGGAGGACCGACACCGGCGGAGCTGGCGCCTTGCCAAGGCGACGCCTAATCTGCGCCGTGTATCTGACGCCTTCTCGATCAGAGAGTGCCTCGACGACTTCCGTTATCCGCGCGAGTCTCCAATCCTCGATGTCGTCAATCACGCCGCAACGTTGCAAATACATCCCCGCTGCGCGCGTCGACTGTGCACTCAAGTTCTGAGCAAGCTCTACAAACGGCCTCTGCTCGGCGAGTTCCTCGTCCGTGGTCCGGGACCCGTCCAACGTGTCGATGACGTTCTGGACGCCCTCGCGAACTCCCTCCTCGTAGAACGTCTGCATGTCGGTGAAGAATGCGCGAATGCCGGGAGCAGTCGGGCTGGCGTTGATAACTTCAGCACTCGGATCGATCGAACGCTCCTCGAATGCCGACTCCGCTCCGCCGCCCGATACCGCAAACGCCGCGCCTTCGACAATCTCGATCCGTCCGGCACGCACAACCTCGATCTTCGGCGATGCCTCAAGCCGCGAGAACCGGCTATGAATTGCGTCCTCGATGCGGATCCCGAGATCCTCGAAAAACATGCGTACGCGTTCTGCGATGGCGGGAACCGTACCCGCTGCCCTGTAGAGCGATCGCCCATGTTGTGCGAGTCGATCCACGTATCCGGGCGGGAAGGCGGGCTCGAAGGGTATCTCTATCGGATCGGTCGCCGGCGCTGTCTTCACTGACGCGAGCATGCTGTAGCGATCGTCCCAGTACTTCACGCGCGCGCTGATGCGAAACATGCTCCTGTCGGCGGCGGCGTAGTGCGGCCTGACCCACAGAGGACCGTCTCGCGTTTCGACTTCAACGTACCGTGGCATTTTGCACCGGTCGCCGATGCGACAGGCGAGCCGGTACCGAACGTGGCCCGGGCTAGTGATTCTGACGGCGCGAATATCGCCATTGTTCATGCGAACGAGCACGAGTGACAATGTGCGCGCTCGCTCGCGAATGACTTCGATCGTGGCCTTCAAGACGCTAAGAGATGGTTCGTCGAGCGCCACTGCCTGGTATTGCTTCCCAGGTTCCGCGCCTTCCTGGCGCACCCACTCCTCAAGCCCTTGGTAGATGGCATCGCAATACGACCGAATGGACACGATTTTGCGGAGGGGTTCGTCCATCGCCCTGCCCAGCGTCTAACACTTCTGACATCAAAGTTTATATCAGGAATGACTGCGTTCACTCGTCTAGGTCCAGATATTTCCAGCTCCGTCCCCGGCCTGCGAACGGAGACGTATCGTGCCTTCAGCAGCTGTTTCTGAATGCTCGAGCGGTGCCGAGAAGGAAAGGCAGGTCGACGGCGACCGGCCTCCATGGAAGGAAGAATCAGGATCATTGAACCACGCGTCGAGTCCCTAGACGGCTAGGGGTCGCCGATCAAGAACGAGGCGGCAGGGTGTTAGGCACCCACGCCGCCCCGATCACGGTCGACCGCACTGGCCCAACCGGCTCTCTCGGCGCCTGCCGATTCGCGTCGCAACCGCGTCTCGGCAGCTACCCAGTACCGTGAAGGACCACGATATGACGAGCTTTGAGAGCAATCGCAAACTACCAGAATCAAACGACTTAGCAAGTGAGCAGTCCCTCACCAATGGACAGGCTGCGCGCCGCGAAGTCTTCGAGACGTTCGCGCGCGACGGCATGCCCCCGGAGGCGCTTGCCAGTAGCGCGGAGGGCGGTCGCGAGGCCACCGTCGTCGATCTCTGCCCGGGCTGCGGTGCGCCGAACGGCCGGCCATACGTTGTTTGGCTACCCGCGCGCCTGCGATCCTCGCTTCGGCGTGGACCGAACGGAGGCGTCTGGCTATGGCGGCGCGTTCCCGGCACAGGTGAATGGATCGGGTTCGAGTACTTCCCGCCCGACGATGAACACGACGACTTCTGGCCGGTCGAGCCGCGACTCCCGATCAAGATTGTCGCAATCATTCTCGGGTTGACCGTCAAAACGCTGTACGCGCGGGCACCTTTCATGGCGTCCTCGGAGAAGCATGGCGGCCGGATGTTTTTCAAGCGCGACTTGCTGTTCTCGGTGGATGCCGCAAACGATGCGCGTGTGCCGTCGCGTGAGGAAGTTCTCGCCGAGCGTGAAGCGCGCCGTGCCCGAGGTGAAGTACGGCGCGCCGGATCGCATCACCCGAGCTGCGATCGCCGCCATGACGGAGCATGCTCCGCGAGTCGGCGTGCGCGGCCCTCGGAGCGGGACCGTTCCCGTACGCGACGCTCGATCCTCGACGACTTGGGAAAGTAGGCGGGCGTCCCGCCCACCGCCACGGTGGGCGGGTCCCTCGCTCTTGCCGGAACGCTCCTCTGCGGCGGGCGAGACAGCCGGAGGGGGTAGGGAACTTCGGGGTTGCGTCACTCCCTAGAAGGTAGCCTTTCCGAAATCGGTAGCCTGACGCCCCTGATTCAGGTATCTCTCCCCGCATCGAATCGAACAGGCGGGGGGACGATGTACGAAAGTGCTTTTCAGGTCCGAAACTCGGAGTTTCATCTGACACCGGCAGAACTCGCGCGGCTGGTCGCAGGCGCGCAGTCGGAGAGAGATCGGTTGATGGTCTTGGTGCTCGCATTCACCGGAATTCGTCGCGCGGAACTCCGCAGCCTTCGGCCGGCGGATGTCGAAACGCATGTCGAGCGACTCATCGTCCGTTGCGGCAAAGGTGGCAAGCAGCGCATCGTCTTCCTCCCCCGCGTCGTGGCGCAGGCCGTTTCCTCCTTCGCTGCTGAGCATGGCGGGGACTTCGTTTTCCCAGGCCGCAACGGCGGTCAAATGTCCCTCCGGAACATCAACTACATCCTCACGCGAGTTGGCCGCTCCGCGGGCGTCTCAACGCCTAACCCTCGCTACGTGGGGATCGGCCCGCATCTGCTCCGGCACTCGTTCGCGAGGAATTGGAAACGAAGCGGCGGCTCGATTGAGTCGCTCCAGAAGATGCTCGGTCACGCCAGCGCGAAGACGACGCTCGACTGCTACGGAACAGAGGATCTGCGCGAAGTGGAGGCGAACTACCGCGAACGATGTTCGCAGTTGGTTGCAGGGTAAGATTTGCACACTCTAGCCAAAGTAGGAAA
>JBBRNB010000127.1:0-16475 GCA_038230535.1 Thermoanaerobaculia bacterium
CGTTCCATACGATCGAGCCTGCCCGACTTCACGCACCCCTGCCGGGGTGCCCTTCTTTTGCATACGGAACCGGTGGCAACGCCTCCGGCGTGGCCACCGGCTACCCTCACGCACCCCGTTGGGGTGCCGAGAAACGTCCAATCTCCAGCCGCAGGCGGGACGCCTGCGTTCTCGTGCCCGCGGACCAATCCATTGGTTTCCGACTAGAATTGCATCGTGATCGCCTCGCCGCCAGCACATGCCGACGTGTCACTCGACCCCGTCGTGGAACTCTACAAACAAGGTGTCGATATGACGCTGATCCGCGAGAACCTTAGCAAATCGCACGAAGAGCGCCTGCTCACGCTCGAGCGGATGCTGGCCTTTGTCGATGAAGTACACCGCGCCGGTGAAGCGATGCGCCGCGGGCAGCGATGATTCAGTTCCAAACACTTCTCGCCAGCCTCAGCTCGAACGAAGTCTCCTTCGTCATCATCGGTGGTATTGCTGCGACGCTCCATGGATCGGCACGTGTCACCTACGATCTGGACATCGTTTACGAACGATCTATCGGGAATCTCCAACGGATTGTGGCGGCACTCTCACCATTCAAGCCCTACCATCGCGGTGCGCCGCCCGGATTGCCGTTTCGGTTCGACACGGAAACGTTGAGGCGGGGCTTGAACTTCACGCTCACCACAACCGAAGGACCGATCGACCTGTTAGGGGAGCTTACTGGCGTCGGCGCTTTTCCCGCCGTGCGCGCTCACTCGGTCGAGGCCGGCATGATGGGTGCGCGGTACCTGTTCATCGATCTCGACGCACTCATCGTCTCAAAAAGAGCCGCCGGGCGAGCGAAGGATCTCGAGACAGTGGCGGAGCTCGAACTGATTCGCGACGAACAGCGGTCGACTTCCTGACGAGGTTTCGCCTCACACCCGGTAGGGCCGCGCGCCCATAGTCCTCGATCAACAGCTACGGAAAGCTCTGTCATCGTCATGAACCGGGTCAACTGGACTTCGCCGAGGTCAATGGAGCCGAAATGCCAGGAGGGGAAGCGGGACATAGGGGCTGTGAGAGGTTAGTTGATTGTGGGTCAACGTGCCAGCTCGCCGAGGGCGGCCTTGATCTCCTCGTGGGGATCCTTGCCGTTTGCAGTGGCTGCACGTGAGAGGGTGGTTGTCGCGACGCGCAGACGTTGGTCGAAGGCCGCGGGCATCGAAACATACAGGTTTGCGAATATCCGCACGGCCTCCTGCGCGCATCGCAGCGCCTCGGCGCGTGAGGAGGCGTCGCCTTGCTCGGACAAGCGGTTGGCCAGGGTGTCGAGCGACATGGCCAGATCGGGCAGATACGCGGCCGGCTGTGATTGAGCGAGCTGGCGGTAAATCAGAACGGACTCGCGAGCGCATCCCAGCGCCTCGGCGCGTGAGGAGGCGTCGCCTTGCTGGGACAAGGGGTTGGCCAGGTTGTTGATCGACCCTGCAAGATCGGGCAGATACGCGGCCGGCTGTGATTGAGCGAGCTGGCGGTAAATCAGAACGGACTCGCGAGCGGATGCCAGCGCCTCGGCGAGTGAGGAGGCGTCGCCCTGCTCGGACAAGCGGTTGGCCAGGGTGTCGAGCGACATGGCCAGATCGGGCAGATACGCGGCCGGCTGTGATTGAGCGAGCTGGCGACGGATCTCTACGGACTCGCGAGCGGCTGCCAGCGCCTCGGCGCGTGAGAAGGCGTCGCCTTGCTCGGCCAAGCGGATGGCCAGGGTGTTAAGCGACGAAGCGAGATCGGGCAGATACGCGGCCGGCTGTGATTGAGCGAGCTGGCGGTGGATCTCTACGGACTGGCGAGCGGCTGCCAGCGCCTCGGCGCGTGAGGAGGCGTCGCGAAGATAAGAAATGCTTACTGAGAGGTTGTTCAGCTCCACCGCCTTCGATTCAGGATCGGGGGCGATCAGAAGCCGCTGACGTCGAATCGCCACTGTCAGCCGCAGCAAGTTCGTCGAGTAGTCCGGAAGAATGGCGTTTTGGGCGATGGATGTTCGAGACGAGGCCTCGAGGCTCTGCCAAGCGGCGAAAAGCATCTCGCCCAGGCCATGCTCCGCTCGATGCGCGGCAGAGAGCCACTCGTTCGGGTGCTGCGGCCAATGACGGCCAAGGGCGGCAATCACGACCCTTGCCCATGCGGGAGCATGCTCCGGCTCGAACGAACGCGGGTGCGCTGCCAGACGTGCCACGATCGGGACCGCCATGGCGGGACGCTCCCCTCCAAGAACAGCATCGAGCAACGCGGCTCCGCGGCGTTCTGACAGGCGTTCTCGCAACAGGGCCTCGGCGATCAGATCGGGCTCCAGCGGAGCGACACCCTCGTCACCGGCGGGATAACTGCGTTGCAGCGGGGCGGTCAGAGCGGTAGCACTCATTCCCAGAGACTCCAGCGCAGGCCGCAGGTCCCGAGTGTCGGTACCCTGGCAAAGGATGATGTATGCCAGGGCATCGGCCCAATCGTCGCGGCTCGCCAAGCTATCGCCGTGAACGCTGAGCCAGTGGCGCCATTCGCGCTGCAACTGGTCGCTCAACAGTGCGTCGGCGCTGACCGGACGTTGACCTTCCAGCGCCGCCAGGGCGGCCAGATGCAGGTAGAGTGGACGGTCGAATACTCTGTCGCCCAGGCGCGGCACATACGCGTTGGGCGGCGTCGACACGCCCATGGCCGCGGCATAGTCGTTGAGGGCCCGGTTGTAGCTCGCCAGCCGTGTGGTCTCTTCGTTGCTCCAGGGTGGCAGCGTCACCGGTTCGATCGCCATCGGCGCTGACAACCAGGCGGCGATGTCCTGAGAGCAGTTCGGGTGTTGGGAGAGGCTTCCCAACCACGACTCGGATCGTGCCAGCAGCAGCAGACGCAGCGGCGCAGGAGTGTTGCCGGCGCGTAACTGTCCGAGCGCTTCATTCAGTGCCTCCAGCACCTCGGCAGGACGGGCGTCGGCATAGTCGATGACCAGAAGGGCGGGCTTCTGCCCACGCGTGAGCAGTAGGTTGCTCCACGATTCAATCCAATCGTCAGGCAGTGTTGCCGGTAGCCAAAGGCTCAACCAGTCGTGCTGCCGGAGCTGGCGTGAAAGCTCGAGTGCGAGGCGTGTCTTGCCCATGCCGCCGGGGCCGAATACCAGACGTGCCGAGAGGGATGTGGATTCCGTAGCCCAACGGACCATTTGATCCAGAATGCTCTGCCGCTCGGGGTCGAAACGGACGATCTCGTCGCGCGCGGCCAGCAACATCGAAGTCGGTAGCCTGTCCTGTGGCCGCCATCCCCGCGGCGTGGGAAGACGGAGCCACACGGGCACGGTGGTGCCGGCATCGAGTGGTGGAGGGGCTGGCGCAGAGACCGTGATTGGAGGCTCGAGGGTCAGTGTCGCGCCGAGGTGTTCATGGATCGCCTCGACAAGAGCGAGCGCAGTGCCCTTCCAGTCCCGGCCCAGCGCCAGCAGGTTGCGCCGCAGCGTCCTCGCCTGCTGTTTCGCTTCAACCGGCCGCCGTGCAAGATCCAGCAGCGCCGTAGTCACACGATCGACGTCGGCTTCGGTGTGGTTTGGAACTTCGTCATCCGAGGAGAGCTGCCCCTCGACGCGGATGTGCGTGACGCTGTGGCCCAGGCCCGCGCCGCTGCAGTTCTCATTGAGGAGGCGATAGACGCCGCTCTCTTCGCTGATGACCACCGGCAGCTCACTGGCGACCGCCTCCCACGCGGTGAGACCGAACCCCTCGTGCCATGACGGCATCATCGCTACACTGGAGGAAGCGAGGTCGCTGAAGTAGGCGGTCCGATCCTCGGTGTAGTCCTGAAAGTCGAAGTTGACCGCGCCTCCCGCTTCCTTCATCAGGAGGTCCCGCAGCGATTCTTCTTCTGCCGCGCGGATTCCGCGCATGCGCAGGGTCGGCGAGCTCCGGATGGCCGAGTGGTGGTCAGAATCCCGGACTGCTCTTCCAAATCCACGCAAAGCAAGCGTCCCCTGCTTGATACGGTCATCCTCTCTTTCGAGGCGCCCCGCTACGAAGGCGACGTAATTCTCCGGCGCTGAGTCGCGAATCTCGACTCCGTATTCGGTTGGGTCATCGAGGCCGGGGACCAGCATGGCAACCGGAGGATGTTTCGGCACCGTTGCGAGCATGTCCTCGAGGTGTGATCGCAGCATCGGACCGACTGCAAGGCAGAGGTCTGCTTTGCAGAACAGCTCGAATTGAACCTTCTTCTTTTCCGTAGCGTTCCGGCTTCTGCCTTTCTTGACGGATTGGTATGCGCCGTGAGCCATGTGGTTGATCAGAACGGCGCGACTGCCGGGCGCGAGCGACTTCAGCTCCAACGCAAGTGGTCCGGTCTTGTCGTCATGGCCGATCCAGAAAAACCTCTCCGGCTGGCGTCTTGCGTCGAGACGCCGCACGATCTCCGCCGCGTCGAGCTCGCCCACGAACATGAGCTCTACGCCGAACCGCAGCTTGCACTCGTCGGCAAGCCCCGCCGAAGCCTCGCCCGGCACGACGCAGATCAAGTCGTAGTTTCGCGTCGGGAGGATGCCGAGAGACTTGACCAGCTCCGTGTTGAAAGTGTTGATCCCACCAAACTTCGGCCCCCAGGCGGTCGCCAGAGTGACGATGGTGGATTTCGAGCTCAATTGCGCATCCCGTTGCGATCGTTATGGGTGGGTCTTCCCGCAGTATGGCACGATCGAAAAGCCGGTCTTGAGGGACGATGCTTCGCTTCTCTCCCGCTGAATTCGCGCGACCTGTGCCGCCACCGCGCTTGCCTGGCATCGCACCTAACCGGCTACCACTGAGGCAGGGCTTCCTCCGGCGCGAAGAAGGCCTCGGTGAGGTGAACGTCAAGCCGTGCAGGGCTGAAGGGACACCCGACGAGGTTGAGAGAACGCCGCGACAAGGTTCAAAGGGCACCCGTGTAAGGTTGAAGGGACACCCCGATAAGGTTGATGAGACGTCGGGATAAGGTCGAAGGGACTCGCGGATAAGGTTGAAGGAACAGGCGGGTAATGTTGAAGGAACACGTGCGTAAGGTTGAAGAGACAGGCGGGTAAGGTCGAAGGGACACGCACGCAAGGTCGAAGGAACGCGCGGACAAGGTTGAAAGAACTCGGGAACAAGGTTGAAGGGACAGGCGGGTAGGGTCGAAGGAACACGCGCGAAGGGTTGAAGGAACACGCGCGTAAGGCTGAAGGAACGCACCGGTAAGGTTGGAGGAACGCGCGGATAGGGCTCAAGGAGTACGCGCGTAAGGTTGCAGGAGCGCACGGACAAGGTTGAAGGAACGCGCGGTTAAGGTTGGAGGGACACGCGGCAAGGTTGTAGGAATGCACAGCCAAGGTTGAAGGAACGCACGGATAGGGCTGAAGGAATACGCGCGTAAGGTGTACGCAATCCCGCTGGACTCTGACCGCGCTAGGGTACGTCTGGCGCGCTTCGTGATGATCAGGTTAATGTTAATGCGATACCGACCTGCGCCGGCACGGGTCGAGCGGTGCCGGTTCCAGTCGGATTGTGTACGAACCGGTTGTCGGAGCCGTGGTATTCGACGTGAAGTAGATCCAGCTGTTGCCTGTTACCGCCGGGAGGAACGTCAATGTCACCGTCCCGCTCGATTTCGACGACTTCCAGACGCCCGTGTCGAAGCTCGACGGCTCGACCTCGGCGTATGGTGCGAACGATGTTGTGAGGGTGATCAGCACCGGGATGTCCCTGGTCCCTGTGAATCCATATACCGCGGAGTAGGTGTTCCCACCGAGACATGCCGTCCCGTTGGCCGCTGTCAGTTGACCCGAGACCGTGGAGTTCAGATTGATTGTGCCGGAGGACTGGCAGGAAGCGGAACCAGATCCGCACGACACTCCGAGAGTGTAGGAGCCAGTGGCATACTGTGCGACGTAGCCGATGCCGGCGTAATAGGTCCCGGACGCTGTGAAGGTGTACGTCAACGTCACTGGTGATACCCCGAACTTCGATGCCAGAATCGTCGGATTCGAGTCCTGCAGATCGATGAGAATCTGGTAGCTGGTAGACGTCGACGCGGTGAGCGTAATCGACTGACCAGCCACGGCGCTGAAGGTGTACAGGTCGAGATAATACTGACCCGACAGGCACGATGGCGACGCGGTTATCGAGCTGTTGCACGTAAGAAGAGGGGCCGTCGAGCAGGAGAGGGGCGCGACCGTCATCGCCGATAGGAGGTGATCCTCCGAAGCGGTAGTTACCGTCTGGCCGAAAGCTGTCGTGCAAACGGAAATGATGAGGACAATAGCGAAGTAAGACCAGCGAGCCGGCATGTCGAATCCTCCACGGCCCTCCTCCCGCAAGCTCCTTGTCCAAAATGGGACAAGTCGATGCGCAGACGCCCGTCTGGGAGGAGGGCTGCTCTCTCAGACACTACTTCGCTGCATTTGTGGTGTGTGGCGGGATCGACTCGAACGTCGTCCTGGTGATGGACCACTTCGACGGGGTAAGGATCGAGATCGTACGGGTGCCGGAGGCGGTGAGGATCAGGAGCGTTTCTAGGGGTGTTGGCTGATGGCCGCTACGGACGCCGGGATGTTCGAGGATCCAGGGGTCGGGAAGGGGTTCCTCGGTTGACAGTAGAAAGTAGGTATCGACGCCATAGGGAGCCGTGACCTCGAACGCGCTTTCGTGGCCGAGGGGGATTTCGGTTGGAGGAGGAACCGGTGGGAATCGATTCTCGACGGAGCCGCTGGTTACCGGTAAGAGCAGCGTGCTCTTTCCGTAGCTGTCGATGACGAAGGCGTAGACATACCGAGGTTTGAGGGTTGTAGGAAATGGGAGTGAGGTGACTCTCAGGACCAGCTCGTATTTCTCGCCGCCGATGATCATGGAGGCGTCTGTTGCCAGTTGGCCGTCGCGTGTGCGGCGGATTGCCAGTCGATACGGAAATCGTTCCCCGGGCGGCGACTCCAGCGAATGCCACGCGTGGATACTGCGCAGACGGCGGAGAGCCTCACGCAGCGCGGGGATACTGTTGCGCAAGCGGTCGTCGTTGTTGGGCTCGGCCACCCAGGCGGATTGCAACGGCAGGCCGGTCTTGCGCCGGTCGGACCTCCTCACCGACGGCCGCAGCCAGGCAAAGGAGAGATGGCGGTGGGTAAAACGTCCTACGAGCACGTAGTCAGCGTCCTGCGGTCGTTCCGCGTGTTCGACGCCTTCGGATTCGACGACACCGTCAACCAGTGCCGCGGGTGCCGGTAACTGCACGAAGAGCGTCGATCGGTGTGCCAGTCTGGCGATCGCGGCGATCGCGGCGGCATCCTGACCGACGGGCTCGATGTCGCCGCCGTCCTTCACGAGCTCCCACCCGTTGCCACCCCAACGCAGGATGTGAGTGGGCGTGGCATCGATCGGATCGCCGATCAGCCGGACGCCGTGCTGCATTGCTTCGGTGGTCAGCGAGCGAGCCAGTGCGGCGAGGCTCTTCATGCTGTAGGGCGCTCGCGGAGTCCAGATGCGGAGCGGCCGGACAGGTGGGGCCGCCCACGCCACGACTTCGAGAGGAGCGCCGGAGCGCGGCATTGTGCCCGGCGGCTGCACGTGAGCCTCACTTTCGCCAATGCCGCGCAACGCCGTCACCGTGAGACGTGCGCCCGACGTTGGATCGCGCAGTTCGGTGCCAACAGAGAGGCCATGAGCCCACCCTCCCTGGAGGGTCACCGTTCCATCGCTACGGACCCTCTCCACGATCACCACGATGTGCTCGCCGCGACGGCCGGCGCTCTGTCCCAGGAAAGGGCTCGTCCTGACATCAACGGTACCTGCCATGACCGGTTCCTGAAACGGCGTTTCGGCGCGCATCCGTGCCTGGGCTCGGAGAAACGTTTCGGAGGCGGGCTCGCCTCGTTCGGCGTCGCGCATCGCCCGTAACCACGCCCAGGAGAATTCGCCATGGAACCTCCCCTCTGCGTCGCGCGTCTCCCACGCCGAATCGACGTCGGTCGAGGCTGAGAGGACGAGCGCACCGTGCTCTTCCGGCTTCGGACCGTTCACTCGGCCGGCCACGTCGCGAAGGTCAGGCTTTACGCCGCGCGGACGTGCACCTGTTCCGAGCCCGCGAGCACCGGATCCGCTGTGGCAGTTGTCGAGCATCACGGTAAGCCGTGCGCCGCGGTCGAGGGTACGGTTGAAGAGCCTTCGCAGCTCCTTGTCGCGGATGTCGTCCGCGCCAGCGCGGGAGTCAGCCGGCACGAGCGATTCATCCAGCTTGTCGCGCTCGTCGGACAGCGAGTTGCGGACTTGCGAACCGTGGCCGGCATAGTAGAAGAACGCGATGTCATCCTTCGCGGCAGGATTCACCAGGTGTTGTTCGATCGCTCGAAGGATCGCCTCGCGCGTCGCCCCCTGATCCGTGAGCGTGACGATGTCTTTCCTGTCGAAGCCATAGAGAAGGACGAGCATCTCGCTCATTGCGTTCACGTCGTTCACGGCGCCGGAGAGGTTCGGCCAGTCGCGGCCGGGTACCGGGGTGGAATGCGGACGGACTCCGATATGCGACGCGGTGTAATCGTTGATCCCGATGAGTAGCGCTCGGCGGTGTGGCGCTGATTGAGCACTGGCGCAGGCAGTAGCCAGCAGGACGCATAGTGCGTAGAGCCCGAGCGATACTTTCATAGCGTTTTTCCCTTATGTCTCGTCATTCTCAAATCTTGCAGTCCTAAGACCGAGGCGACGGCCCGTAAACATCCAACGCGTTGTAGGCACGCCGGAGGCGTGCGCGAAGGTAGCCGGTGGCCACGCCGGAGGCGTTGCCACCGGATTGCCGACACATACATAGGCACCCCGGAAGGGGTGCGTGAAGGTGATCCGGCTGTGCGATCGTAGGGTCATATGTACCTTCACTGGAGAGCGTGGTCAAAGCTGCTCGCTTCTGTACGAGTATGTTGGCGACATCGAGATTCGCGAATAGTTCACGCACCCCTGCCGGGGTGCCTTGCATGCGCTTGTAATCCGGTGGCAACGCCTCCGGCGTGGCCACCGGCTACCTTCTCGCACGCCTTCGGCGTGCTTTCCGCCGACGGAGTCGGCGTGAGAACCGTAGCCCCCGGCTTCAGCCGGGGGTCTTGAGTTTGGACGTTTCGACCGTCGGCGGAGTCGGCGTGAGAACCGTAGCCCCCGGCTTCAGCCGGGGGTTTGGGAGGGTTTCCTCCCTTGCAAGCCCGCTTCAGCGGGCGACAGAGGCATTCCATTGGGCTGCCCGAAGGGCAGTCGAGCGTTTCGTCAAGTATCACAAAGCCTCGCAAACCTCTCCTATCGCCCGCTGAAGCGGGCTCGAAATATTGATGGGCATCGAGAACCCCCGGCTGAAGCCGGGGGCTACGGTTCTCACGCCGGCTCCGTCGGCGGAGAGGCTTGATCGGCCTGCGCGAATAGCTTCGAAGGCATCCCGAAACGTCCAAACTCCAGCGCACGCCTTCGGCGTGCTTGGCCTCACAAATCGATAAACAGCTACCCCAACCTCACAAACCTGATCGATCATCAATCGCACGGTTTCAGTGAATCGGCATCAGTAGCGTCACCGTATCTCCAGATCCGGCCCGATGAGTCTTTATAGGCCACTCCGCGGAACGTACGGTCGCGCGAGAAACGTTGAACGCCGCCCTCGACGACGCCGTAGTCACCGGCGCCATAGTGGAGCGATTCGACCATGGAGTCTTCCATGATCACCGATGTCTCGATCAGGAGTACGCGGCAGTCACGCCCTGTAGCACGCGCATGAATTTTCCATTCGGCAAAACGGGAGTGCTCATAGCGCTGCGTAAATACGTTCGCAGCGATGACATGGACATCCCGTCCGGCCGCTGAGGGCGTTTGCGATTGGCAGGCCGCCGCGGCCGCAATTGCGAGGATCAGGTAGTGAAGGGTCATTGTGTCCTCCTCGAGGAAGGAACGGCTCGCCGCGGTGAAGCGGCGAACGGTTCTCGTTTGTCAGGGGACGAAGGGAGGACAGAGAACCTGCTCGTACATCGTCCGGCCGATGTTCATACGGAGCGCATTGAGCAGGCCGGACCAGGTTTCCTGAGGATGAATGGCGTGCCAGCCGACCTCGGCATACTCAGGGGCGTCCGGCGCCGCGCCCGCTTTCGGCACAAGTCGTGCCGGCTGCGTCAGCGGCGATTGCGCCACTTCGTAATACATCTCGAAGTGTTTGCCCGGATCGGGAGTGCCGGTGAACGGCGTTGAGGGCGGAACGAACGGCGGAAGATTGAGAACCGCGACCTCGACGTTGCCGTTGGCGTCCGGCGACAGGGTCATCGATCGGCCTGTACCGCCGTCGAATTTGTCCTCGACGATCTCGACGTTCTCGCCGGAGATGGCGATTTCCGCTCCGACCCAGGTGGCGATGGCCTGTGAGTACGGCGACGGATCGCCCGTCCCGTCCAGCCGCTGGAAATGTACTGGTGTGACGTTGCTGCCGATGCGGGCGACGGAGTATGTGAATACTTTTCCGCTGCGAAGGTGCAGGCGCGCGGCAACCAGCCCGGGCGGAGGCGAGGCGAGGAGATCAGTGTTGAAAGCGTAACCGGAAGGGGCGATCTGTTTGAGGTCGGCCACCCAACCGAAGTCCTCGCGTTCCGCGGATGTCGTGGGGACGATCTGGGTGCGGAGACCCTGCTGAATGGTCAGATCGGGGAGATCGGGATCGGTCGAGCACGCCTTCTGGATCGAGAGCTCGGAGCCGGATAGTTCCCAGGCGCCGCCGCCGGCGACTGCTGCTTCGAGAGAGTCGAGCGCGTCGCTCTCCGATTGGTCCTCGTAAATGTATTGTGCGATGTCGCTGTCGCGGGTGGGGCAATCACCGGCGCAGTTCCCGGCGCGGGCAATCAACAGCGGTTTGTGGTGCGGAAGCGCGGTGCTGCCGGATGTCAGGTAATTGTGATCGGCGTTGAGAAGGAGGACGGTCACTTCTTTGCCATCCTGGCTGGGGACGAAGGCCATGAGGCCGGTGAAGAACAATTTCAAAATGAAGCTCACGGGGGTTTCTCCTTATGTTGTGGCGCGGGTGCGAATGGTGATGAGCCGTGGCCAATCACCTGAAACGGGGCCCACGCCAGTGCCGGCTTGCGGCCGGGTTTGTTGCTTCTGAGCTGTTCGAGTTGTGCGAGTTGCAGTGCAACCGCCGCGTCGTAGCCCTTTCGATAGAACTGATGAAAAGACACGAGAAGCTCCTCCGCTGTGGCGTCGTCGACATCCCAGAGACTGCCAATGACCGCGGGAACGCCCGCGCCGATCAATGGACGTACCAGAGGCGCAACGCCTTCGGCACCGACAGGAAGCCCGCCGGCGCTACTGCACGTGGCAAGCACTACCAGCCGGGTGTGGTCGAGCTTCAGCCGCGTGAGAAGCGCTTGTGCGTCCAATGGACCGGGCTCGTCCGCTGACGGCGCCAGCAGAATGAACGACCGCGATGGCGTCTGCGCGTTCACAATGCCATGCGCGGCGATGTGGATGACCGAGCTGCCGCGCGCGAGCTGGAGAAATTGCGGGATGGTGGCGGCGGTACCCAATCGTGTACGCGCGTGTGGCGCATAGAGTTGATCGATGCGTTGGCATTCGCTCAATGCATGCGGGAGCGGCGCGAAACCGTGGGCGAAGGAGGAATTGCGATCGAAGGCTGGGTCGCCGATCAGAAGTACCGATGGATCGCGGTTCGAAGCCAGAGCCCTGTCGCGGCGCAGCGACACGAGATAGAGGTTCGCGCTCCCGGCGACCTCGATGGGGACGTCCTCGATCAGATAGTGTCTGGTTCCTGGATTGTGGAGTGCCGCAAATGGGAGGCCGTGCATCGGGCCGTCGGGAACGATGACCAGCCGTTCCGGCATCGCCTCGAGCCTGGCAAGCGGCCCTGCAATCAGGGCCTCGTGAAGCGCAAATAGCTGCGTCTCGAAGCCGGTCCGATTGCGCGCGAGCGCAGCCCGTTGCAGCGCGGCACTCCCCCGCTCGATGTCTCTCTTTCGCGCTTTCTGCGCAATGATCTCAAACCGATCGCGCGAGACGAGCCATGTGATGGTCTGGTCGTCGAGGAGGGCGTATTCGAGGAGGAGCGTTCCCGGCGGCAGTGATTTGCGGATTTGCGCGAGGTCCGCTGGCTTGGCGGCGGGCGAGGCAAGATTCAGTGGCTCGAATGCGCGCGCTCTCTCCGCGATCGCAAATGCTTTCTCATTCTGTCCGTGGCGAACCAGTTGCTTGATCAGGAGTTGATACGTTTCCTGAAAGCGAGAAAAATAGGGGCTCCAGAGCTCCTCGTCCTTTCCTCGCACTCGATGCGCAAGGATGAGCGTCTCTTCCTTATGTAGCTCTTCGATCGACGAATTCAGGTCAGCCGTGCCTTCTGCGTCGTGGCCGGCACGTCGTTGAGCATCCGCGCGTTGTGCAAGAAGGGAAGCGCGAGATGTCAGCGACTCCGTACCCGCCAACCTCAGCGCTTCGGTGAATGCAGCAGCGGCACGGGTTGGGTTGATGTGGATTAGCGACTGCCCCTGGATCTCTTTCAGCCGTGCCTCCATGGAACGCCGGACGCTGGGATCAAAATCGGCTTCCCGTCCGAGGCGAGCTGCATTGTCGAGATCCATCCTTGCGGCGTTGTAGTCTTCCAGGCGAAGCTCGATTCTGGATCGGTGACGGAGCGCAATTGACAGGTTTGCCTGCATTCTTTTGATCCGTGACAACTCTTCTGGAGGAATCTGGACCAGCGCCTGCCGAATCTGTCTGATCGCTTCGTTCTCATAGAGAAGAGCTGCCCGATCATGTTCGAGCGCCAGGGCGGTATCGGCAATTGTGCCGATGGCGGTGTGGCGCACTTGCGTGTCGACCAGCAAATTGAGGTCCCGGGTTGCCTGCAGGGCTTCGTGCCATGCGATCTCGTGCTCTCCGGCTCTATCGACGACGCCAATGCGACGCATGCGGGCGTCTGCGCCGTTCTCGGCATCGTCCAATCGCTGGTACTCCGCGATTGCGATACCCGATTCTGCCAGCGACTCCGTATAGCGGCTCTCTTGTGCAAGAAAGTTCGCACGCGAGGCGTGAACCCTGGCGACGAGGTGTTCGTACTGATGTTCCTGCGCTTGATGCTCGATAGGGGCGAGGAGCGCTTCCGCAAGCGCGTTGCCACCCGGTTCGAAGGAAACCTGGTCTGCTTGCTCGAGACGCGCCAGAAGACTCAGCGGACAGCCGCCATGCTCCAGGAGTCGCCTTGCCTGGTCATAAGCCTCCACGCTCCTTGCAAATCCTTCATGGTCCTGACGCGCCTGAGCAAAGGCGGCCAGACCGCGCTGTAACGTGGTTGGTGAGCGCGCAATCGAGTCGATGACGTCGAGTGCGAATCGATCACCGGAAAGTTGCGATAGACCGGAAGCGAGTGTTCTTGCCTCGTCCAGGTGCCGTTGTGTCGGTTCTCTCGCCCACTGTTGTAATACGCTGTCTTCCAGATAGCGCTCCGCTGTCTTTTGAAACGGCTTGACGAGCCGCGCGGTCTCTGCCTCTGTCGCCCCAGACAAGTGTGCGCGATTACGCGCCCACTGCGCCGGCGCGTCGATCTCGCCTGCCTGCCCTAGCCGTTTGAGATGTTCTCGCGCCTCGGCGGCCCATCGTGACTGGTCGATCTCGAGGAACCTGTTCCATGCCCCGGCCGCCTCCTCGGACAGTCCGAGCGCCTCCACGATCAGGGCGTAGTTGAACAGTGATGCCTGCGATTTCGGCGTCGCGGAGACGGCGCGTTCCGCGGCATCGAATGCGCGCAGGAGATCGGAGGGCCGGTCATCGCGCTGTGCTCGTATGTAGTAGGCTGCCGCCAGATCGCTCTCTGCCGCGGGATCGATTCGGCTCAGGGTCTCCAACGCCGCAATGGCGGCATCGGTGCAGCCTTCCGCTGCCAGAAGGCTGACCGCCTGCGCATCGCTGGTCACGGTATCCGCACAATCCAATAGGGGCGGATTGGTTTTCGGGCCGCATTCGGCCTGCGGGACGACGTGGCCGGCGAGCAGCGAGGTTCGGCATGGCTGCCAGAGGGAACCTCCCGTCAGACGCGGCTCGACGGTGCGCGGCCCCACATCGCGTTTTTCAGTGTCTTTCCTGGTGCAGGCTGTTGCGCAGCCGCACAGAGCGATGACGACGATGAGAAACCGCTTCAAGACTCCCATAAGATACGCCGTTCGCGGGGATGAGATCGCGCGATGACGAAAGACGATCGGTTCCAGCATTTCTACCAGAAGTACTACCGGCGCATCGTTCGTTTCTATGTGCGCGCGTTCCACTTGTCCGAGGAGGATGCGGAAGAGCTGGCACAGGACGCCTTCGTCCGTTTCTATGGGGCGATGGACGAATACCGCGGCGACGCCGAATGGGCGTTCTTCGAGACCATCGCGCGGAACGTCGCGTACAACAGGATTCGATCGCAGAAGACGGCCAAACGAAGCGGGAAGATGGTCGACATCGACGATCCCGGCTTTGCTCACGAGCCGGCCGCTCCCGAGGGGCCGGATTACGCGCAGCGGGAGCAGGACGAGATACGAAGCAAACGGCTTCGAGAGGCCATCGCCGGGCTTCCCGCGGGCAAGCGTGAGTGCATGCGGCTGTGGCTCAGTGAATACAAATTCGACGAGATCGCCAGGTTCATGGGAATCACCGTGGACGCGGTGAAGTCGAGGCTGCGCGACGCAAGGAAGCTCTTGCACGCGCGACTGGGAGACGCGGATGCGCTCCCGGAGGACGAAGAATGACTACGAAATCGGAGTGGCAGGAAGCGAATCGGGCTCTCGAGGCCGAAGACCGTCAGCGGCTCGGCGAGCCGCCGGCGGCGGAAGAAGTGCTGGCGTACATGCGCGGCGAGTTGCCGGCCCACGAGGCGGCCCGCGTCTGCGAGCGCCTGGTGGCCTATCCGGAACTGGTCCGCACATTGACGGCGGAGTTTCCGGCTGAAGGAGCCGAGCCCGGCGATCCCGACTACATGCCCGACGACGAATTTGCGAAGCATTGGGCCTCGCTGCAAAGGCGCATGCCCCGCAAAGAACCGGGCCGTGTGCTCCAGTTCTGGCCCGCGATCAGCGCGATCGCTGCAGCGCTAGCCATCGTCTTCGGCGCGTTGTATTGGCAGGCACGGACGGAGCGTGCCGTCCCGCTGGTGGCAGATCTCCAGATCCTCACACCCGACGGCAGACGTGGCGGCGGTGATGAGGCTGTACCGCTGACAGCTCAGGGAGATTTCTACTACCTGGTCGTGTCGCTGCCGGGCACACCGGTGTTCGACACCCATCGGCTGGAGATCGTGGACGCCTCGGCGAATCCGCCGCGCTCGATCTGGAGCACGTCAGTACTACCCCGTCCGTCGAGCGAGATCTTTCCGATTCTCGTCCCGCGTACGTTTCTGAAGCCGGGCAAGTACCAGGTCGTGCTCTACGGTGTAAGCGGTGCGCGTGAGGAGCGGATAGATACGTACACAGTCCGCGTTCGGGGGCGGTAGACGGACCTTGAACTTCGAGCTTCGGATCTCTGTGGCTCTGTTGGCAGAAACCGGAGCTGCCAGGCCACGACGCTCATGCTGAGGTTTCGAACAGCTCTCGCGCGAGTTGCGACTGTCGAATGATCGACTGGAGCGTTCCAACCCGCAGCACCTTGTGGTCAGGGACGGGGACTGTAATCGTGGAGGTGCTGGTGCGTCTCTGCATGACGATGTGACTACCGCGGCGTCGAACTTGACGGAATCCATTCGCAGCGAGAATGGCGCAGACTTCCGCGCCGGAAAGAACACGGAGCTTAGCCAGCCGTGACCTCCAACGCCGTCACATACATCTCTTCTCGCATTCGCTCCACGACCTCCGAGGGGTCGGCGCTTTCGATGAAAAGCTCCACAGCCTCCCGCAGGTTCGCCGAGGCTTCTTCCACGGAGTCTCCCTGACTGGCCACGTCGAGCTCGGGACATAGCGCAACGTAGCCACCATTCTCGCGGTAGATCATGGCGGTGAATCGTCGGACATCGCTCATCATTGGCCTCCTGTGCTATTCGCTGCTTTCAATCTGGATGGTACCGCCTTGCGGTTCATCAAGCCGAGGCAACCACAGTCGATCTCGAATGACAGGGTTACCCCTTACTCCCGCTCAAGTCTCCCAACCAGCGTCTTCAGCTCCGCGGCGTTGAACGCCGGACGCGAGCAGCGGTTGCTGCTGCAAACGAACGCAGCGGCTTTCGTCATCGCCGGATACTCGACCTTCGATCCCGGCAATGGGCCCTCCGCGCGATCGAGCCACTCGACCTGTTTGTATGCCTGCGGCAGGCCTGATGCGGCGCCGAAGAGGGCGTGCTCCTAGCTAGTTCCTGTCCTGAAATGGCCAAAAGGCGCGCTGGCGTCCTCGGTGGAACCACAGTTATTGATGGATTTTCCATGGTGGCTCAGACAAGTTGACGGCATGCGTGGCAGCGAAGAGAAAGAAGTGGGTCGAGCCTGA
>JBBRNB010000128.1:0-16363 GCA_038230535.1 Thermoanaerobaculia bacterium
CAGGATCGATCGCGTAGAACGATTTCGAATTCGACGTTTCACGCACCCCTGCCGAGTCCCCTGCCGGGGTGCCTTTTCATGCCCCTGCAAACCGGTGGCAACGCCTCCGGCGTGGCCACCGGCTACCTTCACGCACGCCTCTGGCGTGCTTTCGTTACGCCACGAAACGTCCAAACTCCAGGCCCGCGAAAGCGGGCTCTCAACATTGGGGGGCCTCGAAATCCCCCGGCTGAAGCCGGGGGCTACGGATCTCACGCCGGCTCCGTCGGCGAGTGCCTCGGCGCGCTTCGCTTGCCTGGAGTGTCCAAATCCGGTGGGGTGCGGTCTCACCCACGGTACGACTCATGGACACTTTCTTCCGGGAAGCTGTACTAAGCATTCACCGGTGTACGTACCTGCTGGCAACAGTCGGGGATCCGCGCCTGCGTCTTCCTCTTGCATCCTCGCTGCCGCAGTACACGTTGGTGTTGTGATCTTCTATCTGGCAAGCTGGCGAGAACCTACAGCGCGCGTCAGCTCGAATCCGCGCACTTGATATGGTGGAGTTCGTGTCATCGAGCCCAGTCATGACAGATCCGACGCCCTCTCATCCCTCGCTCCGCTCCGCGTCGCTCGACATCCTACGGCTCGTTGCTGTGGTGCTGGTCCTCGGGCGGCACATGGAGACGTATCCGCTCGAGTTCGGGAAAGGGCTGACGTTCTACGTCACGCGACTCTGGCAGAATGGCGGGTGGACAGGAGTCGATCTCTTCTTTGTCCTCAGCGGCTTCCTGATCGGCGGGCTGCTCTTCGCCGAGGTGAAGAAGACGAATGGGCTGCGCGTGGGGCGGTTTCTGTTCCGGCGCGGATTGAAGATCTATCCAGGGTTCTATGTACTTCTGGTAGCGACGTTGGCGGTCAATATCGGGTTCCACCGCCCGATGCCCACGGACTCGGTATTCGCCGAGGTCTTCTTCCTGCAGAACTATCTGGGAGGGTTGTGGAACCACACCTGGTCCCTTGCCGTGGAGGAGCACTTTTACCTTGGCCTGCCGCTGCTGCTGCTTCTAATGATGAGGATCTGGAGGCACTCGGCAGATCCCTTTCGACGCATGCCCTGGATTGCGGGGCTGATTGCGATGACGTGCCTCGGCCTCCGGATACAGCTTGCGCTTACGCGGCCGTTCGACAATCTCGTTCATCTGTTCCCTACGCATTTGCGGATCGACTCGCTCTTGATCGGAGTGGCAGTTGCCTACGTCTACCACTTTCATCACGGCCGGCTCCTGGCGTTCAGCCGGAGGTGGCAGGTTCCTCTCCTCATCGGCGGAGGAGCCCTGTTTCTCCCGGCTTTCAAGTTTCCGCTTGGCAGCCGTTGGTGGCTGCATTCCATCGCGCTGACCGGTTTCGCCATCGGAGCGGCGATGATTCTGATCGCCCTGGTGGAGCGCGAGCCTCCTCCCTGGCGTGCCGTGCGATGGGCTGCGTTTCTTGGCTCCCGCTCCTACTCGATCTATCTCTGGCATGCCGCGGTGGCCATCTTCGCAGCCAGGATCTGGACATCCCGGTCGGAGACGGCCGGGCCGGCCGGCTGGTACCTCTACTTCACTGCATACATCGTCGTATCGCTCGCAGTCGGAATGATGATGGCGGCCGTGATCGAGTTCCCGATTCTCAGGCTTCGTGACCGTGAAGCACCAGGCATGGCCGGGCCTCTCGCGAACGCGAGCACAGAGTGAAGACCGGCACGTTGCGCCGCAGTCCAGCGAGGCTACGAAGGAGCATTATTGCGGCCCTTCACGTGATCACGAACGAGCGCGGTAGACTGGCGTCGATCGATGACCGCACTCCTCGAACTGCCATTAAAGGTGATCCGCAAGTGCACCGCCCTCGTGCGAGGTTTGGATGCGAAGCTCTTCGGCATCGAGTTCGAGCAGTATCACCGCCTTCTCCGGCAGGTCGTCGCTGATGGTACGTGCGCCACCCTTCTCGACGCCGGTTGCGGCGAGACGTCGCCGATTCACAAGTTCAGCAGCGAGATCCCTCACACCACCGGCGTCGATGCGTACGCGCCATCTGTCGAGCGAAGCCGGGCGCAGGGAATCCATAGCGACTATCGTGTGATGGATGTCCTCGCCATCGGCAGCGAGTTTGCGGATGGATCTTTCGACTGCGTGGTCTGTCTCGACGTCATCGAGCACTTCGAGAAGGAAGACGGCGAGCGGCTGCTGGCGGCGATGGAGCGGATCGCCCGCAAACGCGTGGTGGTCTTCACGCCGAACGGCTTCGTCCCGCAGCCGGCGGAGGAGGGCAACCAGTGGCAGCTTCATCGTTCGGGGTGGACAGCCGAGGAGATGCGCCGGCGGGGATACGAAGTGATCGGCGTCGGTGGGTGGAAGCCGTTGCGCTGGTCGTATGCGCTGCCCAGGTGGTGGCCGCGGTTCTTCTGGGAGCGTTTTGCCCGGCTCACCGAGTCCCACTTCGAGCCGCGGCCTGACCGGGCCTTTCAGATCCTTTGCGTCAGGAACGTGGTCGAAGATCTCACGTAGCGCCGCCGGGACTGGGAAGGCGTATACGATTGCGGCTCTTACGTGATCACGAACGAGCGAGACGACGCCGATCTCTGGTATGCCATCGCTTGCGGCGTGCTGCTGGTTGTGGCAGCAGCAGTCCGTTTCCGCGCCTTGGGGACGACGCTTTTCGAGGACGAGGTGTGGGTGGCGGAGCTGGTACGGCAGGGAGGGTGGCACGCGCATTCCTGGAGCACGCCGCCGCTCTTCTATGCCATCGGCCGTGGATGGGTTGCGCTGCGTGGCGTTTCCGATGCCACGCTGCGCGAGCCCGCGGCCATCTTCGGCGCCGCACTCTGCGCGCTACCGATGGTTGCGCCGCTGCCTCGGGTCTCGCGTTTCGGGTGGTCGGTGCTCCTGGCATTCTCCAGCCCGCTGCTCTTCTACTCCGAGCGAGTCAAGCAGTACACGATCGAAGCGTTCGCCGTCACCCTGCTCATCGTCCTCTTTCTGCACATCATGAGGAGCGACTCCCGTATCGTTACCGTCGCGTTTTTTGCGGTCGGGGCGATTGCCTTGATGACGCTTTACTCGCCGATCTTCGTCATCGGGCCGATGGCTGTTCTCTCGATTCGCCGCCCACGGCTGCTGGCCGGGTTCGCGCTGCTTTTCGTACTCTTCGGCGTCGCCTATTTTCTGTGGCTGGCGCCGGGAGCGGAGAGCATCCGGCTGCATGGCGACATGAACGCCTACTTCGCCGCAAACGGACGGTGGATCACGTCGCCGGCTCTGTTCCTCTCCGGCACCACGCATTGGGCCGGACAGGCCATGAACCTCATTCGTTTCTGGTGGCTCGCGGTAGCGCTGCTCGTGATCGCATGGCTGGTGCGTGAGCGAAACGTGGTCATTGCTGTGCTGGCCCTGGTTCCACCTCTCAGCGTGGCCGCCGCCAGCGCCTTTCACCTTTATCCATATGGCGAAGTGCGACTGATGATCTTCTGCCTTCCAGCTCTCTATCTTCTGGTGGCCGATTCGATGGCCACCGTCTCGCGGCGTATGCCCTTGCTCTTGTTGCTCCTTGCACCGTTTGCGCTGACCGGTGTTGCCGGAGATTCCTACAATGCGACGTACATGCACGTCGCCGATCTCCGGCCGATGTTCGACATGATCGCCCGGTCGCATACTCCCGGAGAGGCGATCTATGCCGACCCTTCCGTCGCTGCGCCGCTGCGCTACGAATGCCCGTCGGTCGCCGCCGACATTCACAGCGAGGTCGATCGAACGATGACCAGGCCCGGCTGGTACATCCAGCGCGTGCCGTCCTTTCGCACAGACGGTGCGAAGGCCGCCATGCGCCTGGGTGATGTCATCGCCGCGAAGAAAGTGCTTTGAGACGCGCGATCCGTTCCTCCGCGGGCACGCTTGCCAGTTCGACGTAACGCTTGATCGCCGGCGCGTCGTTCATCTGCAACTTTTCCGGCTGCGGTGCGTGCCAGAGATGGACGATCGGCAGGTAGCCGAAGCGGGTGGCGCGCCGTGTCTCGGCACGCTCCCACAGTTCCAGGTCCTCGCCTCCCCAGCCGGCGAAGCCCTCGTCGAAGCCACCGATGGCGGCGTAGGCCTCCTTCGTCAAGGCCATCGAGCCGCCGCGAAGGTTCTGGATGACGCTCTCCGACCGCTCCTTCATCGTCAGCATGCCGCCGGCCATGACCTGTTGCGACTCTTCGGGCGTGAGATAGAAGATGAACCGTTTGAGATCGATGGCCTCGAACCCCTGGCCGACGGCGCGCACGATCTCCGCCGCGTAGCGCGCAGGCACGAGCATGTCGTTGTCGTGGGGCACGACGATGCGCCCGCGCGCCTGCCGCAAAGCCTCGTTGAACGTGGCCGCCCGGCGATAGGGCTCGTTCTCGCCGGCAGGCTGATGAATGTAGCGCACCCACGCCGGCAGCGCGCTTGCGACGCGCGGCTCGCTGTCCTGTTCGATCACGATGCATTCGACCGGAACAGACTCTTGCGCGGCGATTGAGCGAAGCGTGAGCAGCAGGTGAGGCAGCCGCGCGGTGCCGCGATGCCCGATGAGAAACGACACCTCGGGAGTGGCAGAGCTGGACAGCGTGCCGGCGTAGCGGATCGGCCAGTCGCGCAGGGCCCTCCTCATGAGGCGCGTGGAGAAGTCTGGGAAAACCTTTGTGATGTGAAGCTCCGAAGTGAAACGCCAGGGGCAGAGGACAGCGTGGCCCTGCACTTCGATCGACTCGTTGCGGTTGTGGATCTCCGTCCAGCGGCCGCGGCGCAGACGCGACTCGAAGGGCAAGAGATCGTAAGCCAGCACGCCGGCGATCGTTCGAAGGCGGCGCAGTGACATGTGGCCGACTATACTCGCAGGCGGATGCCGAAAGCGGCCGCCGAGCGCATCGCGACGTCACTACTGCTGCTGGCGCTGACCGTGCAGATTGCGCTCTCGCTCCGCGTGGAGCCGGGTCCGTTCGGTGGCGACGCTGCGTACTACGTCGCCAAGGCGAGCTATTTCGTCACGCACCACCGCTTCCCGCGAGCCACGGCGAACGACCTGGCCGTGGAGAATGGCCGGGCGTGGGGCCAGTCGGACTGGCGGCCGCAGGGGTACGCGCTTTTCGTGGCGCTCTGCAGCGGCGGCGACTTCGAGCCGGTGACGTTGCGCCGGCGTGTGGCCGCGGTGCAATCGCTGCTCGTGGCGTTGGCGACCCTCCTGGTCTTTCTCGCGCTGCGCCACGAGACTACGCGCCCTTCGATGCGGATCATCACCGCGATCATTCTCGGTATCGCACCGTGGCCCTTCGAGTTCGCGGGGCTCGCCGGCCCCGACTCGGCCGTGGCCAGCTTCACCGTGATCGCGCTGCTGCTTCTCGGGCGCTACCCCAGGAGCATCTTCTTCGCCACGCTACTCTTCAGCATCACCTTTACGTTCCGGCCGGAGATGATCGTTCTGCCCCCACTCATCGTTGCCTGCGCGGCGCTTCTTCAGGAGCGGCGTCGGGTGCGCTTCGTCCTGGCCGGGGCAGCGGCGTTTCTGCTGGTCCTGGCAGCGCACTACGCGTACCGCATCGACTTCACTGGTGAACGAATGCCGCCGGTTTTCGGCGGACTGCACATCCCTGACCGCGGCGCGTTCGCGTGGGTGAATACCTGGATCGGCAGCGAACATGAGGCCTACGACTTCGTCTACGCGCTGACGAACCACCAGCCAACGCCACCGTTGCCCGAGCGCGCCTTTGCCGGTGAAGCGGAGCGGCGCGCCGTCGCCGCGGCCGCCGCGCACGTTCGTGCAACCGGCCGCTACTCGCCGGAGGACGATGCCGCGTTCGACAATCTGGCCGGCATGCGGCGGCGGGAACATCCCGGGATCGTCCTGGCAGCCCGTGCATGGCACGCCGCCCACCTCTGGTTGAACGTGGATACGAGCACGCAGACGCTCGATGTGCTCACCCCGCTGCCACGAATCCTGCGCCGGGCAATCCTGGGAGCTCTTCTCGCGCTGAAGCTGGCCGCCCTCATTGCGTTCGGCTTGTTCCTGACGCGGATCCGGTCGTTCCGAGACGATGCCTTCCTCGTTCTCTGCGCAATCTACGTGGTAGCCCGGACGCTGTTGATTGGCGTCGTGCTCGGATGGTTCACACATCGCTACGTCGTGAACGCCTGGATTCCGCTCCTCGCGTGCGGCGCCGCCGTGGTGTCGCGGCTGGACCGGCAACGTGCCCCACTTTCCGCGCGCTCCGGTTCTCTTCGCCCTACGGCTTCCTGACCGCCGACTGGAAGACACTCCAAGGTCCGTGGTGCACTTCGCGCCAGTACGGTGAGGCGACGCTGCCGGGCACGACCAGATAGTCGGCCTCGGCGGCGATGCGCCGGCCGGCGGCGACGTCACCAGCGATAAATGCATTCCAGATAGGGAGCCGGTCTTCGACATGAGAACCGTCAATCAGGACTTCGTTCGTAAAGACCGTCGGCAGCCACACCCGCCGCTCGCCGATCATCAACGTATACAGCACCTCCTGCGTCTTCAAGCACTGCGGATCGACGACGATCGCATGCTGCGGCGTGTTGTCGCGAAGCCAGATCAGCGCATCGTGATAGCCGGCTGGAATCGAATACGTGTGGCCGGATGGCTGCGTGGCCCGATACCACGGAAACTGCAACACGAACGCGGAGGTCTGCAGCGCGCCGAGCGCGATCACAGAGACGGCCGTCCAGCGCCGCCAGCGCGGGACGCCAATCGTGGAGAGACGGCCGAAGGCCGGGACGAGGAGCGGCGTGAAGGCGATTGCCACCAGCGATCCGGTCTTCATCGAGAAATCGATCATCCCTCCGGCGCTTCCGGTGGTGTAGAGCATCGACGGTACCGCGATGCAGACGACGATCAGAACGTGAAAGATGCTCAATCGCCGGCGCTGCCAGCCAAGGACGACCACGGCCCAGAGCGGTGTCAGACCGAAGAGCACCATGCGGAAGAACTGACCGCGGTCGAATCCGATGGCCAGGTGCCGCGATCCGCCGCTGGTCAGTATTCTGATTACGAAGGAGAGTCCCAGGACTGATGCGCCTGCCAGCACGGCCAGACCGAGCGCCACCACAGGACGCCGCACCCGGCCGAGCAGCGTCCAGACGAAAAGCGTGACGCCGAGAGAGAAAGCGAGCGTGATGCTGTAGCCGATGACGACGGCCAGCGCCGTCACGCCGATCAACGCATCACCGAGCCGGCCGTCACGGTTCCATCGGTCCAGCTCAACGATGGTCAGGAGAGCCAGCACCAGAGCGAACGTGTTGTTGCCGAAGATCAGCATGCTGGTCAGGGGCGAGAGCAGAAGGTGGTTGCGGGTTGGTAGCGCGAACCAGCCGATCGGAAAGCGCCTCGCCGCGACCTGATAGAAGTAGGTCGTGAATGAGGCGAAGGCGGCCACGGCCGCCGCGCGCATTGCATAGCGGCCACCGCCCTGCTCGTCGAACCAGCTCGCTGCCACGACCAGTGTGTGGAAGAGGAGCGCGGCGACGAGCAGATTGGTGAGGATCAGAGCGTTCGCGCTCGGCATCGTGGTACCGAGGTAGTCCGATAACATCGCCGGCAGGGAGAAATAGAGCCAGTGATAGCTGAAGCTCCCGCCGCCGGCGACGTACGATTGCGGAAGCATGGGAGAGATCCGAATGGCCGAGACCACCGAAGCCAGATTTCCGAAATCGACGGCCAGCAATCCGTAGTAACGCACCTCCGACCCGGTGCGAACTTCGAAGCCGAGCCAGACCAGCGCGAACAGCAGGGGCAAGACGATCAGAACGGGGATGCCAAGGCGGCGCAGAACCGGCCGCAGTTCCGCCAGAAGCGCTCGCGGAGAAGCAAAGCGAACGGCAAGGAACGTCAGCAGGAGCGAGGCGGCGATATCGAACGGCATCGTCATCGCCAATGCCTTCCGAACCAAATACCACGGGACGGCGAGGAGCGCGACCACCGCTGAGGCGGCGGTGATCCGCAGCTCCGCCGGCATGTTCCGCAGAAGAGGTGCGCGTGCCGCGATCACGGCCGCCGGGAGCAGGAAGAAGGCGAGGAAGAGCACGAACACGCCTGCCGCGGCGATTCCACCACCGAGGTAGATCACTACTCCCAGATCGACCGCGAGGACGGTTACGGCGAGGACCGCTTTCTTCACGGTCTCCACGCGAACACCGCCTCGATCACGCGGTCCTGCTCATCGACAGCAAGACTGTTGTAGAACGGCAGACGCAACAGCCTGTCGCTGACGCTCTCGGCGGACGGACAGTCACCAGCTCGGGCGCCGAACCGCGCCCCCATCTCCGAGGCGTTGAGCGGCAGATAGTGGAAAACGGCGTTGATCTCCCGCTCCCGAAGATGCGCGATCATCGACTGCCGCCCGGCAAGTGTCTGAAACAGCAGATAGAACATATGGTACGGCTGCTGGCAGTGGTCCGGAACGGCAGGCATTCGCACTCCCTTTCTCTCACTCCAGGGCGCCAGCGCCTCGGCGTAGCGTTCCCACACGCGGCACCGTTTCGCCTGGATCTGATCCGCTTTCTCGAGTTGCCCGAGGAGATAGGCCGCGAGCATGTCGGAGGGCAGGTAGCTCGATCCGATGTCGACCCATGAGTACTTGTCGACCTGGCCTCGAAAGAAACGGCTGCGGTTCGTACCCTTTTCGCGGATGATCTCGGCCCGCTCGATGAGGGCGGGGTCGTTGATGACGAGCGCGCCCCCCTCTCCGCAGTTGATGTTCTTGGTCTCGTGAAAGCTCTGCGTGGCCATGCGTCCAAACGTGCCGAGGAGCTTGCCTCGGTACGTCCCGAAGAGACCGTGGGCGTTGTCTTCGATGACGTCGAGCCCGTGCCGCTGCGCCAGTTCGAGGATTGCATCCATCTCGCAGCCAACGCCGGCGTAGTGGACCGGGGCGATCGCGCGTGTCCGCGGCGTGATGAGAGACTCGATCTGCCGCTCGTCGATATTGAGAGTGTCCGGACGGATGTCGGCGAAGACCGGCTTCGCGCCGCGAAGGACGAACGCGTTGACTCCGGACACGAACGTGAACGAGGGGACGATCACCTCGTCGCCCGCCTCGAGATCGGTGAGGATGGCCGCCATCTCCAGCGCATGAGTACACGAAGTGGTGAGAAACACACGCGTTCCGTTTCCCAGGATTGTCTCGAGCATCGCGCTGGCCCGCCTGGTGAACTCCCCGTCCCCGGAGATGTGGCCGTTGTCGATCGAACGGCGCACGTATTCCAGTTCGAGACCCTCGACGGACGGTCTATTGAACGGGATAGGGGTGCTCATGTGGTGAGAATACCTGTTTCAGGCACGTGCAACGATGCCCGTTCCGCACGGCAGCATCCCGATGTCACGAACATGAGCGCAGAGTACACTTCCGGGAGCGCTCCAACATGGAATCGCAGGCACAGCTACCTGCTTCAGAGCCGGAGGCGAGGGTTCACTTCCCAAACCTGAACGCATTGCGTCTCATTGCGGCGACGGCTGTGATCGTGCATCACATCGAGGCGGCCAAGGTCTCGCTTCGACTGCCCAACATCTACCATGTTGCCGCAATCCCTGCGATCGGACCGCTCGGAGTGGTGCTGTTCTTCGTCCTCAGCGGTTTTCTGATCACATATCTGCTTCTGGTCGAGGAGCGCACGGCAGGCCGGATCTCGATCAGCCACTTCTATATGCGGCGTGTTCTGCGGATCTGGCCGCTGTACTACCTTTTGGTAGTCCTGGGAATGTTCGTGCTGCCGCGGATCGGTGGGCTCCACTCGATTGGAGGTGCCATCAACGGCGATTTTGCCGCGAAAGCGCTGATGATGTTCGGTTTTCTCCCAAACGTGGCGCTTGTTCTCTATGCGCCAATCCCCTACGTCTCGCAAGCCTGGTCCGTTGGATCCGAGGAGCAGTTCTACCTCATCTGGCCGTGGATCATTCGCCGAAACGGCGCGCGATATCGTCCTCTGCTTGCAACGATCGTGTTTTACGGCCTGCTTCTGCTCGTCATGTACGTTGCCCGGAACTGGTTCAGTTCCACGCTGGTCCGTGCGTTAGCGGGGCTTCTCGGCACCCTCTCGATCGACTGTATGGCCATCGGAGGCATCGCCGCTGTCATCTATCTGAGGCGCGAGCGCGTCCTCCCGATTCTTTTCGATCGCCGTCTGCAGGCGATCGTCTATGCAGTACTGCTGGCAATGCTTGGAAATGGGTTCACACTTCCGAACCGCCTGCACTATCACATTTATGCACCCTTCTTCGCGTTTATGATTCTCAACCTGGCGTGCAATCCTTCCACGCTCATCTCTCTGGAAGCGGCGCCTTTGCGTTATCTCGGTAAGATTTCCTACGGTCTCTACATGTACCACCTGATTGCGATCGTCATCACGTTCAAGCTGCTGTCCATTTGGCATGCTGAAGGCGTCATCGTCGTTCAGTATGCGGGTATTTTCGCGATCACAATCGCGATGGCGGCAGTTTCCTATCACGCGTTCGAGCATCCCATTCTCAGGAAGAAGATTGCGTTCTCGAGCGTGGTGAGCGGCGATATCGCATTGGAAGTGGCGAGCCCGGAGCAGGGTCATCGTTCGGAGGGCTAGGGAGCCACAGGTAGTGGGTAGAGCGTCTTGCACCGATTGGCGGCGGTGCGTCGTCGATCGATGCGACGAGGTCGCGCGTCCCCTCGGCCTGATGGGCTCGCAGGTTTCGCGCTGGAATCCGGATCGAGAGAGGTATCATCCCCGTCCGCGATGCAGATACTCGTAATTGGGGCGAATGGTTTTCTGGGGCGTCACCTGGTGAAGGAGCACGCAGAGCGTGACCATCGCGTGACAGCCGTCTATCACGCTGGTACGGATCACATTCCGTGCGAGGTCCCGCGAGTGGCGGCCGTCGAGTTGGAGACCCTCCCGGATTCTTTCGACGTCGTCTATATGACCGCGGCCTGTATTCCTTATGGCCACATGGATGAGCCATCGCCTGAGCTCGTAGCGGCGAACATTCTTCTGCCGTTGCGGGCCTGCTCGCGTTTCACGCGCGCTCGTGTCATATACGCTTCGAGCGTGTCAGTATACGGAGTGACTCCGGGGGTCCTGCACGAGGAATCACCATTCGAGCGAATTACGTATTACGGGCAGAGCAAACTCGCGGGCGAGCTCGTCGTCCGAAATCATCCCAGCTTCGCGATCGTGAGGCTCTCCTCTCTCTACGGCCGCGGGATGACGGCGACGACATTCATTCCGCGTCTCATCGAAGCGGCACAAAGCCGGCGCGAGCTTGTGATCTACGGTGACGGTAGCCGCCGCCAGGACTACCTCCACATCGCCGATGCGGCACGCTATATGATCGCTGCTTCCGAGGCCGGGGTAAATCGAACGTTCCTGGGTGTGTACGGCGAGAGCGTTTCAAACATGGAGATTGCCCGGCTCATAACTGAATTGATTCCCGGAACTTCCATCAAAAGAACCGGTACAGACCCATCCCCCTCCTTCGCCTACGATAACTCGGTGACGATACAGACACTTCGGACCCGGCCAGTCGTAACGACACGGCAAGGTCTGCAGGAAATGATTCTATGACTCGCCGGACGGTCCTTGTGACCGGTGTCGGCGGAAATGTCGGCCAGGGGATTCTCCGGAACCTTCGGCATACTCACAAGGAACTGCGTCTGGTCGGTACGAACACCGATGCCGCGACGGCCGGAAACCATCTGTGCGATTCCGTTCACAAGGTGCCTCCCGGTCTCGCTCCCGGTTTTGTGGGAACGATCAAGCGAATCTGCCAGGACGAGAGCGTCGATTTAATCATTCCTTCCACCGACTTCGAGTCTTTCGATCTTGCTCTTCATCGCGATCAGCTTCCAACGCTCGCTTGCTCGCCTGCCAGGACGGCGGAAGTGTTCCTCGACAAGTACCTGACCTCGATTCACTTCGCGTCGCACGGCATCCCATTCGCGGTGTCGGTGCTGCCTGACGACTATCGGGAGGAGTTCGAAGAGACGGTGGTGAAGCCCAGGAGAGGGCGCGGCTCCCGCAACGTTCACATCAATCCGCCCGATCCAGGATCATTCGTTTCCGCGGAATACCTCGTCCAGCGCTTGTATCGCGGCCGGGAGATTACGACGGCGTTCTACGTGAGGCGCGATGGCGCGCTACACGGGCACATCACCTTTGAGCGCACGCTGTCGGATGGCGCGACCTCGACTTGCGTCGTAACGAGAGAACACGACCAGAGGCTCGAGGTCATGATTGCCAAACTGATGTCTTCGATCGTGATTCGGGGATCCTGCAACCTTCAGTCGATCGTCACCGATGGTGGCGAGATCGTTCCCTTCGAGGTCAACGCCCGGATCTCAGGGACCAACTCCGTTCGCGCAAACTTCGGATTCGAAGACGTTCGGTACACGATCGAGGAGTATCTGTTCGACGTGCAGCCCTCGAAACCCGAAATCAGGCCGGGCGCGGCCGTTCGCATTCTGATGGACGTCATCTACCCAGGGGCCTCGTCGCTGGACGACATTCACGACATCGACACCCCACACTACTTGTACTGAGATGCGATGCCGTTACGTTTTCTTCGACGTCGCCGACACGCTGCTGGTCAAGCCGGATCTCATCGACACGTTGGTTCGGATCTTCGCTGATTGCGGAGAGGAGGCCGACCCGGCGCTGGTCAGGCGAAACCACAAGACGCTGTCGGAGTGCACGCCTTTCCCCGTGCGGACGTCGCCTGAGTTCTACGACCGGTTCAACCGTGAGCTGCTGTTCTCTCTCGGGATCATTCCGACAGCCGAGCTTCTTTCAGCGGTCTACGAGCGTCTTCGCCGCCTGCGGTGGCGCGCGGCCGGCGACGTTTCGGCGCTCGACAGTCTGACGGTACCGATCGGTGTCATCTCTAACTTCGACGGTACGCTCCCGGAGCTCCTGCGCACACTTGTCCCGATTCCTTTTGCCAAAATCGTCTCGTCCCATCAAGCAGGGACCGCGAAACCATCGCCCGAGCTCTTTCGCATTGCGCTCGATGGACTCGATTGTTCCGCCGGTGAAGTCGCCTACGTGGGAGACTCCCTGAAGCTCGACATCGTCCCCGCTGAGTCTGCCGGAATGACGGCGGTTCTAATCGACCGGCACGATCTCTTCTCCAATTACCGTGGCCCGAAGGTCACTACCCTCTTCGAGGTGCCGAAGCTCATTACGCTCATGAAATGAGATCTCCAGGACCGAGCGAGGCCGATCATCATTCGGGCCAGATATACCGCGATGCCTTGGGGCCGGTCATGAAGAGCAGGTCGAGTACTGTCACGAACGGGTCGAACGGGGGATGGAGCTGGGGATACTCAGGGTAGTCGTAAGGGATCCACTCGAGCGCAATCCCCGCGTCGGCAAACTTCTGAGGATCGAGGTAGTTGCTCGCTGCGCGTCCGGTGAGGTATTGCGTGGCGCCGACCTCGCGGAGCACTTCGATGAGGCGATCTGTCTTGCGGCCGATCGCGTGCAATTCGGATGAGCGGATGAAGCGGGTGTCGCGGATGCCGAGCCGCGAGGCCAGCTCGATGGTCATGGAGATCGTAAGCTCGGCCAGGAGCGGTGGTGGATCGGAGTACAGTCGCTCGAGCCAGGCACCATCAAAGTACGGAGCCGAGGCGTAGGAGCGCCACAGTGCTTCCAGGTGCTTCGCCGCCCACCGATCGTCGACCGTCTTGATGGCATTGATCGGAATCTTTCCGCTCACCACACCGCGCTTTCGGACGGGGATTGTCAGCCATTTCGATCCGCGCGGCGTTTTGATTCGGTTGCGGTTGCGCCAACCGCCCTTGTCGTACTGCACATCGTCGTAGAAGACGAAGGTGTCGGCGCGGTGAATGAGATCAAAGTAGCCCCGCCAAGGGATGTACGAGGGCTGGAGAATGACGCATCTCATCTCTGAGCCCCGAACCGCTCCAGAGCAGGCGCCACCGGCATTGTGCCGTAGCGGGCGCCGCGAATGACGATTTCTCCGCCGGCGCGGCGCTCGAAGCGCTGCTCGACATACCAACTGATGACCTGAAGGAACATCGGCTCCAGCAACTGGTATACACGGCGTCCGTACTCCGCCAGAGTTTCCTCGGGCACGGTCGCGACAACTGCCTGGGCGATGATCGCGCCGGTGTCGGCTTCCTCCACGACGTCGTGAATGGTGGCGCCGCCGAACCGCACACCCGAGGCCAGGGTGCGCTCCATCCCATGCAGTCCTCGGAATGCCGGTAACAACGCCGGGTGGACATTGATGATACGTCCCGCATAGTGGTGTACAACCTCGCGAGGAAGCAGGCGGTCGAAGGTGAGGACGATGAGATCGAGCTCCGCATCGATGAGGATGCGAGTGATGTCGCGATCGAAGGCCGGGCGGTCTGTCGGGTCGAGACGGACGCAACGGAAGCTGTTCTGCGAGGCCACACTCTCGAGATGATCCGCCGCTTTGGCCTCGGCAATCAGCAGACAGGGCTCGATCGGCAGCGTGTCCCGGTGCATTACGGCGGCCCGGAAGAGTGAGCCGTTTCCGGATACGCAGAAGCCCGCTCTCACTCCGCCGGTACTCCGGTCGTTTCTTTCACTACATAGGCCGGGCGCTCGACACTGCGGTTGAAGATGCGCGCCAGGTACTCACCCATGATTCCGAGTGCGAAGAGCTGGGCTCCGGAGAATATGGCGATGGCTGATGCCAGGAAGGGGAACCCGGGAACGCTCGTCCCGGCGATGAAATAGCGGCCCAGAACGTAGGCCAGCAGTACAAGGCCGAAGAGCGTGAACAGAAACCCGATTGAGCTGGCCAGGCGAAGCGGCGCTGTGCTGAATCCGGTGAGGATGAGCATGGCCGCGTTAAAGAGCTTTGCCGGCGTGTAGTTCGACCGGCCGATGGAGCGCGGCAGATGCTCGCATTTCACCGAGGAAAAATTCGAGGTGCCCCAGGACAGGAGCACGTCGATGAGAACCTGAGGGCTGCCGTAGGCGTGGAAGGCGTTGCGCAGTTCGGTGCGGAATACCCGGAAAGCGCTGATGTCGACAATCGTATCGACGCCCATCGCGAAGCCCAGGGCTCCTTTCGTGAATTTGGAGAAGAAGTTCCTCCACAAGCCGTGAGGGAGCGTGGTCGGCGTGCCGTAAACGACGTCCGCTCCCTCGGCGAGCTTCGTCAACAGCTTCGGAATCTCCTCCGGCTGATGCTGCAGATCGTCGTCCATCGTGACCGTGATCGTGAACCGCGCCGCGCGGATGCCGGCCAGGAGCGCGTTGTGCTGCCCGAAATTGCGCAGCATGCGAATCCCTTGCACGCGCGGGTAGCGCGCTGCCAGCTCACGGATGACGTCCCAGCTCCGGTCGCGGCTTCCGTCGTTGACCAGCAGGATCTCCCATTCGGATGCCACCGACGGCAGGACGGCGGCCAGCCGTTCGACCAGCGGTGTCAGCGATCCCTCGCTGTTGTAGACCGGTACGACCACGGAAAGGCCGTCGCGGAGACTCTCGAAGTTCGCGGAATCCATCGATCAGACCCAGGCCGGCATATTACACGTGGTGCTGAGTCGCGGTGATCTCGTCGAGAGTGTGGCAATGTCTCTCCGACACCTTGCTCGATTTTGGAACGCGCGTGCAGGAGAGCGTGTTTCAGTGCCTGCCCGAGCCGGAGCTGGATGCCGAGATGATCGTCCGAAATCGCAGGACGATCGAGGAGAACAGCGACAAGGTGTACATCGTCTCCGTGTGCGATGGTTGCGCCGCTCGGGTAGTGACGTACTGTCTGGCCAGGGTGGCTGCCGGTCCCGAGTTTCTGATCATTTGATGTGTTTTTGACGGCTGAGGAAAGGCGGAAGGTCTGCATATAATGAGTGCGCCGCTGGAAGGCGAGTTCGGGAGGCACCCCGGCAGGGGTGCATGAAGGTAGCCGGTGGCCACGCCGGAGGCGTTGCCACCGGATCCTTGCAGAAGGAAAGGCACCCCGGCAGGGGTGCGCGAAGTGGCCGGGCTGTACGAGTGCAGCGGCACACATTCCATCCCGCGTGTTGAAGGTGACCGCGTTGGCGGCGCCGATCTCGCGAATGCCTCGCGCACCCCTGCCGGGGTGCATAGGTATGTGGGCTGTGATCCGGTGGTAACGCCTCCGGCGTGACCACCCGCCTCGAGTTTGGACGTTTCTCGGCGTAACGAAAGCACGCCAGAGGCGTGCGTGAAGGTAGCCGGTGGCCACGCCGGAGGCGTTGCCACCGGTTTGCAGGGGCATGAAAAGGCACCCCGGCAGGGGTGCGTGACACGTCGAGCTCGATGTCGTTCCATACGATCGAGCCTGCCCGACTTCATGCACCCCTGCCGGGGTGCCTTCCTCG
>JBBRNB010000129.1:0-15608 GCA_038230535.1 Thermoanaerobaculia bacterium
CCCGCCCACGCTGCTACGGCAGGCTCAGAGGGTGTGCAGAAATCCAACCGCGCGGTGATTCTCAAAGAACGGGCGGTTGCGAGTATGTCGTACTCCACCCCTCTCCCAAAGCGGTGGCGGGTCGCCACCGCTTTGGGAGGGGGGCCCCCCCGGTTCATGGAACACACGTCCTGGTTGCGGGCAACGCCGAGCCTCCGCGGCAGCCTCAGAGGGTGTGCACAAATCGCGTATTTTTCGCTGCAGTGTAGGGCCGCCGCCCCGGCGGCCAGCGCCGCACGCGGCGCGATAGTTCGAAGCAAACACACGGCCTCACGGCCGTTGGCCGCCGGGGCGGCGGCCCTACACTGTCGCGCCAGCAGCCTCAGGATGACAGGTATAGGAGAACGCGATTTCTGCACATGCACTCGGGATGACAGGTAGCCGAGCCAGCCGGCGAGACGCCGGCGTTCCGTTGGCGCAGCAACATCCGCCGCTTCCGGCGGTATTGAGGGACAATCTCCACCCGTGCTGCACTCCGTCCCTCCCCTGCGCATGGCCCGCCTCCGCTGTGAGCTGAGGCCGGTCACGACCTTGACCCTGGCCGAGGAGCACCGCGGTGAGAAGCTGTACGGAGCCTTCAAGACCATCCTCTACCGCGGCTCCTGCCTCTCCCGCTGTAACAGCGGCGGGCACCGTAGCGACTGCCTCTATGCAATGCTCTTCGAATCGCAAGACCCCAAGGGTTTCCTCTTCCGCCCTTCCCTCGGCGGCCCCGCGGAGCTCTCCCCCCGCCGCCCGCTCGTCTTCGAGCTCCGCCTCTTCGGTCAGGCCATCTCCATGGCCCCGCTCTTCATCGACATCCTGAAGCGCCTGGAGAAGCATGGATTGGAAGACCGCGCCGTGGAGCTGACTTCCGTGCGCTCGCTCGACTGGCTGGGAACCAGAGCGCATCTGCTGGTCGATGAAGGCCGCCCCACCGGAGAAGACCCTCTACCGCTCGATTTCGGGCAGATGCCGGGCGAGGATGCCACGCCCCGCAGCGCGCGCCTCGAATACCTCACTCCCACCTACGTCAAGCATCACCGCCTGGTGCAGCGCGTCCCCACCCTGCAGGCCGTGGTCTGCCGCATACGCGACCGGCTGGCCCGTCTCTGCCAGCTATGGGAGGGGCAGGAGTGGCAGGCCGATGGAGCCGCCATCGAAGCACTGGCCGCGAACGTCCGCCCGTTGCACACCGGCCAATGGTTGGAGCACAAACGCCACTCCACGCGGACGGACAGACAGATGCCGGTGGAAGGCTTCCGCGGCACCGCCACCTACGAACCGGTCTCCCCCGCGCTCTGGCCCCTCCTCCGCATCGGTCAGGAGATCCATATCGGCCAGCACGTGGTCTGGGGCAACGGCATGTACCGTATCGGGGTGAATTGAGGTGGCGTCGCGGTGGCTGTGTCCGTCTGCACAAGCGGTAATGACAGAGCTCCTATGGAGCGGCGGCAATCCGGGCGCAATGTTCAGTAGCACCTATCGGTGGCTGGCGCCAGCCGCGGCTTTGGAGGAGAGCGCCCTGTTCCTTCAATATGCACAGTCGCAGCGACTTCCAGGAAACTCCCAGGGTTTATGCGGTTTTCCCGGTATCTCTCAACCTGAGGCGGCAACATGACCAAGGTGATCGGTTGCCGGTCGTGGCACGTTGCGCGCGAAGGCGCGCGAAACAACATAGCCCCGCGCTCGGCGCGGGGCGCGTCAGGGTTGAGGAATCTGCGGCTGCGAAGGCGGCCGCCACAGGATCCCGGCGCGATGGCCGCGGTTCTGGCGACCGCCTTCGCAGCCGCAAACATCCACCACGACGAATACCCCTGGCCGAGCCAGGGGCTATATTGTCTGACGCGCCTGCGCGCGTTGACACCGACAATCGCGCGGCTTTTCGCAAACACCATGTTTCTTTTTCCCAGGTGCAGCGCGCGCGCTGTCCTTCGCTCAGGATGACAGGTCAACGGCCTTGACTTTAGACACCCTGGGAACGCGGGCGTCTCGCCCGCACCGGCTTGCCGAGAGCAGACAGCGGGCGGGACGCCCGCGCTCCCAGGGGGCAAGAAGCCTTAAGCTAAGGCCGTTGGGATGACAGGTATAGGAAGAACGAGATTCCAGACACCCTCTCAGGGATAACAGGAAACTCCGGACGCGCACTATCTACAACATCCGCCTCTCAATGAGCGCAAGACGGCGGCTTCCACGCGGCTCTCACGTATTAGTGCGGTGCTGAAGCTCTGAAACATATATACTTCTCTCCGTTACAGGCGGCACGACTCAGGGTCCGAGTCGTGCCGTTCCATCCAGTTGGCTACGCCTTTCCCCTCAGAGACCGGCTATCCGCGCGGAGGCAGCATGCATCGTCCCGAGGAAAGAATGATCCCGTTGGTCACCGGAGATCCGAGCCTCGAGGCGCCGGCGTCCTTTACCCGTTTCGCGCTGCCGTTCGTCTGGAAACTGAAGCGCGCCGGGGACGATTCGCAGCCGGAGCGCTTCTATCGCAGGACCTCGCCGCCGCGGATTGTCGAGAGATGCCGGTATTTCACGCTGGAGACGGCCGGCGCTCTTTTCAGAAGGGCCTGCTGGTTCGAGTTGAAAGAGCCGGAAGGCGGACTGGCGGCCTCATTTCCCGCACTCAAAGTGAACATTGCCGGCACCGAGATCGACGTCGCCATCGCGCCGCCTCGTCTGGTCCTGTTCGAGGCCGCCGGCCTGTTCGAACAAAACAGTGACCGTGTGGACGTAGTGGCCACCGGTTTTCTCCTCGTCGATCTTTACTTTCCGAAGGAGGGCGCAACGCTGGAGGACCTGCTCCTGATCAATGAGATGTTTCGCTATTGGCGCAAGCCCTTCGTAAGACACGCTACGAAGAAATGTGAGACATCGAGGGGAGTGGCACAGTACAGAGAGGTGATGGCGGCACTGGACGGCGTCCTGAGGACGGCTTCCCGCGGAAGCCGTCGTGGCGAGGCCACAGACCGGTATTTCGATCGATGGGACTCGCTCCTCTCGTTTCCAATAGAGATCGAGGGCAAACTCCACAAATGGACTCTCGATGGGCGAAACGAGGCACGTACCTGGACGGAGAGCGTCAGCGCAAGGGGAGAGCAGGGCTCCGGCACCAACCTGAACACCGTTCTCGACGAAACCGGTTGGATCGCGTATACCGACGAGCGTGCCTTTGTCTGGACCTGCGCGCTGACCGAACATGGCACTGCGCAGCTCTGGCCGGCGGGGGCTTCGAGTGATCCGTCTGAGAGCGGAGACTGGGTGCGGCTTCTCAACGTCGACCGCCCTTCCGGGAGTCCGGCCACAGCATTTGAGAAGCAGTGGGTTAAGGAACGGACGTACGAGCGATGGAAGCACTTCGACACGCTCTACGGCTTTAACACGCATTCGGGAGCGATGCTGGCGTCCCCTTGTTGCGAGCCGCCCACCTGGAGGCATTTCAGCGAGCTCTACTTCGATCAGGTCCTGCTGCTGCTGTATCTGCGCGTCTCGACCTTCCGCTTCAGTGCCGCGCTGGCGAAAATCTCGGCTCTTCCTGGCGACAGGAAGGGGGCGCTGAAAGAGTTCCGCGATATCCGGCGTGACTTCGCCTTTCTCACGAACCTCTATCGCTTTCCGCTCCTCTCGAGCCAGCAGCAGGGGATCGAAATGTACGCCTATGCGCGTAAGGGTCTCGACGTCAATGAGCTCTTCGAGGAGGTGCAGTCGGAGATCGAAACCACGCACGAAATGTTCGAGCTGGCCACGGCCTCGCAGATGAGTGCCACCGCGGCCGTCCTTGCATGCGGTGCTCTCGTGGTTGGTGTGCTCGCTGTGGTCATGGGACTTCTATCGGCAGGTGATCTCGCAAAGCAATCGCCTCGAGCGCCACTGTTGCGGCTTCTGTCTGGACTTCCGTGGTTCATGCCCTCGTGGTGGCTAATCATCTTCGCCAGCGTGTTAAGCCTTTTTGGGTCGCTCGTGATCTGGCGCCGGCTCCGCCTCTGAGAGAATTTCAGGAGAACTTCATGGATTCGACTCTCTATGTCCGTATCGAAGGAGTGAACCTCGCCAACTTCGTCTCCGACGTCCACGACCTCAGCACGATTCGCGGCGGCAGTTTCCTGCTGCTGGAGGCCGTGGAGCGGGTCAGGATCAAGTTCAATCTCAATGCGATCGCTACGGGCGCATCGTCCGGGTTGTTCACAGCGGCGTCCGAGGACGATGCCGGCACGCTCCGCGACAGGATCGAGGTCTACCTCGGCTCTGAAGACAAGCAGCTGAAGCACGCCACGTTCGTGGTCGACGTCTTCCGCGGTGACGACAGCGATGCCGGGTTTCTCGCGGCACGGGAGGGGCTGGCGGCGATGAACCGGTGGCGGCAGTTGCAGCAACCGACCGTGTCGGTTCCGTCGCCTGCCGAGGTTCAGGAGGAGTGCGCGCTCGATCATGTTCGGCCGGGGAGTGAGGAAATTTGGCTCAAGGACGGCGACAAGGTCAAGAGATACCCGGCCAGTGCTTCGGTGAAGGCGCGGCGCGACTTCGGGCGCGATAAGAAGACCTCGTTCTACCTGAACGAGATGAAGGCTCTGCGCGAGAGCGGTCCGGAGGATCAACAACTGGACGCGTTGATCGAACGTCTCTCGCGGCCGATGCCGAGCCCGATGTTCACTCTCGATATCGAGGAGCTTTCGGATGACAAATCGGCAAAGTCTCTCGACGGGAAGATCGCCATCCTCTACTTCGACGGAAACCGATTCGGATCCATTCAGCGGGGATGTAAGGAGCCTGCGGATCTCAGAGCCTTTGACACGACCGTCAAGAACTACCGTCGAACCGCGTTGCGGCGGCTACTCGATTCGGTGCTCGATTCCATTGATGAGCAGAAGAACGGTTGGTTCACCAAAGACGACAGGATCCGGCTCGAAACGCTCCTGTGGGGCGGGGACGAGCTGACCTGGGTTGTCCCGGCGTGGAAAGGGTGGAGCGTGCTCCAGCTCTTTTACGGGGTCTCGCGCGATTGGGAGTTCAAGCCGGTCAAAGGCGGCGTGAAACCGCTGACGCACGCGGGGGGAGCAGTCTTCTGTCATCGCGCCGCTCCGATCCATCGCATGACGGAGCTTGCAAAGAAGCTGGCCGATTCCTGCAAGAAGACGTTCGACGTAGACAAACCGCCGAGTGACCACGCCAGCCGCGACGTCTTCGCCTATCAGGTGCTCGAGTCGTTCGACCACATCGGCACGGAGTTCGATGAGTTCCGGGCAAAAAGGGTACCTCCGGGTGGCAAGCCGTCCGAGCTGATGGTTCACGCCGCCGGGATGGCCGGCATCGCGGCGAGCTTCGACACGGTGAAACGGAGGTTTCCACGGTCGAAGTTGCACACGATCGTCTCGCAATTGAGGGACGGTGAAGTGGAAAAGGCGGAGGCGACGATCGACAAGACGGCGGGCGAGCTTCAGCCCGAGGCGCTCGCCGCTCTGGCCAGCCTCTTCGCGTTTTTCGCGCCGAACGTTGTTGCCGATCCTCTGAAGAACGCACCGACCGCCTGGTTCCACATCGCCGAACTGTGGGATTACGCCATCTGAGGAGAACGCGCCATGAAGCAGCTCAGCCTGGACATCGCTCTCACACTCGTCGCGCCGATCCTCACTCACGGCAGTATCGCCGGGAAGATGCTGCTCGACGCACCGTTCGCCAAGACACCGGATCTTCTCTGTTTCCTGCCGTTCTCGCTCGTCAAGGGGCGTCTGCGGCAATCGTGGGACGAGATCGGTCTGCTGGACGCCGAGGTATGGTTCGGCAGGCGAAGGGGAGGGTGGAGCGGATTCGCGCGGCGGTTTCCGGTTCAGCGACTTCATCGAAGAGCCGGTGCCGGACGGACAGCGGGCTTGCAAGGCGCAACGGAAGAAGACCGGCGAGAGTCACCGGATTCAAATAGACGGGGATACCGGCGCGGCCAAGGAAGGTGCGCTGCAGTTCATCGAGAGCCCGTTCGCGCCGGGCGAGCAGGTGACCTTTCAAGGGAGCGTGACGTGGTACGGAGCGGCGGAATCGCGAGATCAGGTTCGCGACAGCCTGCTGCGCGCCTTCCGCTGGACGGGAAGCTTCGGCGCGGGACGAACGATCGGATTCGGCCGCCTGGCGCGCGTCGAGATCGATGGCGAGGTGCCGGTCGAAAACAATGAATCGGCCGTGGTCACCGCCGGCGACCATGCCGCCAGCCTCTACACGATGTCGATCGAGATCCTCGACCCGTTCTGTCTGGCGCGGAAGCGTATCGACGAGAACCTCTTCTCCTCGGATGAACAGATCCCCGGCTCGGTCGTCCGAGGTGTGCTCGCCACGACGCTCAACCGGCTGCTTGGCCGTCAGTCGTCTGAACCGATCGTGCACGGTGATGGAGCGGGGACAGAATGGGCGGAGATCGTCGATCATCTGAATGAGATTCAACTTTCTCATTCGTTTCCTGCCGCGAATGGCAGCGACCGCCCTGCTGTGGCACCGCTGTCGTTGGTGCTCGACCACGCGAAACAGCTATGGGACGTCGCTCTCTATGATGGGCCGGTTCTCATCGACGGCGCCGCTCCATCGTTCTCGGTCGACTGGAAAGAGGACGACGCAAAGCACGCGCGAACGCAATTCCCCTGGCCGGATGTGAAGAAGACCATCCGCACCAGAACCGCGATCGACCGCGAGAGCAAGCGCGCCGAAACAGGACGCCTCTTCTCCTACGAGATGATCGAGCCCGAGGGACTGGCCTGGATCGGAAGTGCTGACTTCTCCGGGATCGATCCGGCTGTGAGACCGAGAGTGGTCGACGCGTTCCAGCGTATCTTCGCGATGAAGCCGGCCGCGTTGGGGAAGACGAAGGCGAGGTTGTGTATCCGGCTGATTCCCGATGCCGCGGGAGCACCGGAGGTCTCCGGGACCGACGCTTCGAAGCTGTGGGTGGTCACGCTGCAGACAGCGGCTCTCTTGTGCGATCCAGCCCGGCTCGACGAGGCCAGCGGGCGCAACGATCTCTTCGCGGTCTACAAATCGGCATGGGACGGCCTTTCGGGCGAAGCGCTGAAACTGGTGCGCTTCTTCGCCAGTCAGAGCCTCACCGGAGGGTATCTCTCGCACCGGTTCGGAAACCATCGGACCTACGCCCCCTTCCTTCTCACCGATCCCGGAAGCGTGTTCGTGCTCGAAGGAACGGCGGCGGGGGCGACGCTGCTGGCTGACTGGACGCGCTCACGACTGCCGCTTCCGAAGTGGGCGCGAACAAACATCGGCGAGAGCTGGCAGGAGAATCCGTACCTTCCATGCGACGGGTTTGGGGAGATCGCAGTCGATCTGAAGTGTCACACCTCGAACAGGCCTTCGAGCGCCTCGGCTATCGGCCAGTGGCAGGTGTTCGACGCAACGCGCGCCTCGGCCAGGGCGGTTTCTGATCCGCCAGCGTCTCACCAGTCCAGGAAAGTGGCACATGTCCGCGAAGACCTCACAGTCGGAACAGTTAAGACCGCCACCTTCTCCAGTCGCTGGCGCTTCGCCGGAAGGATCGAGACCACGAGTGATTTTCATCTCGGATCGGGCGAGGTGACGACACGCGAGAAGGTGCCCGTCAAGAAGAGTGAGCCGAGAGCGGACATCAGCGCGGTGGCCGTCGACCAGCGCGGCGCCGCCTACATTCCAGGCAGCAGCCTCAAAGGTGCGCTCCGCTCCTGGACGAGAGATCGCTTCGATGAATCGCTCGTGAACGCGGTATTCGGAGGCGACAGCGATAAACCCGATACTCATGCCGGTAAGGCGGAGTTTCACGACGCGTTCTTCGCTGAGGAAACCGGCTCCTTTGCAGGACTCCCTCACTGGTGCGCGAAGCGGCATACCAGCGTCACCGCTTCCGTCGCCATCGACCGCTGGACTCGTACTGCCGAGGACAAGAAGCTCTTTCACTTCGAGGTCGTGCCGCCCGGCGTCTCCTTCCAGCTCGCGATCACCGCACACGATCTCAGCGACGAGGAGGCGGGGATGCTCCTGCAGACGCTCCGGGCGTTCGGGCAGGACGGGCCATCCCTCGGCGCAGGGACGCGGGACGGCTTCGGCCGCTTTTCCTGGAGCCACGAGGCTGTCTCGAGGCTCACTGATCCGAGCGCGTGGCGGGGGGAGTGGGATGCGCTGCCTCCACTCGACCAGCCAGACTGTGACCAATTCGCGGCGGCAGTTCAGAGAACGGTGGCTGGTAACGCGATCACGATCGCAGTCGACATCGCCTTCGACGGCCCGTTCCTGGTGAACGAACCGAGCCGGACCAAGGAGGACAGGGACGATGAACGCGACCTTCCAAACCACGCTCCCCGTGTCGGCAAGAACGGCGGCGTGGTGCTCCCGGTGTCGTCATTCCGAGGGGCTCTGCGCGCACAGGCGGAGAAGATCGTCCGGACGTTGGAGGGGAAGGCTTGCCATTCGACCGATCCGGAGGACGCGTGTGACGCCATCGAAGGGAAAGAGGGTTGGAAGAACCTCTGTCTGACCTGCCAGCTCTTTGGGGCGACGGGATGGGCTTCGCCGATTTCCTTCTCGCCCTTCCGTCTGAAGGAGGAGCCGAAGCCCTTTCATCAGGAGCTGGTGGCAATCGACCGCTTTACCGGAGGCGTCTCGGGCAGCGCCAAGTTCAATGTCGAAGCGAAGTGGGCGCCTGCGTTCAGCGGGTCGTTGTCGATCGAACAGAGCAGGCTGGAAGAGCCGGCCATCGGTCTCCTCGCGCTTGCTCTTCGCGACCTGGCTGAGGGAGACTTGCCGCTCGGCTTCGGTGCTTCAAAAGGCTATGGAAGTTGCGCCGCCACGGTGGTGTGGCAGCAAGACATCGGCGCCTCGGTAGCGGCATTCCAGGCGGCGTTCCCCTCCAAACAGGGCAAGGTGAGCACCGCCGCTCCAGCGGCAAACAGCGTTCGCGCTGCCGGAAAAGTCACATCCGCGACCTCACAGCAAAAGCCTGTCGAAAAGGATCGATCGCCGTTTCACAATCCTTATCACTTCGTGCCAGTGGTCCGAACTTCACGCGCGGACGATCTGCCCATTGCCGATCTGGAAGCGAGAAAGAGCCACGTCACCCACGACCGGTATGTGTCGGGGACCTATTCAGGACGTCTGCTCTGCCGACTGACCGCGGAGACTCCCGTCGTGATCGGCGCCAAACAGCACGATAGAGACAACCAACCCAAACTGGTCGAGCCGTTCGTCGACCCAAGCACCGGGAAGCCTGCCATCGCCGCAACGAGCCTTCGCGGCCTGCTCTCGAGCGTGGCCGAAGCTGCCAGCAACTCGGCACTGCGCGTGCTCAACGACAGCCACTACTCAACACGGCGCGAGATGTACGACAGCCTCGGCGCGATCGGAATGATCGTCACGACGCCGGCTGGGTTCGGACTGAGGCCGCTTGCCCTACCCCCACTGCTGCATGGCCATGTACCCGTAGAGTTCAGAACCATGTTCGTACAGCCACTGCTGAAGGTGTACGTCAACGGATATCGAAAGACGTCTGACAGACCGCCGCAGGTTGCCCTGGTCCCAGGCACCTTCCTGACGAAGTCGCGCCCGGTGTCGTATTCGGCCGACCACCAACAGTTCTGGTATCTCGACCTCGGTGGTGCGGACGCGAGCCTCGACTCGAATACATGGAGAGTCTTCGGCGACCTCAATGAAAAGCCGGCCGGCTGGGTGCTCGGCCTTCGGCCGAAACGTGAGCCAGCGGAACCGATCGACGCGGAGACCTACAACCGGCTGCCGCCGGCTGAACAGACCCGGTACACGCGCGGCATCCTCCGCGTCCTCGGCATCGACGGACGTGAGAAAGAGATGCCGACAACGAAGAAGCACGAGATTTTCATTCCTTACCCTGTGAGTGAGGGGGAACTGCGTATCGGTGCGATCTTCGACGCCACAGAAGCGGTCGCCGAGTTCCATCGTCTCGCGGATATGCGAACGGACCCGAAAGACAAACTGAAACTTCCCTTTGAGCTCAATGGCTCTCAGAGGGAGAAGGACGGCAAACTGCGGCTTCGCGAGGGCGACCTGGTGTTCTTCAGACCGACCGAGAGTGGAGACGCTGTGCGGCACGTGGCGATCTCCTCGATCTGGCGCCGCGAAGTGACCGGCACCGCTCGCCAGTTCTTCGAGCACATATCCCCCGATCTCGTACCGTTCACCCTGAAGCGGAAGAACCTCACCATTGCCGAGCAGCTCTTCGGTTTCGTGGCAGACAGTGACGGCGAAACTCCGAAGGAAACTCCGACAAAGCCGAAGCGGCTGATCAACGCGCTGGCCGGCCGTCTCCGCTGCTCGGCCGCGTTTCTCGACAAGCTTCCTCCCGGTTCTGCCAATGCGTTGCTCGACCCCGTTGCGCTGAAGATTCTCTCCTCGCCGAAGCCCCCCTCGCCGGCGCTCTACTTCCGGAGAGGTTCCGGCCCCGGCTACGTATCGAAGCAGGAGCTCAACGTCAACGGTTTCATCCCGCAAGGCCGGAAGTTCTATCTGCACCACCCTGGGAGCGCGGGCGTCTCGCCCGCATCGGCTGTAGTACGAGCCTCGACAGCGGGCGGGACGCCCGCGATCCCAGGAACGCCATTGGGGTTTGAGCCTTGGCGCAGCTTTTCGTCAGACCATCCTGATCAGAAGAACGAGGTAACACCTATCGCTCCGAAGTGTGAATTCTGGTTCCACATCGACTTCGACAACCTCAGCCCACGAGAGCTGGGCCTTCTCTGCTACGCCACCCGGCCGAACGAGCAGTTCCGTCACAAGTTGGGGATGGGCAAACCCCTCGGCCTCGGCACGGTCAAGATCGATCCCATCGGACTCTTCTTCGTCGATCGCGTAGCCCGTTACTCCGACCAATGGGGCGATTCCCCGCGCTATCACGAGCATTGGTCCGCGGACATGCCGGAATCCGATTGGCCGGAACGCTACGCGCACATTCGCCAGGCATTGACGGATGAGCGAGTCAAAGCCGCAGGCACCTCTCACCGGTTCGAGAACCTGCGTTCGGGCTTCGAAAGCGTCATGGATCGCGATATCCACCGTGCGCTCGAACTGCTTGGCGATCCGGCAAAGGTAAGCTCACCGGTCCACACGCCTCAAGTCGCAGACGCTCCCGATCCTGAAACCGAGACGTACAAGTGGTTTGTCGAAAACGAAGAGAAGAAGATCAAGCATCAGTACCTGGAGCCGCTCTCCGCGTCGTCGACGGCACTTCCGGTTTTATACGGGCTCAGTATCGATGCGCGTCCTGGCGACAATCCACAGCCTCAGAAGCATCGAGGCTCGACCTCTGGTAGACGAAGTCCCGACCGGGAACCAAGGGCGGAAAGGCCCGAGCCTGTTCTAAAGGCGGTTCCGCCGCCGCCAGTCGTTGAACAAACCTGGCAGGCCGTTCTTACCTATGAGGCTGGCCAGAACATGATCGTTGCCCGGAAGTCGGGCGGGCAATCGCTTGCGATCGCAACGGCGGCCTTTGATGGATTCGACAGTCTCAAGAAAAGAATCGAGGAGAGCAACGGCAAGCTGGAATCGACGGTTACAGTACGCCCGCGCGAGAAGTCGCAGCGTTTTGTGATCGCGAAAGTACACTGACGAGGATATGACGCGCTCAGGGTCAGACCGGCTTGCTTTCTTCCTCGGCGGTTACGACCTGGAGATGATCACCATTCGCGATCTGGTGGCCGAGGCGGCGCCGGGGCGGCTGTTCGACAAGGCGCTCAGGTGGGGGGCGAAGGCTTCGGCGTACCGAGACGAGATCGATGGTGTCCTTGCGCATGGTCTCGAGCCGGTGCTTGTGGAGCTGGAGGATGACGTCGGGATTCCGGGGGCGCATGTGATCGTCGATCATCACGGCGAGCGGGCGGGGAGCGCGGCGCCGGCGTCGATCGAGCAGGTCTTCGCTCTTCTCGAGCTTCCGAGGGAACGGTGGACACGGTGGTTCGATCTCGTAGCCGCGAATGACCGGGGACACATCCGCGAGATGCGGACGTTCGGTGCGACAGCGGAGGAGATCGATGGCGTGCGCGCGGCCGACCGGCGCGCTCAGGGGATTACGGAAGAGGATGAGCGCGCCGGTGAGGAGTCGCTCCGGCAAGGACGGCTCCTCGCGGAAGGAAGGCTGCTGGTCGTGGAACTTCCCCATGCGCATACGGCCGTGGTGGCGGATCGGGTGGAGTCGCAGTCTGACCCTCCCGAGAACCTGCTCGTGTTTTGTCCGGAGGAGGTCGATTTCTACGGGAGCGGCTACGTGGTGGGGGAACTGGCCGGACGTTATCGCGGAAGCTGGTCGGGTGGGGCGCTGCCGGAGCGCGGGTTCTGGGGTCAGACGCCGATACCGGAGGGGATATTGGATGTGGTTATCGGGGTAGTTGGGGCGGAGTAGATCCATGCGAGTGGCGAAACCGAACGAATTGAAGAGTCACGCTTTTCCGATCCTGACTGCGCGGGTCTCGGATTCGGAACTGTCGAAGTGGGTTCCCGTTCGTTTTCAGCGCATCATGACGCCTTCCCGACTTCACGCACCCCTGCCGGGGTGCCTTTCCTAACACAAGCAAACCGGTGGCAACGCCTCCGGCGTGGCCACCGGCTATCCTCACTCACCCCTTCGGGGTGATCGCACGCCTCCGTGCTCTCGTTACGCTCCGGAACGTCCAAAAACTCGAGCCCACGCCGTTGGAGCTCGGTTGCGGCGCCGGGAAACGTCCAACTCGAGATCCCGGTCGCGTGGGGGCCGCGCTGATACGATGCTTTCGTGACCGAGCTCCGCGTCGATCTTGTCGTCCGTGCTCAACTCCTCGTTCTTATCGGAGGAGGGGAGTTTTCATTTGGGGAGACGCGGGAGGTCGATGAGTTTCTGTTGCGGAGCATGCCGGCGGGGCGGCGGACGGTGGCGTTTGTGCCGGCGGCGTCGGGGTCGGCGGAGTATGCGGGGCATTTCGGGAAGTATCTGCACGGGATCGATCCGACGGTGGAGACGGTGAATGTTCCGATCTATCGGGGGCGGGATAGCCGGCGGCAGAAGAATCTGACGCAGCTCCTTTCGGCGGGGATGATCTACCTCGGCGGAGGGGTGACGAACAATCTGCTGGCGGTGCTGCGGGAGCCGGCAGCGGAGCTGGCAATGCGTGAGGCGGCGGAGCAGGGGACGGTCATTGCGGCGATCGGGGCCTCGGCATCGTGCTTCGGGATCGCGGCGCGCGACACGCACGGCATCGCGGCATCGCTGCCGGGGCTGGGCTGGATCTCTCACACTGTTGTCGACACGGCGTTTGCGCCGGAGAACGACGGGGATTTGCGCCGGTTGATGTCGGTGCCGGAGACTCTCCTCGGGCTGGGGATTCCGGCGGGAACGGCGCTGGCCATCCGGGCGGACGGCGAGACGGCGATCATCGGCGGGGGGAACGTGGCGGCGTTTAGGAAGGCTCAGGCCCGCTAGTTGCAGCGCTGCGGCTACCGCGGAGGTTGACGATTTCTACGTTGGGAACGGAGTGCGGCGGCGAGGGGCAGGCGCTCACGATCGAGGAGCTGATCAATCTCTTCAGCGTCCTTTCGCACGACCTCAAGTCGCCGATCTTCTCGATCGACGGGTTCAGCGATCTCCTCCTCGGCGATTACAACGACAAGCTGGATGAGGAGGGGCAGGACTTTCTCCGCCGCATCCGCTCGAGCGCTCTGCAGATGAAGAAGACGCTCGATGAGATGTCGCACGTCGTCAAGCTGCTGGCGCGCCCTGACGAGCGCCATCCGACACCGCTGCGGGAGATCCTCGAGGAGGTCATCCTCAAGTGCGCCTATCAGATCGAGGACGGAGGAGTTAAGGTCGACCTGCCGAACGATCTGCCGGTCATCAACGTCGATGCGGAGAAGATGCGGGAGGCCATCGGCGCGCTGGCCGGCAACGCGATCTTCTTCAACGACCGGCCGAAGGGTGAGCGGACGGTCGCGATCTCCTGTGATACCGATCCTGCCGGCTACCGCGTTTGTATTCGTGACAACGGCATCGGCATGGATCAGCGCTATACGAAGCAGATCTTCGAGCTCGGACTGAAGCTCGATAAGTCGCGCGGCGGAGGTCCGGGATACGGCCTCTATCTGGCGAGACGCGTCATCGAGAATCACGGCGGCTCGATCACGATCGAGTCGGCGGTGGATCAGGGGACGACGGTCTGTTTCACGATTACGGCGTAGGGAATCGGGGGTCTGAGGCTAGAGTTTCCCGGACACCCGACACCCGACTTCCCACCCCGAACTACCTCGTTTCTGGAGTCAGAGTGACAGTCTCTTCGACCGCTGTTGCTTTCGGGGTGTTGACTTCCTCGGGTAGCGGATCTTCGCCGGGGAGGGCGATGATGCGGATCTGGACGGAGCGGTCTTCCGCGATGTCGACGCCGAGGAAGCGGGCGGCGGCCTGGGATAGATCGATCACGAATTTGTTCACGTAGGGGCCGCGATCGTTCACTCTCAACCGTAGCCTGCGGCCGGTGGCCCGCGACGTTATCTCGACCCACGAGCCGAGGGGGAGCGTCAGGTGGGCAGCGGACATCTGCTTGTTGTGGTAGCGCTCGCCGTTTGCGGTCAGGCTGCCGTCGAGGGAGGTGGAGTAATAGCTGGCCAGCCCCTTCAGGCGGTGCTTCTCCGCGACGGCGGAGTATTTTTCGAGCCGGATTTTGAGAGGGTGGGGGTCAAGCTGGGGGATGGGAAGAGGAGAGTCCGGTTCGAAGCGGCAGTCTTGCAGGGCGGCGTCATCGAGTTTGAAGCAGGTTTGGCAGAGATAGCTCTGTGCATGCACCGGTTGCGCGAGAACGATCACGCCGGCGACGAACAGGCCGAATGTAAGTTTCCTAATCATGCCGGCCGCGAAACCACATCCATCTTAGCCGCATTTCAACCGGCGAGCCAATGGGTGGCGGTGTGGAAGGGTGATTCGTATCTAACTCGCTTTGTGTCAGTTAGTTCTGATGAGGCTGCATGGTTTTCGGTTGATAAAATAACTTGAACCTCCTGTCATCCTGAGCCGCCGTAGCCGCGTGGGAGGTGGCTGGGGGGAGGCGGAGGACGGATGAAGGGGCAGCGCGGGCGCTGCACCTGGGGGAAAGAACATCGCGGAAGCCGCGTGTAATAAGTCCGCGCGGCCGCGGGGCGGTCGCCACAACTCTATCCTTTCCGCCTCGTGTGGCGACCGCCTTCGCGGCCGCAGATTCAATCTCTTCCCGTAACCCCGCGCCGAGCGCGGGGCTATCTTGTTTCGCGCGCCTTCGCGCGCAGGCGGGGAGGGAGGTTGGTGTCCCTTCCGTTCCTGCATGAAGCCCCCTCCCTCCCTGCCCGTAGTAGGGGGGCCTCGGCGTCCTCCGCCGCTCCCCCAACGCATCCACCCACGCGACTGCGGCAGCCTTCAGGATGACAGGGAACACGGCGTCCGGCGATTTCTACACACGCTCTCAGAGGGCGTGCAGAAATCCAACCGCGCGGTGATTCTCAAAGAACGGGCGGTTGCGAGTATGTCGTACTCCACCCCCCTCCCAAAGCGGTGGCTGGCGCCACCGCACTCCAAAGCGCTTCGCGCGAAATGATGTGGACAATCCTCGCCA
>JBBRNB010000130.1:0-15524 GCA_038230535.1 Thermoanaerobaculia bacterium
ACCCCCCACTCCCCACTCCCCCTTCCCGCACACAGAACCCCATCACCACACTCCGCACCAACCTCACCCCCTCGGCGAAGAATCGCGCGCGAATACGCTCATCGCTCGCGTGCACGGTATCGGCGTCGTAGTAGTTCACCTTGAACGGTGCGATGCCGTAGGCGACGATTCCTCGTGCGCGGAAATAGCGGCTGTCCGATGTTCCGCTGCCGACGACAGGAGCGACGATCGAGCCCTCTTCGGCTTTCGTCATCGCCGCTGCGAGCACGCGATAGAGCTCCGTATCCTTCGAGCTCTCGGGGACCGGTTGCCCCGCCAGAAGAACCTGCAGGTCACCCCCGCCCGGCAGCGCGGCCTGTACCTTCGCCACCATCGGCGCGGTTGTTTCGTCGGGGAGAAGACGGATGTCGACGTCCGCGGTGGCCGTGGTCGGGAGGACGTTGATCGAGCTTCCTCCGGCGATGCGGGTGATGGCGATGGTGTCGCGCAGCAGCGAACGATAGCCCGGCGAGAGAACGCGCTCCAGTCGCGGAACATCGAGCGGCTCCGCGATCCCGCGAAGCACTTCGCCGCGCTCATCCGGCCGCGCCTTTCCGGCTTCATGGAACGAGCGCGCCACCGAGGGCGTGAGCCTGTACGGCCGCGGGATCCGAGCGATGGCGTCGAGCGAGCGAACGAGTTTCGCCAGCGTGCCACCGTCATCGGGAGGCGATGCCGCGTGGCCCGCGCCTCCCTTCATCGTGATGCGCAGCCAGAGAGGGACTTTCGACTGCACCTCGATGCCCCAGAACGAGACGTGGTCGACGATCGTCTCGTTGTAGCCGCCCTCGTTCAGCACGAACCCGACGTTGGCGAAGAGCTCGGGGTGCTGCTCGAGGAGTGCGCCACAGCCGTTGATCCCGCCGAGCTCCTCGTCGGCGACGGCGAGATAGATCACATCGCGGCGCAGCGGGAGATGGCGGCGCTTCAGGCCGGCAAACGCCATCAGCTCGGCGATGCCGAGGGACTTGATGTCGAGAGCGCCGCGTCCCCAGAGGTAACCGCCGGAGCGAAGACCGGCAAAGGGTGGCTTGGTCCATTCGCTGGCGACCGCCGGCACGACGTCGATGTGGTGAAGCAGTAGCAACGCCTTCTCATTCGTCCCGGAGGTGAGACGGGCGTAGACCGACTGCCGGTTCGGATCCGATCCGACCAGCCTGGCGTCGATGCCTTCCTTCGCCAGCAACTGTTGTAGAAAGCGCGCGCCAGCCGTCTCGTTCCCCGGAGGATTCGACGTATCGATGCGGAGATACGAGACGAGCGCCGCCTCGGCCTCGTGCTCCGCCGGATCGGCCTCTCCGCCCTCGGCCCGGCGGCAGTTGACCGGCGCGAGAAGGCAGAAGAGGAGCGATAGAGCGGCAAGCCGCCGGAGAGGGATCATGCGACCGCTGCGAGTATAGCGGCCCCGAACCTCGCTATTTGAGCGTGACTCCGTCCGGATACGAAAGGAATGTCCCGTTCGCGTAGACGATGTCGCAGTCGAAGTTCGTGAAAGGCCCGGTGGTGGGATCTGTTTCCAGAATCGTGTCCTTGCCCAGGGAGATGATCACGTAGTTCGTAGCCTTCTCAGCGCCGCCCCACGGCTTGTTTGTGTAGGCCCTGTAAGGTGTCCCCCACCCGTCCACACGCGGCAGGTCTTTGATGTAGGTCGGCGACAGAGCGTCATGGAGTTGCTGGATGTCGATCGCCTGGTCCGCTCCTTCGATCCCGTTCGCCTGTCCGGCGGCGTTGTAGCGGCTGGCCTCGCTGTTGCGGGCTTCCCACGAGGTGGCCATGTTGCGGATATCGATCATCGTCCGGCGCTGCTTTGCACGCTGGATGGCCAGCAGAAGATTCGGAACGGCGATCGCGGCAATGATGCCGATGATCGCCACTACCACCAGCAATTCAATCAAGGTGAAGCCTCTGACTCTCCGTGTCACACCAACCTCACTCTTTCTGGAAGTTAGCATCTATACGGCAAGCGTGATACCAGCACGGTGCTATGCATCTATCATCCTGTATTACAGAGACTTACATCGTTTTCAGGATTCCTTGACCCGATAAAACGGTCATTCTATTGACCCGTCACTGACAAGAAGTGTCAGCACCACGCAGCGCCGGTGCTACGTGGCTGATGCCGGGATTGTGAGCTGCACGGCGGGCTCTTCGGGTGGAGCGGACATGTATCGCTCGAAGCACGCACGGCATCTCGCCTCATACGACGAGTCACCAACTTCGACCTGTGCGTTGCCCCCGGAGACACGCTGCGAGTAGTGCGCCGCTCCGCGGCAACGGACGCAGACCGCATGCATCTTCGAAACGTCTTCGGCCACAGCCAGCAGCGCCGGCATCGGGCCAAAGGGGCGCCGCATGTAGTCCTGATCGAGTCCGGCGGCAATCACACGGATGCCGGCGTCGGCGAGCTGCATGCAGACGTCTACAACGCCGGCGTCGAAGAACTGGATCTCGTCGATGCCGACGACCTGCATGCCAATCTCCACGCGGGTCAGCAATTCCGCGCTCGTGGCGACGGAGAGCGCCTTCAGCCGCCGGTCGTCGCGTGAAACGATGTCTTCGGTACTGAAACGATCGTCGACCAACGGCTTGAACACCTGCACCCGCTGACGCGCGATCACCGCGCGCCGCAGCCGCCTGATCAACTCTTCCGACTTACCGGAGAACATGCCTCCGGCGATGATCTCGATCCAGCCGCCTCGATAACTGTCCAAGGATTCCCTCCGGGGTTGTGCCTGGCGGCAGGATAGCAAAAGGTGGCGGGTCGCGTCGGTTGGGGTGGCGGGTGGCGGGTGGCGGGGGCTCTGTTCTTTTAATGTTGAATGTTCAATGTTGAATGTTCAATGTTGAATATCCACCGCCCATCGACATCGTCAGTTCATTCAACATTCAACATTCAACATTGAACATTCAACATTCGCCTCTCTGCGACGCCCTGGCTACCGGGAAGAGTACCAAAACGAGAACCAACAATAACCCCCCGACTCTGCTACCCTCAACCGCATCCGGTGAAATCCCTCGTCCTCGTTTTCCTCGGTCTTGTCGCCGCTACCACGCTGGGAGCGCAACCGGAGCCGCCCCTTCGGATCGGCACCATCACCATCCATCCGCTCGACGTCTACTCGGCCGACGAGGCCGGCCATGGCCAGTTGTATCAGGTCGCCGACAGGCTGCACATCGAGACGCGGAAATCGGTCATCGAGAAGTTTCTCCTCTTCCGCGAAGGCGGCCTCTACAGACCCGAACGGCTCGCGGAGACGGAGCGGAATCTGCGCGCGATGCAGTTCCTGAAGTCCGCATCAGTCGTCGCCTCTTCGCCGCACGACGGCGTGGTCGATGTCGTCGTCACGACGCAGGACTCCTGGTCGATCGCGCCGGAAACCAAGGCCGGAAGCTCAGGCGGCAGAAGCACGGTCGGTGCAGCGCTGGCAGAGACGAACCTCCTGGGTCTGGGCAAGGATCTGGAGGTGGGATGGCAGCACGGCCTCGACCGGTCGCGCACCAGCATTGCTTACTCGGATCCGGCATTCTTCGCCCCCTACTGGAAAGCGGACTTCGGATATGCCAGGAACTCGGACGGCTACGATCACCACGTCCAGGTTTCGAGGCCTTTCTATTCGTTTGCCACTCCCTGGGCCACGAACATGTCGTTCACAGGCTTCCGGCAGTTCGATCATCTCTATGGCAACGGCGTCGAGACCGGGCGTTTCCGGCAGAAGCACCGCGAGATCGAAGCCGCTTTCGGCGTGGCCATCGCGCCCAACGACTTCCTGGCCCAGCGTGTCACCGTCGGTGTTCGCGCCGTCGACGACTCCTTCTTCCCGATGAGCAGCGGCGTGGCGCAGGTTCTGCCGGCCAGCCGGGAGCTCCGTTACGTCTTCGTACGCTATCGGAACACCACCAACGATTTCGTGAAGCTGAACTTCGTCAACAAGGATCTCCGTTACGAGGACTTCAACCTCGGCCGGCAGTATGCGATCGAAGGCGCGGTCTCCCCGCGAGCTCTCGGCGCGGAACGGACAACGTCGTTCTTCCGCGTCGCGGCAGCTGACGGCAAGTGGCTGGGGGACGGCTTCATCCTCCCTACCGTTTCTTTCTCCTCACGCCTCGACGGCGGACCGCAGAACGCCATCGCCACGTCGTCATTACTCTTCGTGCGGCGCGGCGGCAGGGCCTCCTATCCGACAGCGTTTCTCAGCCGGGTATCCGTCAACAGCGGCTGGCGAATGAATGCCGAGGAGCAATTCTTCGCCGACGGGCTGACCGGCCTGCGTGGTTACCGTGCGCACGCGTTCTCCGGAAACCGCTCTCTGGTGATCAACGTCGAGGAGCGGCTCTACCTCGGACGCGAGATCCTGCAGCTCGCCTCACCCGGCATCGTTGCCTTCGCGGATGCCGGCAACGCCACGAGCGGCGGCCTCATCACTCTGATGCACCTGAAGAGCGACGTCGGCATCGGCCTCCGCGTAGGCCTTCCGCGAACGCCGAAGAACCTGCTGCGCATCGATCTCGCCTACGCAGTGAACCGCGATCCACTGGGACGGAAGGGTTGGCTGGTGGCGTTCTCGAGCGGGCAGGCGTTTTAGAAGGCAGAAGGATGAAGGCAGAAGGCAGAAGGCAGAAATGCTTCGCTCGGCCACCATTTCTGCCGAGCGAAGCACTTCTGCCTTCTGCTTTCTGCTTTCTGCTTTCTGATTTCACACGCCTTCTGATTTCAAACCGCCGTTCGCAACTCGCTGATCCGCGAGCGCAACTGCTCGGTGACGGCGATGCCGCGGAGCAGCGAGGCGGTCTTCTCGAATTCGATCACCATCGCGTCGACGGCATGCTCGCCGTCGCCGCTCATGATGCCGTCGAGCGCACGCAGGAAGTGCTTCTCGATGGTCTTGTGGGCAGAGTTGCCGATGAACTCCTCGGCGATGGTACGGATGCGTGCGGCAAGGTCGACTAGCTCGCCGCTCTCTTCATCTCGAACGAATTCAGGCTTTTTTTTTAGAACCACCAGCTCCCCGGTGATCATCCCGTAAAGGATCTTGGCGACTTCGAACGAGGATATGTTCAGCACCTTGCCGATCTCCGAGATCGAGTGCTGGCCGTCGATCCGGGTGACGAGCAGCCACTCCTGCGGGTTGAGCGTGATCTGCTCGTGGCGGGCCTCGCGCACCTGCAGTTCGGGGATGTAGTCGATCGACGGAACCTTCTTCGACAGCACGCGCCATTCATCGAGCCGGCGGGCCGCTTCCATGAGCAGGTTCGTGTTCGACTTCGTGATCGTCTGACGGTCGGGTTCCTCGCCGGGCCCGAATTGAAACTCTCCCTGATTCCAGATAGCGAGCGCGTAGATCGCTTCCTCGCCGACCAGATCACTGACCGTTGCATGCACCATCTGCCCGTTTTTCAGGTAGATGTAGCCGCGGTCGTGATCCCGGGAGAGAGTGAACTTGCCCGTCTTGCCGGATACGCTGACCAACTGGATGATGTCGGGCAGCGGAAGCTCTTTCAGCGATCCCTGGAAGGCCATTTCGGTTGTTTTCGGTGCTATGAGCGCTCGAATTTCAAGCGTAACCCACGCTTGGTGTTCGGTCAAGGAATCGTAACAATATCGTGATTCTCGACCGCGCTGAGAGCCCAGACACCGAAGGCGATGCCGGCAAGAAGTCCCGTTTCGATGCGAAGCGCGTTGTTGCTCGTGCGCAGATGCACGAGCTGCGTGAGTCCATCGATCGCCATCGGAACCACTGCCGCATAGAGGATGATTCTGGCCACAGACTCCTGCAGCCGGGGAAGGATCAGGAACGCCGCGAAGGCCAGGATGAGACCGGCATAGATTGCCGTGCACCGCGCGCAGACCGGCATCGGCACGTTCCAGAGAGTCAGGCAGCGCTCAGGGATGCCGTGGCAGAAAACGCGAAAAAGGATCCTCCACCGCATCGAGGCACCTTGCGCGATTGCGGCAGTGCATGCCACCGAAGCGGAGAGGATCACCCCGGCAATCGCCACCAGGGTGGCCGCGACGATTTTCGTATCGCGCTTCACTTGCGAGCGGGAGCGAGTCGCCAAACCTCAGCGAACGCGTAGATTGCCACGACCAGCGACCAGAAGCCGGTGAAGAAGATACCCACGCACAGCAGGATGAAACCGAACGGCACGATCAGCCTGACCACCAGCCCGACCACCAAGGCCAACACGTAGTTTCCGATATTCGCCTTGATGAACGCGGCGATCTGCCCGAACTCGAATGCCGCGCCGAAGCGCTGCTCCACCACCGCAAACATCACAGCGCCAGGTATCCAGAGGGCCATGGCCAGGCTCAACGGAAAGACCAAACACCAGACGCAGGCGGCCATCAATCCGCCGGCATTGTTCACGGCCTCGTTGTCGGCCGACTGCGCGATGATCGACGGGACGACGAGGAGCAGCGCCACCCCCATCACTGGCAGTATGTAGACGAGAACAACACAAAAAAGCCGCACACCTTCGCTGAAGTACTCGCCGAGGTCGTCCCATTCCGGAAGGGGGTGCGCCACGCCGGCGATCACATTGCGAGCCAGGCGGGCAAGATAGCCATACAGGAAGAACGCGCCCACGATGAAGATGCTGGCCAGCATGAAGAGCCCGCCAAGCAAAACTTTCTGCACCCACCGGGGGTCCTCAAACGTAAATGTAAACGGCCGAGCGAAGTCGAACCCCGGAGGGGACAGCCGCGCCGGCGACGCGGGGGGTGGCGGAGGCGGCGGTGCGGGGTGAAAAACGTCTGACATCGAAGCGAGTTTAGCACCGCAGCCGGGGAAGAAATCGGCGGCCGGTGAACTTCTAGGCTGAGGACTCCTTATTTGGATTACGAACTCTACGCTCCTGAAGAAACAATCGACCTCCTCGGCGCCCAGGGCGAATCGCGAAGCGGAGGGGTCAGCATCGCCGTCGCCGCCTCGATCGTTCTTCACATCCTGATCTTCGCGTACCTCATCGCCACCTACAAACCCGTATCGCGAGATGCTCCCGCGCCGCCGATCGCCCGCTACGTCGAGCTAATCCGCCAGAACCCGAACGACCGGAACTTCGTCGAGTCACCCGGAGCGAAGATCAAACAACCTCCGTCAGCGAACGCGGACTTCTCGGACGCCAACCGCAAGGCAGCCACACCACATCCCAACGGTACGCAGCCAACTCTGCGGCCCGGTGACGGCAGTAAGATCTACACGCCGAAAACATCCTCGACCCCGCCGCAGGCCGCCACTCCATCACAGGAGGCGGGCGCCGCCGCGCAGCCACAACAGCAGCAGCCACAACCTCCCTCATCCCCTGCCACACAGGCTCCTTCGACGCTCACCTTTCGCCAGCCGGCTCAAGCCAATGCCGGAGGCCCGGTAAACTGGCGCAACGCCATCAAAGAAGTCGGCAGAGTGGCCTCCCTCGGCAGCGGACAGCAGAGCGATCTGCCTGGGTCCGCCGGCGGCGAGAAGGGCTTCGCACAGGACGGGCCTCTCTCCTTCGAGTCCTCATGGTTCGACTGGGGCGAGTATGCCGAGGGGATGGTCAGCCGCATCCGGGTGAACTGGTACGCGAACATGCCGCATCTCATCCAGACCGGACTCAAAGGCGTAGTCACGATCCGCTTCACCATCCATCGCGACGGAAGCATCACCGACGTCATCATCCTGCAGAGCTCCGGCGTGCCGCCGTATGACTTCGCGGCGAAGAAGGGGATCGAGCTCTCCTCCCCGCTCAATCCCCTTCCGAAGAACTTCCCGAACGACAGCGAGCGCGTGACGGCGATGTTCTATTACAACCAGGAACTGCCGAAGGGGCGGTGAGCCGGCCGGTGAGGTCGATCGGTGAGGTCGATCGGTGAGGTCGATCAGTGGATCAGAAGGTCAGTGATCAGGAAGCCGCGCGGCGTCGTTTCCTAACAGTCGACCAGCCGGTCACGAGATTTGCAGAACGACTGATCGACTAATCCACTAATCTACCGATCCACCGCCTCATGTCCGTCGAATGCACGCTATCCCGGCTCGTCGGCCGGTGAGGTCGATCGGTGGATCAGAAGGTCAGTTGATCAGGAAGCCTGGCCGGGGCCGGCGTCCTTTCCGACAGTCATTCGAGCGGTCACGAGATTTGCAGAACGACTGATCGACTAATCCACTAATCTACCGATCCACTGCCTCATGTCCGTCGAACGCACGCTATCCCGGCTCGATCTCAATCTTCTGACTACCGCGCTGCTCATCGCCGCGATCGGTTGCCTGCTCGTCTACAGCGCGACGTACTTCGGCCCTGAAGCGCCACTCTTCCGCAAGCAGGTCATCTGGACGCTCACCGGCATCATCCTGATGATCATCTTCATCGCCATCGACTACCACGTGCTGATGGAGGTGGCGCCGTTTCTCTACGCGGTCGGCATCGTCCTCCTCGGCTACCTCCTGATCTCGGACAAGCTGACGCGCAACGTGAAGTCGTGGATCCACGTCGGCTCGTTTCAGTTCCAGCCATCGGAGTTCATGAAGATCTTCACGGCACTGCTGATCGCGAAGTACTTCGATTCGAACGACCGCGCCTATCTGGACTTCCGCAGTTTCGTGATCGTCATGGCCATGATCTCCGCGCCGGTCCTCCTGATCGCCGCGCAGCCGGCCTTCGGCTCAGCGGCCAGCTTCTTTCCGCTGTTCGGAGTGGCCATGTTCTTCGGCGGCATCAAGCCGAAGCTGTGGCTCATCGCCAGTCTCTGCTTCGCGTTGGCTCTCCCGATCGGCTGGCAATTCCTCAAACCGTTTCAGAAAGAGCGGATCATGATCTTCATGGATCCTGCCCGTGATCCGCTCGGCTCCGGCTACCAGGTGATGCAGGCCAAGATCGCCACCGGCTCAGGAGGCATCACCGGCAAAGGCTTCCTGCACGGAACGCAGGTCAACCTCGAATACCTGCCAGCGCGGCACACCGACTTCATCTTCTCCGTGCTTGGCGAGGAGTGGGGGTTCGTCGGTGTCAGCGTCGTCCTCACGTTGTATCTCTTCCTGATCGTCGAGTCGCTCGGCGTTGCCAAAGCATCGCGCGACCGCGGCGGGACCTTCCTGGTCCTGTCGCTGATCTGCTTCTTCATCTTCCACATCCTGATCAATGTCTCGATGCAGATCGGCCTCCTTCCCGTGACCGGCATCCCACTGCCGCTCATCTCGTACGGCGGCTCCGCCACGATGATGTTCTTCATGGCCATCGGCTTGATTCTCAATGTGGGATTCCGGAAGTTTGTGAATGTGTAGGTGCAGTGGATCAGTGGATTCGTCGATCGGTAGATCAGGACCGGCTTCCTGTTTCTGATCCTCTGATCCACTTGGTAGGATCAGTCGATCAGTCGATCGGTAGATCAGGACCGGCCTCCTGTCTCTGATCCTCTGATCCTCTGATCAACTGATCTACTAATCCACTGATCTACTAATCCACTGATCCACTGATCCACTGATCCACTGATCCACTGACCTACTAATCCACTGATCCACTGATCCATGCAAACAACCATCACCATCCGGCGGCCAGTCACCATCCTGCTGCTCTTTGCGGCCACGATCCTCATCGTGCTGGTGACGGTCTGGATGTCAGGAAAGAGCTACGCGAAGGTCGACCCGCTGCCGTTCGATGACATCCGTCATCTCACGCACCGCATCGCCAGGCATCCGGTGTCGACGCACATTCTTGCCGTGGTCATCGTGCCGATCATCGCCAACGTGCTGCTGTTCGTCCCGTGGGGCTTCCTGATGTTCATCGCGCTCTACACCGAGAAACGTCCAACGATGCAGACGTACGTGCTGACACTGCTGCTCGGTTTCACGTTCACCTGCGCGATCGAGGGATGGCAATACTTTCTCCCCGACCGCGTCGCCGACATAAACGACATCATCTGGAACACCACCGGCGCCCTCCTCGGGGCGATCCTCGGTCATCTGCGCGAGCGGCTCTGGTTCGAGTTTGCGTGAGGAGTACCTCCCCACACCCCACGCCCCACTCCCACCGCCCTCTATACTTTCCCGCCCCCAATGCCGTCATTCCGCGACAACATCCGAGCCCTTCCGCCAGCGGCGTGGGTTCTGTTCGGCGGCACGTTCATCAACCGCTTCGGCACGTTCGTCGTCCCCTTCCTCATCCTGTATCTCACGCGGATCGGCTACACGATCTCGCAGGCGGGGCTGGCCGTCGGCGCATTTGGCATCGGCCATCTCATCGCCTCCTCAGTTGGCGGACATCTGGCCGATCGTATCGGCCGGCGAAACACGATCGTGCTGTCGATGTTCGGCTCGGCCGCGGCGATGCTGGCGCTCTCGCAGGCTCGCAGCTACGCGGCCATCGTCGTGCTGACCTGCATCTCCGGCTCACTGTCGGAGCTGTACCGCCCGGCAAGCTACGCGCTCGTCAGCGATCTCGTGTCCGAGGAGCATCGGGTAACTGCATTCGGACTCTACCGGCTCGCGGTCAACCTAGGTTTCGCCGCCGGTCCCGCGGCCGCAGGCTTCCTGGCGGATCACTCGTTCGCGCTGCTGTTCATCGGAGACGCCGCCACGTCGATCGTCTACGGTCTCATCGCACTCTTCGCGTTACCGCATGGCCTGCGGACGCACGTGAAGAACGAGCGCTTCGGCGAGGTATGGCGCGTGGCCCGTCGCGACCGCCGGTACGTCATCTTCCTGATGGCTGCGCTTTGCATCACGTTTGTCGACTTCCAGATGGAATCGACCTTCGCGCTGCACGTGAGATCGCTCGGATTTCCCTCGCGCACGTACGGACTGCTGCTCGCGACGAATGGTCTTCTGATCGTCCTGTTCGAGCTGGCGATCACGCAATGGACCCGCCGCTTCCCACAGCGGCCGATCATCGCCCTCGGCTACTTTCTCAGTGGCGCCGGCTTCGCCCTCACCGGCATGGCCAGGACCGTTCCCGCACTTGCCGCGACTGTCGTCGTCTGGACGCTCGGCGAGATGATCAGCTCACCCGTGGCGGGCGCGTACGCCGCGCAAATCGCCCCCCAGCAGTATCGCGGCCGCTACCTCGGCATCTTCATGATGACGTGGTCCATGGGAAGTGTCATCGGGCCGCCGGCCGGCACGCTGCTGTTCGAGCGAAGTCCGGCTGCCATCTGGGCCGTCTGCGGCGTCCTGGGAGTGATCAGTGCGTTGCTGATGCTTCAGCGCCGGCTGAGCGCGCAACCCGATGGCGAAGACGGCGTCGCAACCGTTTCGTTGCCATGAGCCGGTCACTCGACCGTGTAGGATTGCCCGCATGAAAAACGTCCGACTCTGGCTGGCCACAGCGTTCTTCGCGTGCGCGGGCGCATACGCGAAGCCGATCGAGGTGCCCGTCGTTTACGACAAGCTCCCGAACGGACTCAAAGTCGTCATCTCCGAAGCCCACGCCGCACCGTCGGTCACGGTGGCCGTCTACTACGGCATCGGCTTCCGCGTCGAGCCGAAAGGGCAGACCGGATTCGCTCACCTCTTCGAGCACATGATGTTTCAGGGCTCGGAGCACGTGAAGAAATTCGAGCACGCCAAGATCGTCGAAGCGAACGGCGGAAACCTCAACGGGTCGACACGCCTCGATTACACGAACTACTTCGAGACGCTCCCCGCCGAAGGCGTCGAGACCGCACTCTGGCTCGAAGCGGAGCGCATGCGCTCGCTCGACGTCAGCGCCGAGAACCTCAAGAACCAGCAGAACGTCGTCTCCGAAGAAGTGCGCGCCAACGTGCTCAATCAGCCGTACGCCGCCTTCGAATGGCTGGACATGTGGCAGAACGCGAACCAGAACTGGTTCAACGCCCACAACTTCTACGGCGATCTGCACGACATCGACGCGGCGAAGATCGAAGACGTACGCCAGTTCTTCAAGACCTACTACGCACCGAACAATGCCGTCCTGGCCATCGTCGGCGACGTCGATGCCACCGCGGTGCGCAAGCTCGTCGACAAGTACTTCGCCTCGATTCCGCAGCAGACCATCCCGAAGCGTCCCGACGTCAGCGAGCCCGCGCAGACGAAGGAGAAGCGGATCAGTCAGACCGACAAGCTGGCCAACCTGCCGGCGTTCGCGCTCGGCTGGCATCTTCCCGGCCAGCAGTCGCCCGACTACGCGCCGGCTGTGCTGATGAATCTCGTCCTTCAGGGCGATGACGGCTCGCGTTTCTATCAGCGCCTGGTCAAGGAGAAACAGATCTCGATCGACTGGACCGGCGGCATCAACTTCGAGCTCGGCAACGAGTTCGACTACGACGGACCGATGCTCCTGGTCTCGCGGACGACATACAAGCCGGGCCACACCGCCGGCGAGATCCTCCACGAAGTGGATGCCATCGTCGCTGACCTTCAGCAGCACGGCCCGACCGCGCGCGAGCTCGCCGACGCCAAGGTCCGTTTCCGCTCGAATTTCTACGACGCACTGGAGACAACCGGAGGCAAAGCCAATCTCCTGGCCTCCTTTGCCCTCTTCCGTGACGACCCATCGCAGATCAACAAGGTGCTGCCGGCCTTCGACACCGTCACCGCCGCGCAGATCCAATCGGCCGCCCAGAAGTACCTCGACCCGAACAATCGGACCGAAATCGACCGCGTCCCGGCGGCGAAGGAGACGAAATGATGCGCTTCGCGCGTTCTCTGCACCGCTCCGCGGCGCGTTATCGGTTGTTTGCGCGCCTCGCGGCGCGCGTTGTCGAAAACGGCCACGGCGAACGCGCGCGAAAGGGCGCAGACAACGCACGCGCAAGCGCGCAGACAACGCGCGCGAACGCGCGCACGGCGTTCGTCGGAGCCGCGCTCGTTACGCTCGCCATGAGCGCGATGAGCCAGACCACCCCTCCCCCACCCGGACCGCCGCGTCCGATCAACTGGCCGGCGATTGGCGAATCGAAGCTCGACAACGGATTGACCGTGGTCCTCGTCCCGCTCCACAACGTGCCGAAGATCACCGCGGTGCTCTCAATCCTTGCAGGGCGCGGCACGGCGTACAAGTTGCAGCCCGGTGTCGCGCAACTCGCCGGGCGCGTGGCTAATGACGGGACCGCGACCCGAACGAGCCTTCAGATCAAAGAAGAGCTTCGCTCCATCGGCGGCTCGCTCGCGATCGGCGTCGACGACGACACCACCACGCTGACGGCAACGTCGCTGGCCGACTCCGCGCCAAAGCTGCTCGACCTCGTCAGCGACGTCGCCCGGCATCCCTCCTATCCGCAATCCGAGGTCGCGCTGGCGAAGACCAACTTCGCGCAGGAGATCGAAGAGCAACGTTCCACCCCAGACTTCCTGGCCCAGGAAGAGATGAACAAGGCGCTCTTCGGCACGCATCCCTACGGCTTTACCGTACCGGCGCCAGCGGCGATCAAGAAGGTCACGCGCGATTCGCTCAAGTCGTTCGCGGCGACCTGGTATGTCCCGAACAACGCCGCGCTCATCATCGCCGGCGACTTCGATGCGCCGGCTATGCACGCCGAGGTCGAGCGGACATTCGGATCGTGGAAACGCGTGCCGCTCCCGCCGGCGCCGAAGCTCATCCTCCCGGCACGCGACAAGCGCCAGATCTACGTCATCGACCGCCCGGACTCGGTGCAGTCGACGATCCTCATCGGGGCCCCCGCGCCGCCGCGCCGTTCACCCGACTACATTCCCCTGCGCACGACGAACATGGTCTACGGCGGAGCGTTCTACTCGAGACTGACGCGCAACATCCGCGAAGCGAAGGGCTACACCTATTCGCCATTCAGCTCCGCCAATCTTCTCCGCGCCGGCGGCTCCTTCGAAGCGGGCGCATCGGTGCGGAACGCAGTCACCGGACCGACGATCCTGGAGATGCTGTACGAGCTCGACCGCATGCGCGTCGAGCCGGTCACCGCCGAGGAGCTGCAATCCGCCAAGACCTACAGCATCGGCGGCATGGAACTGGAGATGGAGTCACAACTCAGCCTGGCCACCCGGATCAGCACGATCTACGTCGACGAACTGTCGCGCGATTTCCTGCAGACGTTCCGAGACAAAGTCGCTGCGCTGACACCTGCCGAGGTGCAGCGAAGTGCGGCGAAGTACTTCGACACCTACCGCTGCGCGATCGTCGTCGTCGGCGACTACAAACAGATCAAGGACCAGATCGCGCCGTTCGGGGATGTGAAAGTGGTGAAGTAGGGGGCGGCACGCGGCGTCGGATAACGTCCCTGACGGCCCAACTGTCGATTTGGGCGTGGACTGTTTTGTCAATTCGCGCATTTCCTTCGACCGTCCTCCACCGCTCCCCCCCAACACCACCACCCAACGCGGCTGCTGCGGCTCTCAGGATGACAGGGAAACAGAGCACGGCTCTCCGTGGTTGATCGTCGTGTCAACGGCTCGCGATGGGTGACGACCACTCTCAACAGCCGTTCAATTTGAGACCATTCCTCAATGCCGCGAGAGCCTGGGAACTGGCAGCCACGGTCTGGGCGCATACGATCAACGCTGGTAAGTGACCAGAGGATGATGTGGCGAGGCATCGGAAGTCGAGAGCTCCGTCCGGGGAGCTCAGCGACAATTGATACTCGCCCATCGACGGCGACCACGAAAAACGCCGGTCTCCCGGAATGAACTTTGATTGCTGACTGATACTCTTTGAGAAACCCCTGGTAAAGCCACGGAAGGATGCCTCCTTAGCTCCGATTCCTTTTGTGGCGTACACAATCAAGCGTTCACCGGTTGCGGAATTCTCGAATGCCCAACTGTACATGTGCTGCTGCAAGAGCGCGGCATTCAGTTGGGCTTGCACGGCGGGAGCAGTTGTGAGTGGGCCTGGTGCTGGAAACGAGAAGCCGAGTTGCGAGCTGCACAGCCGAGCCCCATCCGGCGATGGCTTTAGAGAATTCTGTTCCGCGGCGGAAAGCGGGACGATCTGCTCGCCCCCGTTAAGCGCCGCAACGGTCCATAAGGCGGCTATGCCAGGCACAAGCAGTATGGCGAGCGCCGCTACAACGCCGGCCATCAAACGGCGGCCTCGCTGATAAGCCCAGGAGGAAGCGAGAACCGCGAGGAAAACCCACAGGATCATCGCCCCAGTGACCTGTCCGACCTTTTCGGGGTTGGTGAAGACCCCCGCGCCGCCGAGTAAGACGCCGAGCAGAAATACTGCCAGCGATGCGAGCGCCGCGTGTTTAAGTGGTCGCATGCGCGGTGTGGGCTCCGACTGCATTTTAGCCTCCTGCCACGATCTGGAGTGCGCCTGACATCATGCGCCAAATGCTCGGGCATCTGAGCCTTGCCGTAGCCAAAGTGTAGTGTAGGGCCGCCGCCTCGGCGGACAACGGCCGTGAGGCCGTGTCCTTGACTTCGAACACATTGCGCCGTTCCGGCGCAATGGCCGCCGAGGCGGCGGCCCTACACTCGGCGCGGCAAGTATCTCCTGTCATCCTGAGGCTGCTGGCGCTGCAGTGTAGGGCCGCCGCCCCGGCGGCCAACGGCCGTGAGGCCGTGTGTTTGCTTCGAACTATCGCG
>JBBRNB010000131.1:0-15061 GCA_038230535.1 Thermoanaerobaculia bacterium
CTTGCTGGTCTTTGACCAATCGCGCCCTCCCTCGAGCGCGCGCACCTTAGTCGACTCAGCTTCTTCCAAAGGGTTATTCGGAGGAGACCAACCCCTCAGGTCTAGTTGTCGTTAACCAGCAGGTCTAATCGTCGCTGAACAGGTGGGGGGGTACCCCTCGCGACTGTGGGGGGGTACCCTCGTGAGGGTGGGGGGGTACTGTGTTTAGAGCCTCGGAGGGGGGGCCTCAGGGTGGGGGGGGTACCCTCGCGAGAGCCTCCGAGTGGGTCGTGAGGGTGGGGGTACAGTGTCGTGAGAGCCCAAGGGGAAGTCGCGAGAGCCTCCAAGTCGATGGTGATTGGGGGGGTACAGTATCGTGAGAGCCTGAGAGGAAGTCGCGAGACGCTCCGAGTCGATGGTGAGAGCCTCTGCGCATCTCATCCGAGGCGACGGCTTAGTCGAATCAATGTCGAGCTCGTGGTCGATGCCGGCATTGGTTGTGAGCCAGCAGATCTATGACCGGGCTAACCGATCAAATCCTTCGTCAGCTGACGACCTCTGGACTCCTGCTAAAGCAGGACAAACGCCTCCCGAACGTCGTCACCCTTGTGACAGGTGAAACCTTGCGCACCTCGTGGTGGTCGCATCCAAAAGGACGTCTCATCTTCGCGGTGCTGACCGAGCTCGCGTATCACCCCGACGTTCTCTTCACGAAACTGCTCCTCGGCAAAGACACTCTTGTCCATCGCCGGCTCTGGCCCGCACTTCTCGCCGTGGCCTCGGCAGGCGAGCCGTGGCAAGTGACCGGACTGTCTGAGGCAGGCCTGAACCTTCTTGCTGACATCAGCACGTCGAAGGAACCGGTTCGTTCAAGCGGACAGTTGGCGAAGGAGTTGGAGCTCAGGCTCCTCGCTCACGCCGAGGAGGTCCACACCGAATCAGGGCGTCATGAGACCGCGTTCGAACCGTGGGAGAGCTGGCGAAGGCGTGTGAAGATCAAGCCTCTGCGCACCGAGGCACTTGGACGGCAACAGATCGAAGAGGCAGCTTTCGCGATTGGCGCTTCCGTGCCGGCATTGCCCTGGACTCGGTCACGCGGCTGAAGGTGAAACCGCAACGAGATGCTCTCGTACATGCAGGGGGAGGATTGCCACATGCGCAGACTTGTCTACGGCGTGATTCTCGTGACTCTGATCACGGTGCCAACCGGGGGTGCCGGCGCCAAGGGGTTTTGGCGTTCGGGATACTCGGCGATGTCCGAGACCGACAGCTTTCAGAAAGCCAGTGACACAAAAGTCTGGAAGCACGAGGTCGGACCTCAATGGAAAGGAACAGAGCTCAAACTTCACATCGTCGCAACCGAGGGAGACGTTGCACTGAAATTACTAGACCCCACCGGATCGACTCGATGGGAGAAGACCATCAAGGGTACCTTTTCGTTTGATGAGAACTTCCCTGGCCCGGCCGGGGTATGGAAAGTCGAGCTGCGGCTGAAAGAGGCCACAGGACGGTACGAGGTCAAACTCGTGGCGATTTGACCGCATCATCCTCGATGCGGAGCTTTCTGGACGGCGATGGCGGAGCAGCTCGTCAACCAATGCGATTCGCCGGAATCATCGCGCTTGCTCTCCTCGCAGGAATCACGTACGGCATCCTGCACGATCAGGTGACCGCACGTGTGTGCGTCGAATACTTCACGATCGGTCATCCTCCCATCTTCCGCACGAAGTCACCGACGCTGCTGGCCATCGGCTGGGGAATTGTCGCCACGTGGTGGTTCGCGCTGCCGTTGGGTTTCTCGCTCGCTTGTGCCGCGCGGCTTGGAGAGAAACCGAAACGTCCGGCGAACGAGCTCGTTCGGCCACTGATCGTTCTCCTAACCGCGATGGCCTTGCTGGCGCTCGTATCAGGCACCACCGGCTACCTGCTGGCCGCGAACCAATCGATTCGCGCGGATCCCTGGGTGACCGCGAACATCGAGCCATCGAATCAGGCTGCCTTCATCGCAGACCTGTGGGCTCACACGGCCAGCTACTTCGGCGGATTCGCCGGTGCGATCGTGCTGTGCATCTGGGTCTGGCGGAGCCGCGGAGGCGACGCAACATCGCTTCAATGACCGCGTAAACATCGCGGTGACGTCGTCACTCGCCGGACGCTACTCCACACTCGTGCGCCGGCACACCGTCATCGCCGCGCTCCTGGCAGGAATCGCCGTGCTGCTTCTGCTTCGCGGGTTCGTCACTCACACCGTGATGCGGACGATCGCGTATGTCGCGGACGGTGAAAAAGAATCTCGATCAAAGGTGTGCTGGTCGGAGGAGTACTCGACATCGTCCTCTCCAGTGTTCTCGGGGTTCCGTTCGTCATCTATGTGATCGTCACGTCGAATCTGCACCCTGCCGAAGGGCAACTGCCGGCGGCTGTAACCGGAGTGATTCACGCCAGACCCGCTCTATACGCCGTTCAACTGGCCATCGGCCTCGCCTGCACGGCGCTTGGCGGCTACATTTACGCGCGGATCGCGAAGCACGACGAGGTGCTGAATGGGCTCCTGGCATCGTCCATGTGCATACTCTTGGGTGTCTACTCTATGGTCTCAGGGAAACAGCACACCACGCCGCTCGAGCAGGTTGCATTGTTCGGGCTCACAATCCTCGCGGGGCTTTTCGGAGGCTACCTGCGTGCTCGCTCGGTGCGTGCTCGACCATCAATTCCGAGCGCACCCGCAACGAGCTGAAACAAGTAAGACGTCAGGCGCCTCCGCTTACTTCTCCACATCCTTCTTTGGCAACTGCTGCTCAGGGTTGAAGTCAGGCGGAGCTCCCGCCGGATTCAGCTTCCTCGGATTGCGGAGCCGGCTGTTCCGATAGCTATAACTAACGTAGAAGATGATCCCGACGATGAACCACTTCACGAACCGCCACCAGGACGACGGCGGCAAATAGATGGCCAGGCCGATGCACGAGATCACGCCAAGAATTGGCAATAAGTAGGGACCGCCGGGAACGCGAAACGACCGTGGCCGGTCCGGGTCTTTGATCCGAAGGACCATGATGCCGAGGCAGACCAGGATGAACGCGAACAGCGTCCCGATGTTCGTCAGGTCGACCATGTCATCGAGCGACGTGAACATCGCCGTGACGCCGACGCCGACGCCTGTGATGATCGTGCCGACGTGCGGCGTTCCGAATCGCGGATGCACTTTCGAAAAGAACTTCGGCAGCAGACCGTCGCGCGACATGGCAAAGAAGATGCGGGGCTGACCGAGCTGAAACACGAGCAGCACCGCGGTGTGGGCAACGACAGATCCGAAGGCGACCACGCCGACCATCCAGTTCGGCATGGACACGTACTTCATCGCCAGCGTCAGCGGCTCCGCCTGTTGACTGGACAAGGTCTTGACCAGAGCGCTGTACGGCATCATCCCAGTGAAGACCGCGGCGATCAGCGCGTAGATGATCGTGCAGATGATGAGCGATCCGATGATCCCGATGGGCATGTCGCGCTTCGGATTCTTCGCCTCCTCGGCTGTGGTCGATACGGCATCGAAGCCGATATAGGCGAAGAAAACAATGGCCGCTCCGGTGATGACGCCGTGGACACCGTTCGGCGCGAACGGGTGCCAGTGTGCAGGCTTGACGAACTTGAAGCTGACCAGGACAAAAAACCCGAGGACGACCAGCTTGATCGCCACCATCACGAAGTTGAACCTTGCCGACTCGCGGATTCCCCAGACGAGAACGACGGTGATCGCGGCGACGATTACGCCAGCCAGAATGTTGAACACGATCGGTACGCCAAAGACGTGCGGCGCGGCTGCCACGAGCAGCGGCATCTTCGCTGCTGCCGTCGTATAGTCGATCGTCATCCAGGGGGGCAGCTTGATGCCGAAACCCTCCAGGAGCGTATTCATGTAGTTCGCCCACGAGATTGCGACGGCTACGTTCCCTATGGCGTACTCGATGATGAGGTCCCATCCGATGATCCAGGCGATCAACTCGCCAAGCGTGGCGTAGGAGTACGTGTAGGCGCTCCCAGCGACAGGCACCATCGAGGCGAATTCGGCGTAGCAGAGCGCCGAAAAACCGCAGACGATCGCTGTCAGGACGAATGACAGCATCAACGCGGGGCCTGCGCCGGGACGATGTGCATCGCCCGCGGCAGCCGTGCCGATCGTGGCGAAGATACCAGCGCCGATGATTGCTCCCACTCCGAGGGCGACGAGGTTCCAGGGGCCGAGCGTCTTCTTGAGCTGGTGCCCTTCTTCCTGAGTCTCGCCGATGAGATCGTCGAGCGACTTCGTGCGGAACAATTCGCTGAGCCTGAACATGTGCCGCGAATCATGGGCGCGGGTCGGCGAGCGGTCAAGTGCGGCGAGCGTATGATTCCCCCGATGCGGATGGTCGCGGCACTCCTTGCTGCCACAGCGTTGGCTTGCGCCTCGGGCCCGCCGTCACCGGACTGCATCGACCTCTCCGGCACCTACGAACTGGCCGAGCAGCCGGTCCGGAATGGCACCGGCTCGACCACCTTCGTCTTCAACGAAGCGGTCAGCCTGAAGAAGGTCGAGAGACTGACGATCACGCAGCCCGGCTGCCGTGTCGAGCTTCACGCCACCGGCGACGGCGGCAGGATCCACGATGCCATTCTGGAGAATGATCTCGCCTGGACCATCGACAGCGTCTCGACCACCTGGTCGCCGCTGAAGGTGGGAGCCGCGATCCTGGCCGGTGCCTCCAGCCGCATCCGCACCCTCACGCTGCGCCTCTCCCCGGAGCACGACAAGCTCACCATCTCCTCCGAGTTCGACGAGCGCGGCCTGGCCCTCCTCTTCATGCCCTTCCACGACCACGGCGCCGCGACCTGCGTGATGAAGCGCGTGAAAGACTGAGCCGCTACAATTGCCGTTTCACTTCCCCGTGGAGGCACCTCATGACGGCAATCGAAACAACCAGATACCCCGATGTCCGCAACTACATCGGCGGTGCGTTTGATGATCATCAGGCAGAGCGCTATCTCGATGTGTTCAATCCAGCCGAGGGGAACGTCATCTCGCGCGTGCCCTTGTCAGCCGGAGCGGATGTCGACCGGGCGGTTGCCGCGGCAACGAAAGCCTTCCCAGGGTGGTCACAGACGCCGATCAAGGAACGGGTGCAGGTCTTCTACCGGTTCAAGGCGCTACTCGAAAGGGACATCGACTCGCTGGCGAGGCTGGTCACCGAAGAGAACGGGAAAATCGACAGCGAGGCGCGGGCGGAAGTGCTGAAGTCGGCGGAGCTCTGCGAGTTCGCCTGTTCGCTGCCGCAGATCACGGCTGGGGAAGTGCTGGAGGTCTCGCGCGGAGTGGAATGCCGCGTCGAGCATTTCCCGGTGGGGATCGTGGCATCGATCACGCCGTTCAACTTCCCGAACATGGTTCCCAACTGGACGATCCCGAATGCCATCGCCCTCGGCAATTGCATGATCCTGAAGCCGAGCGAACTGGTACCGCTCTCTTCGGGCCGCATCGCAGAACTGCTGCGCGAGGCGGGGCTGCCGGACGGCGTGCTCAACATCGTTCACGGCGGTCAGGAGACTGTCGAGGCCATCTGCGACCATCCGGGCATCGAGGGCATCAGCTTCGTCGGCTCGACGAAGGTGGCCAGGATCGTCTACCGGCGCGGCACCTCGAACTTCAAGCGCGTCCTGGCCCTCGGCGGTGCGAAGAATCACCTCATCGTCATGCCGGATGCGGAACCGGAGATGACGTCGGCGAACGTCGTGGCTTCGATGTCGGGCTGCGCAGGTCAGCGCTGCATGGCCGCGTCCGTGATGATGGCGGTCGGCAAGAGCGACCACATCATCGAGCGGATGGTGGCCATCGTCAGGTCAATGGTTCCGGGCACGCATATCGGTCCGGTCATCTCCGCCGAGGCCAAGGCAAGGATCGAGAGCTACATCACCGAGGCCGAGAAGATGGGGGCGACCATCCTGGTCGACGGACGCCGCTGCAAGGTGAAGGGCAAGGAAAACGGCTACTACGTCGGCCCGACGTTGATCGACCATGTCACGCCGGACATGCGCATCGCACAGGAGGAAGTGTTCGGGCCGGTGATGGTGATCATCCGCGCGAACGATGTTGCCGAAGCGGTCGGCGTGCAGCAGAGATCGCGCTACGGCAACGCGGCCAGCGTCTTCACCGAAAGCGGCGGCGTGGCGCGCTACGTGATGGAGAACGCCAGCGCCGGAATGGTGGGGGTGAACGTCGGCGTGCCGGTCCCGCGCGAGCCGTTCAGTTTCGGCGGCTGGAACGAGTCGAAGTTCGGCGTCGGCGACATCACCGGCCGCGGCTCGATCGAGTTCTGGACGAAGTCGAAGAAGATGACGACGAAGTGGAACAAGGAAGCGGGCGTGAATTGGATGTCGTGAGGCCGGCACGGCCGGCGGCGTTGGTTGCCCAAGGCTCCGTCAACAGCGGCGCAGTCAATGTTCCTTGACGCAACTGTCTACCTGTGGGCCTCTAGCTCCGCGACGCGGTCGTTCAGCATCGCGACCTGCTGCTTCAGTTCGAGAATCTCGGTTTGTGATGCAAGCCCGTCGATCTTGTTGTCCATCGTGACCACACGGGTTTCGAGAGCGGAAATGCGCGCTTCCAGAGTGGCAACACGCGCTTCCAGGCTCGCCAACACGGACTTGACCGACGACAACTCCGACTCAACCCGGCCAACTCTTGCACTCAAGGCCTGAACCTCGGACTCGACTCGCGCCAGTCCGGCTTTGATCGCCTGATACTCCGAATCGAGACGACCGAGACGGACGTACACGCCATCAAACATCGTGGTGAAAAAATCGAAGCGTGCTTCAACGCGCGTTTTGAAGGGAGTCAAGGCTTCCTCCACTTCCTCCCGCACGATCAGCCTCACATTTCGGAGCAGCTCTCCTATGTCCAAGTCCATCGCGGTCATCCTACCTCGGACCCACGCCGTGCTATTGTTTCCATCCTCAAAGACAGGAGATGTAGATGGGCGAACGTGCGGCACGTGATACGACGACTCCCCTCATTGTAGAGACTCCCGAGAATCTCAACTCCTATTCGATTGCGCAGGCCCAGTTTGACGCCGCGGCGCAGTACGTCGACATTCCTGACGGGCTGCGCGAGTACATGCGGCATACCAGCCGGTTGACGACGGTGGAGTTCCCGATCGAAGCTGACGATGGGACGGTCAGGACCTACACCGGCTATCGGGCGCTGCACTCACGCGTGCGCGGGCCGGGCAAGGGCGGTATTCGCTACCACCCGGACGTCACGGCCGACGAGGTGCGGGCGCTGGCATCGTGGATGACGTGGAAGTGCGCCGTGGCCGACATCCCGTTCGGCGGCGCGAAGGGCGGCATCATCTGCGATCCGAAGAAGCTTTCGCGCACGGAGCTGCGTAAGATCACGCGCCGCTTCGTCGTGGAGTTGGGCGATACGATCGGGCCGCACACCGATATCCCGGCCCCGGATGTCAACACCACCTCCGAGACCATGGCGTGGATCTACGACACGTACGACATGATGCATTCCGGCAAGAACAATCTGCCGGTGGTTACCGGCAAACCGGTGTCGATGGGCGGATCGCTCGGACGGAATGAAGCGACCGCGCGCGGCTGTCTCTTCATCACCAACCGCGCCATCGCGCAGGGCGCCGTGCCCGGTCTCAATACTCTGACTGGCGCGCGCGTCGTCATCCAGGGATTCGGCAATGCGGGCGCGATCGCCGCACAGCTCTTCCGCGACGCCGGAGCGACGATCATCGGCATCAGCGATTCGACCGGCGGCGTCATGTCTGCCGACGGCATCGATCCCGAGGCAGCCATCGCACACAAGAAGCAGTCGGGCTCTGTCGTCGGATTGGGTGGCACGACGAACATCACGAACGAGGAGCTGCTGCACATCGAATGCGACCTGTTGATCCCGGCGGCATTCGAGAATCAGATCCGCGCCGACAACGTCGCCGGCGTCAAGACGAAACTCATCGCCGAGGCAGCCAACGGCCCGACTACACCGGCGGCCGACAAGGAGCTCTTCGGGCGCGGCATCCCGGTGCTTCCCGACATCCTGACCAACTCGGGCGGCGTCACGGTCAGCTACTTCGAGTGGGTGCAGAACATCGAGAACCAGCACTGGAGCGAGGATCAGGTCAACGCGCACCTGCGGACGAAGATGGAAGCGGCAACCGACGCCGTGCTGCAGACGCAGATCGAGATCAAGGACCGGCACAACGTGAACGTCGACCTGCGCACCGCGGCCTTCACGACGGCGATCAAGCGCGTTTCGACAGTCGCCCTGGCGAGAGGGATATGGCCGTAAGGCGGGAGAACGGTCTCCAACCCTCACAATCCACTTCGACCTACTGCACCTGCCCGAACACCTTATCCGGATGCATCATCTGCCCCGTCGCCAGGTTCTCGGCATCGATGGTGAAGCCGATGAAGGTGATGCACATCTCGTCGGTGGTTTGTTCGCCCCATGACACCGCCTTGGGCGGGTTGTTGGGGTTTCGGAAGTTGGCGGTAGAGTTGTCGTAGTACGCTTCGAGCGAGAGCTTGGTGTTCAGCGGGATGGCTACGGGCTGGCTGAATTGATACGTCCCCTGCCAGTTGAAATCCCAGTCGTCGACGTTGATGAGGCACTTCTGCTCGCCGCCCGGCAGCGTCGCCGTGACGTGCATCTTGTGCCCGAGCAGGTGCATGTGCGGCGCGATCAGATACAGGTGAACGGGCAGGAACGCCGAGAAGGGAGTGGTGGTCACTCTGTAGTTCGGATCGTTCGGCGGAATGGTGAAGGACTGATTGATGAGCGGCAGGATGCGGACGATCTTGTTCGGCTTCTTCTTCGCGAAGTAGATGCCGATCTGGGTCTGATCCGGAGTGGTCCTGATTCCCTGTGGGTGATAGTGAACCTGCAGCACGACGCGTGACTGCGCCGGCAGCGACAGGGCCACGTCTTCCGGCAGCAGGCTCGGACGCGCGCCCGGCGCCCATCCACCGAGTGTCGCGGCGCTGGCGTTGGTGATGCTGAATCCTGGTCCGCCGAAACAGGTGTAGCCCGATCCGGCTTCGGCGTCATCCATCTTCTGCGAGTCGCCGTTGGTGTCGACGTAGGCGATGACGTGGTGCACGGTCGTACGGTCGCCGGGCTTGATGTCGATCGCCGAGACGTAGCTGTCGTTCGGGATGTTGGTCGGTATCGGGAAGCAACGGTACGTGTCGCCGGTGACGGGCGGCTTGTACGCCTCGGGATAGGAGAGGACGAGATCAGGCTGCCCGAGAGCCCATCCACCGTCGAAGTTCTTCGTCGGCGGAAGATCGGCGACGTTGCCTTGTGGCGCGCCATCGTCCACCCACTTCGAGATGAGGTCGATCTCGTCCTGGCCGAGCACCCGTGCATCAGCGAAATCACCGCAAGCCGGAGTGGCCTTCCATGGAGGCATCTGCCGCGTCTGCGTCATGTACTTGATGGCGTCGCTGTGCGCGTACGCGTCGGCGAAGGTCATCAACGAGAACGGTGCGATATCGCCCGGGTGATGGCATGACTGGCAGCGGTTCTGAAACACGCGCACGATCTCATTGCTGAACGTCGGTCCACCCTCAACGTGTACCGCCGGAGGATGGACGACGGAACGCTGTCGCGCGGCGACGAACGCAAGAACGAAGGCAGCGGCGAAGACGATGCGGCGCATGGTTGCTCTAATGATACGACGAAGTAGAGGTTTGGGTTTGGGGCGTTGCTGTCATCCTGAGGCTGCCGGAGCCGCGTGGGCGCGTGGGTGGTGGAGCGGCGGAGGACGGCGAAGGACCCCCTGCCTACTGGCGGGTAGGTGGGTGGCTTTGATCTGGATTCCCCTTCCCTCCCCGCATGTAGTCGGGGGGTCCTTCACCGTCCTTCGCCGCTCCACCACCCATCCGCCCACGCGGCTCCGGCAGCCTCAGGATGACAGGTAAGCGGGAACGCGCGACATACCTCGCACGCTCTTCAGCCAACACCCGGCCACCGCCTACCGCTTCACCACCTTCGCGTCGTGACCGGCCACATTCGCGTCATGAGCAATCTTCCCGTCGACGATCGTCAGGACACTCGTTGTCGCCGGCAGTGCTTCGGGAGCCACCTTGAAGATGTCTTGCGACAGAACCGCCAGATCGGCGAGCTTGCCGGGGGCGATCGTTCCTTTGTCGTTCTCTGTCCCCTCGGCGTAGGCGGAGCCGCGGGTGTAGGCGTCCACTGCATCTTCGCGCGTGATGGCCTCCGCGGTATTGCCGGGCATGGTTGTTACGAGCTGGATGTTCAGGCCCGGGTTGTTGGCGTCATCGGAACCGATGGCGATGGGGATTCCTGCTTTGAGCAACGACTTCGCGGGCATCCAGGGGCCGGGGGGGTAGAGGCGTCGCGCGGTGATGTGCGTCGGGTTGATGACGACGACGATCCCGAATTCTTTTGCCTGTGCGATGAGATCGGGATGCAGACCGTCGCCGTGCTCGAAGCGCACGCGCTTCTTGCGCCACTCCTCGGGAGGACCGGCCGCGCGCATGGCGTCGAATACAGCGGCGGCGGTGCGGTCGCCTGCGACGTGCAATAAGGTCTGTTCCTTCGAGTCGAAGGCTTCCTTCATGATGGCTTTGAGCTCGTCGGGCGGGAAGTCGAGCTTCCCGGTCTTGTTGCCGCCGCCAGGGTATGGCTGACGGACGGCCGCTCCCTGCTCCACCGGCGTACCGTCGAGGATCCACTTCATCCCGCTGATGACAGAGAGCGGCCGATCCCTCGAAGTCGCCGGCACGCTTGCTCCTTCGCTCGGGTCGCGGGAGGGGCCGTCGCTCACCGGTATGCGGATGATGCGGATGCGGATTGCCGCCGGGCCGTGACGTTCTGCCTTCTCGTAAGGAGACAACGACTGCATCGACATGTTCTGGATGGAGGTGATGCCGAGGGCCAGCGATTGGTCGGAGAATCGCTTGAGCTGGTCGATGGCATCCGCGTCGGACACGCTGTCAGCCAGTTTGCGTTCCGCGCTCCAGCCCGCGTACTCGAACATCTTTCCGGTGAGGTGACGGTTTGCGTCGCGCTCGTACCATCCGCCCGCGGGGTCGGCAGCGCTGTCGCGGATATGCAGCGCGTTCATGGCTTCGCCGCTCAGGATCTCTCCATGTCCGGTGAATGCCCTGAGGACCACTTTTCGATGCCCCGACGCTTTGTCGAGTGCCTGTGCGGTGACGGCAGGATCGGCGAGCAGCTTCGGCCCGATGGTGCCGTAGACCCAGACGTCGCCGGCGTTCTCGTCGGCGGCGCTCATGAGCGCCGCGTTCAGCAGCTCCCACGTCGGGTCATCTTCCAGCGACAGGACGTAGCCCTCGGGGCGCGGTCCCTGATGCGTGTGCGCGTCGTTGATACCCGGGATGACCACCCTGCCACCGGCGTCGATTCGCCTGGTCTTGTCGCCTGCCAGCGCCGTCACCTCGGCGTTCGTACCGACAGCCACGATTCGGTTACCGGTGATCGCCACCGCCTCAGCCCACCGATGCGCAGGATCGGCAGTGAAGACTCTCGCGTGATGAATGATCAGGTCAGGCGCAGCACCCTGGGCCAGCGCCAGCATCGGAAGAAGAACAATGACTGCGGACAGCAGCGCACGTTTCATGAAGGGACCTCCGGAGGCACGGAAGTGTACAGCTTGTTTGGTGTTCCCTGGGAGCGCGGGCGTCCCGCCCGCTGTAAAGTTCCGGATTGACCACCATGCGGGCGGGACGCCCGCGCTCCCAAGGCTTCAGACGTTTTCCACGATCACTCGTCCGAATTCGCTTGTGGAGACTTTCGTCGCTCCTGCCATCTGACGCTCGAGGTCGTATGTGACCTTTTTCTGAGCGATCGTCCTGGCGATGGCGCGCTCGATGGCGTCGGCGGCATCCCACCAGCTCAGATGACGAAGCATCATCACACCGGAGAGGATCAGGGAGCCTGGGTTGATCATGTCTTTGTCTGCGTATTTCGGCGCTGTGCCATGCGTGGCCTCGAAGATGGCCACCTCGTCTGACTCGTTGGAGCCCGGCGCCATGCCGAGGCCGCCGACCTGCGCGGCGAGGGCATCGGAGAGATAGTCACCGTTGAGGTTCGTCGTGGCGATCACCGAATACTCACTCGGCCGCAGCAGGACCTGCTGGAACATCGAGTCGGCGATACGGTCCTTGATGACGATCTTTCCTCCGGCACCATCCGGCCCGACCTCGGCCTCGGGAATGGTGACGTCGCCGAATTCATCGCGCGCAAGCTGGTACCCCCAGTCTTTGAACGCTCCTTCGGTGAACTTCATGATGTTGCCTTTGTGGACCAGCGTGACGGAGTCTCGCTTCGAGGCGATGGCGAATTGAATCGCTTTGCGCACGAGGCGCTTCGAGCCGAACTCGGAGACAGGCTTGATGCCGATGGCCGACCCCTCGCGAATCTTCGTGGCGCCGGGGCGCATGGCATTGAGGAACCCAATGATGTTGCGCGCCCCCTCGGAGTCCGCCGGCCACTCGATTCCGGCATAGACATCCTCGGTGTTCTCGCGATAGATCACCATGTCGACCTTGCCAGGCTCTTTCACGGGTGAGGGGACGCCGTCGAAGTAACGGACCGGGCGTACGCAGGCGAAGAGGTCGAGCACCTGCCGCATCGTCACATTGAGCGAGCGGATGCCACCGCCGACCGGCGTCGAGAGCGGCCCTTTGATCGAGACGCGGTAGTGCGCAAGGGCGTCGAGCGTCTCCTGCGGCAGGTATTCGCCGCGCTGTGCCATGGCTTTGTCGCCCGCCAGCACTTCGTGCCAGTGAAACTTCTTCTTGCCGCCGTAGACCTTGGCGACGACGCCGTCGAGGACGTATTGCGTGGCACGCCAGATGTCAGGGCCCGTGCCGTCGCCCTCGATGTACGGAATGATCGGATCATCGGGAACGACGATCCTGCCGTCGCGGTAGTCAATGCGTGTGCCTGATTGCGGCGTATTGAGGTCTGCCATAGGCGCAGTTTATCGCGACAGGTTGGATGGGGCGATCAGCGACCGAAGCAGCGTCAGATTCTTCCGGTCCGACTCATGTTCGATCGTCTTCGGTGTCTCCAGCAGTTTCGGGATTCCGCGGAAGCGTTCGTCGTTGAGGAGGAACTGGAAGGCGTCGATGCCGATCTCGCCTTCGCCGATGGTTTCGTGGCGGTCGACTCGGGAGCCTAGCGGTTTCTTCGAGTCGTTGAGATGGAAGGCGCCGACGTTGGCGATGCCGGCGTGCCGGTCGAGCGCGTCGATCGTCCGCTCGTAGTCGTCGCGATTGCGGAGCTCGTATCCCGAGGCGAAGACGTGGCAGGTGTCGAAACAGATGCCGGCGCGCGTCTTGTCGTCCACGAGCGAGATGATCCGTCCGAGCTCCTCGAAGGTACAGCCCAGGCAGGAACCCTGGCCGGCCGCAGTCTCCAGCAGAGTGACCACTTTGTGGTTTGGAATGGCAGCGTGAATCTGGTCGAGCGATCGTGCGATCTGTTCGATCCCCGCATCTACGCCGGCGCCCATGTGCGCGCCTGGGTGCAGGACGACGGCATGGAGGCCGAGCCGCTCGGCGCGGTCGAGCTCATCGATCATGGCGTCGATCGACTTACGGTGAAACTCGGGATTCGTCGTGGCGAGGTTGATGAGATAGGACGCATGCGTGATCACGGGCTGAAGGGTGCGTTTGCCGGTGAAGAGCGTGACGTCGTCGTCCGTCATCGGCTTCCCCTTCCACTGGTTTGAGTTCTTGGCGAAGAGCGCGATCGCGGAGGCGTCGATTGCGGCTGCACGTTCGAAGACTGTGTGCAGACCGCCTTTGGTGGAGATGTGCGCGCCGAGGAGATCGCCGGGAGAGTCGGGGAAGGTGAAGCGGGTCATGAGGGGAGGGCAGTCTCACTGCAGCCGGAAGTTCACGGTCACCGTGTAATAGACGTCGATCGGCTCGCCTCGATATGTAGCAGGACGGAAACGCCACTGGCTGACGGCGTCGCTGGCGGCTTCGCCGAGGCCGTGGGGGAGGTCTTTGATCACTTCGACGTTATCGATCGTGCCGTCTCGGCGAACGATGCCGCGGACGACGACGGGACCCTGGATGCCGGCACGGCGCGCATCCATAGGGTAGCGGGGCACGACGCGGTCGGTCTCCTGTGGCTGCGTCCCGCCTGCGGGCACGGCGGAGTAGACGCCGGCGTTATCGGCCGCAACGTGGACTTGCGGCGCGGTATCGGCCGCTGGCTGAGTCTCCGGCTCGGTCGTCGCAATGGATGTGGTGTCCGTCTTCGCGGCGGTGTCGGTGGTTTTTGTGTCTGTATGCACTTCGAGCTGGCGCGTGCCTGCGGAGCTGACATCGATGGCGTCGACATCGGCGTAGGCGATCTGGTTGTCGTGATCGATGGCGTAGAAGTCGTGATCGCGTGTGTAGACCTTGACCTGCGTCTCTGCAGGGAGCTCACCGATGATCGGGTAGAAGATTCCGGGACCGGCGTACAACGGCGTCCGAGCGCTGACGAGCGCATTGAGTGCGGGCAGTTTGAGGATGGCCTTGTAGCGCGCGAGGCGGCGCTCCCGCTCCGAGGTGCGTTCGAGCGAATTGCGCTCAGCCCAGCCGGTCATGCCGTCGTCGTCCTGCACGCGTACCCAGGCCCCGCGGTCTTCGAGGACGATGAGTTTTTCGCTGTTGGCCGCCGTCGCCACGACTGGCGCGTTCGCGGTTGGCTGCGTGCGGATGCGCAGACGCAGCGTGAGCACGGAGAGCGTCTCGGATGATGCCAGCGGCGCAACACGCTGCTTTCCGCTGCGCAGTATCAGAAGCGCAAGCAGCGCGAAGAAGATCACGCCAAGGATGATCACGATCGTGAGTCCTCGGGTGTGTCTGGTTTGAGCGTCGGGCATGTGTGGTAGATCAGTGATCAGTGATTAGTAGATCAGAGGTGTAGTGGTCTGAAAGTGTCAAGTTGCTGTTGTAGCGTGCGCCCCAGGTTTAATGCGGGTTTTTCGCTGGAGGGATTGCGGCAGTTTGGATCGCGGGCTGGCCACAGGGCGGTGCGTGTCGA
>JBBRNB010000132.1:0-14809 GCA_038230535.1 Thermoanaerobaculia bacterium
CCCGACTCTGCCGGATTTGGTGGACCGCGTACTGAGCAGTCTGGATCTTCCGCCCTTTGAGCCCGATGCTCAGTGTGACGGCCGTGACGAAGGAAGCATATCGACCACGACCAAGCGGGAGATCGTCCACGCTCTGGACATGAGTGACCGTATCCTCTTCCCCAAACCATAGCCGAGGAAGCTGAGAAGAAGACTGAGGCGCAGACTTTTTCACCCTGCATTGGCGATGTATCCGAGCGTCGCCACCCAGGACCTGAGCGTGCGCCGGCTGCGCACCGTTCTCTTTCACCAGTTTCGATTGCTTGATGAACGCATTTGTCTCCGTCATCGTCCTGGCGGCGGCGCGCTGAGATGCAACGATCCATACGGCGCGAGAGTTCCAAACACACAGTCTTTCGGAGGGAGAACTGCGTGTAGTGCTCCAAAGTTCTGAAGCGGCACTGCGCACAGACTGTAGTCTCCAGGCTCCATCATGGGCACCGACAGATGCGTCGTTCCGGCCACAGCACCTCGGCTGACGACCGTTTCGCGAGTACCAAGGAATGAGATCACGGGCCTGACCGCCCCTCTGTGCGCCAGAACGCCCTGCGGTGTGTCTATGCTGTCGCGAAGCTCCGGCACGTCCAGCTCGAGCGAACCGGCATTCGACTCGACGCTCACGGTCAGCGGTTCGTGCCGCACGAGTAAGTGCACCATCTTCAGCGGAAACCCCTGTGGAGCCACCAAGAAATCGACCTCCTGTGTTCCGGAAGGAACGGGAACCTGGAAGCTGCCGTCTGGAGCACTCATCGCCGGAACAGAGACGATCCACGATTTGTCCGTCGAGAATGCGAACACCTGAGCGCCGCCGATCGGGCCCATCGCGGACACGATGTGTCCTTTGATCTCGTCGTCCCTGGTGACCACCAGCCTGACCGGCTGCGCGGCGTCGTCATTCCCGACGTGCACGGAGACAGGGTCGCTGGACTCGCGGTGAAAGGTCTTCGCTTCGACGCTGTATGTCCCGGTTGCAAGGCCTGCGATCGAAAAGGACCCGTCTGCCGCAGGGTGAACCTGCATGATCGGATTCTGCCCGTCTGCAGGCGAAATATTGACGATCGCCTTGGCCACGGGGTTCCCCTCAGCATCGACGATGTTGCCGTCGATGCCCCAACCGTCCAGAACGACATCGAGCCGCCAGGCCTCCTCCTCTGTCATTTCCATCGGACGAAGGCTCTGCGTAGCTTGAATTGGCGGCGAGATGCTGTCGAATGCGACCTGCCATTCCAGTTTCGGATCAAAGGGAACTACACCCGAGAAGGTGCCGTCTTCAGCCACGTCAATGGGAACCGAGACCGATGCATTGCGGCCTCCGAGCGTAAGCACTCCTGAGATAGGTTTTTCACCAAGTCGCACGGTGCCCTTTATCGAGGTCGACGGGATCGAAACAGACAGGTCAGCCGGTCCGTCCTGCAAATCGATTTCCTTCGAAAGAACTGTACCCCTCAGGTGTGATCCGATTGAGAGCATATACCGCGCGGGAAGCAAATCGTCCCACGTAGAGACGCCGTCATGTTCGGCGAACGACTGACGGGCAGAGTCCAGCCAATGCTCCGCACGAAACGTGCTGAGACTAACCTTCCACGTCTTTCCTTCCTGGTCCCTGCTCGGGTTGATTGCGATGCGAAGCTTGCGAGGCGGCTCCAGGACAAGGGCGGAATTCATTTCGGATTCCCCGCTGGCGCGCACACTCACCGGCCATTCACGGGAGCGAAGTCTTCCTCGTATAGCCCCGATCAAGTAATCGCCAGCGGACACACCGTTGAATTCAAAGAAACCGTTGTCGGGGCGGGCCGCCGTCGCCAGCAATGCTTCGGCCTTCTGTGTTCCGTCGTAGGTTACGGGTCGAATGAATACTCGTGTGACGCCGGCCGGCGAGCCTGTGCGGCCTGAAGCCAGAACGCGCCCGACGATCGATGCGCCATGGATCAGTGAAAGCGTCCCCATATCGACGCGTGGCGCATGTATCCTCACCTTCCAACGAAAGTGTGTGATGTAGGTGGGTGCCCGTAGCCTCAGGTTCATCTCCCCCAGGGGGACATCGCACGAGAAGGTGTTCTCCTTGACCGTGCATGAAGACGAACCGTCCGGGGCAGGTTCCGCGCTCGCTCCTGGATCCGACGCGCTCCACCGCGCCGTGAGTGAGGCGGGAATCGTTGCGTCCTTCCCCACGGCGAGCTTTCCGCTGATCGTGGCTGTGCGCCACAATTGAAGAGTCACAGAATCAACGTCTTGTCCGATACGAACAACGCTGTCGACAGCAAAATATCCTGGAGCCGCAGTGTGAACGTGCCAGACACCCGAATGCAGAGATACGGAGAACGATCGTCCGATTGGCGCCGTGATGCTCTGGCGTTCTCCGCCATCTCCGCCTACGTCGGTGAATGTGACGACTGTGCTCACCTCTGGTGCTCCGGAATCGAGCGGCACAGCCCTCAGAACGAACTCCGCCGCGCGGAGCCCTCCAGCTGAAAGAAAAGCAGTCGCGAACAACAAGAGGGCGCGTTTCACGGGTTTTGCCGGAATGTGCAACTCCCTCGTGGATGGCACGTTGTTATGCCTGGTCCGGCTCCATCCACGTGATCGTTGGTGCAGGTGCAAGAGGCGCTGAAGGCAATCCCTTTGACACAGATCTGCTTTCCGTAACCGTTGGTACCACAGGACGAGCATCCGCCTGACAGGCCGCACTCGATGATCCCGTCGTTGCCGTAGAAGGAAACGTTCCACCAATCTCCTGAGTGAAAACATACGTCCGCATTCATCGTGCCTGCGCAGCCATCGCTGATTTCGGTCTTGTTCAGAACACCCTCATCGACCAACTGAGCGAATGCTGCCGGGCTAACGAGCAGTACCACCAATACAAAAAGCAACCTGGGAGCTAAGAACATCAAGCGCATACAGCCGCCTTTTCGCCGTGGAGGCTAGACCGAATCGTTTCCGGTTGTCAATGAGTCACGAATGCGTTCCCATCGCGAGAGCGGCAAGTTCCACGGCTTCCACAACTGGCGGTTGCGGAACTTGCGGGAGGAGATGGTGCAGATAGCTATGAGAAAGCTAGAACGCGCCTGACGGTGAAAAGACTCGTATACGTTCCTCCGACTGTCGTCGATCACGCGCGGGACTTCGTTTTGAGTGGTCCTTCCGAAGGCAGTAGTGGGATATCAGCATCGCCCGCTTCTCGGTCGAGTACGAGCCTGGGCCGCGGCGAGCTCGCAGGCGGCCCGGTTGACGCGGCCGATGATCCCGGCATCGTCGGCAATCAGGATCGGCGTGGTCACCGTGTCAAACGTCCGGCGCCACTCGCCGGCAACCCGAAGCACCGCCTGTTGCAACTGCTCCCGCTCGAGCTCGCATTTCTTGCGTTCCGAGATGTCCGTCAGGAGTTGCGAAAACTGCCCGTATCGGGGCGAGAACGCACGGATGTCGAACCAGCGGCCGGCCTCCGGTCTGAATTGTTCGTACTCGGCCGGCACGCCGTCAACGCCACGCGGTAATTCGCCGCACGGGCCGGCTCAGGCCACTGCAAGTAGGCGGCGTCGCCCGATCGCATGCCGATTCCCTCTCTCGCGGTAACACCGAGGAGAGGCTGCGCGGCCGGATTCATGTCGACGACCTCATGGCCGGCCGCCGCGCCGGTACGGTCGAAGATCACCTGGAGAACCACGATCCCGGTCGTGGTGTTCTCGAAGTGTCGCGCGAACTGATCCTCGGCCACACGCAGCGTGCGAACCCGCCGCGATCTGAGGATTCCAAACGCGGCTGCGGCGACAATCAGCGAGGCGAACACAAGCGATCTCTCACGTCCGACGACGTTCGGACCGTTCGCAGCTTCCTGCGACGGGTCGAGCGACAACCCGAGCTCCTATTCGTTAGGCCGCCTCCAAAAAACCGTTAAGACTTTCGCCGCTGCGGTCACCCTCCATGTTTGAGGGCGCCCTCCTATTCGCCAGCGCGATACGCTGGCCCAGGAGGGGATATGCGATTCGTGTTTTCGAGAGTCCGCCGCGGCGCAGCTACGCTCGCGGTCGGGGCTCTGCTGTGCTTTCCAATGGCCGCATTCGCTGACGCGGCGGAGATTCAACCGCCTGTTGCAGCGCCCGCCGTCGCGATGGCAGTGACCCAACCACTGAGTCTCTGGGAGATGTTTCTCGTCTGGGTCCAGATCGCGGCTGAGATCCAACCTCCGGTCGGGTAGGACTGAACGATGTCTTCCGGCTTTGCACGCTTGGCCCAGGAGGGTCTATGCGATTAGTGTCACCAAGAGCCGGCCGCGGCGCAGCTACGCTTTCGTTCATTGCTCTGCTGTCCTTCCCGATGGCGGCATTGGCCGACATGCCAGAGATTGAACCGCCCGTTGGCGGGAAGGCTGTGGTGCAACCGGTACCGAAACCGAGCATATGGGAGATGCTTCTCGTCTGGGTCGAAATCGCAGCCGAGATCCAACCCCCGGTCGCGTAGGTAAGAGAACGTATCTTCGCACAGCAGCTTGCCTACGCCGTCCAGCTCTTACGCACCACGCCACTTCCAGCCGAGGAGATCGCCCTTCGATCAGCCTTCGGCACCGTCGCCACCTTTTATCGATGGTTTCGAGCCGCCTGCGGAACCACCCCGGCAGCGTTTCGGGAGGTTATGAAATGAGAGGCGATTCCGTAAATGCCATCTGTTTCTCCACCGACTCCGATCCCCTCGGATCTCTCCCTGCCGGCCACTTTTGGATGGTGCGATTGGTGATTCCTACAGATGCCGCAGAACAGTGTGGCGCTCTCTGTGCCCAGTTGCTTTCGTTGTTAGCGCTACCTTTCGGTTCCTTATTGACATCTGTTTCCCATGACTTTATGCTGACTCGAACGGACACGATAGGAGGGGTGATGAAAATTCGTGTGATTCTGGCGGCGCTCTTGTTTTTGCCCGCTGTCGCATCCTTCGCGCAAGAAACCTCGCCTCCCGCTGCCCAAGCGGCCCCACCCAAAGAACCGTGGCAAATGACCGATGACGAGAGAATCGCTGCTCGGCTTGATCCCGAAAAGATCCGGCAAAGGTCCGAGGCCCATTCGGTGAGATTGCCTCGTCACCATTCCGAAGGTCCGTCTGGAATGGCCGTTGGTGCAACGAGTCAGCCGATCCCGTTCGTAATTGATGGAGCTGCGAATCCAGAGCTGTTTTTTCGATTCGAGCTTTTTGCATACTTGCTCCGAGGAGTCGACCCGAAGTTGACGGGCACTGATCGCGAAGTAGCGCGGGCGCTCCTGATGACAAAGATAAAAGCTTTCGGGTACGAGCCCGAGACATTTTGGAACGAGCTCAGTGCCAGCGTGCCTCGCTACTTCGAGGTCCGCGATGGAGTATCGTCACGCTCGCCGAGCAAGCACGCGCGAATTGAGGCGATTGCGCCGCCATCCGGTCCGGACGATGTTCACACCGCATTGTGCCGGGAACGCCTTACGGCTCTTAGCTCAGCGCGGAATCACTTTGGGTCCGAGACATTTGATCGTTTTCTTTACTCTGTGGTTGCACCCACGATTACTGTCACTTCGAATCCACCCGGACCTGAAGAGGGTGCCGGTCTGCGATTCCTAGAGGGAGGATGCCAGTGAGTCCGGCGGTGTTCGCGCTTCTTCTAACTGTATTGTCCGACCGGCATTTTGTCCCTGCCCCCAAATGCATTGGTCCAGTCGCCGCCAAATTCTACACGAGCATCAATCTTACTGGAGATAATGCACTTGGAGCCTTTATTTTGACGTCACCTGCGTCTGCCCTCTACAGCGACTGTTGGGCGAATTACTCTCCCGACTTTATCTACGGCCGCCATGTGATATGGGCATATAATGGCTATAACAATATTAAAGCAGTTAATGGTTTCTCAAGCAGCACTGGCTCGTGGAATGGCTGGTTGAATGCGTCGGCCGTGCCGACATGGTGTTACTTCGCATTCTTGGAGATTTCGTCACCAGATACCGCTCAAACCACGGTGGATTCATTGGATGAGTGTGCTCCGGCGCCAAGATGTATGGGGCCACACCTTCGATCTTCGGGCGCTATTCGCTGCAAATAATTCGCGCGAGAGCGATGCGGCAGGGACAGCTTCCTGTGATGAAGACAAGCTATGTGCTTTTGGGGGGTCGTCGAAAAGCGAAGGCTACGGGAAGATCCGGTGGAAAGCCGGCTCTGCCACGAGGAGTGTGCTCCATGCGCGACTTCCGCGAGTGGCCTCTCCATCTCCACCGGTGCTACGCTCCTTGGAGGTCATGAGCGCCGAACCCTCGATGAAGCAGCTGGCACCGTTCGTCTTTCACATCGATGAGCTCGAGGCGCTGGCAGGAATGCGCCGTAACGACTACCTGACCGGCCAGCCGTTCCCGCATGTCGTCATCGACGACTTCCTGCCCGTGGACTACGCGGACCGCCTCCTCGACGTCTTCCCGGACCAGCACTCGCACGTCTGGCTGGACTGGACGAAGCGTGACACCGTCCATCAGCCCGGCAAGCAGGGAATCGGTCACGCCTCCCGCCTGGCCGGCGTCTCGCCGTACCTGCAGAACATCCTCCAGGCCTTCAACTCCTACCCCTTCCTCAATTTCCTCGAAAAGCTCACCGGAATTCCCAAGCTCCTTCCCGACGCGCATTTCTACGGAGGCGGCCTGCACCAAATCCTCCGCGGCGGCAAATTGGTCATTCACGCCGACGCCAACGTGCTCGGTCCAATGGACCTCTACCGCCGAGTCAATGTCCTGCTGTACCTCAACAGGAACTGGCAGCCCGAGTACCACGGACACCTCGAGCTCTGGGACGAGCAACTGCAAGGCTGCGCAAGATCCATCCCTCCGATCTTCAACCGGCTCGTCGTCTTCAACACGAACAAGAAGTCGTTTCACGGCCACCCAATCCCGCTGAACACGCCCCCCGAGATCACGAGAAAGTCGATCGCGCTCTACTACTACACGGCGAAACCGGCGCCGGACGAGGCATACGACGATCGGATCGACTGGCAGGATGGGAAGAAGCGCGTTTCATTCGGCGCCTGGCTGCGACGACAATTTCGTGGTTCGTCGTGATGGACTCCGCCCGGAACCGGCGGCCTCGCCCATGACGATGAGCTCGACCGTGCCGTCGCCATCAAGCTCCTGCCGGAGCATCTCGCTGGCGATGAAGAGCAGCTGGCGCGTCTGAGGCAGGAGGCCCGCACTGCCTCGTCTCTCAACCATCCGAACATCATCACCATCTACGAAATCGGCCAGCACCAGAGCAGCGCGTTCATCGCCATGGAGTACATCGATGGCCAGACGCTGCGCGATCTGATGGCGGCCGGGCCGCTGCCGGTGCGCAAGACGCTGCAGATCGTCTCGCAGATCGCCGATGGTCTGGCCTGCGGCGCACAAGCGCGGACTCGTGCATCGCGATCTGAAGCCGGAAAACATCATGCTGACCAACGAGGGGGGCGTGAAGATCCTCGACTTCGGGCTGGCCAGGAGTATCGGATCGGGCGACATGGGCGAGAGCGAGCGCAAGACGGATCCGGGCATGATCGCCGGCACGTGCGGCTACATGTCCCCGGAGCAGGCGAAGGCGGCGAACGCCGACTATCGCTCCGATCAGTTTTCCTTCGGTGCGATTCTGTACGAGATGCTCACCGCCACGCCCGCTTTCATGGACGCGAGTGCGTTTGAGACGATGTTCATGGTGGTGCGCGATGAGCCGCCCCCGCTCTCACAGGTAGCTCCCGCAGGTGCCGGCACTTCTGCGCTGGATCGTGGAGCGCTGTCTGGCGAAGGATCCGGACGAGCGCTATGCCTCGACGCGCGATCTGGCGCGCGACCTTCAGCATCTGCGCGGCCATCTGTCCGAGGCCGGCATCGCGCCAGTGCGCGATGAGAAGGCGTAGGAGGACGTCGTCGTTCCTCGGCAGCGTTGGCCGATGCTTGCAGCCACGCACGGCCGTCGCGGCGCTCGTCATCGGCGCACTTCTCACCGCCTGGTTCCGGCGTCCGGCACCGCCGGCGATCACCTCCGAACGCTATCTCACCTATTCCGGCAACGACTTCTCGCCGGCTGTCTCGCCGGATGGAAAGCTCATCGCCTTCAGCTCGCGCCGCGACGGAACGCAACGCATCTGGCTCGAGCAGATCGAGGGAGGCAGCGAGGTTGCGCTGAGCCAGGGATCGGACGATTTTCCCCGCTTCTCGCCGGATGGCGCGTCCATCCTCTACGTGCATTTCCTGCCGGACGGTTCATCATCGCTATATCGCATCCCCGTCGTCGGCGGCGAAGCACGCCACATTCTTGACGGAGGAACCAGTGGTGAATGGTCACCGGACGGCAAGCTCCTCGCCTTCGGCAAGAATGCAGTCGATGCATCCGGCCGCGTCAGGAGCGTCATTCTTCTGGCGAATGCAAACGGAACCGGCGTGCGGGAGTTGCTGCGATCGGACATCGTGGCGCTCTCGCAGCCGAGGTGGTCGCCGGATCAGAAGAAGATCGCGCTCATCGGTGCGTCGGGACGCGTGGCGCAGACGATCGTCATCATCGATCCCGAGACGAAGGTTGCGCGAAGGCTCACAACGCCGCCGAAGTCGGGCGAGGTCTCGGTGCCGGTGTGGACGGCAGACAGCCGGTCGCTGATTTACGTTCGCGCCGACTCGGTGGAAGCGGTGGTCGGATCGACGGCGCAGATCGTCCGGCACGATGTGGCCAGCGACACGACGCAGATCATTGGCTGGAGCTCGCACAACGGAACGCTGGCGGACGTAATGGGCAACGGACAGATGATTCTCGATGTCCGTTCGCCGCGCGACAACCTGCGCGAGATCTCACTCGATCGCCCGGCGAACGCGCCCTCTTCTGCGGCGTCGTCGTCGAGCTCCCCGACGGAACGCTGGCTGACGCGCGGCAACAGCAGCGACCGGCAGCCCGTCTATTCACCCGACGGTCAGTCGATCCTCTTCTCGTCGAACCGCAGCGGGAACCTCGACCTCTGGCAGATGAGCCTCGGCACCGGCTCGGTCCGCAAGATCACCGACGACGCTGCGGAGGATTGGGATCCGGCCTACACGCCGGACGGAAAGAAAATCGTCTGGAGCTCCGGCCGGAGCGGCAACCTCGAAATCTGGATGGCGAATGCGGACGGCAGCGAGGCGCACCAGGTCTCGCACGATGGGGTCGACGCCGAGAATCCAACGGCAACGGCCGGCGGCCAATGGATCCTTTACAACTCCTTCAACCAGAAACACCTCGGCATCTGGAAGGTTCATCCCGATGGCACCGGCGCATCGGCCGTTGTCGATGGCCGTGACGTCGTGCCGGATGTGTCGCCCGATGGCAAGTACGTGGCGTTTCTTTCCGATGGCCGGACCACCCGGGCCGCGGTACGTGTCGTGCGCATCGCGGATGGCGCGGTCACGCGCTTCGTCGTGCCGGTGCCGGCACCGCCGCACACGACGGCAATCCTGGGACGCATGCGCTGGATGCCTGACGGCAAGGCAATCGCATATCTATATCTCGACGAACATGGAGTGAACGGCGTGTTCCGGCAGGACTTCATCGCCGATCAGGACACCAGCGCCACGCGCAGGAAACTGGCCGCGTTTGATCCGGAGCGAGCTACCGAGTCGTTCGGCATATCGCGGGACGGGCGGACCATCGCCGTGGCTGGATGGGAGCAACTCTTCAGCCTCATGGCCATCGACGGCGTTCCGGGCGTGGCCGCGAAGCACACGGAAAAGAAGGAGAATTGAGCCGATGCCGGAAAAGAAAGATCTCGACATGTCTCTTCCCGCGCCGGCGTCGTCGGTGGTGATGAAAGCCATCGACGCCACGACCTTCACGGGAGATGGAAGGCTTCGTCAAAGATCTGGAAAGCCGCCCCATCGAGCGCCTGCTCAAAGACCTGCCAGAGCTGGCCAGCCTGCCGCCAGCGAAGGTCTCGCTCGTCTCCTATGTCATTGCCGGAAAATACCGGCAGGCCGGCGCCGTAACCCGAGCCGCGATCAAGGAGAGTGTCCAGACCACGGTGAGCAGGATGGACATCGACGAGCAACGCGACCGCATCGCCCAGATTCTGGAACGGCTTCGGTAGGATCGCTTAACTTCAGGCTTCGGCGGCCTGGGATCGCGGGCGTCCCGCCCGCTGGCGACTCTCGCGTGAAGCCGATGCGGGCGAGACGCCCGCGCTCCCAGCGTCTCTAAAGCCGTCAATCCGTGTTGTATACTGAACTGCATGGTTCAGTATTGCCAGACCCGCTTCGATGTCTCGTTCGGCGCGCTCTCGGACGCCACCCGACGCGGCGTTCTGGAGCAGCTCGGGAGTGCAGACGCTTCGATCACGGCCCTTGCCGAGAAGTTCCACATGACCCTCACGGGCATGAAGAAGCATGTAGGCGTCCTGGAGCAAGCGGGGCTCGTCACCACGGAGAAGGCCGGGCGCGTGCGGACCTGCAAGCTCGGCCTGCGCGGACTGCAAGAAGAGGCGGCATGGATCGAGAGGTACCGCCAGCTCTGGGCCGCGCGCTTCGACGAGTTGGACAAGGTTGTCGAAGAATTGAAACGGAAGGAGAAAGTCGATGGACGAAAGAAGAGAAAGTGAGGCCACCCCCACGAAGAACCGCACGGCGGTGGAACGGAAGTCCGAGCGCGAAGTCGTCGTCACGCGAACCGTCAACGCGCCTGCGCGCCTCGTGTTCGAGGCGTGGACCAAGGCAGAACTATTCAGGAGATGGTGGGTACCAAAATCGTATGGGCTGACCCTGCTTTCCTGCGAAATGGATGTTCGCGTTGGGGGGCAGTATCGTTTGGTGTTTCGCCACGAAGATTCGACGATGGAGTTCTTCGGCACGTACCTCGAAGTGACACCGCACTCGCGCCTCGTTTGGACCAACGAGGAAGGTGATAACGGCAAGACCGTCACCACGGTGACCTTCGATGAAAACGCAGGCAGGACGTTGTTGGTCGTGCACGATCGCTATCCCTCGAAGGAAGCGCTTGACTCCGGATCGGCGGACGCGATGCCTGAGGCGCTCGACCAACTCGACGAGCTTCTCGCCAGCCTGGGATCAAGCTCGGTGACAACATGACGCGGTCAACCGATCAATCGACGAAGCGCGTGGCCGGCCGCCAGGAAAAGAAACCCGCCCAAGGCAAGACCCCGGCGAAGCTGCTGGTCGCCATGACTGGCAGGGCAAGCGCCGCGAAGACCGCAAAAGGCGCCGAACCCGTGTTCGCGTACATCGCCAGCTTGCCGCAGCCGCAGCGCGGCATCGCCGAGAGCATCGATGCCCTGGCGGCCAAAAGTCTGCCGGACATCCAGCGAGCGGTGAAGTGGGGCATGGCGTACTACGGGGTCGACGGGGGCTGGTGCTTCTCTTCCGGCGCCTTCGCCGGCCATGTGAAACTGATGTTCATACGCGGCACGGAGATCAAGCCGGAACCGCCTGTGACGCCGATCGGGATGGGCAAATCCACCCGCGGAGTCGAGTTAGCACCGGTTGACGATTTCGACGAGCGCCAATTGGCGTCGTGGATGAAGCAGGCCGCCACCATGCCCTTCGTCGGGGGAAGGAAGCGATGACTACGCCGTGGCGCAGCGTTCAGGACGCCGAAGAAGGCCAGAGAGCCGTTTCGGAGGATGTGTGATCCCGGGGCAATGCGAGACTCAGGGTCAGGCCCTCGATTCACTAATCCGGGTGGACATAGCTTTCACACCAAACAGTTCCGCTGAACCGCTGCTACGGTATCCGATCGAACGGCGATTCACTGCGGTGAATAACTATTTCTCTTGTGGGTGCGCTTTGTTCTGCCACCGCAAGTGCCGGCAGGTCAGGTGTTTAGCGTCCTAAGAAAAACGAAGGGTCTGGCACCGCCTCCTATCCCCTGTGTGCGGCGCGCAGGCGCCCCTGCTACGCGTCGCGCTCGCGGACGGTACGCTCGTGGTCACGCGCGATGTGCCATCGGACGATTTGATTCCGAGTTTGCTCACGCTCTCCGACGTGATCCGGCTGGTTTACGGCCGAAGCGGCGAACGTGAAGCCGGGCCACACGGTCGTCGGCGACGGTGCGGTCGGTCTCTTCGACGTGCTGTCCGCGAAGGTGATAGGCGCGGAGCGGATCATCGCCATGATCTGGCATAAATCGCGGCAGCAACTCTCGCGCGAATTCGGCGCGACCGACATCGTCGACGAACGCGGTGATGCCGGCGTTGCGCGCGTCAAGAAGCTGACGCATGGAGTCGGCGCCGACTCGGTGGAGTGCGTCGGAACGCAGGAATCGATGATGCAGGCCATCCGCTCCACGCGCCCGGGCGGCTCGGTCAGCTACGTCGGCGTCCCGCACGGCGTGATACTCGACGGAACGGAGTTGTTCTACACTCATATCCACCTTCACGGCGGCCCCGCACCCGTGAGCCGTTTTCTCCCCGAGCTGATCGATCTCGTCTGGATCGGTCGGATCAACCCCGGCAAAGTCTTCGATCTGACTCTGCCGCTCGATCAGGTCGCGGAGGCCTACCGCGCGATGGAATGAGCGCCGTGCGATCAAGACGCTGCTGCGGCCGTAAGTGGTTCGGTGTTCACCGACAGAACAGGGACAGTTCAGACCATCAAGGAGCGATGATCCGGGGTGGTAGGATGTGTTGGTGATGAGCGAATACACGGCGATCGTCAAGCAAGATGGTGACTGGTGGATCGGCTGGATTGAGGAAGTGCCCGGCGTGAACTGCCAGGAGCCGTCCCGCGACGCTCTCCTGGAAACGTTGCGCATTACGCTGCACGAGGCGCTCGAGTCCAACCGCGCCGACGCGCGCTCCGCAGCGTCCGAACACTTCGAGGAAGTCCGCATCGCCGTATGAAGCGGCGCGCGCTCGACCGCTGGCTCAGCGCGCACGGCTGTGAACTCGATCGCGAGGGAAGCCGCCATTCCTGGTTCATCAATCGATCGCTGAACCGTCGCTCCGCCGTTCCTCGTCATCCAGAGATCTGCGACGAGCTGGTGCGCAAGATCTGTCGCGACCTTGGGATCGACCCACCCGACCACACTTGAGACCCGCGGGAACGCCTCCGGCCGTGGTCGAGTGTTGAGCTGATATTGGCGAAGCCCACGAAGCACTGACGCGGCGCGCTAGTCGAGTTTTGTCTTTTAATTTCAACGACTTAAGTAGGGGCCTTGTTCTGCATCACGTGCCCCCACAGGCCTGGCCGATCGCTCGATTCCTGCGCACCGCGTAACTTCCGCTCTGTTGGCTAGGAAAAGAGCCGCCTACGTCACTCTCAAGAAAGGGTCTTGGCCTCCTGCATGGAGTCAAATCGGCTGGCCGGCAACGAGTCCAAAGTAGTTCACCGCTCTATCGACAGGAGGTGTCTGATGGCGACGTTCCAGCAGGCGATTCCACTATTGAAAGCCAAGGGATGGAACCTCTACAAGGACGTCCACGGGGCGGATCTCGCGGCGATCATCGCGCAGGGGAAGGCCAACATGATCGAGCCCGGCGTCCTCTACCACGTGCGATCCAATGGCAGCCGTTGCCGACAGCATCATGCAGGCCCGGGTTTTCCTGCTTACTCTGGCTCGGAAAACGATCGAGGACTTGATCGACGATCCTCAAGGTCTCCCGAATGCCACCGTCGACGATATCCTGAACCTGATTGCGGTAGCGAAGAGTGTAACGGCTGTCGACGAAGCTTTGACTGTTGTTGATGAGAACACCAGAAGCGATATCGCTACGGAGTGGGTGCGCCGTCAGGATGCATTCTTCAGTGGCATCGGATTCACACTGACGCGCTCGCGCAAGCCTGATCGGTGCAGTCGAACTGATATGTCGTGAGAACCCGACCGATCCGCATGCTGCGTTGACACGACGTCATCCAATGGTGAGCGGCTATGCGAAAATACCTAGAGTCGTGGCCGGAGACATGATCTGCGGCTACGCCCGCGCCGGCACGTGCAGGCGATTGCGGGGAAGCATCAACCTGGAAGAGGAAGCCGAGGGCCAGTCCTTCGTTTTTGGGCGCGAGTTGAAGCGGAAGAAGCCGCGAGCACTTTTTTCCAGCAGCGCCAGGTCAAATAACCAGCGAGTCGAATCGGATGCGGGATATCGTGCTGGTAAGTCTCTCTAGATCAGCGGTTTGCAGTGCAGCGAAAAACGAAGGCCTGGCCCCTTGCGGATTCTCGTTTGGTGAGATACTGGGGGTCAGATGGGGGTCAGATCTCCATTTGGCTGCCAGCAGACGACCCGGACCCACGAGAGGAAACCCGCTTGGAATCAGTGAGTTCGTTGTGTGCATCCAGCCCATAGCAGAGTCAACTGAAGACCTGACCCCCTTCTGTGCCTGGCTGTAGGTTCTCCGAATGGTGCAAGCGCCTCGTTTCAGCGCCGCCTACATGGCGTCAGGATAGATTGCGACGCTGAGAATCGTCCGCTCGTGCGCGGCTCATCTCTGACTCCATGCTCATCAGCGAAACGCCTCCAACACGACGCATAACCCAGGGCAGAACGGGCAGACGTGGGGTCACGATTTCCGCTCCGAACTGGTTGGCGTGAGCGGGAAGAACAAAGGCCTGACCCCTTGTGGATCATCGCTCTACACGGGATTGCGTCGAACAGATCTCCGACTCCTCAAGTGGCAGAGCATCGACCTGCACGAGGGCGTGCTTGAGCGCTCACGAGAAGTGACCGGGTAGCGCTCAGTTGAAGTGACCACCGTCGGGAACGTCGCTTTTGTAGCGGAGAGCGGGAGGACGGGCAGCATCATCCACGCCCGCAGGCGTGTGGGCGGGCGGGGGGATCGAG
>JBBRNB010000133.1:0-14445 GCA_038230535.1 Thermoanaerobaculia bacterium
GAAAACGATTTCGAATTCAATGAGTTGCAGCACTTCGCGCACCCCTGCCGGGGTGCATTTCTTAACACAAGCAAACCGGTGGCAACGCCTCCGGCGTGGCCACCGGCTATCCTCACGCACCCCGCTGGGGTGCCGAGAAACGTCCAAACTCGAGCGGCTGCCCTTTGGGCAGCCCAATGGAATGCCTCTGTCGCCCGCTGAAGCGGGCTTGCAAGGGAGGAACCCTCCCAATCTCAGTCCGGTGGCAACGCCTCCCGCGTGGCGCCACCGGCTGTCCTCATGCACGCCTCCGGTGTGCTCTACTCACGAAGGTCCCGTGCAGACGATTGCACCCCGGCGGGATGCGTGAAATCGTCACAAGCTCGAGGTGGGTGCCAGCCAGTCGTGCCTGCCGCCCGTTCTCACGCACCCCGCCGGAGTGCAATTCTGTAAACGAACGATCCGGTGGCAACGCCACTTGCTATCAATCACCCCTTTGGGGTGATTGCAGCGTTGCCCGCCCCTGAAGCTGCAATGGCGGCAACTACAAGGACCCTCATCCGCCTTCGGCACCCTTCGACTCGCTCCGCTCGCTCAGGGCAGGCTCTTCTCCCCTCTGCGGAGGGGAGAAGGGCTCTCGAGTTGATCGCGCGCGAGATCGGGTAGTTGGCTGTCGAACGTGCCTACCAAACTGCGCAATGCTTTTCCGGCGGGCGTACCATTGCGGATCCGGCTTTGCAAGAGAACGCTTGCTGGAACTCTGGTGTATTGGAGAGCGGACCGATTACCCGGAACTTTGGTACGGGGTGCGGGTCGCCACTAACAAGTTTCCGTTGCGCCTCGATGCGCATGGCGGCGCCTGTTGTCTGGCCCCAGGCGATGAAAAACTGTTGCTCGGGGGTAAAGCCGTCGAGCGCCGGAATCGGGTGGCTGGCCATCGATTTCTCGAGGGCCCAGTAGGCCAGACGAACGCCGGCGAGATCTCCAATCGACTCGCTCAGTACGCGCTTTCCCTGGTGGTGAACGCCGGGCTCGATGAAATAGCCCTCGAACTGATCGACGACGCACTGGCCGCGCTTATCGAATTCTTTGCGGTCTGTGTCAGTCCACCAATTCTGAGGACGACCGGCGATGTCGATCTCGGACCCTGAGGCGTCGATGGCGTGGGTCAGATCATGCGAGAGACCTACGCCGAGTGCGCCGTAATTGACCGCGTCGGTCGCACTGAGGTTGAAGTAGGGCGGCTGCAGGAAACCCGCGGGTAATACCAGCACGTTGAGCTGAGGATCGAGATAGGCGAAGGGCGACGAAGGGGGAAGTAGCCAGATGTTGCGGTTCGTCGGTTTTCCGACCAGGTTCCGCGTGTCATCGACGCTCAACCTCCGGCCCGCGGCGACGTTCGCCCAGAACGTTCCCCGGCGGACGGTAACGGCCGAGTAGTCCTTCCACTTGTCGGGATATCTGAGCTGCACGCTCGGAGCCAATGGAGCGAGGCCGGCGGCATCGATACTCGTTTCGTCGATGCATGACGCCCTGGAGCGCACCCTCGGCACTCCCCTCTTCTGGAAGGCATCAAAAGGGCCGCGGTTGACACCCGCCGGTGAAGCATTGCTTCCGCACGCCAGGCGGATGAGGGGGGTGGAGTACGACATACTCGCAACCGCCCGTTCTTTGAGAATCACCGCGCGGTTGGATTTCTGCACACCCTCTGAGCGAGGGACACCGCACGCGCGATTTCCGTAGACCCTCTTGGACGACAATTACGCCAGCACCCCCCGCCACTTCCCTGGCGACGCGTCATACCCCGGGAACACACTCTTCAGTGACGGCACCGCGAGCTGTTTCGTCAGAAGCTCCGAGAACACGTCGCGGAAGTCGGTGGTGATGGCCAGATCGCGGTTCTCGTAGAGCTGTTGCGATGACAGGCCAGGCCACTTGCCGTGTACTTGGCCGCCGTTGACACCGCCGCCCAAGATCAGCATCACATTCGCGTGGCCGTGGTCGGTGCCGCGGTTGCCGTTCTCGTGGACGGTGCGGCCGAACTCGGACATGGTTACGAGGACCACGTCGCCCATGCGCGATCCGAGGTCGCGGGTGAAGGCGGCGATGGAGTCGGCGAAATTGCGGAGGTTGTTGGCGAGCTGGCCTTGGGCTCCGCCTTCGCCGGCGTGCGTATCCCATCCGCTGACGTCGGCGAAGGCCACTTCGAGGCCGATGTTCGATTTGATGAGCTGCGCTATCTGTTTCAGCGAATTGCCGAGCGGTCCGTTCGGATAGACGGCACCGTTCTCAGGCTGCAGCTTCTGCGGGTCGGCGCTCTTGAGGATTCGCGCCGCGTCGAACGACTCCTTCGCCGTTCCACCCAGCGTTCCCGCCACGGCCTCGGCGTACATCGATTCGAAGCCGCCGCTTACGTTCGCGGCTCCGTGGATGCCGAACTGACTGATGTTCGTCATCGCCACTGCTCCCGCCGTACCCGAAAGAATGCGGGGCAGCGCGGGCGAGAGTGCCACAGCCCGCAGCGGGGATACCGGCGTCTGTTTCTTCAACCCGACCGCGCGCGACAGGAACCCATCCTCGGTCGACTTCACACCGGGTGTGCCCGACTCCATGAAGTCCTGTGCATCAAAATGTGATCGCGTGGCGTCAGGCGAGCCAACCGCATGCACCAGAGCCAGGCTGTGATCCTTGAAGTACGACGACAGCGACGCCATCGAGGGATGCAGACCGAAGAAACCATCGAGGTCGATCGCTCCGCCGTCCGCACCCGGACGCGGCACCGCAATCGACGGCCGCGCGTCGTAATACGCCTTCTCACCGAACGGGACGATCACATTGAGACCGTCGACCGCTCCACGCTGAAAGATGGCCACCAGCGTCTTGCTCCCCTTCGTCGTCGCCGCGTTGGCCATCTTCACAAATACGTTCGGAAGCAGACTGCCACCGACGAGGGCGAGGCCGGAGGATTTGAGGAAGATGCGTCTGTCGATCATGGATTCTCCTGGGGTTGTGTTGCTGGACCTACTGCCTCTGAAACTCCGGCGATCCGAGAATCAACCCTGCCACCGTGGGCAGTTGCGTGTTGTCCCAGGGATCCTCGGTTGGTGCTTTTCGATCGACGATCCGCGACTTGATCGTGCTGCGGGTCTCCTCAGTCAGGGTGCCGCCTGTCAGCGCCAGCGCCAGCGCTTCGACGGAATGGGATGCGTCGGCGGCCTGGCCGGCGGGGATGAGCGAGACGACGTCGCCGTGTACGCCCGGCAGCTTGTTGGATGCCAGCGAAAGCGCGAAGTTGAGGCGGTTCATCAGCGCGCCAGTGTTGATCCAGACGCCTGCCTTGTCGCTGTAGCCGGTCGGCGGTTGCGCGCCGTAGAGCGGTTCGCCGATCTGCTGCAGCGCGCGGGCGATCGGCGCCGTGTCTGTGATCTGCGCGTTCACCGCGCGCACCGCCGAGATCGTGTACTCGAACGGCGACTTCACCTTGGCGCGATACGACGCCGGGTCCCAGAACTCGGGGCTGCCGATCACCGCTCTCACGGTCTGGCGGAGATCGCCATCCGTAGAGAGGAACTTCTTCGCGACACGATCGACGAGCGCGGGCGGCGGCTCATCAGCGACCAACCGCTGACAGAGTTTGTATGCGATGTGATGCGCGGTCGCCGGCTGGTGGGCGAGGTTGCGAATCATCCTCTCCCCTTCTTCGATCCCTCCGCCAGATCCGAAACGAACGCCGAGAACGGTCTTTGGCGCGGCGTCGTGAAGCTGCGGGCGGAAGATGAAGGACGCTCCTTCACCGCCGTCGCGCGGCCCGGTAATGGTCCAGCCGGTGAGCACGCGCGCCAGTTCGGTCACATCCTTTTGCGTGTATCCGCCATCGACGCCAAGGGTGTGCAGCTCCATGATCTCGCGGGCGTAGTTCTCGTTGAGGCCGCCCTGCTGCTGCTTACCCGGAGGACGAGGCATCATCCGGCGCTGACCGAAGCGGCCGAAGAATGCTCCACGCTGTTGCATCACAGGCCGGTTCTCCGGCGCCGCGAAGGAGCGGGCGTTGTCGAGATAAAAGAGCATCGCCGGCGACTTCGCCGTCGCCATCAGCAGATCTTCGAAGCGTCCCCAGATATGCGGACGGACGACGTCGCGCTCATAGCTGGTCAGCAAGAAGCGGTCGATCCCTTTTCCGGCGAAGACGTTGAAGTGGTTCATCCAGAAGTCGACCATCACCTCGTTGAGCTGTCGGTCGGACTCGGCTGCGCGAATGATGCGCTGCGTGAGAAGCTCGTTCATGACCACTTGCGGCCTCTTGTCGGGCGGAACATCTTTCATGTACTCCCGACGTGCTTCCTTCTTATCGACCTCGCCATCCCTGGCCTCGGCTTTGGCTTCCTTGCGCGCCAACAGCACCGGCAGGTAATACGTCCTGACGATCTGCTCGTTCGACAACCTCATCGTCGTCAGACCGGCGACGCGCGCCTCGACGGCCCGATCGGGAATCCCCTCCGGATGAAGCTGCTGTTCGATCCAGGTATCGACACCGTCTTTCATCACCGCGTCCACATCGCCCGGCCGCGGCCCAAAGGCCAGCCGGTTGAGCGCATGCAGCGCACACTGCCGATCAGTGAGTCTGTTGTCCGAGGTGCTGAACCCGCCGAGAAACGCCAGGGTGATGACTCCGACGAGGATTTTGATGATGGAAGCCTTCATGCACCTTGGACGGTGGATGAGTGGGCACGTTTACCGGCCTCGAGGTATGTCCACTGCTTCACAGGACGCGATGCTCTCGATGAGACGCCTCTCTTCGGCCTCGGACCAGCGGCCGTTAAATTGATCGAGGGCGCCACCGATTGCGGTGCTCGGCTGCCCCGGCTCATCCAGGCCTGCCCCTTTTTTCAGGAGCATGAGAGCGGCCTTGTTCAGCGACACACCTTCCCGCCTGGCGAACGCCCGCAGTCGCCGTTCCAATTGCTTGTCGAATCCTCGCAATGAGAGCTGATCCATGCTCGATCTCGGCTGAGTCGTCGAATGACTCATTTTGACTCACCTAGTATTTCACGTAGATCGCTGGATTCCTGACTCGCGGTCATAATCCTGCCCGTGACCAGATACCAGTCATTCCAATGGTCTTAACTTAAACTTAAGCACCCCTCATCCGGCTTCGCCATCCCCTCTGCGGACGGGAGAAGGCGATCGATTATAAGTTGTTGTCATAAAAGCACATTCACATCGATGCCCCTCTCCCCACGAAGTGGGGAGATGGAGACACGGACCCTGAGCGCAGCGAAGGGGTAGTGCGGGTGAGAGGCTAGCGCTAGAGTTAAGGCCGCCATTAACCTGTCATTACGAGCCTGGCAAAGCCCCGCACGGCATGTTGATGCTCGCGAAACGTAAACTTCGGGGCGGAGCGGGGCCAGGAATCCCCACCCTGGAACCCGGCGAGGGCGGGCGGCAGATGAGTGTGGCCCCGGTTCCCTGGGTGGGGATTCCTCGCCGCGCTCCGCCCGAAGACTGATCCTCGCGAGCACCAACGTGCCGAATCGGGCTTCGCCAGGCTCGGAATGACAGGGTTTCTAATGCTTCACCCCTCGATGGCGCGGCAGCGAACTGGGTGGAGGCGGCGTGATCACCGGCGCTACCGCCACGACATTCGGCGTTCCCGTCCCCACTACCGGCAGCAGTGCGAAGACGTGCGTGTCGCCGCTGACATTGTCGACCGACATTGCGGATGCCGTTACGCGTGCGCTCCCCGACGTGGCCGTGACGACGACTTGTACATTCGTCCGGTCCTTGGCGCGGTCGGGGCTGTCAAGACCGAGCTGGCTGAAGACGGTGTCGAGTCGGAGTTGCTGGTACGCGCCGACGGTCACATCCTTCTGCGCGATGGCTACATCGCGATTGCCGGCTTCGTAGAGGCGGACGCTGGCGACGCCGGAGCCACCGCCGACTTCGTTGAGGATCAGCAGCCAGCGGCTGCCGCGGGTCGGATCGAGCGATTGCTCGAGGCCGTCGAACTGCAACAGCTTCTGCGCTGATGATGTGAAGCCGGTGATGGCATCAGAGAGCGTGGTCTGCAGAGGAAGCGTTGCGATCGGCGTCGTCGTCGGGCCGTTGACTCCTTGCAGCACAGCGTAGACCTTCGCTCCCGGCGGCGCGCTCACGAAGATGCTTCCCTGTCCCGTTGCACTTCCGAACATCTGCTTCGCCGCGTCGTTGAACACCATGCTGCCGCCCGCCGGAACCGGGATGTCCACTTTCGGTACCGGTCCCGTGCCCGCGCTGTTGTGAAACGACGCGCTGAAGGTCGCCGCGGCCGATGATGCGGCGATGAATCCAATGGCCGTCGAATACGCCGGCGCCGCACCGGCTGATACAGGAGTCGACAGCACCGGCACGACAGTGGTGATACTGACATTGGGATTGGTATCGAACGCGGTCTTCCACATCGCCCGCGCCACCGAGGCGCCTGCGACGTGCTCTTCGACCGCGCGGCTCACCAGCGTGGCGCCTGACTCACCATTCGCGGCTGCGATCGTGGCGGCTCCTATGACCGAACCGCCGCCGGATTCAATGCTGATATCGATGCGCGTAGCGGTCAAGTTGCCGAGGCGAACCATTCCGTAGCGCGAGAGCTGTTGCGACTGTGATGACGTCACGTTGCCGCTGGCGTCGTAAAGCGTCAACCGCACGCTCGCGGCGTCGCTGCCGCTCGTTTCCGCGAGAACGAGCGACACGTTCGACTGCGGCAACAGATAGATGACGTGCGGCGCGCCGACGCGAGCACCATCTCCCCGGCTGACAACAGGTGTATCGAATCCTCCGCTGCCGCCGGGATCGACGATTGACGCACGCACGTTGACGAGCCCGACGCGTTCTTTCGGCAGTCGGACTTCGATCTGCCCCGATTGTGGCGCAATCCTGCCGAAGAGCTGTTCGGCAGGATTGGTGATCGTGACGACGTCATTCGCCGGAACGACGATGACAGCGCGCTGCACGTTGCCTGCATCGAATCCGTCGCTGCCTGACGGCGTGTAGATCAACTCCGCCTGGACCGAGTCGCCGCCGAGGTTCGTGAGTCGCATGCGCGTGAAGAGCCGATGTCCGCCCGCCGACGTCGTACTGACGACCTCGGGGACGATGAACGAACGTCCGCTGACGTCGATATTCGTGGCCCGTCCGGCATTCACCGCGATGCCGTCGTTGTCCTGAACCAGAAGGCGCGCTGATGCTCCCTCTTTTGTTCGCACGGTGAAGTATGTGTACCGAGGCAGCGCCGAGCCGTTCGGCGCCAGCGTACGTCGAGTGAGGAGGTTGATGACTCGCGTGCTGTTCCCCGCCAGCGACGCATTCCAGCCGGTCTCCGGCACCAGCCACGCCTCGGGGCCGATCTCCGCGGCCAGGTCCATCGTCGTCGCGCCTGGATTGCGGATCGTGACCTGCAACGCGGAGCGCGTCGTGTCATCGCCGCTGAATCCTTTGAAAGCAGCATAGTCGCTCGGCACGCCATCGACTTCGAATCGCGGCACCGCGGCCGTACCGCCGCCGACTTTGAGGTTGACGAATGTGTACGGCGTCAGCCTCAGGCCGGTGCCGGTCGATGCGACGAAGATCACGGCCTGATACGAAGCCTGAAGGTTGTTCGATGGCCCGCCGAAGCGGATCGTGAACGTCTTCGGCTTCCTCGGCTCCAGCGTCACGAACGCCGCATCCTCGGCGATGCGGAAGAACGGTGGCGAGCCGCCCAACTCCTGCTCGCCGATGAAGATCTGAACGTTCGATGACGAGAGATTCTCCAGCGCGAAGGTCGTGGGATGGTCCTCGATCCGATCGCCCAGCGCCGTCACCACCGCGTGCGGTTGCACCGTGAAGATCACATTCGGCGGCGCTTCGATGATGTTGACGGATCTCACGTCCGACGGCTGACCTCTCAGGTTCGGATCGCACGACGGCAACGCGCGAACGCGGTGATAGAACGTGCCGGAGCTGCCGGCCACGAATGCCGCGGCAGCCGAGGTCGTGACCTGCGACTCAGTGTTTCCCCCAAACGACGGCGAAGTGGATCGTTCGACGAGATTGCCGCCGTCCGCGTCGAGACCTGCCGCGGGCGACCAGACGATGGCGTACGTCGACCCGGCTGCGGCTGTCGACGGCACGAACTGGAATGACGGCGCACCCGGAGCGACGCAAGCGGTTCGTGTTGTGAACGAGGCAACCGGTGTGTCCGCCTCCCCTGTCTGAAGACAACTGCTCTTTCCGACAACGCGCCAGAAGTAGGTCGTACCGGTGGCGAGTGCAGGCAGGGTGACCGAGCGCGCGCTGCCGGCGATCTGTCCACGCAACAGCGGCGGCTGAGACACGGTGCCGAAATAAACGTCGAAGCTGGAGAAGCCGGCGTTCGCCGTCCAAGTCAGGTCGACGGTCGTCGAGACGTTCGACACGCCCGAACCCGGAGTACCGAGGGCGATGGTGGGAACCGTGGCGCATCCGGCAACATTCGTCGAGAACGAACGGATCTTCGTCGATGCAGTCTTGGTGGGATCGCAGGAAGCATGCGCCACGACGAACCAGAAGGCCTGGCCGGTGACGAGCGCTTTGTAACTCGTCGACGTGACTGAAGCGGCCAACGGCGGCGGATTTGTTCCGCCGAGGTAGACGTCGTAACTCTCAGCGCCGCCGGCGGCCTGCCACGTCAGCACGACGCCGGTCGAATCGCCGGCGTTCGATGCGCCGTCCGCCGGCGATACAGTGTCGAAAGAGCCAACACCGCAGCCTGCTGCCGTGGTGAAGGAACGGATCGGTGAGACCGCGGTCGCGCGCGCCGGACAGAACTGGTCGCCCTTAGCGACGACCTGCCAGAAGTACTTCGTTCCCGGCGCCAGGTTCGACGGCGTGAATGAGGTCTCGCTCACATCGGAGGCGATGACGCGCGACGGTTGCGCTCCCGTGTCGAGACGGACGTCGTAGCGGCGGGCGCCCGGCACAGCGCTCCACGACAACGATGGCGCCGTTGATGTCTGCACGCCCTCGGCAGGCGCGCTGAGCACCGGCGCGGTCACGGTGGTACACGCGAAGATGGCGCGCACCCGGTTGTTGACCGAGTCGGCAATGAAGACGTTGCCCGATCGGTCGACGGCAATACCGCTCAATCCGAACGGGAAGTTCATCTTCGCGTCAGTGGCCTTCCCGTCGTCACCTGCGAAACCCGCGTCGAGGTACGACAACCCGCTTCCGGCGATCGTCGAGATCTTTCCGGTCGCGGCATCGATTCTGCGCACCCGCTGCGGTCCTCTGTCGGCGATGTAGATGTCGCCGCTACGCGGATCGACAGCGATATGCGCCGGCTCCGCGTACGCGTCGGAAGCCGGTCCGCCATCGCCGAGGTTCGGTGCTGTCGAGGTCGAAGCCCTGAGGATCGTGGAGATCTTGCCGTCCGGTGTGACCTTCCGGAGCGCCAGATTGTTGGCATCGGCGATGATGACGTTGCCGGAAGGATCGACGACCGCGCGCGCCGGTGCGGAGAGAGATGCCGCCGTTGCGGGACCACCATCGCCTCCGAATCCATCACTTCCGTTGCCGGCGAAGGCGTGAATGATCTGCGTAGCGGCATCCACCTTCCAGATGCGATTCGCGCCGGCGTCGGCGATGAAGAGGTTGTTCGCCGTATCGACGAAGATTCCGCTCGGACTCGACAGCCGCGCCGACTTGGCGTGAAGACCCTCGTTGTTGCCGCCGGGCGGATCGCCGCCGCCAGCGACGATATTGATGATGTGAGTCTTCGCGTCGACTCTCCAGATCAGGTCATTGTTTGGATCGGCGAGATAGAGATTGCCGGCCGTGTCGAGGGCGACGTCGGCAACGGCTCCGATCGCTACCTGTGTGGCCGGTTGTCCATCTCCCTCGTTTTGATAGTAGCTACCGGTCACGCCGGCGTAAGTCGAGATGACGCCGTTCGGATCGACGCGCCGGACCACCGTGTTGAAGGAATCGGCGATGTAGAGGGTGCCGTCAGGCGCAACCGCCAATCCCCTCGGATAACGGAGCACGGCGGCGGTGGCAAGGAGCCCGTCGCCGAGGTAATTGCCGCCGCCGGCGATGACGATGGGATCGGGAGAGCCGGAGACGAAGCGCTTGATCGTACCCTCGTCATCAGCAACCACGATCGAGCCGTCTTTCGCCAGCGCCATGCCGTAGCTGATGGAGATATTGGTACCGATGGTGCTGATCTTCCTCGTAGCCTTGTCGACGCGTCGTACGCGGTCTTGCTGCGTGATGAGAAGGTTCCCATCGGAGTCGAACGCAAGCGCGCCGAGGTACTGGAACTGCACCAGATTGGCCGGGCCACCGTCACCGTCTCCGTCCTGCAACGTACCGCCGCCCGCATACGTCTCGATCTTTTTCGTCGCCGCGTCGACACGCCGCACGACGTTGTTGCCGTTATCGTCGAAGTAGATGTTGCCCGCGGGATCGACGGCAACCCCCGTCGGCGAATCGAGAAGCGCCGCCAGCGCAGGTCCTCCGTCGCCGGCGTAACCGGACGTTCCGTCGATGGCACCGGCTACGGTGGTGATCGTTTGCGCCGCGATGTCGATACGCCGGATGCGGTTCCCTCGGAAGCCCGGCTCCGAGACGTAGAGGTTGTTGCCGTCCAGCCAAAGCCCGAATGGTCCTTTGATCACCGCTCCGTTGGCCGGCCCGTCGATGGTGTGATCGTCACGGTCGCTGCCTCCGCCGGCAAAGAGCGTGATGATGCCGGTAGCCGCGTCGATGCGCCGCACCACGTCGTTGTTCCGGTCGGCGATGTAGACGTTCCCCGCCGCGTCGACGGCCACTCCGGTCGGTGAGTCGAGCGTGGCGTGTGTTGCGAGTGATCCGTCCCCCGCATACCCCGCCCCGCCCGTTCCCGCCAAGGTACGGATGGTGCCATCGACGTTGATGCGCCGCACGAGACTGGAGTTCCTCTCCGCGAAGTAGAGGTTCCCCGCGCGGTCGTACGCCAGCCCGCTGACGCCGTACAACCCGATCTGCGTCGCCAGCAGCCCGTCATCAGTCCCCCCGCCCGCGACGGTGACGATCGACTGGGCATGTGCCGTCGCCGCGCTCGCGAGCGAGAGCGAGACAACCAATCCTCGGAGTATGCGACGCATCGGTAACCTATCGTGTCGGTATCAATTATGACTGCGGTCCGACGAAAACGCAGGCGAGACGCCTACGAGCCAGCCGGCGAGACGCCAGCGCTCCAGCCGCCACCACCGGAACGCTGGCGTCCCCGCCGGCTGGCTCGGCGGCGTCCCGCCGCCGCGTCGAGTTAATGAACATACCTCAGCCGCGCTTTCCACTCTTCATCGATCACCGTGCGATAGCACTACACCCAAAGAAGCTGTTACCGTACGTTACGGAGGAGAATTCTCGCCGTGACAAGACTGTCGCGCATGACCGTGCGCGGATTCAAATCGATCCAGACGCTCGAGGACTTCAAGCTCGAGCGCCTGAATGTGCTCATCGGTGCCAACGGCGCCGGAAAGAGCAATTTCATCAGCTTCTTCCGAATGCTCTCCGACATGATGGAAGGCCGGCTGCAGTTATACGTCAAGGGCGAGGATGGTCCGGACGCAGTCCTGTTCGGTGGCAGAAAGCGAACACGCCAGATCGAGGCGGAGCTGCACTTCGGCTCGAATGGCTATCGTTTCATGCTGAGCCCCGCGGCGAATCAACTCGTCTTTTCTGACGAGGCCACCTACTTCTCGGGGAGCTATGCCAGAGTCTGGCGTTCTCTCGGTACCGGTCACGCGGAAGCGAACCTCCCGTCAGCAGGTGAGGACACGATCGCGCGCTACGTGATCCCGGCAGTTCAAAGTTGGCGCGTGTTTCATTTCCACGATACAAGCTCGCTCGCACCGGTTCGAACGGCGCAGCCGGTACGGGACAATCTCAAACTCAAGTCAGACGCATCAAACCTCGGGGCGTTCCTGAGGATGCTTCGCGAAAGGTACCCGGAGAGCTACGCGTCCATCGTCGAGACAGTCCAGATGGTCGCTCCGTTCTTCAAAGACTTTCTCCACCGTGACAATCCCGGCGAACGGATGGAACTCGAGTGGCTCGAAGAAGAAGATCCCGATACACCGCGTGGCCCGCTGCAACTTTCGGATGGGACACTACGCTTCATCTGTCTGGCTACGTTGCTCCTGCAACCGCGCAAACTGCAACCCGATGCCATTCTCATCGATGAGCCGGAACTCGGACTTCATCCGTTTGCGATCGTGATCCTGGCCAGCCTGCTCCGACAGACGAGCGCGGATAAGCAGATCATCGTCTCGACACAGTCGGTTGAGTTGATCAATCAACTGGAACCGGCCGACGTAGTCGTTACGGAACGGCGAGACGGTGCCTCGGTTTTCCAGCGCCTCGACAGCGCGCGATTATCGGAATGGCTCGAGGAGTATTCGCTCGGCGAGCTGTGGAAGATGAACGTCGTCGGCGGGAGACCGACCCGTTGATCGAGGTGATCGTCGTCGGCGAAGGGCAGACAGAGGAGACCTTCGTTCGCGATGCGCTTGCGCCGCCGTTCGGAACGCGCGAGATTTTTCTGCACCCCCGGCTGATCTCTACTTCAGCGCGCGGGAAGGGCGGTGCGCTTTCGCGAGACCGCGTGGTGAGGTTTCTCAGCAAGACCATTCGCGAGCGCGACGGCATCTACGTGACGACGCTCTTCGACTTGTATGGCCTTCGCCTGGATTTCCCAGGCCTGGCTGCTGCGCCAACCACCGATCCGATCAGGCGCTGCAGTGCCATCGAATCGGCACTTGCGAATGAGGTGGTGGCGGAGAGCGGTTGCCGCCCGGATCGCTTCCTCGCACACATCCAGCCATACGAATTTGAAGCCCTGCTCTTCTCGGACGTTTCGCGTTTCGGCGAGCTGCAATCAGGCTGGACTCGCTACGTCCCAGCGCTGCAAGAAGCTCGCAACGGGGCGCAGTCGCCTGAACACATCAATGATGGTCCGGAAACGCACCCGTCTGCTCGGCTGGAACAGTTACACGAGCCTTCCTACGACAAGCCTCTCCATGGAAGCCGTCTGGCGCAACGAATCGGAATCGATCGAATACGGAGCGAGTGTGCGCATTTCAATGCGTGGTTGACGCAGATCGAAGCTCTTTCACCACTGGTGTGATCGCGATTCCCGAAGTGGCGCGTCCACGTTGTGTGATCAGTCATTTCTGGCATCAAACAAAAAACCCGGCGTGTGGCAATTGCCAGACTCCGGGGGGTCAAACGCTGGCGTCCCCGTAGGGGCCAACACCGCCCAAACTACAGCCAGCAGCTCTTGATTGTCAACGTGTCCGGGTCTTCACATCTTCCGGTTACAGGCCGCTGGCTTCTCAATACACTCCCCCCATGCACGCCGTCCGCCTCACCCAACTCGCCACCCCCCTCATCGACGCCGAAATCCCCGAGCCCTCGGTTGGTCCCGGCGAACTGCTCGTCGACATCCGCGCCGCGGGCATCTGCCACAGCGATGCGCACTACCGGGGCGGCGGCGGATCGGTGACGCTTCCGCTGACGTTGGGCCATGAGATCGCCGGCGTCGTTTCCGGCACCGGGCAGCGCGTGGCGTTGCACTACCTTCACGACGACGGGCGGATGCTGGGGAAGGAAGTCGATGGCGGCTATGCCGAGCGGATCGCCGTGCCTGCCGCGAACGCGGTACCTATCCCGGACGGCGTATCGTTCGAGGCAGCGGCGGTGATGATGTGCTCGACCGCTACCGCGTATCACGCACTGCGCCTGGCCCGTCTGCAAGCAGGCGAATCGGTAGCCATCCTCGGCTTCGGTGGTCTCGGCGCTTCCGCGGTGCAGCTCGCGCAGGTACTCGGCGCCAGCCGCGTCTTCGCGGTCGATCGAGTCGCGGAGAAGCTGGCCATCGCCGAATCGTTCGGCGCCATTCCGGCGGCTGCCGAAGATCTGGGCGACATCGACGTCGTCCTCGACTTTGCCGGCCATCCTCCGACGACCTTGCACGGTCTTCGCTCGCTGGCCCGAGGCGGGCGGATCATGATTGTAGCCATCAATCTGAGAGAGCTGGCCATCGATCCCTATCGCGATGTTCTTGCGAAAGAGCGGCACATCATCGGCGTCTCCGACCACACGCGCGAGGAGCTGGTCGAGCTGCTCGACCTCGCCCATCGCGGCGCGATCGACACGTCACGCGTGATCACGCGGCGGGTAGCACTCGGGGCTGGCGCCGTCAACGCCGTGCTCGATGACCTCGATCAGGGGACGAAGCACTTGCGCACCGTGATTCAGCAATAGTGTCCTGATTCGAGTACATCGAGCACACGCTAGCCCGCACTTCTCACCATTTTGACGACGGTCGATAGAACTTGCGTCGGAGGGCTGGTTTTCGCGGCCTGACGATGCTGGCGAACAGACTTAACGCTGGAGGATGCGAAGTCTGCACGCTTTTCGCTGAGTTGGGCA
>JBBRNB010000134.1:0-14349 GCA_038230535.1 Thermoanaerobaculia bacterium
CGCCGACACTGCCGCGCCGTTGGCGCGGCAGGATGATTTCGCCGGCCGGCGTTGGAGTTCCGATCGCTGTTCCGAATCGTGTTCTTGATGGTGGTCACTTTAACCGAGCACAAAGTGGTCACTTCTGCCGAGCGCCGAAGACTGATTGCAGTGCCTGGAACCAAAACTCCGGCACCTCTCCCAATGAAAACGACGACGAATTCAATGAATGCAACACTTCGCGCACCCCTGCCGGGGTGCCTTCCCTAACTAACTCAGCAAACCGGTGGCAACGCCTCCGGCGTGGCCACCGGCTATCTTCTCGCACGCCTCCGGCGTGCTTTCGTTACACCACGAAACGTCCAATCTCCAGACGCACCCCGTTGGGGTGCCTCGCATCGTTGGGCCCCCCAACGGGGTAAACCCGTCTGTGTGCCGGGAAACGTCGGAGATCAGACCTCTTGCGACAATCCGAGGTCGCGCATGACCTCGAGGTATCGTGGATAGACTGCTGAGCTCGAGATCCAGACGCCCTGCAATGCAAGACGCAGCTTCGCGTTCGTACGCGCCTCGGCGGCGATGCGGTCGATGAACTGCGCACCGTATCCGTGAAGGAGGTCTTCCAGCGGACCCGCCGCGAGGTTGCCGACCCGATCGTCACTCGCACTCTCGAGCATGCGCAGGAGAATCAACCAGGCTTGTTCCGGCTCCTCTCTGACGAGACTGGACATCGCGTCGAAAGCCCAGAAATGGTCTTCGTACGTGAACCATGCTTCGAGGAGCCGTTCGTCCTCGTCCGGCAAAATGCGCGGCTCAGGCTGGGGCTCGACATCATCCGTGAAATCGGTGGTGTTCGCGGTCACCGCCAGCACGCGTGGCCAGACCACGTCATTGATCCGATACGGCATCGGCGCACCGAGCTGCCGCGGCTGCATCCGCCAAAGCGCCCGCCGGACCAGGTACGACTCCCGGGCAATCACTTCCACACGATCGATTACTGCTTCGCCGTGTGCAATCAACAGATCCTGCAGGATTTCGAACGTGTCGTAACTACCGAACCCCCTCGCCGGACCGCGATGAATGACTTCGATCGCAATGGGAAGAGCCCGTTCCGGTTCCTCATTCGCGAGCTTCTTGACGACGTGCGCATCCGCGGCCGCCTTGCCCATTGCCTCGTGAGCATCGATCAATTCGTCGATGTCGAGGGGCCGTTCGCGGTAGCGCTCAGGATTGAAGAAGCCATCGCCTACGATTCGCCCGAAGCGCGGCGTCGCGCGAACCAGCTCCTCGGCGCGCTCGCGAAACGCATCGTAGTGACGATGGAGAAGGATGCCGAGGCGGCAGGCTACCTGCCTGAGTATCTCGTCGTCACTTTGCAGCCGTACGACCTCCACGAAGACCGGCCAGGCCCGCTCCGGGTCATCGGCGATCAGCTCTTCCCATATCGACAAAGCCCGAGGCTCGTCGTCACCACCATCCTCACCGCGGTGATAGCGGTTGTGCTGCGCCACGTAAAAGGCAGCCAACTGCACGGACGTCAACTGTTCGCCGCTCATGTCCATGCAGAAGCTATCATCGCTTCCGACTGGGCGATTCGGGTCAACTGTGCTTGTGATCACGGCGACGAGGGACGTCAATACCCTCCTTCGCGATGGAATGACAACACGCCGTCTGGGTAGTTCTCCCGTCCGTGCACAGCGGACATTAACAGTTCGCGATTCCATCAAATTCTCCACGCTCGTCCAGACACGCAGCGATCATCGCGAGTCAACCGTCCTTTCCTGGGGTCGTTTGGACATCAAGGCGTCGTGAGGCGACTACGCTCTCCAGCCTCTCAACCGCGTTGCACCAGCGATGCACCTCCGAATCGTACTGCTCGTAGTCGTAGCCAAACGCCTCTTTGAGGACCCTGCAGTCCCCCCTGCCCAGTGGACGCTCGTTGAGGATGGCACGGATGCCCTGTAGTCTCGAGCCGGCGTCCCTATTACTCGCGCCTTGTTCGTCGTAGAAATAAGCGACGTAGTTCCCGACCCTCCGTTTCACCATTCGGCCCCGAATCTCCAGCAAAGAGCTGAAAGCCTCCTTGACTCGCGCGCGTTTGACCAAGTAAGAAGGATCGAATTGGAGTTTTTCGTTGTAAGCGTCAAGAAAACTGCTACCTCTCCGTAAATCGTCCGGGCTTAGTTTCCTGAACTCCTCCAACCGCGCTCTTATGTCATCGAGAGCGGCCGTTGACGCATCCTGCGGAACGCTCTTGGCGTGTGTCTTATGTGCGATCGCGGGAGTCATCGCATTAGCCGTCAAGGTAGCGTCGTGCCTGTTAATCATTCCAACGAGACGATTGCCCAATTGAAGCCATCCGGCCGCAGGAAAACGTTCCAACGCCAAGGTACCGAGCAGGAGCAAGATAAGACATGTCAGAAACGTCGGTGAGCCGAGTTTTGCTCTCTTGTCCTGTCGCACCAAGGTACGCTCGGGAGATATACCCGACGACGGCTCCACTGGGTAAAGCCAATCCTTAACTTCCCTCTCGGGACTGAGCTGTCTCAGAAGAGAACGTTCTGTTTGCGCATCCATCGGGAGGCAGTAGACGAGGTCAAACCCCGCCTGCGTCAGCGCCGGCAACCGTGAGGAGGCTGTGACCCCAAGTATATTGGGTAGTCTGCTTCCGATGCGGATCGCACCGAGCAGGATCGAAATCACTTCATGGACCGTTGATCGGGCTTCGAATCGATGAAACTCCGGTGCTGGTTCCCGGAGACGCCTCGGTCGAATGGTGCCGCTGGCCGGAAGAATGGTGATTGCGTCCGCGGGCGTGTCGCGTCCGAGAAGACCTCGGGCGGAGCCGACTGGATCGCCAGCGGTCAAGACATCATTCAACGTCAGAACATCAGGACACCAAAGACCGAACACAGCCCAACTCGGTCTTCTCTGCAGATCCGAGGTCTCTAACGTCACGCATAGAAGATACCCCTGCGTGCCCCGGGGCCCAACACCTCCGATCGCGGCCTCGAACCCAGCCAGATGCCCCTGTTCGCCAAGAGCGTCACAGTAGCGTCGGAAATTCGCTCTCAGATCGCCCCGGCCGGCCAGTTCTCCCGTGGCAGCCTTGATCCCCCAGTCCGTCCTCCGGCTGACGGTGGTTCGATTGTCATAGAGAAAGTAATTCAAGGCGATCATTGATGGGCGCACCACGCGGCAAAATCCCTTCGGTCGTACCAATCAGCGGCGTCGAGCAACCTCCGCCCGCTCGTAGTCCAAGAATAGAAAGCGAACTTCGATTGTAAGGTCGTCCGTGCGCTTCCGGGAGGCTTTGCCATGCAGAGAGCAGCCAGCAGCGAACGCCGCGTTTCCATGGCGTCGATCCACCATCCGATTTTCTCTGTCTGTCCCTCCGTGGAATCGGGCCACATCTCCGCCGTCAGCATGGCCGCCTTCGCCGCTACGTCAAGTTGGTCACAGCTCCCACACTGCGCCGGCCAGCTGCCGTAGATCGGACGCCATTGGAGAACCTGCATCAGCTCGGCCTCGATCCTGCGCATGTCCGCGATCTGCAATTGCGTCTGGCGAAGCGTGTCCCTGCGGCGCTTGTCAGTTGCGAGCGCGTTAGTGCTTTTCTTCCCGCACTTTGGCGCGTTGAGCCATTTGTCGATGTCCGAGATGGGCGAACGGCGCCAAGCACTGGCCATCTTCCCGGCATCGAGTGCCTGGGCACGAACTCTCTCTTCGTTCTGGACCCCACAGAGAGCCTCGGAAATGAGATTGGAGCCTGAGCGAGGAACGATCGGCGGTTCGGGTCGCACAGGTGGAGCTTGCGTCGGCGCACGATGTCCAGTAGCAGGTTGCGTCACAGGTGGTTCCGGCTCAAGGGCAGGTGGCTCCTCGGTGGGTGGCGCTGACGTAGCAGGCACCGGTGCAGGTTGCACCTGCGCTGGCGGGGTTTGCTCCGATCGAGATCGAGCTGGTTCAACCGGCGAAGGAGTCTGTGCGAGCGACGCTGCGGAGACGAGCATCATCATTAGAAGCATGGCGGTGCGAGACACATCAGGCAGCATCGGCGCACTCCGCCGGAGCCTGGTGCGGGATCAGTGCATTGCAGTGGCTCCTCTTCGCATCACGTAACAGGCGTTCCAGTCGTACGGATGCCGGTGACTCTTTGAAACTGCCCCGAGAACGTTGGTTGTTAACCGACTGTACGAGAGTGAGCACCTGCGTCAATTCGCCATCGATCCTGTGAAACGGCCCTCCGGCCTCACCGCGATTGGCAACCGCAGAAGACACGAGATGACTGATTTGCGTCAGTTGACCCGACGGCAACATGCTGGACTGTCGGAGTGCATGAAGGATCAATGCGTAAATCGACACCATCGTCCGGCGGACTTCCGTCGCGGCGAGGCGATCGGCCAGATACTCGAGCTCGGCTGCGTAGATCGGATGCCGTGTCAGAAGCTTGACGAGCTCTGGCGTCGCATCGACTTCACCCTCCGTCAGGGTGCGGATGCGGCTGAGGAGCGAGCTCACGTCGGCCGGCCAAGCATCGGGGCGGGCGCTGAAGAGATAGCTGTCACCCAGCGAACCGGCCAGCGCGTTCCAAACCTCGCGGCGCTCGTTCCTGGGTAGACCGAACAATAGGCTACGCAGCAGGTTGTCCGCCGAAGATTGCCACCCTGCGGTGGAGGCTTTGTCGTCAGAAATGACGGACTGGATGACCAACAGTCGCCGCTGGCACTGCTCTTCGCTCGCACAGTTCAGCAGTTCCCGCGCCAATACCTCGAACCGCACCTGGCCATCTCCGAGCCGGGCAAGATCGGGGGCTAGCGGAGTGAGCAGATTCTCACGCACGATGGGGTTTTCCTGCCGTTGCATGAGGGTCCCGGCAAAGTGCCGCGCCAACGAGATACGGGCGAGGCGGATGAGCTCCGGATCGTGTTCCGCGAGGGCGGAATCGAACAGGTTTTGGATTGTCGCGATACGGCTCCGGACGTCTGCGTTGGCGTCGATCCGGCGTTGCCAGCGGGCAATCTCGAGCGTCTTCTCCTTAGTTGAGCGGGAAGCGAGGAGAGCGGAAAACCGACGATCGCCAAGGCCTTCAAACCTCTTCGACTCTTCGTCGAGAAAAAAGGTCCGCGCCCGCCGGTCCTGCCGTTTGTTGCTCAGCCAATCTGCGAGGAACTCTCCTCTTGCAGCGAGAGTCGGAAGAAGCGTCTTACGCCACAGGTCGGAGACCGCAGGATCGAAACGAGGCGCAAGAACCTGGTAGCGGTCGATCTTGTCCCTATAGGCAGGATCGAGCCAAGGCTCGGAAACCAGTCGTTGCCCCGCCTCGCCGAAGGCGGCCTCGACACTTCGAATCGCTGACACGACCTCCGATGGCGTATCTGCCGGAGCCCTCCTATAGGAAGCCAGGATGTCGGCCAGATTTGCCTCGGTCGTTGACGAGATCAAGTTGACGTTTCCGCCGCGGAGCGCGAGTTCGATATCTTTGAGTTGCCCAACCTGGCGAGCCACCGCGCGACCGTATGAGACGAACGCAAGAGTACCGATGAGGATGAGGATTCCGAGAGCTGCCGCGATCCCTACGCTCAACCAACGTGTCCGTTGTTGGCGGTGCAGGAGCTCTTTCTCTGCAAGCTCCCTTGCGGCCCTGGCCGCTTCTTCCTCGAGCCGCCTCCGAATAGCCGGCATCGCTGCGCGGATTAGCTCAAGGACAATCTGCGCCGGCTCCTTGCGCCAGATATTGCCGTCGTAGGTCTGACCTTTGGGCGTCAAGTCTCCTAGGACGGTCTCGTAGCAGGAGATTCTGCGCGCGACGCCGAACGGTTTCGCTCCCTTTTCCGCTTCTTCCAGGCTGTCCGTGAACTGACGCCTGAACATCTCGACTCTCGGCATCTCTTCGAAGATCTTTTCCGTAAGAGCCGGCGTCTGGTCCACCCGCGTGAAAAGGAGAGCAACAGGCTTACGCTCCTGCCGGCAGTGACCAAGCATGAAATTCACGCTCGTGCTGAACGGATTTTTCGTCGGCGCTTCGTCCTCCGGATCGATCTCGGTGGAATTGATCAGGATGGCAAAGGCATCCGCCCGATGCAACATCTCCTCCACAGTGCGGAACTCCTTCAACTCATCCTCATCCGATTCAAGGTCCTTCTCAGCTTTCTTGAGGTCTGCCAGCAATTGGAAGTGGCCGCCGGCAAAATCGAGAAGATCGACCGAAAGCGTCGAGCCCACCGCTCCGGGCAGTGGCTCGTAGGAGTTGACAAGGATTCGCACTGGGTGCAGCTCGCGAGTTCCTGGCCAGGCTCCACGCTCAATCAGCGACTGCTCGACTGATTGAAAGTAAGAGGCATTCCCGATTTCGGATCGATCAAAGCCAACGACGACGTCATCGGGAAAGGCCGTTGTGACGCTCTGGAAGATGCAAGTGAGAAAGACCGTCTTTCCAGAGCCCTGATCTCCGCAGACGCCGATCACTACATTGGCTGGCTTGGGTGGTACGTATTCACTCATGTCGTCATTCCTCCATCAAAGCTCCTCGCAACTTCAGCGAATTGCGTTCTTAGCCGGCTCAAGCGGTTCCGGCGCGCCACCAGAAACGCACGCATTTCGGCATCGGAATCACCGACTCTCATTGCCTCCTGCTGGCCACCTTGTTGAAAGCTCCGCCAGCTTCGCTGGAGGCGGGCGCGATCCAGCATGTCCGCTCTCCTGACGATCTCTTCGAGGATGACGACGAAGAGGGCTCCGCCCGGCGACGATCCGTCATCATCTGACCGACCTTGGAGAACCCAGGACCAGTGCTCCACAAGGGCAGCGACCTTGGCGATCTGTACCACGCGCGCGGATTGTTTCTCCGTGGAGTCTTCTGTTTCGCCATTGAGCCCGCGGCGGTCGAGGATCCAATCGATGAGCTTGACGATCACGCTACGTGCGTCTTTGCTACCTGACAATGTGTAAAAGAGAGGGTGTTGCGACGGCCATGCGCCCATGCGCTCCATTGAGAGCGATTCGGCCACGCGAGCGCAGTATGCAAACAGAAACTCCAGAGCCCTTTGATTGGAGGGTGAGAAACGGCTGGGAGCAAGTCCGGCCTGTGGTAGCCAATCTCGCACTCCGGTCAGGAATTCGTAGATGCGTGGGCCGCTGTCCCGTGCCAGATTGATCAGTTCGTCCGCGGCACGCTCCCGTACTGCATCGCTCCCCTGATCCAGTAGACGGCGCATCCAGATCAGTGGCTCGAAATGCGATACGAAGCGGAGACGGCGCGCAAGGTCGACAATGAGGTCGAGGAGCGCGCCATGCTGACGTGCAGCGATGAGAAATTCGAAGAATTCATCCACCATTGGACGCAGCGCATCCCGATCGAGCATCTCTCGAATCATCAAAGCCAGCCTGCCGTGAAAATGTGCAAGAAGTCGAGCCTCCATTGCCAGATGCGCTAGCAGCCAGGCAAGCGCTTTCTCCTGTGAATCGGAAGGGGGCTCTCCCTCGAACTGGATTCTCAGACCATGGACCAGTTCGAGGAGCCAACGGCTGCCGAATCCCTGGGGGTCGACAACCGCCCGCTCGACGAACAAATCCACAAGACCCTCGACCGTCGCCGGTGAAAGATCGAATGCGAAGAGGACCCCCGACTCCTGCAGTACCTGGCACTGGCGTTTGACATACCAGGGGAGATGACGGTCAAAATGGACGCGAAGCTCCCGCCGCAGATATGGCTCACTGAAGTCCACCACCCACGATCCGTCCGACGAATCCACAGTCCGTAAATGACAGTCCCGAAACACAAGGTCCGCGCTCCGGGCCCAGCGCTCCGACCAGCGCTCCTTGGTCTCTTCCGTGACGGTGGTGGGGAAGCCATCCTTCCCTGTGACTCGCCGCGTGCGTTCCTTCGTGATCATCTCCTCGCCGAGGAGAAGGAGGACCAGGCGATCGAAATCCTGCTGGCGGATATTGGTGAAGTAGGTTGCGAGAAATGCTGCCGCCCGATGGACAGCCGACTCTTCGCGAAGGATGTCCGCGGCCTTGATAGGCTCCAACTGCACCTTGCGGTCGGCCGGCGGAAGAGTCCTGGCCCGCTCGAGCTCCTGAATGAGCGCCTCCAACGCCGCTTCGCCCGCCGGCAAGCGGTCGGCCACCCGTTGATAGAGCTCACTCAATTGGGTAGGACCGGCCCACGCCTCGAAGCCGGCCAAAAGGCGTTTCTCAAATTCGGGTGCCCGATTGCCGAGATCCCTCGATAGCAGATAGAGAAGGTGCGAGACGGAGTACGGGAGAATCTCGCTCGCCGAGGCGTCTTTCAACAGATCCTCGTTGACCGCGAGAATCAGGAACGAGGAATGGGCCTTCAGCCTGGCGCAGACAGTCGCAATGGGTCCCACTCCGAGAATTAATGTCGAATCGAGGAGCGTGCAGCGACTCCTGATGTCGATCAACACGATCTGCGGCTTCTCATCCAGGTCCCGGGTCAGAGTGATGAGATCGAGGTCGGAACGATCTCGATCCTGACCGCGTGCCGGGAAGAAGGTCTTCCTCGAGTGAAGGCTGAAAGAAGTGTCCTTTATGAGCGTGTACGCCGCCGAATATGCGGCATGCTCCTGATAGGACGTGAGCAGCAGCACTCTCTTCTGTTGCAGATCTCGCAGCATCTGTTCGTGACGCGGATCCCGAAAGGGATGGACGGTCGGAGGGAGATCGGCGAGCACCTCGAGATCAACCGGTTTTTCCGGTTCGGGCTCGTCGTGACCGAAATAGATGTACTGATCCCTCATTCTTCCGGCATTCACCTGCTTGCCCACAGACGCAGCGTTGTTGACATCGGTCGTTACGACGACTACGCCCGGCGTGTCCTCGGAGGAGGAGTCGTCGTCCTTGTCCTGTGCTTTCTGATCTTTTTCTTTCTGGTCTTTTTCCTTCTGGTCCCTTGCTTTCAGGTCCTTTGCTTCCTGATCCTTTGCGTTCTGGTCGCTGGGAATGGGCTGCTTTCCGTCTACGAGCGCTTTTTTCATTTCCTCCTCCCGCCACTGCCAGGCTGGACGCGATTGATGTATCCGGCATTGATTTGAAGCTCGACAGGACCGGTATTTGTCACATTTGACTGGTATTGAGAAGGAACCGGCACACTTTCCGTCTGCTGTGCGTCGAATGGCACGTCCTCGCTCGCTCCCCGCATGAAGAGCACCGGTACCGCCCAGGCAAGTGTTTCCTGACGATTCGCCTGCAGTGCCGCGCGAGCATTCGCAACCGCGGCCTCGATCGGATCTCCTTGAGCGAAGCTCGAATAGAGCCGATCCGTGAATCGAATAGCGTCGGCGTCGAGAACCTCCGACTGCATCGCGATCACTGCGGGAACGCCCCCGGCCGTGAGGCGCATGGCGACGCTTGCAAATGGGCCAGCAGCCTGCCCGACACCGGAGGTCGCAGTCAGACACGCGCTGAGAATCACCAGCCGAGGCATTGGTCTGCCCGCGAAAAACGCCGCGAACGTCGAAGCCTTCAGCCAGTCTTCCTCGCCCCGTTCATCACTGAGTACGAGGACACCCTCACCGAGAGACTCATCGAACCTGCCGTGACCCATGAAGTGCACGATCTGCGGCTTCAGGAGCGAAATCTTCTCGAGCAAGGTGGAACGTGTAGAGCGCGTGAGAACCACCAAGCGCACGTCAAGGCCCGCAAACGCTCTTTCAACCGCGACTCGTTCCCGGTCAAGATCGAGCTCCGCATCTAGAGAGTTCGACTGTGCAAGTAGTACGCTCTTCAGCGGCCCTGGAATCGGAGCAAGCGGCTGATCCACGCTGTCGATTACCCGAACGATCGGGAGACGCGGATTGAGCGCTGTGAAGTTGCCGCCGTCCGCGGACCGGTCATGGAGAATCTCCCACGGTATCTGGATGAGACGCCGGAGCCGGACGTCGCTTGGGTCGAAATGAATGCGGATTCGTGCGCCTGCCTTGGAATCGCCACCGATTCTGCCAAGCTCTTGGTGGTACAGGTCGCGGATCCGGCCGCGCATCAGCGCGTCGAAAAGAAGAGAACCCCGCTTCCTGATGGCACCTGGAACGCGCTTCTCCATATCTTCGAGGTCCCAGGAAAGCGAAGGATCGATCTCAAACGACTCACTCGCGGCCTGCGAACCGCGCAGCGCCGAAACTACGAAGCCGTCTCCGTCAGATCGAATTCGGAGATCAAAATTCTTGTACAGGATCATGCCACTCTCCAATGAGGACCAACGCGCTCTCCCGGCTTTCTTCAGACGGACGCGGTGGGAAATCTTTTGTCGGGAAAGGGCGCATTCCGCGTTCCAGCGTGTCGGACAGAGCGCAAGAGCCCGCCATCCGCCAACAGTCCGACCACGGCATCGGTGGCTATCGACGATCGGGAGCAGCCACCATCAGATTGCCCGATCCCAACCCGGTTCCTAACTTGCAGAGCGACAGTCATGGGTCTTCAAACACGACTGTTTACCGTTGGCTGCGCGCTGGTGCAGCTTCTCCTCGTTTCACCTCAACTTCAGGCGGCGCGACATCATCGAGCGAAAAAACCGGCGAAGGTCTCGTGGAGCGCCGCTGCTGCAAACACCGCCGCCGGCAATCCGATCCTAAAGTCATCGGCACAGCAGGGTGCCGCGGTTCTGCGAGCGCAGATCCTGCTGGATCGTGCGCATTTCTCCGTCGGCGAGATCGACGGCCACTTTGGCAGCACCACCAGAAAAGCCGCCTCAGCCTTCAACCTCTCCAGGAAAATCAAAGCCAGCGGGGAAGTCAACGCCGCGACCTGGAAGACGTTGAACGCCGATACCGCTCCCGTGATCGTCCCCTACACCCTCACGGCGGAAGATCTCGCTGGTCCGTTCACTCCGATCCCGGAACCGATGGCCGACAAGGCGAAGTTGCCGGCTCTCGGTTATGAGAACCCGGAAGAGGCCATGGGCGAGAAGTTCCACGTCAGCCCGAAGCTGCTTGCGACACTCAATGCAGGGATGAAACTCGATCATCCGGGCGTAGTCATCCAGGTGCCGAACGTCGCACGCCCGCCGATCGACAAAGCGGCCGTCATGACTGTTCATATCAGCCAGAGTCAGGGAGCAGTGGAGGCGATCGACAAAGACGGCGCCGTCCTGGCTCGCTATCCCGCCACCACGGGCAGCACGCACGACCCGCTTCCCCTCGGTGACTGGAAGATCAACGGGGTGGCCTGGAATCCGCCCTTCATCTACAACCCCGATCTTTTCTGGGATGCAGAGCCAAGCGACAAGAAGGCGAAGCTCCCACCGGGTCCGAACGGTCCCGTCGGCCTGGTCTGGATCGATCTCTCGAAGCCACACTACGGAATCCACGGAACGCCCGTGCCGTCAACCATCGGCAAAACGAGCTCGCATGGCTGTATCCGGCTGACGAACTGGGATGCGGCCGAGCTCGCCAATCTGGTCAAGCCCGGCATGCCTGCGATTCTCGAAAAATGACAGGCAGAAGGAAGACGGCATCGTGAAGAAAATCCTCCTGCTCGCTGGCGTTGCCACGATCGCTTTGCTCGCATGGATTGCGGCTGGCCAAAGGACCTCGGATATCACTCCGACGCAAAAGCGGGCGATGGAGACATCGCCCGCAATTGCGAGCCGGATCAACCCCATCATGCCGTCTGATGTCTCGCCCCCGCCCCTCCCGGCGAATGAGCCCGCAGTCCCCGCCGATATCGGCGCCCCGCTAGCGACAGTGACCGCAACCATGCCAACTGCGGCTTGGACGGATACCGGCGCACCTCGTCCGATGATCATCCCGGTCGCCGGCGTCGGCCCCTCCGCCATGCGTGACATGTTCAATGACGTGCGCGGGAATCGCCGCCACGAAGCAATCGACATCATGGCGCCGCGCGGCACACCGGTCATCGCAGCGGATGACGGAGTCGTCAAGAAGCTCTTCACCAGCGTGCCGGGAGGGCTCACCGTCTACGAGTTCGATCCCGACCAGCGCTTCTGCTACTACTACGCGCATCTCGACGGCTACGCGGCCGGCCTCCACGAAGGTCAACAATTGCATCGCGGGGAAATCATCGGCTACGTCGGAACCACAGGCAACGCACCCAAGGACACTCCTCATCTGCATTTCGCACTGATTCGCCTCGACCCTGACAAACGCTGGTGGAAAGGGACCTACGTCAACCCCTATCCGCTGCTCGCGCGCCGGTAGCGACGCCACTCAACAGGGTGATTGTGAGACACGTCACTCCTCCGCCCTCCCCCCGGCTCTACAGTTCCATCGCTATCTCCCACCTCGGTGCTGCGCAACTCCCCAGACGGCGTACACGGCTCGAGGTGTGCTGGATTCTCATCCTCATCGCTATCGGGACTCTGGCAGAGGCCCAGAATGCCCCGGTCATTGTCAACGTCGACGCTTTGAAGAACAGGCATCCGATCAGCCCAATGATTTACGGCATGGCGTTTGCCAGTGCGGCCCAACTGTCCGACCTCAACGTCCCTCTCAATCGCCAGGGTGGAAACGCCGCCACGAGATATGACTGGACGAGAAACTCCAGCAATCGCGCCGCGGATTGGTTCTTTGAGAGCATCGGTGAGCCGAGCGCGACTCCGGGCGAGTTTGTGGACACGTTCATCGGCGACAGCGCGGCGGGCGGGGCTCAGGCCATGGTGACCGTACCGATGATCGGTTGGGTGGCGAAGCTCGGAGCCGGACGCTCCAATCTGGCCAGTTTCTCCGTGGCAAAGTACGGAGCGCAGCAGAGCACCGACTATTGGATGCCGGATGCCGGCAACGGCGTGCGGAACAATGGCGCCGAGGTCACGGGAAATGATCCGCACGACGCCAACCAGACGGCGGACTCGGCGTACCAGCTCGCGTGGTTTCAACATCTGCTATCCAGATGGGGCCCTGCGGCAAACGGCCCGCTGCGCTACTACCTGCTCGACAACGAGCCGAGCATCTGGCACGCCACACACCGCGACGTTCATCCGGCCGGCGCGGCCATGGACGAGATCCGGACGAAGATGATCGACTATGCCACTCGGGTGAAATCGGTCGATCCGACTGCGCTCGTAGCCGGTCCCGAGGAGTGGGGCTGGAGCGGCTTTTTCTACAGCGGCTACGACCAGCAGTGGGGAGCGGCACACGGGTGGAGCGGATCTCTTCCTGACCGCGCAGCCCACGGCAATCTGGACTACCTCCCCTGGCTCCTCGACCAGATGAGGCGCACGACCAGCTCACCGGCCAGCGCCTGCTCGACGTTTTCAGCGTTCACTTCTACCCACAGGGGGGCGAGTTCAGCGACGACGTCTCCTCGGCCATGCAACTCCGGCGCAATCAATCCACCCGCTCGCTCTGGGATCCCTCGTACACGGACAAAACGTGGATCAACGACAAGGTGCAACTGATTCCGCGGCTCCATCAATGGGCCGGCACCTACTACCCAGGGACGAAGGTCGCAATCACCGAGTACAACTGGGGCGCCGAGGGATTCATCAATGGGGCCACGGCGCAGGCCGACATCCTCGGGATTTTCGGCCGCGAACAGCTCGATCTGTCCACGCGATGGACGACGCCCGACACCGGTTCTCCCACGTACAAAGCCATCAGGATGTACAGAAACTACGACGGGAAGCATTCCGCCTTCGGCGACATCAGCGTCGGCGCCGAGGGACCGAATGTGGACGAGGTGGCGCCGTTCGCCGCGGTGCGATCTTCCGACCATGCACTGACGGTGATGATCGTGACGAAGACGCTGCTCGGCGACACTCCAGCGACGATGAAGCTATCGAATTTCGTTCCGGTGGATGGGGCAGTCGTGCAGCGCTGGCAGCTCGACTCCGGCAACGCCATCACTCCGCTGGCCAGCCTGACGCTTGCCGGACCGTCGATCTCGCTGACACTGCCGCCCCAAAGCATCACGCTGCTGGTCGTTCCGGGAGCGTCGGCGCCCGGAGCACCGGTGATTCTGCCGGCCGCGTCAGAGAATGGGCGTGCCGTGATCACGTTCACGGCGCCCGCCAGTAACGGAGGTTCTTCGATCACGCGTTACACCGCTACATGTAACCCCGGGAGCTCGAGCGCGTCCGGCACGGCGTCGCCTGTTACCGTTTCCGGATTGACGAACGGAACCCGATACTCATGTTCGGTCGCGGCTTTCAACGCCGTTGGAGGTGGTCCGTCTTCGGCCGCCTTGATCGTGACGCCCGTTGGCGCCATCACCGCCCGTCACCACGCGGCGCGACACTGACCTCCAGCATCGTTTACGATCAATTTCGCGCGAAGCGCTTTGGAGTGCGGTGGCCGCAGCCACCGCTTTTGGATGTTCATTTACGAAAGGCCGGTCGGACGCGAGGCCCCCAGCCTCCCAAAGCGGTGGCTGCGGCCACCGCACTCCAAA
>JBBRNB010000135.1:0-14346 GCA_038230535.1 Thermoanaerobaculia bacterium
CCTGTCATCCTGAGGCTACCGCGGAGGCTCGGCGTTGCCCGCAACCAGGACGTGTGTTCCATGAACCGGGGGGGCCCCCTCCCAAAGCGGTGGCTGGGCGCCACCGCACTCCAAAGCGCGCCTCCGGCGCGCGAAAACCTGTTCAGAGTTGGCGAGGATTGTCCACATCATTTCGCGCGACGCGCTTTGGAGTGCGGTGGCGCCCAGCCACCGCTTTGGGAGCGGGGGTGGAGTACGACATACTCGCAACCGCCCGTTCTTTGAGAATCACCGCGCGGTTGGATTTCTGCACGCCCTCTGAGGCTGCCGCAGCCGCTTGGGCGGTGGGCGGGCGGAGCGGCGGAGGACGCCGAAGGACCCCCCAATTACAGGCGGGGAGGGAGGGGGGTGCACAGAGCAACAAGGACGCAGGACGGTTAGACATCACCACCCACCTACCCGCAACAAGGAGGGGGTCCTTCGCCGTCCTCCGCCGCTCCACCACTCGCCCACCCACGCGGCTGCGGCAGGCTCAGGATGACAGGCAATACGAACCGCGGTACTCCTGCACAGCCTCTCAGAATGACAGGCTTCACACTTCACGACCACTTCTTCCACTCCTCTTCGTAATACCGAACGAGCATCTGATTGTCGAGCCGGTTGATCTCCACCGGCACGGGTGCCATGTCGGGAGAGAGAACGAACATCGACGCCAGCGTCGGGCCGTCGAGATACCGCATCGGCAGGTGCAGCCCTGACGGTTGCGCGAATGGATGCAGTCGCGCCAGCGCGAAGCCCCAGACGCCGAATGACGGGACCGTGGTCTGGTACGGCTTGACCACGAGGCCCGCCGCTTCCATCGTCCGGATGATGCACCAGTACGACCGGCGGGCGAACAGCGGGGAAGTGCACTGCACGGCGACGGCGGCGTCGGGCGTGAGGTGCTCCCGCAACAGTTGATAGAAACGGGTCGTATAGAGCTTGCCGAGGGCGAAGTTGTTGGGGTCGGGGAAATCGACGATCACTGCATCGAACCGCAGCTTCTGTTCGCCGAGCCAGATCATCGCGTCTTCGTTGATGACGTGTACCCGCCGATCGCTGAACGAATGGTGATTGAGATCGGCCAGCGGCGGGAAGGTCGTCGAGAGGGAGGTCATCTTCCGGTCGAGGTCGACCAGCGTCACATCGATTACCGATGGGTACTCGAGGATCTCGCGAAGGGCCAGACCATCGCCGCCGCCGAGAACGAGTACGTGGGAGGGCGTACCGGCCATCGTCAGCGCAGGATGGACGAGAGCCTCGTGGTAGCGATACTCATCCGCGGAGCTGAACTGCAGGTTGCCATTCAGAAAGAGATGAAACCCTGACGCGCCGCGCGTCACCACGATCCGCTGATACGGCGAGCTGGTGGCGTAGACGATCTCGTCGGCGAACAGCTCCTGCTCGGACATCGCCGTGAGCCTTCGCGCATTCAGGAACGCCACAACCAGAAGGACCATCACCAAAGCGGCCCGAACCCGAAGGCCGGTTCGTCCGCGGCGAATCAGCGGTGCCATCAGAAACGTTCCATAGAGTCCGACGCAGCCGTTGAGGAATCCGAAGAGAATCGACGTTCGCACCAGACCCATGCGCGGCACCAGGAACAGCGGAAACAACACCGCTGCGATCAGCGAGCCGATGTAGTCGAAGCTGAGAATGCGCGACACGAGCTCCTTGAAATCGAGCTCCTCCCGGAGAATGCGCATCAGGATCGGCAGCTCCAGACCGACCAGCACGCCGATCACGAAGACGATCAGGAAGAGGAAGAGCTGGAACCATTCCAGCCGCGCGAAGCCGAAGAAGAGCAGAGGAGCCGACAGGCCGCCGATCAGCGCAACCGCCAGCTCGACTTCGACGAAGCGCGCCGCCAGGTCATTCTCGATGAAGCGCGACAGCCATGCTCCAACGCCGAGCGCCGAGAGGTAGATGCCGATGATCAGAGAAAACTGCGTGACCGAATCGCCGATCACGTAGCTGGCCACCGTACCGGCCAGCAGTTCGTACACCAGGCCACACGCCGCGATGACCAGTACGTTCAGAAAAAGAATCGGCGTGCGATTCTTCATCAGCCGTGAATCGTCGCCGCGATGATGATCGAGAGCCCCAGCATGACCGAGCCGATCAGGATCGCCAGGGCGACATTCTGATCCTCCTCGATCTCCTTACGCATCGAAAACGGCGTGATCTTCACGATGATCCAGAAAGCGATCCCGAAGCTGATCATCCCGAAGAGCGTGTAGGCCAGTGTGACCAGGAACGTATGCATTGCCGGCGTGAGATCCATCATTTGCCTCCATGAAAGCCGCTATACCAGAACGAGCGGTACCCGCCGTGCGACGCACCGCGGAGACCACCGGCCACCGTTTGCCGCTGGCCCGGAGAAGTCAGTTCATATCCATTCCAGATGACCACCGAATAGCCTGCGAGAAGGAGCAGTCCGAAAGCCGCGTAAATCGCTTTGATCATGTGCATCCTCTGCCAGACATCACCCCAACGGGGTGAGTGAGGGTAGCCGGTGGCAACGCCGGAGGCGTTGCCACCGGATCGTTTGTATAACGAGATGCACCCCGGCAGGGGTGCGTGAACCGTTCATCGCTTGTTCGGGGATTCGCCGGCGGAGCCGGCGTGAGACCCGTTGCCCCCGGCTTCAGCCGGGGGCTCTCGGGCGTTACACGAATGTGAGCCCGCTTCAGCGGGAGACAGACTCGCCGGTTCCGCGCGAGAATCGATCCTCTGTCGCCCGCTGAAGCGGGCTCAAAGACTGGGGATGGGCTCGACAACCCCCGGCTGAAGCCGGGGGCTACGGATCTCACGCCGGTTCCGGCGGCGAAAAATTTCGGGAGATTGTGCTGCTCACTCATTGAGCTCCCCTTGCGGAGTAAACATCGCGTCCGCCCACCGCTCGGATTCGCCTCCTCCGCGTCTCGATGCACGGCCGATGATCACCGGAAGCGTGAGCAGAACCAGCGCGATCACTAGAAATACGCACCCTGTCCCCGAGAAGACCCCTTCGGTTACGGTGACCTTCAACGCAGGAGCCGGTTTCGCGGCGTCCCGATAGGTCTCCAGCCGGAGCGAGTATGTGCCCGGCTTCAATGTCGAGAAGTATTTCGACTCATTGAGCGATCCCTCGCTCCAGTGCTCCCCGTCCTCGACACCCTCATAGTGCTCGAGCTGCATCTGGAACGGCTCGAGGAAGCCGCTCTCCTCGTTGAACAGATTGCCGTCAACATGGAGCCACGAATCCGACAGCGACGTCGATACTTCGACTTCGAGGTTGTGCCCCCCGTTCACGACGAACGGTTTCGTGAAGATCGCGGCAGTCACTTCCGAGCCTGTCCCCGAAGGCGGAGCCGCCGTCGTTGTCGATGACGCAGACCAATCGGAGCCTGCGGTATTGGCGGGCTTTGAGCCGGTAGTCGTCAACTCTCCCGCGGCGGCGTACTGATCGAGCGGATACGACTCCGACAACACCACCCTATGCGGAAGAGCGATCGTCACGATGATCGACACAACCAGAAACGCCGCCACGAGGAAGGCCCAGATCCCGCCGATGGCGCCGCATCCGCCGGCTTTGCTCATCGGCTGCAGCGTCCCGATCTTCGCCGGACGCGCCAGGCCCGTGATGCCGAACGACGCCTCCACCTCGTCTTGCGGCATGTAGCGCGCCAGCGAGTAGGTGACTTCCTGCGACGTCTCCGTGCCGGCAAACTCCTTCGTGATTCCTTCCGGTGGCGCGATGTAATCAACCGCACGCGCCTCCTCGCCGGTTTCCACGCGCCAGTAGAACTCGCCGATCACCGACTCGACGGTTGCAACGGAGTCCTGAAAGATCCTGAACGTCTTCTGATTCGCGACGATGACGCGCGCCGCCCCCCCGGGCTCGCCGTCATCGACGTCGCCCGCGTTCATGGCGACGACGAAGCTCCAATGTCCGTCGTCGTCGACCAGCCATGCGAACGACTTCTTGGCGGGCGCGAAGAGGAGGTATTCGGTCCAGTAGTACTTCTTGTCGAACGTCACGCTTCGCCGCATGAAGCCGGCGACGAGGTACTCCTCCGTTCCAACCTTCCCTTTGCCGCCCAGCGGGATCAGCGGCTGAGGACCATGGCGCTTCAGCGTCTTCAGGTATTGCAGATTCCCGGATGCCACATCGTGCGCCGCGCCGCAATGCGGGCAGATCACCCGCTCGGCCTGATCAGGCGCGACGAGCGTCAGCGGTCCGCCACATTGCGAACACGAGAGCGCTTCGACACGTACCTTCGCCGCCCGTCCCGGCTCCAGCGATACGTCGATGCCGAGACCGGCGAGCGTCGTCTCTTCGCCCTCAAACAGCAGCGGTGGATCCTCGCTGTAGTCGATCGTGCCGAATCGATGGTTCGCCCCGGCGAGATCGGCATACGGATACGTGCTTCCCTGCTCGACGCGGAACGGAATCTCCCCCTCACCCGAAATGACGGTGGCCGTGGCCAGCTCGACGACTTTCATCCCGTCGTAGGTGCCGCCGATCTCCAGCACGTCGTACGGCGGCAGATCGTGCCGCGCGGTCTTGACTGTCAGGTAGTACTTCCCCTGCGCCTCCGCGATCCATCCCCACTGACCGTCGTCGAACGCTGCATACCACTCGTCCCACACCCCGCCCATCGGATGCCGCAACTGCGTTCGTCCGACGATGCGGAAACCGTTTCCTCGGATTTTTCCCGGGAGGTCGCGCCGCAACGGCGAACCGGTATCGACCATCGCGGCCACCTTGCCAAGATCCTCGAGTCCTCTATCGGTTCGCGCGACGATACTGTGGCAGTAGTCGCATACGACGACCACGGAAGATCCGATCTTGAATTCGATCGAGCCGCCGCAGGATGGACAGTTCGCTACCGCCACGACGCCACCTGTTCAACCTGCTCGATGTTGCGACTAACGTTCCGCACCACAACCTCGGATGCGCCCAAGGCATCACCCAACCGCTCACGCCACTGCCAATCCGGCCGCGGCCGGCAGCAGTACAAGTTCAACGTAATGATCCCGTGCTCCGGATACGTGTGGCAGGCCAGATGCGACTCCGAGAGCATCACGAACCCGGTCACGCCACCCGGCGGTGGAAAGACATGGAACTGCGGCTCGTGAATGGGATGGAGATCGAGCTCGAGGATGATGCGCTCGAAGAGCGAGCGAAGTGTATCGACGCTCATCAGCGCCCGAGGGCGACAGCCCGCCGCGTCGACAAGCCACTCTGTACCGAGCACGTCGTAAGTCTATCCCGGGCGGAAAGCAGAAGGCAGAAGGCAGAAGGCAGAAATCGTGGCGGAGCGAAGCATTTCTGCCTTCTGCCTTCTGCCTTCTGCTTTCTGCTTTCTGCCTTCTGCCTTCTGCCTTCTGCCTTCTGCCTTCTGCCTTCTGCCTTCTGCCTTCTGCCTTCGAGCCGGGGTAAACTTACAAACCGCCGCATCCGTATTTAACCTACGGGAGACCACCATGTCCTTCTTCGACAACCTGAAACACGAGGCCGCCACACAGTTCATCGAGATCATCCAATGGCTCGATGAGACGCCGGACACGCTCGTCTACCGCTTCCCCGTCTACAACGCCGAGATCAAGATGGGAGCGAAGCTGACGGTGCGCGAGAACCAGGTGGCGCTCTTCATCAACGAAGGCAAAGCCGCCGACCTCTTCACTCCCGGCCTCTACACGCTGACCACCGAGACGATCCCGATCCTGACCGCGTTGCGCGGCTGGAAGTACGGCTTCCAATCACCGTTCAAGGCCGACGTCTACTTCTTCAACACGCGCGTCTTCACCGACCTGAAGTGGGGAACGACGAATCCGGTCATGATGCGCGACCACGACTTCGGCATGATCCGTCTGCGCGCGTTCGGCACGTACGCGATGCGCATCAGCGATGCGAAGACGTTCTTCGAACAGATCGTCGGAACGCGCGGCTTGACCACCACAGCCGACATCATCGGCCAGCTTCGATCGACGATCCTCTCGCGCCTCACGGATGCCATCGCCGAGGCGAACATCCCCGCGCTCGACCTGGCCTCGAAATATGACGACCTGAACGCAATCGCCGTCGACAAGCTGGGCCCGGAGTTCACTCGCTACGGCCTGGAGCTCTCCCGCTTCTTCATCGAGAACATCTCCCTCCCCGAGGAAGTCGAAGCCGCAATCGACCAACGAACGAAACTCGGAGTCCTCGGCGACCGCCTCGGCCAATACACGCAACTCCAGACCGCCGAAGCAATCCCCCTCGCCGCCTCCAACCCCGGCGGCCTCGCTGGCGCCGGTGTAGGCCTCGGCGCCGGCATCGCCATCGGCGGTGCCATGGGCCAGGCCTTCGGATCCAACGCCGCCGCTCCTCCCCCACCTCTACCTCCCGCCGGCGGATCGTCAGCACCACGATGGTCGCTTGCGATCGACGGAAAGACCTACGGCCCCTACAGCGACGACGCCCTCCGCGCGATGGTGCAGTCAGGCCAAGCCAGTCCATCGACACAAGCATGGCGACCGGGAGCCGCAGGATGGGCGCCGTTGAGCGAGTTCTCGGAATTGGGGCTAGCACCGCCGCCTCCGCCGCCACCACCGCCGCCGCCGCCGAAGTAGGTATCGGGGTACGCCAATCAACATCCGGACAACTTGCCGGCAACTGCACCACGACGACCGCGGCTTTGAGGGTCCTTACAGGGAGTCTCGCGCAATCGATGCCTCTGAGCATCGTGAGAGCGCGTAACCCCAACACGACTCCTGGTTGAGCTACACGTCGAGTCCTTCAACGGTATCGCCGCAATTCACTCGCCAACCGCAAAATCGATGTTGCCCGTCCGTCTATGCGAACGATCCAGAACGGACGAGGAGGGCATCGTGAGCCAGTGTTCCGTCTTCATCTCCCATCCCCCACAGGAGGAAGCGGCTGTAGCCCGCCTGCGCGCGGAGCTGGCCAAGTTGCACATCGTGGTTGCGCCTCGGCGGCACGAGGTACCAGCTGGCTTACGCTGGAAGCCCGCACTCAAGACGGCGATGGCAGCATCGGTCCGGTTCCTGGCCTGCTTTTCGGCGCGCGACGGCGGGCTGACCTCGTTCGTGGAAGACGAATTGGCGATGGCCATCGAGCATGCGCGAACACTTCCCCTGGATCAGCCATGGCTCATCCCGGTGAAACTCACAGCCTGCGAGATTCCAGCTCAGCTCGCGGATACGGAACAGTTCCTTGACGGTATCGACGCGATCGATTTGAGCGCCGACTGGGACGGCGGAATTGCGCGGATTCTTGGCGGCCTTGACGCGGGGCATGTTCACCGTCCTCACATCCAAACCACGCAGGAGGAGTGCCCGGTTATCCCAGGAGGATCGCCACACGAAACGTCAACGAAGGCCGAGAGCGCTCTCATCGGCGGCAACCTGACCATTGATGGGGTAAGTCTCACTGGCACGTCCGTCCGACCCACATCTTCAGCAAAGATGACCACCGAGCTTGGGCGCCTCGTCGTCGACGGCGATGTTTCAATCACGAACGTCAAGCGCAAGCCATGACCGAGATCCTCGACTTCCTGTGGCAGAACAACACCGCCAGCGGAAGAGCGATCATCACCATCATCGTGGTCCTCGGCGTCACCGGTAGCCTCTGCGCATTCCGCCACTGCTGGCGCTACCGGCATACCGAACTGCGGTGGCTGATTGAAGTCCGTGACCGCCTTCGCCGCGCGAAGGAAGCGCGGGAGACCGTAACACTCGGAGGTGAGCTGGAAAAGCAACCCTTCCCTTCTGAGGATCCTCTGATCGAACTGCACGAATTGTCGGAAGGCATCCCGCTGTCCACCATCATCGGCGATCGCCTCCACACCATCAGCCGCATGAAACAGGCGCGAGTGAAGGTGAATGTCGAGGCACTTCAGCAGAGCAGCATACTCAGAGAAAGCGCGAACTCCTCACTGGCTCTCCCCGGCTACATCGTGAGCCTTGTGATGATGCTCGGCCTCCTGGGGACGTTCATCGGGCTCTCATTTATGGTGGTCGACATTCAGCACGCGCTTCCGGGTGGCGGCGTTGAAGCGCACGCCAATCAATGGGCGGCGTCGGTGAGCGGCCTCGGACGGATCCTCGCGGGAAAGAAGACGGCTTTCTCCGCCACCCTGGCCGGCCTCACATTCTCCATCCTCGTCTCCGCAATGAACTTCGCCCTGGCCCGCGCCCAGTCGGAGCTCTACGATCACCTGGAACGGTTCACTACTGAAGAGCTTCTGCCCGCGACCGTTCCGGCGTTCGACGACGAAACGCCGTGGGTGAAATTGTCCACGCAGCTCGGCGACTCGTTCACGCACATCAAGGATCTGACTGCCGAACAGACACGCTCCACACAGAGAATGGTCGCGGTCGAGAATACCTTCGCTGCGATCATCGAGAACATCGAGCGCATCACACAGCGCGCGGCGACGGCACCCCTCCAAGGCATGGCTGGAGAGATCGCCAGCGTCATCAACCAACTGACTAACGTCAACGGTGCCATCGTAACGCTCATGGACAAGCTCCCTCAGATTCTGAGCGCCTTCCGCCAGACACACCAGTCGACACTTTCCGAGATACAGACGGCTATGCAGACGCAACAGGCGGGCATGGACCGCCTGAGTCACGCCATTCAGAGCAATCGCTCCGGCGGACGATTCGGCAGCCTCAGCTTCATCGCGGTGGGCGCAGCAGCAGTGTTGCTGATTGTGATCCTCCTCCAACGTGCCGGTTGAGTGGGCGGCGAACGTGATGCGAGCGAGCGCCTTCCATGCACCAACCGTCGACACGGAGGTCAATTTCTGGCCAGCCATGATCGACATGCTCACTTCGCTGCTGATGTTCTTCCTGCTCATTCACTTCGTTCAGAACAACGTGAACCCGGCCGGCCTGGCGTCGGAGATCGCTCGGCAAAAGCAAGTGCGGTTCAATGACGTCTTCCAGCGCGAATTCGCCGCCGAGATCGCGCGCGGCGAGATCCGGTTCGTCTCGGACGTCAACCTGCTCCAGATCACCTTCGGCGAAGAAATCCTCTTCTCTGTCTCACGTTACGAGCTCCAGCCCAGAGGCCAGGTCATGCTACGGCGGCTCGCGCATGCGGTCCAGACTCTCGATACGGCGTCCCGTCAGCCTCTATACGATCAAATCCAGATCGAGGGCCATACCGACAGTACAAACATGGACCGGCCGGCGTACCCGCATGACAACTGGGAGCTGTCGACAGCTCGGGCCCTGGAAGTACTGCGCTTCCTCAGCGAGCGCACATCGCCGCCGTTGGAAAAGAAGACGCTGTCGGCGAACGGATACGCTGACACCCGCCCGCTCAGCCGCGAACGCGCGAAAAACCGAAGGATCGAGATTCGGATCTACTTCTCCGGCAACGAAGTGCCGGCCCCGAAGGATGGCCGGTGAACGAGCCGGACCTCGAGCGAATGCTCTGGCGGTGGCAGTACGGGCGGCTAGACCCTGAGTTGCTCCAGGCTTACTTGCGCGATGCCGTGAGCCGCGCGGAGGACGAAGAGATCGAATGGAGCGCCGCGGCGCGCGCGCTCGCAATTTGGAACACATCGCTGACTGCGGTACACACTCAGGCACGTCGCGAAGCACTGCGCTCGATCGACAGACATGAGTTCCTCGATGCCGTTCGTCAGCTCGGCCACTGCCACGCGGCGACGACGACAATGCGTGAGTTGCGCCTCGCCGATGAGGACCGAACAGCGGCCGAAGACGCCGTCAGACGCCTCCACACTCTTGTTCGACCGGCACAACTACAGGCGCTGCCGGCGCTCGCCGCACTCACACAGCGCATCGACGCCATACGCCATTGCATACTCGAAGAACGATACGTAGAAGCCTCATTCTCGGCGAAGCTTTGCGCTCGTCTGGCCGAGCGCCTGCTCGAACGCCAAAAGCCGCAGCAAGCCGGGCGCGATGATCTCCTTGCCCGAATCGCTGATGTCGAGTCGCTCTGTGCCGCGACGCAGGCCTGGGCTCCGGATGGCGATGATCCGGCCGGCAACGGAGCAAACTCGGCGCTCCGCTCTCTGTTGAGCGAAGGGTACGGCCGGCTCAGCTCACGTCTCCTTACCGAGTTAGAGATCGAGCTCGGACCGCGCCGCAGATTCCTCACCGCACAACCGCTCATCAGAGACAACGCCGGCGCGGTAAAGGAGACGGTCCGGGAGCGGTCCTGGGACGGAGCAGTCGAACACTACTGGCATCTCTCGATTGCACGCCACGCGGAACGACTGGCACAGGAGCAACGACGCGCCGCAACCGTCGCAGCCGGGATCACTTCAGCGCTCGAAAACTGATGACAGGAGATCAACAATGGAAAACCTGACCCTTGCACAACAGATTCTGAAGACTCATGTCGGCGTGAAGCCTGTGGAAGGACACACCGTGGTAGTCCTCGAAAAAACCGAAGGGAGCGGCGAGGAGTACCGCTTCGAGATCGAACCAGGACAAACCGCGCCGAAGACACGGCTCGATCTGTTCCAATGGCTCCTCGGCCGGCGTAGCGAGCGGTATTTTGCATACGCGGTCACGGGCGACCCGCAGCTTCGCACGACATTCAGTACCGATGTCACGCTGCGAACACGAATCCATACGTTCGCCTTGCGCATCACCCTCGGCTACCGGATCGGGGAACCGAAGAAGCTCGTCATCCACCGCAACGACGACCCTCTCCGCAAGGTACGTGAGGAGATCGCAAGTCTCCTACGCACCGAGTTCGCGCAGCGTGACTGGATCAGCATCCTCATCGACTTCCCGGCTCTGGCGCGCGAGGTCGAGGCGAAGTTCATTGGGACGATTTCCAGCTTCGCCGCAACCTATGGCCTGTCGATCGCCGGCATCGCACTCGATCACACCCTCCCACCCGATGAGATCAAACGTCTCCGGGAAATCGAAGAGGCGGAGTTGGAGAAGGACCGTATCCGCCGCGACGCGGAAACCGTGCGAGTCACGGCGAGCGAGGGCGCGGCAACGGCAGCCGCGAAGGCAGACCACGAGCACACTCTTGCTCTGCAGAAACAGCAGCAGGGGTGGGAGCTCGAAGGGGACGCGGACGGCCACGCCATTGAAAGCCGGGGGCGCTCGGCCCAGGTGGCGATCTTCAAACGTATGGATGCGCTGGCCGACGCCGTGACACGCGCCACGACACGGGCGATCGAGGCCGCCGGCGCGTCGATTCAGAATCCGAAAGAGTTGGTCCAGGCCATCTCTTCGATGCGTGCAGCTCTTACCGAGATGCGCTCCCTGAACCAGCCGGCTGCCGAGCACGGCCTGACGTCGCCGGAGTTTGCCGGGATGATCGGAGCGGGAGACAGCAGCGCCGCCCTGATCCTCACCGAAATGCTCGCGACAACGAAGCAGATGGGCCTCAGTGCCGAAGAACGGCGCAAGTTGCAGTCGTCGATTCTGCACCTCATCGGGGAACTGATGCTGGAAGCGGAGGCATCTGCTGAGATCGTCGACCTTCATATTCAACGCATCCAGGCGATACGAGCCAAGGTGCTGGAGGACGAGCACCTCGACTATCTGGAAAAGTTCACCGATCGCAAACGTCTCGCGCGCGAGATGCGGTGAGGAAGCCATGTCAGACCTCGGCATGGATCCCGTCTCCGACCCATCACCTCCTCCGTCAGACCCAACACCCGAAAAGCCGGCGGCCGACGACGGCGTGCCGGGGATCTCGCAGGAGAACAAGTTTGGAAATGCAAAGATCGGCGGCAACGCCAATTTCATCAATAACGCCTACTTCGAGAAGGAAACGATCGCGCGCAGGCGCCACTTCACCGCCGACGACGACATCGCAGTCACGGACGAAGAGGAGCTCGAGATCACGACGGTCTATGCGGGAGACCAGGCCACGATCGACCATCTGCTGGACGAGCTCGAGGAACGGCGGGTCCTGTTGCTGACCGGTGATCCGCACATCGGCAAAGGCGCAACAGCGCTCTACCTCGGTACGCGGATCGCGGATCGGCGGGACCTCGAGCAGTCAACACTGTTCGTGACCGCCCCCGAACGCCAGGTCATCGAGATCGACAAGATGGCACGTGACGCCAAACAGTTCGGAAAGCGCGCCACTGTCTTCACGGATGCATTCTCGATTACCAACCGGGAGCTCGTGGCGTTCTTCGCCAGGGCGGAAGGCTTTGACTGGCAGCGCGTTACCGCGACACTGAGGAAGAATCGGGCCTATCTGATTTTCACCTCCTCGAACGAACAGGCGTCGTTCCGGAATCATGCAGCGAAACACATCGCCTTTCACGAGCTCGCGAAACCGCTGCCGGAGCTCGTCGAGCAGGCCTTCGACCGGCGCATAGCGTGGATCGAGACGCATGGGCTGGCCTCGAGTCCAGAACGGATCGCGATCGTGCGTCACCACCGAAGCGGCATCATTGACGAGCTCGAATGTATCCCTTACATCTCCGCGTTCCTGATGCAGTTCGTTCGCAGCGACCGCGACATCGAGTCCGCACTGCGCGAATTCAATGACGCGCCGCACTGGTTTCGTACCGAGCTCGCCAGCGACGTCGACGCTTGGTGCGCGGCCACCGCGCTCGTCATCGGCCAGCCGGCCCGGGACAGCGAAGTGCCCTGGCTTGACTTCGAACGTCTCCGGCGATCGATTTCCGATCGTGTCAAAGAGGACGAGGAGATGTTCCCTCGGGGTCTCAAGTCCACCGAAGACGACGCTTCGGAAAGCGACAGCGCCCGGAATCTGAGCGACGAGGCCCTCCTCGCTCGCAGTCGAGCCACGATCTCGAAGGACTCCCAACGCCTCTGCGACGTCGTACAGTTCCAGGAAAAATCTCTGGCGAAGCTCCTCTGGAGAACGCTGCTCGAATCTCACAGACGAGTGCTGACGCAACTCGTCCCCCTGCTGCGCGAATTCTCTGAAAAGGGCCGCACGACCGGACGAACGTCATTGCGGATACTGGCAACACAAGCCCTCGGCCGCATCGGCGAGATCGATCCGGTTCGTATCACCATGCCTCTCATCCGCCACTGGTCCGTCAGCGAACGAGAACAACGCCCGATGGTCGGCCGCCTTCTTCAGGGTGTGATCGCGGCAGACAATGATGCCTACCTCGACGCGAGCCTTCGTGAGCTCGACCAACTGCTCGACTCGCCGAACGAGGAAGCGGCCCTCACCGTCATCTCCGCGTACTCACAAATCGGCGCATACAAACCGAAACTGGCAATGCAGCGGCTCGGCGCGATCGCCGTCGAACGGATCACGCCTGCTCTCGACAACATTCATCAACTGTCCCGGGTCGCGGAAACGCTCGGTACGCAGGCTGAGCTGCGCAGCGGGCGATCGGCCGCTACGCTACGCGTGCACGGCGAGCAGCTGGGCATGCTCGCGGAAACGCTCTCCGAGGAACATGCGCCGGCGCTGGTGGCGCTGGCAAGGGCCGTATCATTCATCTGCATCAACAGTTACGACAATACCGTAAATATCCTGGCGTTCATGCGCGAATGGATCGCGCGTGGCGGCGACAAGACCGGAATTCTCGTGGCAATTCTCTTTCTTCCCGACGGCATCGCCACGGAGCTCGACGAATTCAACGAAACAACACGAGATGGCGATGGCGACGGCATCCATCCGCTGCTCCTCTCCCTATCCACGAATGAAGGAGCCGGCTACGAGCTTGCCGATTTTCTGGTCGACCTGTGGATGGCCCTGAGCGGAACATTCGAGATCCCAGCCAGTCTGCAGCGGGAACTGGTGGAGCGTCTGCTCGACTGTCTTACGACATGGGCGCGCGAAGCGGTAACGAATCCGCTCTACCGCGACGGAACGATCGGACTGTTCCTGGCTCTGACCACGGTTCGCGGCCGCGCTCTGCGAAAAGAGATCGTTGAGCTCCTGGCCGGGACCGCGTTCCGCGATGACGAGCGAATGCGAACCTTTGCAGACGACATACGCAGCCGAATACGTCGCTGAGGAAAGAATCTGCGGAATCACTACGCTGCAATCGCACCGTCTCACGCTGGTGATCGATCAAGCTTTGTGGCAAGGTAGCGATGGCTGGTGATCAATCCGTGCGGCGGAGCACCCCGAAGGCGACCCCCGAAGGCGTGCATCGCCGACGGAGTCGGCTCTCGAGTTTTGGTCGTTTCTCGGCACCCCTACGGGGTGCGTGAGGGTAGCCGGTGGGGGGGGCGGCGGGGGGGGGGGCGGGGGGGGAGGGGGTGGTGAGGGAGCGCGGCCGGGGGGGGGGGGGGGGGGGGGGGGTGTGTTAGTGTTGGTGGGTGGGGGGGGGTGGCGGGTTGTTGTTGTGGCGGGGGGGGTTACGGGGGGGCGCGCCCCCCCCG
>JBBRNB010000136.1:0-14232 GCA_038230535.1 Thermoanaerobaculia bacterium
CAGGGTCCGTGTCTCCCTCTCCCCCGCGTCTACGCGCGGGGAGAGGGTGGATCGTTTCGCGTCTTCACCCCAACGGGGTGAGTGAAGGTAGCCGGTGGCCACGCCGGAGGCGTTGCCACCGGATTGAGTGCGTAAACCATTTGCACCCCGGATGGGGTGCGTGAAGTCGAGCCAATCGCCCGACGGTCGCGGGATGATGAAGACCACGCCGAATTCAATGGACAATTCACGCACTCCTGCCGGGGTGCCTTCATATATGTCCACGAACCGGTGGCAACGCCTCCGGCGTGGCCACCGGCTACCTTCACGCACGCCTCCAGCGTGCGGTGTACAGGATCGATTGGGAAGCGTAGTCACAACCCGCTGTCTCGATACCGCTCGATTTGGACAGATATGGTCTGTGTCACAGCCCTCATGGTGCGCCTCACTCACGCCGTCACCGGCCTCGCCTCGCCCATGCGCAACTGCACACCCGCCCTGATCGCGCTACGCTCGTGCCACAGCAACCACAGCGCGATGACCGTCATCGCCGCTGCAAGCCACGTCAGGAGCGTCATCGAAATCAGGACCAGAGTGATCGTTTGCGGGCGCTCAGGCGCCAGCATCTGTTCGTTGAACGAGCCGCCGCGAACGCCGTCCGGCATCTCGAACTTCGCGGGCAGGCCCTGATACGCGGTGGAGCTCACTTCGAAATAGGGAAGTGTTGAGCCAGCCGGCGGCGTCATCTTCGCCCGAGGCGCTGATTGCGGTGCCGGCGAAGTGCCGGTCGTGCCAGTGAGTGCGTCGGCCCCGGTGGTTTCCGTATTCTCAGCCCGGCCTACCGAAGCAATACCACCGCTTCCACTGCGAAAATCGTCCGACGAGTACTTCGGCCGCGACATCGTGTACAGCAGCGCCACGAGGAGAACGATTGCGCCAACAGCAACGATCGTTGCCAGGCGCCGGAGCGAGATCTTCGGGCGCTGCGATGCAACCCATAGCACCGTCACCAGACTGCAAAACAGCACGACGGCCCAGAGCAGAATCGGGATGAGCAACGCCGCATACGCAAGCAACAGCGCTGCGATCACACGGCCGCGAAGTTTCATCGTCAGGAATGCCAGTACACGCTCGATCCAGAGCACCAGAAGCACGAAGACGAAGAACGTCTCCCCATCGGGATGCCACGTCGTGGCCTGGGTGGCGAACGATTGCCACACCGGCAGCCAATGCTCGGGATAGCGGAGAGTCACATTCGTGTTCGTCGCCGGCACCGGCAGCCGAGGCACATCGAGCCGCGCGAAGACGATCCCCAACTGCGAGATCGGTTGCCGGTGCTGGACGATGATTCGCTGAGCGCCGGCGGACAGCGGCACGCTCAGCTCCCCGGCCGCGTTCTTCGTCATCAGCACCGGCTCGTTCTGCAGGCTGACGAACGTCGGCTCCGGCTTCCGCGGCAGCTCCAGTTCCGGCGCTCCCTGATTGTCGAGCATCAGTTCCGACTCTCCCAGAACGGGCCCATTGGCTGGAACGAAGAGCGTGTGCCGGATGCTGCGGACGGCGTAACTGATGGCCCGCAACGCCTCCAGCCGCGTGACAGTCCACGAGATCCGCTCCTTCGCACCGATCTCGAACGCCAGTGCGCCTCGGTACTCCGTTGTGATGCCGGTCTCGCCCGCGCTGACCCGCTTGGCCTGTGATTGCATCGCCGGCCGCAGCAGCGGATGCGACTCCACCACCACGTACTGCAGGCTGGCCGCCACCGGCGCCGCGAAGCTCTTCCCTTTCAACTCGCCGCTGAGCGTGATCGTCGAATCACCCGGCGGCATGGCGAAGATGTAGCTCCCATCCTTCGGCTCATACGTCGCCGTCGAGTCGATCTGCTGCAGGTGCTCTCCCGACACGAGATGCAGAGGCAGCGGCGACGTGTTCCGATTCGGATTGTGGACCTGGATCGTGTAGCGAAACCGCGTCGCATCCGGAAGCAGCGTGATGAGATACCGCCCGGTGGCAGTCGTCGCCAGCGTCTCATTGGCTCCAACCACCTGCCGCACCAGCGTGTACGCGCGCGCGCCCCCCGAGTCCTCATCGCCGGTGATGAGCTCCCCATCCCCCACCGCCGCACGAACCGCCAGCACTGACGACGCCACACTCATCTTCAGCCGATCGCTGCCGCTCGGCCGCGCATCACACCGAAGCGTAAACGCCGGCCCCAGCGCGATGACGTCATACGTCCCCTTCCCGCTTCGCACCAGCAGAGCCTCGCCGCTGCAGCCGGAAAGCGTCAGGTCCGGCGCCTCGCTGATGACGCTCGTCGCCGCCCGCGTCCCCACGCTGCGCCCGGTCAGCGTCAGACTCAGGTTGTGATCGCGAAACGTCCCCGCCAGGGTCATCGTATCGATCACCGTCGCCGAGGCATTCACCTGCGCCTTCTGCAACTCGTCGTATCGGGAAAGAGGAATCGTGACACTCGATGGCTGCGTATCCGTCTTCTGCGCAGGAACGTCGGCAAAAGCAGCGACAGCAACGAGGGCACAGACGACTGCGGCAATGGATCGCATTGGTAACCTCCGGATGAGGTGATCATGCCTCATTCACCAGTTTGAAAAAGTTTGAAATCAGCACTCTTCGTCGTTCGGGGGTAGGGAAAAACATCTTTGCGTCACTCCCACCAAGTAGGCAATACCGAAATCCCCGTCAATCTGTCAGACGCTCGACCGATGGCATCGGTTGCATAGGAGTGACTTGTGACGAATCGCGGCAGCTCGTCCCGAAGGCTGATCACAGCGATCGCGATTGGACCGGTACAGGAATTCATCGCCACCGCACGCCGCACCCGCGATCTCTGGGCCGGATCCTACATTCTCAGCGAGACGGCGAAGGCAGCAGCGCAAGCGATACTCGATCGAGGAGGGGAGCTCATTTTTCCTGATGCCACCATTTTCGCAGTAGCCGGTTCTTCTGCCCCGAATAAAATCCTGGCAATCATCAACGACGAGGCAACCATCCACGCAGCAGTGGACCGGGCTCGTGACCGCCTGACAGAGCTGGCCAGAGAATCCGGTGGGGTCATCAAAGGGAAGCTCGACAACACAGCGTATTTCGCGCAGATCGGCGATCTCCTCGAGGTCTTCTGGGCGTTGGTCCCATTCGACGGATTGGATTACGCCCAGGCTCGTCGTGATGTCGAAGGGCTGCTTGCAGCGAGAAAAGCGACGCGTGACTTTCGGCCGCCATCCTGGTCTGGGCCGGTACTCAAATGCTCGCTCGACGGTCAGCGTGAAGCTGTGATCACCGAGTCGGAGTACGCGACGAGCCACGAGATCCTCCGACGCCGCTTCGGGACAAAGCGTGGCGAGCGGCTCTGCGGTGTTTGCCTGATGAAGCGAAATCTTCCGCTTCAAGGTGATCGATTTCTGAGCACCTCGGAAATCGCGGGACGGACCTACCTCGCCGGTGCCAATCACAAGGCACGCAGCAGTCCGTCGATTGCCAGCGCGTTGAGCGACTACGCGCGAAAGGCGTCGAGAAACACAACAGGAGCGCTTCTCTATGCGGAGCGACTCGAAGAAGAGGTCGAGCCCGAAGCACTCGAATCGGCGAAGGATGCACTCAAGACGCTTGTAGATACCGTCGGAATCGGTCCGCCGTCGCCCTACTTCGCCCTCCTCCAGGCCGATGGCGATGGAATGGGTGAGTTCCTCAATTCGATCGATGACAAAGAGAGCCACCAACGACTGTCGAGAAGACTGGGAGAGTTTGCCGTATCCGCCCGTACCCTTGTCGAAGCCAATAGCGGCGCGTTGGTGTACGCGGGAGGAGACGATGTCCTGGCATTCCTTCCGCTTCATCTCGCCATTGAATGCGGCCGCGCTCTCAACGTTGCTTTCTCTGAGCTGTTGAGAGACGCGTTGCCCGGCCGGACCACGCCCACGCTCTCCGTTGGAATCGCTCTCGTACACCATCTAGAGCCGCTTTCGGACGCTCTCGAGTTGGTCCGTCAAGCGGAGAGATCCGCGAAGAGCGTCCCCGGAAAAAATGGACTGACCGTGGTCCTCTCGAAACGAAGCGGCGGCGATCGCTTTGCCACCGGCAAATGGGGAACCATCGACCTTCAGCTTGGATGGCTGATCGACCTGTTTCAAGCTGAACAGATCTCCGCCGGCACACCGTACGAGATACTCCGTGCACTCGAGCGATTCAACCCACGGCCCGAGGTCGACGACCTTCCGCAAGCGTTGCAAGGACCCTTCCGTGTCGAGGTTTCGCGAATCCTGGCGCGCAAACGCGCTACGCACGGTACGGAGGACGTCGATCCGAGGATTCTCGCCTCATTGACGGCGATGGTCGCCGCCTCCGCTGATCCGGCCGCGATGGCAAACCTGATGATCATCGCGCAGTTCCTCGCGGAGGGCCGCCGCCTCTCGCAAGTCGAGACACCGTTGCTCGACGACATCGCCGATCATCCACCAGAGGTTCAGGATCAGCCGTCCATCAGGCGCAAGTCGCGAGAGTCAAGTACTCGCCCAATCCGAACGGATGTACCAGACGGGAGCGAGAGCAACGTCTGGATCGTGGAGCCCCGCGACCGCTTCGTCGCACGCGACGGCCGGCCGTTCAATGCCGTTCCGGGAAGCCGGGCCACCTCGCTGCCGTGGCCGTATCCCTCGACCACAACGGGTGGCGTTCGGACGCGGGCCGGTCTCGACACGAATGGAGTCTTTGACGAGTCGAGGATCGCCGAAGTCAAGAAGATCGAAGTTCGCGGACCATTTCTCGTAGCACTCTCCACTGGCGGAGAGATTGACGAATGGCTGGCGCCCGCCCCCGCGGATGCTCTGCTCCTCCCCAGTACTCAGGACGGTTGTGTCAGCACGCGACGACTCGTCCCTTTGAAACTCGGCCACGGCGGCATCGATGGCACGACCAACCTGGAAGGACTCACTCCGGTTGGGCTGCTTACATCCGATCCGCGTAAGCCCTATGCCAGCTCGCCACGATGGTGGTACTGGGAGTATTTCGAAAAGTGGCTGATCGATTCGATCGAAGAGGAGATCGCAGTCGCTGCGATCGGTAACGACGGTCCTCTGAAGGACCGGCGGACTCACGTCAGCATTGACCCGAACAACCAGGCATCGGTGGAAGGTGCGCTCTTCGAGACTCGCGCCCTCGTTTTCTCCAACGATTCACGGGAACGCTTCGCCATGGCTGTCGCGACTGACGCAGCCATCAAGCCGGGTGCCGGCCTTCTGGGAGGAGAACGGCGGATGGTCTCGTGGCGCCGTTCCACTAAGAGCTGTGTCCAACTGCCCGCGGAGTTGGTTCGAAGGATTGACGAGGATCGACATTGCCGGCTCATCTTCCTGACGCCCGCCTTCTTCCCAACCGGCTTTCCATCTGCCACTGAGCTGCCGCATGGACTCGAAATTGTCGCGGCAGCACTCCCGAGGCATCACGTTGTATCCGGCTGGAACTTCGAAACGTCTTTGCCGAAGCCGGCACGCAGGCTGATTCCGGCTGGGAGTGTGTTCTTCATGAAATGCGCTGGCGGATCAGATTGGGTGGAGAAGCAGTGGTTGAAGCCCTTTGGTGGAGATCAGGAGTCGATGAATGACGGATTTGGAGTCGTCGCCATCGGCACATGGAGGCCCGCATGAGAAAGTCCCCTCCGAACCATCCGGCGCCAATCGAGATTGATCGGTCTGGGATTGACCACATCGACCGAGAGTATGAGGTCATAACCCCTCTGTTCGGTGGAGGTGTCGATCCCGGGAAGAATGACACGGATCGTCTGGTGCGCGCCGACCAAATCAACGGCTTCCTGCGGTTCTGGTGGCGCGCATGCAAGGGTGGCGATGACGTGGAGAAGATGCACGCAAGGGAATCGGAGATCTGGGGAGGAAAGCGTGCTGGGCAGATCTCTTTTCACGTAACGGTTACGAGCCGGGGGAAGGAGATGGCGAAGGACGCAGACCTCAACTTCGACGGCGTCCCTCCTTATGCGGCATTCTCGCTTGCCGACAAGCCGGATGCCACACTCCGAAGCGGCGTCGCATTCAAGCTTCACCTCGAGTTCCCGGAAGCTGGCGCTCTCAAACCTGACATTGAGGCCGCGCTTTGGGCCTGGGAGACGTTCGGTGGGATTGGTTCTCGAACGAGAAGAGGATTCGGTGCAATCCATCCCACCAAAGGAGCGCCGGAGCGTGTGAAGTTCGGGCAGTGGCTCGAAGAAAACATCAGACGCCACGTAACCGCGGCTTCGTGGCCTCTCGATGTTCCCCGCCTCGGCTCCATCGATCACTACAAGTACAGAAACGCGACATCAGTACCCGCTGCCTGGTCACTATTCATCGACAAGCTCAAAACATTTCGCCAGGCTCGCAACGGCTTTCATCGCAGTTACTGGCCTGAGCCCGACGTGGTACGGCGCATGACCGGTGTCGTTCGAGGCCATGCTCCAGTCCATCCTGTCAACGCGTTTCCAAGAGGTCAGCTCGGGCTACCGATCATCTTCGATTTTCTCGGGCGGCAAAACGAGCCTCCCAAAACCACTCTCGTTGGCGACGGGTTCGAGAGGTTGGCGAGTCCGCTCATCCTCCGCCCTTTCAAATGCTCGGATGGTGTTCTGGCCCTCGCTGCCGGGCTATGCGGCAGTGGATACATTCGCAACGACCTGAGGTTGACCCATACGGGCGGCGCACCGATAGGCGGCCATGTCAGATCGTCTCTAACCGTGAGCGAAGCCGCAATGAGTGCGCCCTGGGCTCTCCCGCCGGCCTCCAATAAAACACCACTTGTCGTCAACGGACGCGCGTACGAAGACGTCGTCGAAGCGTTTCTTGCTTTTCTATGAAGGGAGTGCGATGAATACCTCATTACTCATCAGTCACGCGATCACCTCTCTCCACTTTGGCACCGGAGCTGGCCTCTCCGACATCGATCAGCCGACCGCCCGCGAGCTGGCGACCGGATTGCCGATTGGGCCCGGTTCGAGCCTCAAGGGGTGCCTTCGCGATCAATGCGCCGACGAAGAAACAGCCAAGGTCGTCTTCGGCCCGAAGCTCAAACCTGAGGAGCACGCCGGATCGCTGCAAGTCCACGACCTGAGGCTGCTCTGTCTCCCCATCCGAAGTCTCAAAGGCGTCTTCGCCCTTGTGACAGCGCCTTACGTGCTCACACGCCTGAATCGTGACCTCGATCTATGCGGACTGTCACCTGTACCGATACCACCGATCGCCAGCGTGTCTGACTGTATCGTCGGGACGGACACACTGCTGTCGCTGAAGGTGAACCAAACCGAGACGGTTGTGATTCAGGACTTCGATCTGACGGCAACGGCGGACAGTACGGGAGCGATCACAGATCTCGCGGCCAGAATTCTCGCTCCCGGGGCGGAACAGCGGTTATGCATCGTTCACGACGACGTGATGAGTTTCTTCTGTTCCGCATCTCTCCAGGTTGATGCTCGAATCGCGTTGGATGACGAATCGAAAACGGTCCGCAGAGGTGGTCTCTGGTACGAGGAATCGCTTCCACCGGAAACCATCATGGTGGCGCCCATCACTGTGGCACCAACGAGAAAGGTGAAGAAAACCGATGAAGAGATTCTGGAGACCGTCAGATTGCTGATCGCCAAACCGATACAGACAGGCGGCAACGCCAGCATAGGCCGAGGCCTTCTGAAGTTGCGAATGATCGAGAGCCCGGTTTCAGCGGCAAAGGCGGGAGGGACCAATGAGAACCCGTGATCAGCGCCTGGCGGCACTCATTTTTCACCAGGTAAGGAGTGTGCCCGAAGGGGAACATCAGAAGTACGGTACGGCAGCTCATCGCCTGCCCATGCTGATTCGCACAGCCGGGCTGGTTCAGGCGCTCGCCTTCATGAAGTCACGAAACAAGCCGGGCATCGACCGGCTGCTCGACGATCTCAGCAAAGCAGTGCTTCACCTACCAGACAACCTCGAAAACGAATCCACCCGCGGAGACCGCGAAGAACTGCTGCGCGAGTCTCGAGAGGGAGATCTCGCCACGTACATGCTGCACACCATGCGAGCGCTGCAGGCACTCGGATTCATGCGCAGATATGTGACATCCGAGCTGCGGATCGATGCATCTGACGATATCGAGGGCGGCGGCAACGCTCCGGCGGAGAATGGCCATGCAGCGGCGTAGCATCTTCGAAGCGTTGTCGTTCGATGCCACATACCACCCGTCTCTCTGGTTCGACCGATTCGCTCCATCGACCGGAGGCGAGAAGTTTTCGGATACAGAGCGAGATACATTCATCGGACAGATGTGCGCACTCCGATCTCCCGCTCATTACGAGGAGATCTTCCGATCATGGCGAGAAGACGTCGAGGATGCCGGTGCCCTCGCACGTGAGTACAAAACAGTGTCGAGCACGAGTATCGCTGCGAACCTCGGCGGCGCATCCCTTCTCGAGAATGGAATCGCACTTCATTCGCTCTATGGAGTCCCCTATTTGTCCGGTCGATCGCTGAAGGGACTCGCCTCACGGTTCGCGCGCAATCACCTCGGCGATCAATGGAAAAGAGGTACCGAGTCCGCTACAACTCTGTTCGGATCCGCCGATGCCGCGAGTTACGTAACCTTCCTCGACTCACTCGCGCTGCCACAACCAGGTTCCTATTTCAGGCGCGAGGTGATGACTCCTCATCACTCTCCCTACTACGGAACAGGACGGGATGCTCCGACCGATCGCGACAAGCCAATTCCCATTCATTTCCTGACCGTCAGAGCCAGATTCCTCATCTGCGTCGTCGGCCCTGATCAATGGCGCGAGGCAGCATTTGACATTCTCACCATGGCCCTTAAGGAGGAAGGGATCGGAGGAAAGACGAAGCTCGGTGCCTACGGCCGCCTCGAGCCGGTGAGCCGGAACGACGAAGCCAATGTGCCCACGGAGTGGCTGGACGCGCAGCTATCGTACGAACCACATGGCGGCAACAAGGTCCGTTGCACTCGGGAAGGGATGAAAGCCTCCGCGCGGCTCAAGGAGATTGATTTTGGTGACGACATGCTGAAGGAACAGCTCCAGAAAACGAGGAAGCTCGTTGGTGTCACGATTACCGTTATAGCAGTCGGCAAGGTTCTTCAAATCACCGCTGTCAGGCGATGACTGCTCTCAAGCTGTCACAGCGAGGAGCCGATGATCCTGGACCTTTCACTACAAAACCCCACGCTCTACGCCGGGCTCGACATCGCTCGGGAGGGTGGAAAACTGAACCTGCGGACCAGCCCGGACGAAGCCATTCCCATCATCAGTGCAAATCTGGAGACGATAGCCATCGACTCTGAAGAAGTAGTGCTGACAGGCGGAATGGCGATCTGGGCATACCTCGTCGTCTTTCATCACCTTCACGGCCGCACTCGCCGTATCCTCTATCAGGACGGGATAGGTACTCGTATCCTGGTCGCAGCGCACGGGCCGGATTCAGGTCACGTGGATAGTGCACCAAAGGAACTCAAGCAATGAATGGACTCAGCGTTCTCTCAATCGGCGCAGACATCTGCGGCGTCCTGGCCACTGCCTTCTCCGGATATGTTGCATGGGTCACATGGCGACGAAGGCGGGCGGCCGCGCGATCCGCCGTGCCCATCGGAGCCTATAAGGAGTCGTTTGAGTACTACAAGAAGACGGCTCCGCCCAATGCTTGTGTGTTGTCGGTCGTTTTACTGCCAAACGTGACCTCAGTCGACGACGACATACGAAATTTCTACGATAGCAACGGGCTGTCAAAACCAGGCCAGCAGGTCAAGATCGTCATGGCCGGGATCAACAAGCTGCCCGACGACTTGGAAACGTTCCTCAATGAGGTGCGACGAGCACGCGCAGAAGTTGACGCCCTGGGAGCAAGCGAAGTTGACTTGTTCTTTGCCGGACCGGTCGCTGCCGCCCTCCTTGCTGGCGCCGCCCTTGATCACTGGAAACTCGTCAAGCTTCATCACAAGCATCACCAGTCACAGGCCTACGAGTATTGGGGTACGTTGCAGAAATGATGCTCCACGGGTTGATGCGGTAAGCGGTGAGTCCATGCCCCCAACCCTCTCATTCACCCGCCACCGCCTCACACTCCGGCTCCGCCACTCCGCCCGGTTGCACTTTCGTCATGAGGTGATGTTGCACAGTCTCCTCTCCGAGGCTTTGGGAAGAGGGGGGTTGCCTGACTCGGTGATGCCGTTCGCGTGCGAGTCGGGGCGGGTGGGGTTCGAGGCCGAGGACGAGTATCGCATCGGCTTTACGATGACCGGCCGGGCCCCCGAGGGGTTCGCGCAGCATGTCGCTCGTGCGCTTGCCGTGTATGGGACGCGCGGCTTCCAGGGACACAACATCCCCATGCTGCGGTGGTTCAGTGTCGATGAGCCGGAGCTGCTGCGGACGCCGGACATCGACGCCGAGTGTGCGGCGCTCGCCGGGCGACAGGAGCTCGTCCTGCAGTTCGTCTCGCCGCTCCGGATCGAGCTTCCGCATGAAGACCGCAGGGATCCGACCGGCTTCTATGATGCCCGCAACTTCCCGGCCGGTCACTTTCTGCGGCTGCTCTGGAACCGCATGTTCTTTCTCACCAACGGCCGGTTCCCGACGCGCGAGGAGACAGCGCGCGACCTCCCGTCCATCCCCGAGCTGGCCGTCGATCCGCGGCAACTCCTCTGGATCGATATCCCCCGCATCGGCAAGCCTTCCCTCGGCGGCGTGCTGGGCCGGCTCACCATCGCCAATCCGGGCCCACCCTGGCTCGCTCTCCTCGTCGCCGCACAGTACCTGCACCTCGGCAAGAGTGCCGGTTACGGCTTCGGCGCCTATCGCATCCTCAACGACGCGCCTCTCTGGAACGATCCCTTCGGCCCGGCCCACACCGCGCTCGAACGGGTGGCGTCGCACGATCGCCTCACCGCCGCCGCCCGGCATGTCGCCGAGGCCACCGAGGCGGGCGGCGTCGACGGCGTCGGTCCCAGCGAGCTCATAGCGTCACTCGAGACCGTCGTCAGAAACCTCGCCAAGGGACTCGCCGACGGCAGCTATCACGCCTCCCCGCTCCTCGGCGTGCTGTTGCCGAAACCGGGTGGGAAAGTCCGGGCTCTTGCCGTTCCCACGCTCACCGACCGTTCCGCGCAGAGGGCTACGCTCGAGGTCATCGGCCCCGCGGTCGAGACGCTCCTCGAGGATTGCTCGTATGCCTATCGCAAGGGCTTCTCGCGCGCGGGCGCGGCACAAGCCATCGAGAAAGCATATGCCGATGGATTCCGCTGGGTGCTCGATGCGGATATCGACTCCTTCTTCGACGCCGTCGACTGGGAGCGGCTCTTCGCCAAAATCGAAGCGCTCTACCCATTCGATCCTCTGACGGCGATCCTGCGAGAGTGGATCACAGCCCCGGTCGTCTTCGGGGGCACCCTCATCACGAGAAAACAGGGGTTGCCACAGGGAGCGGTCGTCTCTCCGCTGCTCGCCAATCTCTTTCTCGACGAGCTCGACGAGGAGCTGCTCGGCGATGGTTTCCGGCTGATCCGTTACGCCGACGACTTCGTCGTGCTCTGCAAGGATGTGGAGTCCGCTGAGCGAGCGCGCACGGAGGCAAGGGACACCTTGGGCCGTATGGGGTTGTCGCTCCAGGAGGAGAAGACCTCGGTGCGGTCGCTCGACCAGGGCCTCAGCTACCTCGGGTACCTCTTCTGCCGATCCGTGTCTGTCGAAGAGAGGCGTGAGAAGAGCGGCGATGACTCCCTTCCCGAACATCCGATCGTCTCGCCGATGTCGTGGCTGGCGCAGGTAGATCTCTCCCGCATGCATCAGTTGTCCGCGGCAAAGGGACCGAAGAATGAGCTCCCGCAGATCGTCCCGCTGGCCGCCTCGGCAACGCTCTCCGGAGGCGATGCCCGAAGGCCTCTCTACATTTCCGATACCGCGGTCTACCTCCATCTCCAGAACAAAACTCTCGCCGTGGAGAAAGAAGGGGAAGTCACAAAACGGTACCCTCTGCACTCGCTCTCCGTCGTGGTCTTCATCGGCCGGCCGAGAGCCACGCTACCGCTCATTCTCGAGCTGGGACTGGCCGGTGTGCCGGTCTTCTTCTGTCATCGCAACGGCGAGATCGAGGCCGTACACGCGCCGTTTGCTCCAGACGCTGACGTGTGGGTGGCGCAGGCAAAGGCTTCGCAGGATGAAGCCATGCGGCTGGCCTTCGCCCAGGAGATCGTCGCCGCCAAACTTCACAACTATGCCACCCTCGCCGTGCGGCATTCTCTGCACGGCTGCGATGCCGCATCCGCTGAGATCCGTGAAATGGAGCGGAGTGTCTGGAACAAGACCGAGGTCGACTCGGTGCGTGGTGTGGAGGGTGCCGCGGCCGCCATCTATTTCCGGAGTGTCGCCGAAACGCTGACGCCGGAATGGGAGTTCGATGGGCGGGTCAAACATCCGCCGGGCGATCCGTTCAACGCCATGCTGTCCTATGGGTACACGCTCCTCTACCACCACTGCACCGCCGCGCTCTATGCCGCGGGCCTGGTACCGAGGCTTGGGATCTTTCATCGACAGCACGGAGCGTGGGATGCGCTCGCTTCCGATCTCCAGGAAGAATTCCGCTACCTGATCGACGGAATGGTGTGGTCGCTCGTGAAGCGTCGGGAGATCAAGCCAACTGAGTTCGAGCGCTCCGTCGGTGGATGCTGGTTCGCGCCAGAGTCACGGAAACGGTTCATCGGTGCCTTCGAGGATCGGATGGAGACAGGGTTCAAGCCGTCCGGGTCAGACCATGCCATGACCTACCGCGAAGCGATCGCGATGCAGGCCATGCGCATCCGAGAATACGTCTTGGGCCGCAGCCGGTATGAAGCCATGAGAGCACATTCATGAAACACGTCATCGCCTACGACCTCGAGAGCGACACCGTCCGTACTCGGGTGGCCGAGGTGCTGCTGCAGTTGGGCGAGCGCGTACAGAAGTCGGTTTTCGAGTGCGTGCTGGAGCCGCATGAATTGGAGCGGCTGATGAACCGCCTCCGTGCGGAAATCGGCCAGACCGCCGGGAATGTTCGCATCTACCGGCTCTGTGCAGGCTGTCTTGATGCGTCGTTCGGCATCGGTAAGGTCAAGACGACCGTCGACGAGCAGAACTGCGTGATTTTGTAAGGTTTGCTCGGGTTATCACGGTTTCCGGGGATGAGCCTGTCCCCTTTGGAGGACGGAGGTGAAAATGCGCGTAAGTGCCGGGAGGAACGGTAGTTGGGAGCAGACGGCCGCTCGGCGTGTCCTTCGTCACCCGGGGAGCCCAATCGATTCAATGGGTTACAGCCCGTTTTGCATCAGTTACAAGAGTCGCGTGCTGGCCAGCTCAGCCGCCACAGCGTCGTCCGCGGAAGAGGACACTCCAACCCTTTTGGAATCAACGGTGTACACTGGGCGCGGTCCCGGGACCGATTGACCCTCAGGGCATTGAAACTTTTTCCCCAGCTGGTCTTCACGTACGGGTCGTCTCCGACAGTCCCGGGACCGATTGACCCTCAGGGCATTGAAACTTTCTGCCGTTTCGGTCTTCGCTGCACGTGCTTCATCGAGTCCCGGGACCGATTGACCCTCAGGGCATTGAAACAGGTCAACCGACTTGCCGCACTTGGTGCAACGATGGATGGTCCCGGGACCGATTGACCCTCAGGGCATTGAAACTCTGTGGTTGTGATTCCGACTGTGACAGTAGCGGATGTTCCGTCAGTCCCGGGACCGATTGACCCTCAGGGCATTGAAACTTAATTGCTTCGTGCTCCAACACACAAACCTTGGTCATAACTTGTCCCGGGACCGATTGACCCTCAGGGCATTGAAACTTCGACGGCGCGAACGGCGGACGGTCGACGATGATCACGCCGAGTCCCGGGACCGATTGACCCTCAGGGCATTGAAACTGGAAAAACAGAAAAGCGAGTGCGCTCAATTGATGACGCGCGGTCCCGGGACCGATTGACCCTCAGGGCATTGAAACATCGCGTCGGTCACTTCGATGGTCGTGATCGGTCGCCCCTCCCAGTCGAACTTCGCGAGCTCGGGAAGTTCGACTGGGAGGGGCGACCGATGTCCCGGGACCGATTGACCCTCAGGGCATTGAAACCTCTCCCAAAGGTCATCAGTGGTAAGGACATCTACCAATGGGGCAGTCCCGGGACCGAATGACCCTCAGGGCATTGAAACAAGTAGCGGATAGCATTTCTGCCTTCTGCCTTCTGCCTTCTGCCTTCA
>JBBRNB010000137.1:0-13889 GCA_038230535.1 Thermoanaerobaculia bacterium
GAAGTGCAGACAACGCGCAGAGCGCACACAACGCACGAAGTGCAGACAACGCACGAAGTGCAGACAACGCGCAGAGCGCAGACAACGCACGAAGTGCAGACAACGCGCAGAGCGCAGCCAACGCACGAAGTGCAGACAACGCGCAGAGCGCAGCCAACGCACGAAGTGCAGACAACGCGCAGAGCGCAGACAACGCACGAAGTGCAGACAACGCGCAGAGCGCAGACAACGCACGAAGTGCAGACAACGCGCAGAGCGCAGCCAACGCACGAAGTGCAGACAACGCGCAGAGCGCAGCCAACGCACGAAGTGCCGACAACGCTCAGAGCGCAGCCAACGCACGAAGTGCCGACAACGCTCAGAGCGCAGACAACCGCAGAGCGCAGACAACGCGCGCAGCGCAGTACCCCTACTTCCGCAATCCCCCTTCGTACTCCGGCTTCGGCACGCCCATCACCCAGTGATCGAACCAACCGGCGATGTGCTGGAGGCGTTCGATGCGGTGCCAGGGCTTGCCGCTGCGGGAGAGCTCGTGCGACTCGTCGGGGAAACGCACCATCACCGTGGGGATGTGGCGGTACTTCAGGGCGCGGAACATCATCTCGCCGCCGGACATCGGCGGAGTTCTGAAGTCGGCTTCACCCAGGATCAGCATCAGAGGAGTCTTCACACGCTCGATGTAGGTGATCGGTGAGCGGGCGATGTAATCCTTCGGATCCTCCCACGGCGCTTTGCGGAACCACGACGGCTGGAACTGCGAGAAGTCGGCGACGTACCAGAATGCCGACCAGTCGGCGATGTCGCGCTGCGACGCCGCCGCGGCAAACCGGTCTGTCTGTGTGACCACCCAATCGGTGAGGAGTCCGCCGCCGCTGCCGCCAGTCACGCAGAGCTTCTTCGGATCGATGTATCCGCGCGCGACCACCGCGTCCACTCCGGCCATGAGGTCTTTGTAGTCGTCGCCCGGGTAGTGGTACTGGATGATGTTCCCGAAGTCCTGGCCGTAGGACGTCGAGCCGCGCGGATTCGGATAGAGGACGACGTAGCCCTTCGCCGCCATCCACTGGAACTCGTGATCGAAGGTGTAGCCGTACGCGGAATGCGGGCCACCGTGGATGTTGAGGATCAGCGGGTATTTCTTCGCCGCGTCGAAGCCGGGCGGCTTCTGGATCCAGGTCTGGATCTTCTTGCCGTCGAAACTCGTGTACCAGATCTCTTCCGGCTCGCTCAGCGTGACCTCGGACATCAGCTTCTGGTTGACGTTCGTCAGCCGCGTCATCGCGCCGTCGCCGGCGACGAGGTAGAGGTCGCCGATGATCGCCGGTGTCGAGACGAGCGCCACCGTTTTGCCTCCGCGGATGGAGTAGCTCTGGATGTCGTGATTGCCGCTGGTCCACGGCTCGACCTTCCCGGTCGCCGCATCGATGCGCTTCAGGTTCGCGCGGCCTTCCTCCGCCGCGACGACTTCGATCGTCTTTCCGTCGTCGCTCCACACCGGCCGTCCCCCGCCACCACCTCCCCTCGGCGCGCGCTGATCGCCGCCCACACCGGACATGACGTCGTAGTCGTACGCTGCCGTGAGATTGCGCGCCGGCGTGCCGGGCGTTGTCGACGCCAGCCAGAGGTCCGGCTGGTCGTACGAGTGAACCGGGTTGTTGATCTCGCCGCCAAAGGCCACCCACTTCCCGTCGGGACTGACGGCGTAGGCGCTGACCGGTCCTTCGATGCCGGCAATCTTCGTCATCGCTCCGCCGGCCGCGGGGATGGCGTAAAGGTCGTTGTCGCGACGGTCGTAGTACGACTCCAGGACGCGGTTCGAGGTGAAGTAGATCCGCGAACCGTCCGGGCTCCAGCTCACGTCGCGCTCGTCGAATTCGCCGGTCGTGAGCTGCTTCGGCTTGGCCGTATCGTCGCTGCCGAGGGAGTCTGGAACGTCGATCGTCCAGATGTGCGTGGCGCGCGTGGCGTCGCGGTAGCCGGCGCCGTTGGAGCGGTAGACGGCCTGATTGATGACCCGCACGTCGCTCTCGTGCTCATCGTCCTTCTTCTTCTCGGCCTTTTCGTCCTTCTTGTCTGCAACATCGTCATCCTTCGTCGTAGCCGTGAAGGCAATCGTGTTCGACGCCGGCGACCAGGCGATCGAATCAATCGACTTCGGCATCGACGTCAGCACGTGCGGCTCGCCGCCATCGAATCGCATGATCCAGATCTGCGACGGCTGCGGCTTGCCGTCCTTGTCAATCGAGCGATTGAACGCGAGCAGCTTTCCGTCACGCGACCATCGCGGCGTGGCGTCGCGCGGCCCGTTCGTGATCCGGCGCGGCTCCGCGCCGGCACGCGTGGCCACCGACCAGATGGCGGTGTTGTACGTGTCCTTCTTCTCGTCGACCGTGACCCGGACAAAGGCCACCTGTGACCCGTCGGGCGAAAGTTGCGGATCGCCGATCCAGTTGAACCGGAAGAGGTCTTTCTCGGTGATGTTGCGGGCGAAAGCAGATGCGGCGACGAGCAGGAGCAGGAGCGCGAGCAGTCGTTTCATGCGGGAGATTGTAGGACGTACACCAGCAGCCCCGCGACCACGACTCCCGCGATCGTCGCGAAGATGAGCGCGCCGCGCGTCCGGGCGTGTACCTGCGGCAGAAGATCGCTCGCGCCGAGGTAGAGGAGAAACCCGGCGAAAAACGAGAGCTGGTGGGCCAGGAGGCGCGGCCCGATGTTCAACATCCCGGAGCAGAGCGCGCCCAGAACGGGAGCGACTGCATCGATCCCCAGAAGCGCGAAAGTACGCCAGCGGCTGTTGCGCGTGGCCAGCATGAACGTCACGGTATTCAGTCCGTCGGCGAAATCGTGGGCCACGACCGCGAGCAGCACCACCAGCCCGACCTGCGCCCCCGCCTTGAAGCCGACACCGATGGCCAGCCCGTCGAGAAAGCTGTGAAACGACAGCCCGATCGCGCCGACCAGGCCGACGTTGTGCGTGTGTCCCGGTGCGTCGTGCTGCTTCTCACCGTGAATGATGGTCAGCTTCTCGAGGAGGAAAATCGCCAGAAAGCCGCAGATGAGTGTCAGCATCAACGATCGAATGTCGATGGTGTTCTGCAGCGCCAGCGCCGAGACCTCCGGGATGAGATCGAGAAACGCCACTCCGATGAGCAGCCCAGAGGAGAAGGCCATGATGTAGAGGAGATAGCGCTGGTAACGGAAGGCGAACGCACCGCCTGCCAGCGTCATGGCGAAGGCCGCCAGGGCGTAGATCGCGCTCATGCGGGCGAGAGTCTAACCTGTGCGATGCTTCCGGAACCGCTGTCCCAGGCAGCTCTCTTCGCGAAAGGAATGACATTGAATCGATCTCTGACACTCGTGGCCCTCGCCCTTCTCATCATCTGCGTTACTGCCTGCAAGCCGCAGGAGAAAGCGCCCGCGCCCGAAGCCGGCGATGCCAATCACGGCAAGCAACTCATCGGGACGTACGGTTGCACGACCTGTCACATCATCCCCGGCATCGATGGTCCCAAGGGAATGATCGGCCCTTCGCTCGATCACGTGGCGGTCCGGCAGTTCATCGCCCAGACCATCCCCAACACTCCGAAGAACATGTCGCAGTACATTCAGAACCCGCAGGCAAACAACCCGCAGAACGTGATGCCAATCCTCGGCGTGAAGCCGGACGAGGCGCGGGATATGGCGGCATATCTGTATACGTTGAAGTGAGACGTGTGAGGTACTCGTGCCTCGAGGGCGGCACAGACACTCTTGTCTGTGCCCTCTTGAAGCCTCAGGCACGAAGTACGCAAACCGTAGAGTCAGGCATCCATGACGTACTACGTGCAGAAGAAGCTCCCCCTCGGGCCGATCCGTTTCGGCGTCTCGACCCGACGAGTGCTCGAGGCCATCGACAACGATCCCGCCCTGAGCACCGGTGCGAATGGAGAGTTCCTCCACCGTCGCGAGGACGGCTTCTTCTTCGGCGACACCATCCCGGTCGATCAGCCGGTCCTTCCGCATGCGCGCAGAATCTCGCAGACGGCGTTCGTCTCCTCGCTCATGCCAGACGGTACTCCCCGCGGTTACGGGTTGCTCGCCCTCATCGTTCTCGGCGTTCTATTCAACCTCCTCGGCATCGGCGTCGTGACGCGCAAAGGGCCGCAGGGATGGCTCGAGGTGCTGATCGGTCTGATCTGCATCGCCATTCCGACCGTGATGACGGCGCAGCGGCGCAGGCAACTCCGCGAGCAGGAAGAGCACGAGCGGGCGGAGCGCGAAGCTCTCGAGGCCCGTAACGTCGAGCTGCTCACCTGGTACACCAAGGCGCTGAACCATCTTCACACCGACCGCGGCAGAGCAGCCCTCGACGCGCTCAGGCTCGAACACGAGACGCTCGTGGTTCCTTACGAGATCTGGAGTCCATCCGCGCGGCGGACGATTCTCGAGATTGGCTTCGACGAGCTGGCCAGGCGCGGTGTCGTCGAGTCGAAGACGATCGCCGCTCTCCTTCGCGATGCCGGAGAAGCGGCCGGCCTGACGCCGGAAGACATCACCGGTCTGCGGCACGATCTCTACGCCACCGTCTGCTGGCATTTCCTCGCCGACGATCGTCTCGGAACAGTCCAGGAACAGGAGCTCAACGTCCTCAGCATGTCGCTTGGCTACACAGATGACGACTTGCGCGCAGAGGCTCTCGCAGCCGCCCAGTTCCGCGATCTCCGCGGCGTCACCAGCGCCACGTTGCCCCGTGCACAAAGCCCCATCCAACTCGGCTTTCAGGAGTACTGCATCCATCTCGCGCCGCTCGACGCAGGAACGCTCGTCATCACGAACCGCCTCCTCATCGTCGATGACAAGAAACGCGTCGAGGTCCTGCTGCCGAAAGTCTTCGACGTGGTGGTCGATGTGGACGACAGCGTCGTCACCGTCAAGACCGACCAGAAAAAACCGCTACGGCTGAGGCTCGGCTACCCGATCTTCACCGCCGCCATGATCGACCTCGCCGCAGGTTTGGACGAGCGCCCGAAGGGGTTTGCGTAGAGCATCACCACGTCATCATGAGAGGTCGTGAGGTTATCGCGCGTGACTTGTTTCCCGTCATCCTGAAGAGTGTGTGTGGTAATCGCGCGTTCCCACATACCTGTCATCCTGAGGCTGCTGGCGCGACAGTGTAGGGCCGCCGCCCCGGCGGCCAACGGCCGTACAGGCCATGGTTGGCCGCAACCAGGACGTGTGTTCCATGAACCGGGGGGGCCCCCCTCCCAAAGCGGTGGCTAGCGCCACCGCACTCCAAAGCGCGCCTCCGGCGCGCGAAAACTGTTCAGAGTGGCGAGGATTGTCCACATCATTTCGCGCGAAGCGCTTTGGAGTGCGGTGGCGCCAGCCACCGCTTTGGGAGGGGGGGTGGAGTACGACATACTCGCAACCGCCCGTTCCTTGAGAATCACCGCTCCGGTTGGATTTCTGCACACCCTCTGAGGCTGCCGTAGCCGCGTGGGTGGTTGGGTGGTGGAGCGGCGGAGGACGCCGAAGGACCCCCTCCCTTGTTGCGGGTAGGGCGGTTGCGGCGCCCCCCCTCCCACCCCGCCTGTAGTATGGGGGTCCTTCGACCGTCCTCCGCCGCGCCCCCACTCCACCGCCCACGCGGCTGCGGCGGCTCAGGATGACAGGTATGTGAGACGCGCCATTTCACTCACACGCTCTCGCGATGACAGAAAGGATAAAATCCCCCCTCTCAACATGGCTCGCGTCTTCGTCGCCTCCTCTGCCGCGCAACGACTGGACGCCGCCCGTGACTTTCTCCTGAACCGTGCTTCCGCGGCCGAGGTGCTGGTGGTGTCGGCGAATCGGGGAGCGGCCGACGATCTGGTGCGCTCGATCGCGATGAAGCGCCAGGCCACCTTCGGCTTTCATCGCTTTTCGCTGAGGCAGCTCGCGTTTCGCATCGCCGCGGGCGTGTTGGCAAAGCGCGATCTCACGCCGATTACGCCGCTGGCGGCGCAGGCGACGGCGGCGCATGTGAGCCACGCGCTGGCATCCAAAGGCCAGTTGCAGTACTTCGAGCCCGTCATCCCATTCCCGGGATTCGCCCCTTCCCTCGCATCGACGCTGGAGGAACTGCGGCTGGCCTCGGTGGCCGGCAACCAGATCGACGGCGATCTGCGCAAGCTCCTGGCGGCGTACAACGACGAGCTCGATCAGAATCACATCAGCGATGCTTCCGTGCTGTACGAGCTTGCCACGAGCATCCTGCAGAAAGACCCGCCGGCGATCGCCAGGGCTCCCCTGCTGCTCCTCGACGTCCGCGCCGAGTCGAAGGTCCATCGCGAGCTACTGCGCGTACTCGCCGCCATCTCGACCGACGTCTTCGCCACGATCCACGCTGCTGACGAAGAGACGCTGAAGCTCTTCAAGGGCGCACAGATTCTCCGTCCAAAACAAAATGCTCCGAGGACGAGCCTGGAGCGCCTCCGGGCGAACCTCTTCTCGCTCGAGTCTCTGCATCGCGCCGAATTCGATGACTCCGTGGTCTTCTTCTCCGCGCCGGGTGAAGGGCGGGAGGCGATCGAGATCGCCCGCGCCATCGTGAAGCACGCGCGCGGCGGAACCGTCCTCGACGAGATCGCGGTGTTTCTCCGCGAGCCGGCCAAGTATCAGGCGCACTTCGAAGCGGCCTTCGAGCGGGCCAGCATCCCGGCGTACTTCGCGCGCGGAAGCCACAGCCCCGATCCCTCGGGACGCGCGCTTCTGGCGCTGCTCGCCTGCGCGGCAGAGGGACTGAGCGCGAAGCGGTTCGGAGAGTATCTGTCGCTGGGACAGGTACCGCGGGAGACATCCACCGATACCTGGCGGCCGCCGGAAGATCAGAGCCTTCTCGACGAACTGCAACTCATCGACGAGCCGCCGATTCCCTCGGCACCGGAAGTGAGCGACGAGAGCGCGACCTACGACGGGAACCTCCGCGAGCCATATCGATGGGAAGAGCTGCTCGTCGAGACCGCGGTGATCGGAGGGAAGGATCGATGGCACCGCCGTCTCGCCGGTCTGGAAGAGGAGCTGCGCCGAAGGTTGCGGGAGTTGACGAGCGAGGAGCCCGAGTCATCGCGCATCATCGTCATCAAGCGGCAGCTCACACGCCTCGGTCATCTCCGCGAGTTCGCGCTTCCCACCGTGGAGCTGCTCGATGCGCTGAAGCAATGCAAGTCGTGGAAGGAATGGATTCTGGCGCTGCGGCAGCTCGCAGGCGCCGCGTTGCGCCGTCCCGACCGCGTCCTCGAAGTGCTCGGCGAGCTCGAACCGATGTCCGAGATCGAGCCAGTGCGCATCGACGAAGTCCGCATCACGCTCGCCGATCGCCTCAGCTCCCTGGAGAAGCGTCCACCAAAGCGGCGTTTCGGAAGTGTGTTCGTCGCGCCGATCGATCAGGCAGCAGGCCGCTCATTCAAGGTGGTGTTTGTCCCCGGACTGGTCGAGCGCGGCTTTCCGCAGAAGGTCCGCGAGGATCCCCTCCTGCTCGACGAGTCTCGCCGGGCGATATCGCCCGACCTGGTGGTCCTCGCCGGGCGCGCAAACGAGGAACGTCTGCTGCTCCACTTCGCCGTCAGTGCCGCCGAGGAGAATCTGTACGTATCGTATCCACGCATCGATGCCGCGCAGGGACGATCGCGCGTCGCTTCGTTCTACGCGCTCGACGTGATCCGCGCTGTCACCGGACGAATCCCCGATCATGAAGAGCTGGAGCGGACGGCGAACCGCGCCGTCGGCGCTCGTCTGGCCTGGCCTGCCCCCGAGGATGCACTCGCCGCGATCGACGACATCGAGCACGACCTGGCCATTCTCAGTCCGCGCGTCAAGATCCGCGATCCGAAGGAGCAGGCAGGGCGCGCGCGGTATCTCCTCAACCTCAACGCCTACCTCGCCAGGTCGCTGCGCGCGCGCTACTCGCGTTGGGAGAACCAGTCCTGGAATCACTACGACGGAATCACGCGGAAGACGGACGGTATCAGCGCCGCCCTCGACGCCCATTCGCTCAAAGTGCGCCCCTACTCCCCTTCAGCCCTGCAACGTTACGCAGCCTGCCCTCATCAATTCTTTCTCAGCGCGATTCTCCGCCTCGAGCCGCGCGAAGAGCCGCTGCCGCCGGTACGCCTCGATGCGCTGACCCGCGGACTGATGATCCACACCATGCACGCGCTGACGTTGCGCAACCTGAAATCCGAGGGGATGCTGCCGTTGACGCCGGACCGGATCGCCGACGCCGAGAAGGTTCTGCACCGCATCATCGACGAGGTTGCGGAGCAGTGGAACGAAGACCTCGCCCCCGCCATCCCGCGCGTATTCCGCGACGAAGTGGCCATGATCCGCAACGACCTCCGTCTCTGGCTCCGCGACATCGCCTCGGAGCCGGAACGCTGGATCGCCGAGCGCTGCGAATACGCCTTCGGCTTGCCGCAGCGTCCCGACTACGATCCGGACAGCGTCCGCGAGCCGGTCCGCCTTCCCGGTGATTGGCTCCTGCGCGGATCGGTCGACCTCATCGAGCGCCGCGCGGTATTTGGCGACTACCGCGTCACCGACTACAAGACCGGCTCGAATCGGACAAAGGAGAACCTCGTCATCGGCGGCGGCGAGACGCTCCAGCCACTGCTCTATGCGCTGGCGGTGGAGAAGACGCTCGGCGGCTCGGTCTCGATATCGCGTCTCTTCTTCTCCACGTCGAAGGGCGATTTCGCCAAGCGCGACGTCGACATCGGCGAGCGCAATCGCGGGATCATTCAGGAGGTCCTCTCCGACATCGACGCCGCGGTGACCACCGGGTTCCTGCCTCCCGCGCCGCGCCTCAAGAGCCGCGGCCGCTGGTGGAACGCCTGCGACTATTGCGACTTCATCTCCGTCTGCGGCCCTTACGAGCCCGAGCGCGCGCAACGGAAACTCCCCGCCAGGAACGCGCGGTTGAACCAGCTGAGGGACGAGAAATGAACGCCCTCCCCGATCGCGCCGAACGCGAACAGATTCGCACGGTCCTCGACCGCAACGTGCTCGTCGAAGCCGCCGCTGGTACCGGCAAAACGACTGCTCTCATCGGACGCATCATCGAGGTCATCGTCCGCGGCGCCGCGCGCGTACAGGGCATTGCCGCGCTGACCTTCACGGAAAAGGCAGCGGGCGAGCTGAAGCTCCGTCTCCGTTCCGAGCTCGAAAAAGCCCGCACGGCGGCGTCGGGCGAATCACTCCCGCGCATCGACAGTGCCCTGCTCGAGCTCGAAGAAGCGCGTGTCAGCACGATTCACACCTTCTGCGCCGATCTCCTCCGCGAGCGGCCGGTCGAAGCCGGCGTCGACCCGGCCTTCCGCGTCCTCTCCGAGTCCGAGGCCGGCCGGTTGCTCCGGCTGAGCGTCGACTTCTGGATTCAACGCAAGCTGAATGAGCTACCCGAGGGGTTGAGGCGGATACTGAGAAGAATCCCGCGGGGGAGGGATGTCGATCCCGTGGAATCGCTGCGCCGCGCGGTGCATGCGCTCGCGGACTGGCGCGACTTCACCGCAGCGTGGCGCCGCGACCCATTCGACAGAGCACGCGAGAACAGCGAGATCGTTACCGCGCTCCACACCTTCGCTGATCTCCTTCGCGATTGCGACAACCGCCCCAACGAGAACCTCTTCAAGGACACCGAATCGGCGTTGCGTCTCTCCGATGAGCTCCACCGCCTCGAAGAGCTCGGCCCCATCGACGACGATCTGATCGAAGCGCAGCTCATCCACCTTCTGCGCCGTCCGTTCATCAGTGCCCGCGGCGCGGCCAAGGGCCGCTTCGGTCCCAACACCAAGCGCTCCGACGTCCGCCAGCAGTACGAGTCTCTCCTGGCCCGCCTTCGCACCTACGAAACGAACGCGAATGCCGGCATCGCCGCGCTCCTTCACGACGAGCTTCAGGGCGCCATCGCTGACTACGAAGAGCAGAAGCGCCGCCTCGGCGTGCTCGACTTCGTCGATCTTCTGATCCACGTGCGCGATCTTCTGTGGAGGAATGCAGCCGTGCGCGCGCACTTCCAGGAACGCATCAGCCACATCTTCGTCGACGAGTTTCAAGACACCGATCCCATCCAGGTCGAGATCCTCATGCTCCTTGCGAGCGATGACGCGCGCGTGTCCGACTGGCGCGCCGTGCAACCGAAGCCTGGGAAACTCTTCCTGGTCGGCGATCCCAAGCAGTCCATCTACCGCTTCCGCCGCGCCGACCTCGGCATGTACGAAGACGTGAAGCAAAAGCTCAAACGCTCGGGCGCGTTGACCCTCGACCTCTCGACGAGCTTCCGCTCAGTGCCCGACATTCAGAGCTTCGCCAATGCCGCGTTCGCAACGGAGATGGACGCCAATCCGCACGCGCAGCAAGCCCGGTACGTACCGCTGAAGCTCTATCGCGACGCACTGCCCGATCAGCCCGCGGTCGTCGCGCTGCCGGTACCAAAGCCTTATGGCGAACGCGGCATCACCGACGACGCCGTCCAGGAGTCGTTGCCCGACGCCGTGGCGGCGTACGTCGAATGGCTCCTCACCAAGAGCAACTGGAAGGTGACCGCGCGCGAGGATCCGGCGCATCCGCGCGACATCGAGCCGCGCGATATCTGCATCCTCTTCCGCCGCTTCGAGACGGCGGCATTCGACGGGAAACGGCTCGACGTCACGCGCAGTTACGTCCACAGCCTGGAAGCGCGCGGCATCGCGCAGCTCCTCGTCGGCGGCAAATCGTTTCACGGCCGCGAAGAGATCGAGACGATGCGGACCGCCCTCGCCGCGGTGGAGTGGCCCGAGGATGAGCTGTCGGTCTATGCGACGCTGCGAGGAGCCTTGTTCGGCATCACCGACGAGGAGCTGTTCGAGTACCGCCATCTGCATCAGCGGCTGAAACCGTTCGCGATCCCCTCGGATCTCCCTCCGCACCTGTCGCCGATCGGCGATGCGCTCCGCTTCATCGCCTCACTGCACGGCGCGCGCAACTACCGCCCTGTCGCGGAGACTCTGAGGCGGCTCTTCTCGGAGACGCGCTGTCACGCCGGCTTCGTTCTACGCCCCTCGGGGAAACAGGTTCTGGCGAACGTGATGCAGCTCATGGAGCAGGCCCGCGTCTATGACGAATCGGGCGCGCTCTCCTTCCGCGGCTTCATCGAGCAGCTCATCGAAGAGGCCGAGTACAGCCGCGCCTCGGAAGCGCCGGTACTGGAGGAAGGGAGTGAAGGCGTACGCCTCATGACCGTCCACAAAGCCAAGGGGCTGGAGTTCCCGATCGTCATCCTCGCCGACGTGACCTGCAACCAGATCCGCGGCAAAGCCTCGCGCTACGTCGACGGCGAGCGCAGCCTCGCGGCGATGGAGATCTGCGGCATGACGCCTCTCGACGTCATCGACCATCAGTCCGACGAGCTCGAACGCGACCGCGCCGAAGCCGTGAGGCTGACCTATGTCGCGGCGACACGGGCCAGGGACCTGCTCGTCATCCCCGCCATCGCCGACCAGCGCCTCGACGGCAAGTGGCTCTCGGTGTTGAATCCCGCCGTCTATCCCGACCCGTCGCAGAAGCCCACCGTGCGCGCCGCCTACCCGCAGTTCGGCAAAGATGCGACCACGCGTCCCTACGATTTCATCTCCCGCGCCGATCAGACAGTCAAGCCCGGCACCTACCGATTCGACGGATACGAAGTGACGTGGTGGGACACCCGCGGTCTCCGCCTCGATGTCCCCATCACCCTCGGCATCCCGCAACAGGAGCTCCTCGGCCGTGACGCTCCGCCGGGCCTGATCGAAGAGGACACGCGGAACTACGAGAGCTGGCGCGACGATCTCGCCTCAGTCGTTCGCACCGCCGCAACGCCGTCGATTATCGTGCGCACCGCGATCGAACGCTCGCAACGCGATGCCTCCCCTGTCCCCGACGTGGAAGTGATCGCCGTCGACCGCGAAGGCATCGAGGGCCACGGCACCCGCTTCGGCGAGCTTCTCCACGCAGTCCTCGCCAGCATCGACCTCGATGCCGCACCCGGCGAAGTACGCCGCGTCGCCGAACTGCAATCGCGAATCTTCGGTGCTCCTCCTGCAGAAGTAGCGAGCGTGACGACGGTGGTGTCGAAACTGCTGGCTCACTCCCTGATGCGCCGCGCCGCGAAGTCCCAAACCCTGCGGCGAGAAGTACCCATCACACTCGTCGACGGCGGCGAGCTGATCGAAGGCAACGTCGACCTCGCCTTCGAAGAAGCCACCCACTGGACGGTAGTCGACTTCAAAACGGACGCCGAGCTGGCCGGACACCTCGACATGTACAAGCGTCAGGTGGGCATCTACGCCGAAGCGATCGCGAAGGCGACGGGTGCTCCCGCTCGAGGGCTGCTGGTACAGGTGTAGATCATCGGGACGGTCGAGGAGATCCAATCCGCAGATGACGCAGATGGACGCAGATAAAACCCGAGACCCATCTGCGAACATCTGCGTCATCTGCGGATGAAAGGGTGCTTATGACCTGTCATCCTAAGAGCTTGCGCAGGAATCGCGCGTTGACACACCTGTCATCCTGAGCCGCAGCAGCCGCGTGGGCGGTGGTGTGGGGGCGCGGCGGAGGACGGTCGAAGGACCCCCCAACTACAGGCGGGAAGTGAGGGGGAATTGCCCGGGCGCAGCACCACAAAGAACCGTGAGGACAAAATGACCCTTGCAATGATGGAACCCGCATTTGCCGCGAGACCTCGTAGCCGCGAGACCCTGAGACCCTGCCAACAAAAACAAGTTCACGCGATCTCCCGCCCGGCGAAAACCTTCACCGGCGACTTCTGGTTCACCCACCGCACCCCCGACCGTCTCTGGTTCGCCCTCGGCGACGTAGCAGGGAAGGGCCTGCCGGCCGCCATCGTCATGGCCATGATTCAGGAAGAGCTCGAGCATCGCATCACCTCGTGCGCAAGAGCAGGCTGCGATCCCGCCACGACCATGCACCGACTCGACGATTTTCTCAAACCGCTACTTCCATCGAACCGCTTCGCCACCGCCGTCATCGGCTGGCTCACCAACGACGGCAGCCTGACCCTCGTCAACGCCGGCCACTGCCCACCGATGATCGTCCGCGCGAACGGCCATATCGAAGAGATCGTCGCCACCGGCCCGGTCGTCGGCATCGTCCCCAATGGGCGGTGGCGCTCGACGACCATAACGCTCGCCCCCAGCGATCTCCTCGTCCTCTACAGCGATGGCGTCATCGAATCTCCCTCCGCCGCCGGCCACGACTTCGGCACCGACGGCATCCTGCGATCCCTTCCGTCATCGAAATCGCCGCACACCGTCGCTGCCGCGATCGTCGATGCCGCCAGCCAGCACGCGAACGGTACCGCGCAATACGACGACCTCACCGTGATGGTGATCAGCGCGTGAACCACCGGGACGCTGGCGTCCCGCCGCCGCGTCCTACCTGCGTTGTTTTCACCCATCAGGGCATGTCAGCGAACAGGGGAACCCGCTGAAGAATGGACCATGAGGTCGTGGGCGACATCATCGCGCGCGGTACCAAGAGCACCGCGCGAGCTGCCAAACGCATCGCGTGAGTTACCAAGAGCAGCGCACGGGATGCTAAACACAGCGCGCGAGATGTCAAACACAGCGCGCGAGGTGTCAAACACAGCGCGCGAGGTGTCAAACACAGCGCGCGAGGTGTCAAACGCAGCGCGCGAGGTGTCAAACGCAGCGCGCGAGGTGTCAGGAGCAATCGCGCGAGATTCAAAAAGCAGCGCGCGAGATGTCAAACACAGCGCGCGAGGTGTCAAACACAGCGCGCGAGGTGTCAAATACAGCGCGCGAGGTGTCAAACACAGCGCGCGAGATGTCAAACACAGCGCGCGAGGTGTCAAACACAGCGCGCGAGGTGTC
>JBBRNB010000138.1:0-13832 GCA_038230535.1 Thermoanaerobaculia bacterium
CAGGTTTTCGCGCGCCGGAGGCGCGCTTTGGAGTGCGGTGGCGCCCAGCCACCGCTTTGGGAGGGGGCCCCCCCGGTTCATGGAACACACGTCCTGGTTGCGGGCAACGCCGAGCCTCCGCGGTAGCCTCAGGATGACAGGAACACCCATGCTCCCCATAACCCTCACAGCCATCATCGCCCTCGCCGCCGCGGCCATCTTCGCGGTCCTCTGGTCGCGCACGCACGCGGACATCCGCCGGCTTTCCGACCGCCTCGGCCGTCCGGATGGCGAGGCCTTCGCGTCGCTGGACGTCGATTCCTTCGGCGCCGTCGATGAGATCGCATCGCGCTTTTACAAGTCGCGCACCGAGCTGGCCCGGCGTCTGTCCGCGGCGGAGTTCCAGAACGCCTTGTTGCTGCAGATCATGAACGGTATGGGAGAGGGTGTACTGACCATCGACCGGCAGCGGCGTGTCGTGCTCGCGAACCGGCGTTTCGCCGCGATGTTCAACCTGCAGTCCGGTTTTGCCGGCCAGCCGCTCGCAGCCGTTTTGCGCAACGAGGCCATCCTCTCCGGCTTCGACGAAGCGCTCGGCCACGCCACCGACCGCGCCGACTCCGCCACCCGTTTCTCCATCCGCAGCGGCATCGAGGAGCGGAAGATCGAGATGCGCGCCTTTCCGCTGCCATCGCACGACCTCGCCGCCGTCGCTCTCTTCATCGACGTCACGCATGTCGAGCGGCTCGAGGAGCTGCGCCGCGAGTTCATCGCCGACTTCTCCCACGAGGTCCGCACGCCGCTGACGTCGCTCAAATCGGCCGTCGAGACGTTCGAATTCGACCGCGCTCTGCTGACCGGCGAGCAGGATGGGCAGCTACGCCGCATCATGTCGCGCCAGCTTGCCCGGTTGGAGCGTCTGGCCCAGGATCTCTCGGAGCTCAGCAATATCGAAGCCGGCGATCTCAGTCTGGAGCAGACGGAGATCGAGCTGCGCCGCCTGGTGGAAGACCTCTGCGAAGACTTCCGTGACCGCGCCGCGCAGAAGCAGCTTCACTTCGTAGTCACCGGCGACGGCGCCCGCATTCACGGCGATGCCATGCGCATCCAGCAGGCCATCGCAAACCTTCTCGACAATGCCATCAAGTACGGTGGAGAGGGGACATCGATCGACATCCAGGTCTCCGGAACCGCCGACCGAGGCATCGTGCGGATCACCGATCACGGCGAAGGCATCGCCCCCGAGGAGCGGGACCGGATCTTCCGCCGCTTCTATCGCATCGACAAGAGCCGGTCACAGGAGATCGGCGGCAGCGGCCTCGGGCTCGCGATCACGAAGCACCTCGTCCTGCAGCACCGAGGGAACATCGAAGTCGAGAGCGCACCGGGGAAGGGCGCAACGTTCGTCGTCACGCTGCCGAAGTGACTCGATGCGCGTACAGACAGAGGCCCAATAACGATCGATAGCCCGCTCGACGTTGCGTTACCAGGAAACGCAGCCGTAAGGACGAACCTCAGCCTGTGCGTTTTGAATCTCTCGCGCTGCGTTTAGCACCTCGCGCGCTGCTTCTGGAACGCCCCGCGCTGCTTCTGGAACGCCCCGCGCTGATATTGGAACGACGCGCGCTGCTATTGGAACGACCCGCGCTCTGCTTTTGGACGACCCGCTCTGCCTTTTGACCCTCGCGCTCTGGCTTTAGCAGCTCGCGCTCTGGCTTTAGCAACTCGCGCTCTGGCTTTAGCAGCCCGCGCTCTGGCTTTAGCAACTCGCGCTCTGGCTTTAGCAGCCCGCGCTCTGGCTTTAGCAACTCGCGCTCTGGCTTTAGCAACTCGCGCTCTGGCTTTAGCAGCCCGCGCTCTGGCTATAGCAGCCCGCGCTCTGGCTTTAGCAGCCCGCGCTCTGGCTATAGCAGCTCGCTCTCTGGCTTTAGCAGCCCGCGCTCTGGCTATAGCAGCTCGCTCTCTGCTTTTGGCAGCCCGCTCTCTGCTTTTAGCAGCCCGCGCTCTGCTTTTAGCAGCTCGTGCGGTGCTCTTAGCAGCCGGCGCTGTGCCTTTAGCCGCTCGTGCAGCGCCCTTGGCACCTCGCGAAAAAGCGGATGAACGCCGTTCAGTGCGGCTCTTCCGCCATGAGGTCGACGATGATGCCGCGCTCGAGGTAGATCGGCCTGATCAGTTCCGCCAGCTTCGGCCGGCGCAGCGCGAACCATCCGCATCCGGCCAGGCAGGCCAGCGCGCCGTAGAAGATCGTCATCCCGGCACCGACGATCGGCAGGAGCAACGCGCAGAGCCAGAGCGAGCGCGAAAAGGAGAACGCGATCAGGCCGAGGCTCAGGCCACCCGACGCCGCGACGATGACCTTGCCGAGGCCGGCTACGGTGTGGCGCGACGCCAGATAGAGCGTCCCCGCGAGCGCGCCGATGCCGGAGGCGGTCATCAGGATGCCGAGCGTGTGCGGTCCGCCGTGCAACACCTTCGAAGCGATGACCGGCATCAGCGTGGCGTACGGCATCCCCATCACCCCAACCAGCGCGACGATCAGCAGCAGCGAGCGCACGGGCGCGAAGCCGGCCACATAGCGCCAGCCGGTGCGCAGCTCTTCGAGCATGCGCGTTTTCGACGTGAGCCCTGATGCGGTTCAAGGGAAGTCGTCCACACAAGGGATGTTCCCACGAAGCAAGGTGGGGCGTGGGGGTCGGTGAAATTCCGGCTGGAACGGGAAAAACACCGCCGCGTTTCTCACCTCTCCCTTAGCGGTGCCGGCGAGGAACGCCGGCAGCAAGGAGGGAGGACGACATGGCCCCGGAACTGAGATTCGTTGGGTCTGGCCAGCAGAACCGGCTGCGGCGAGCAACGCCGGTGTCCGCATCGCGATCGGCGGACCTTCGCCTATCGCGAAGTGCAGCCAAGCCCCCCATTCGCCTTGACACCATCGACTGGCAACGGATGGCCGAACCGCAGCACGATCAGTACGATACGCGGGTCACTCTGGCGGTGGCCACGGCGAGCGGTTCGCCGCTACGGCCATGGCCGTACGTGCGGCCATCGTCCGACGGCCGGCCGATACTGGTCGGCACCGGCATCGCCATCCGCCCCCTCGAGCCGTGGGAGTCTGTGCCGCAGCGCTTTGCGCCCGCGCCGCCTGACCATCCCAATCTCCTGAAAGCGATCGGCCTTCTCCTGCGCTGGCCCGCGGCCTACGCGCAGTTCCTGACCCTCTTCGACTCCGTGTATCCCTGCGCCGGCCAGCAGATCCCGGCCGGCATGCGCGGCATGGCCGGAGGTTCGCGCAGCTATTCGGACGAACGGCGCTTCGGCGCGCTGTACGTCACCGTCGACAGCGCCATCGGCTGCGCCCACGGGCTCGTACGCGAGTTGGCCCACCAGAAACTGCGGGCCCTCGGCGTGTCGCTCGGGCCGGCGTGGCGGCTGGTGACGAACGATCCGGCGGAGCGATTCCCCAGTCCCATCCGCCTCGGTGCGGCCCGTCCCATGACGGTCCTGCTGCACACGTTCTACGCGCTCCTCTACCTCATCGAGCTCGACCTGCAGATTCTGGAGGCGGAAGCCGATCCCGTCGTGCGCGATCACATCCTGCGTATCCTGCAGCGGAACGTGGTACGGATGGAAGCCGGCTTCAGGACCGTGGCCCGCCACATCCGCACCGACCATGCCGGAGCGCAATTCATCTGTTCCTTTTTCTCGTGGGCCCACAGCGCCATCGATCGCGCCCACGACGCGCTCTTCGGCGACGGCTACGAAACGCGAACGGGGATGTCAGGGATGACACGGCTCCTGGATATGTCGGCGTGACTTGGAATGCGGAGAGAGCGCCCCCAACCCACGGGGGTCCGGCCCAGCGCGGCTGGGCCCTACGAATCGCGATCTGTGTCGTTACCCCAGGGGCGCTTGCGATGACGCTCGCCCGTAGGGCCCAGCTGTGCTGGGCCGAACCCCCGCTGGATGGAGGAAATCACATTGACCGTATGCACACGCAGCGTTCAAGATTCAAGATTGACGGACCGCCAGGTCGCGATCCGCGTGGTCCACGTGCCGGTAAGCGAGACACTTCGCCCCCGAAGAGAGCCGGTAGTTGCGATGACAAAGGGCGCCTGATGCGGTTCAAGGGATCTGGATGTCTCATGCGGTAGTGGGGTGTGGGAGTCGGGGTCGGAAGTTGGAGATGGACGATCGAAGGCCCGTCTCTGCGATCCGAGGCCGGAGCCCCGATACGCCGCTCCGGTTCCCTCTCTGCTAGAATCCGCCGCCACGGAAATTTTGACGCGCCCCCCGCGTTAGTTTCCGTACCTTCCCGAGAACGTGGGGCCGTAGCTCAATTGGGAGAGCGCCTGAATGGCATTCAGGAGGTCGACGGTTCGATCCCGTTCGGCTCCACCAGATCCGGTTTGACGGGATTCCCGTGTACGCGGCCTGTTGCCGTGCTCCGTGACGTTGAGCTTGCAGGCGGTACTCTTTCCCCGCGCGAACACTAACTCGAGGGCACCGCCGGTATTTCCGTCGGAGGATCGGGCGGGTTGTATGCGACCCGGACAACATGGGGTGACTCGACCTCGGCGATGGAGATCATAGCGTCAGGGGATACCATGTTGATGCCGTACCCCTCGTTCGGAGTAAGGATCTGCCCTTTCGTGGTCCCGGCCTCGCATTGGTCGAACAGCACCTGACCGTAACTCGGGAGATATGGTGGGTTGGGCACTTCGACGATCCATTCGGCAAAGTCGCCGCAAAGAGATGAGCCCTTGGCAATCGCGCCGAAGCTGACAAAAAGCCCGCTCGACCGGTTGATCATGACGACATGCGCGAACGTGAGGCCGTCAACCCAGTCAATCCAATGGTCCTCGACCCGATCAACCCGATAGTCGTCTAGGAATTCAAGCAGACTCCTATAAATCTGAATCTCGCAAAAGAGCGTGTCGCCCGGCGACACCGGTAGATTACTAATCGTCCACCCCGGGTCGGGATACCACTGCCACCATGGCTGAACAATCCCCTGTATCTCTATTGCATACGACTTGGCCAACGTGACGCCGGAGTCGCAACCGCATTGCATTAAGGAGGAGCAGTAGCCGAGACCGATCCAGCTGGACGCGCAGTAGCTCGTCTGGTCTTTGGCGTTGGCAGGCAAATACACGTTAGGGATGGTCCACGACGCTTGAATGCTCTTCATAGCGTCGTCCGTGGAAGGCTGCAATTTCGAGAGCTGCAACTGCATGCCCGACCAGTTTCTCTGAAGGTTTTGCCACTCACCGTGATCTCGCCATTTGCGTAGATCGCCAAAATTATTCGGATCGTTTATCCCTTCGCCTCCAACGGCAGCCTGGCTCCCGGCAGAGCGATCCCGCAGCCAGAACGCCGGTTTCACGTGCCGGTAGGGCTTAGCGAATATCCTCTCCCAGCGCTTCAATTGGCCGGGCTTCTTGGGGCGAGGCGGAAATCCGTAACGCGCCAGATCTCGCTCGGCCGCGGCACTGGCAACAAAGCCCGGTGGCGGCAGAGGAAAGTGCCTCAGCTTGATGCCTTTACTCAGTTTGATCGTCTTGGTCATGGTCGTCTCCTTCTGTGTGATTGAAAGCGGTTGAGCTCTCTCCTTCGAGAGGGTGGCCTGCCGGAGTCAAAAAGCCTGGTGTTTTCTCTTTCCGGCGTCGAGCGAAACTGTGATGAACGGACAGAGCAGACCACCAAGGAGAGTCACAGGGACCTGTCCATGGTATCGGATCATGGAAACGCCGAGTTCGAGCACCCGGGGCCGATGTCATGGCTAAAGGTGGAAACGGGGCCGGCCGCCCCGATAGGCGTCACGGAAATCGCCTGCGCAAGAGCGATGGGCGGTTCCGGCAGGGGCAAGCCCGCAATTGGAGCTATAGGATACGCAAGCGGCAGAGGCAGCAGCGGCGGCTGAGAAGTCGTGACGAGGTAGTTCAGGATAAAGTCGACGTCGTTTTCCAACCCAGGTGCCGGCGACGCCAGCGACCCACTCGCCAGATTCGCGATGATTATTTGCGAGCCGTCGTCGAGTCGGAATTCGGCGAATGAGGAGTTGGAATCTTGCCATGGAGTTATGCTGAGTATTGGTGGGCCTTCCGTCGTAATCGTGAGTTTGGCCGCGCTCGCTCCATTGGAGACCGACACGGCGGAAAAATCGCCCCACGGAACATCGAAATAGAGGATCGCCGGATCCTGAAAATTGGTTACTACGCCAACATTGGCCTGAAGGGCCGGTGACACCATCGCCACCTGGTTCAGCGAGAAGATCCCATTTAGGTAGCTTTGATCGTAAGAAGGCTGCTGTGTGGCGTTTGGGGTTGGGATTGCGTTTCCAATGGAGAGAGTCACCCTCGACAACGAGGGTACCTTCGATCGTAGCGGCCACGCAGAAATGGGCGGCGATGGTGGTGGCGGTGGGGGCAGCGGGGAAAGGATACTGATCGTCGGAACATGTACCGAGATGTTCGGCAGGAGTGATGAGACGTCAATGGGAACGTCCTTATGGACCATTACCACCCGGTGCGCAACAGGCAGGAAATTATTTTGCGGGGCGGTAGCGCTAAAGTGCGTGCAGCTTCCGATGAAGTAGATCGTGATTGTTCCCATGGCCTCCTCCTTCAATGTTCGAGCGGAATGCGTCGAGTCAGCAACGTGACGGACTTCCATGCGCCATCGCCACGCGCGATGGCGTCCATCTGGGCTGCGCGAACCGCCTCGTCCGGAGCAACGCCGGCGGCGAGCTGGCGGTGAATCGCGCCGAAGAGATCGCGGGCATCGCGGTCAGCGATCGGCGTCAGAGTGCCGATCACGGAGGCTGCGCCGGCGGCGAGGAAGCCGGCGCCGAGGCTCAGAGACCGCGATTGCCTGTCCCGTGGTGTACGCAGGGTTTCGCATGCCGCCAGGACGACGGTCATGCCATCGAACAGCGGCACTCCTGCTGAGGCGATCCGTTTCGAGGGAACGCGCTCGCCGGCAAACATGAGCGCGGCTTCGCCGGCCCCCGGCTCCCGATCCGTGTGTCCGGCGATGTGGACGACGTCTGCATGCGTCACAGCCTCACGGAACGCTCCGAACGTCGCGGCATCGCCTGAAAGCGCAGCCGATCGCCGGTACATCGCCCGCACGTCGAGGAGCTCACCGGCCGGCTCCGCCAGGTTGGCCGTGTTGACCGTCTCTCCGGACGGCAGCGCGACCGCGAGGACGGATCGCGGCGCGCGCAGCTCCTCGCGCTGCAGCGACATAGCGGTAACGGCTACTGACACCGGCATCCGCTGAACGAGGTACTGCTTCGCACGCTCGTCATACAAGGCCGGGAAGGGAACGCCCTCGAGATGCGGGTCGGCGACAACGATCAATTGCCGGACACCTGCGAGTTGCAGCGGCGCCACGAGGACGTCATACAGCCCACGCAGATCGCCGGAAGACACGAGGCTATCGAGTCGTTCGCGCGGCAACGGGGTTCGCGTGGCGGTCACGCCGCGCGCGTCGATGCGAATCGCTGCAATCTCTTTCGGCAGGGTCACGAATTCGACGACCGCGACGCCGGTGCCGCCCAGGCGCTGCTGGAGCGCTGTCGCATCCGCACTCTCGTTGGCGCCCAGATGTGCGCGGGCACGCTCTGCATACGCGAACGCCGCCGCCGCATCGCCGCGGTCGAGCTGCAGACGAATCGCTTCTTCGAACAGCTCCGTTCCCGCATCGAGAACGCCGCTACCCACTGCCGGCCCGCCAAGATCGACCGGATGCCGCTCGACGATGACAATGCCCTCGTCGAGGTCCTGCATCGCCGAGACGAGGTCGCCGAGTTGCACCGAGGCGCGTGCACGAAGCAGATATGGCTCGGCAAGCACCACCGTCATCTCCTGGACGCGATACGCGTCGATGGCGGTGGTGAGCGCCTGCCGTGCACGAGCGGGATCCCGATGCAGCATGATGGCTCCGTTCGCTGCCGCGGCGTCGGCCATGGCACGGGTTCGGACTCCCGGGTCGTGGATCGACCTTGCCAAGGCCTCGGCTTCGCGTGACTTCGCCGCCGCCGTCTCTCCGTCGCCCATCAAGTCGTTCAGCTTCGCCTCGCGCGCGAGGACGTCAACCAGCATTCCTTCGCTGGCGAGAGAGCGGTCGCCCGCTTCCTCGAGCTGCAGTATCGGAAGCGCGGCTTCGAGACGTCCTTGGCGAAGCTCGTAACGCGCAGCGGCGCCGAGGCCGACCGTGAGCCGGTCTGTCCGGCCCTCTCCGCTCATCAGCGCGAACGAGCGAGCCCGCGCCGCCCATGCGTCATCGGCGCGTCCCATGTTCGTTAGCACGCTCGCGGTGAGACTCAGGATGAAACCGAGGTTGGTGCGCTCGTTGAGCGCCTGGAAGCCGGATTCAGATCTGGCCAGCAGCGGCAGTGCACCACTCCAGTCAGCGTCGACCATGCGACAGAGCGCGAGCGCCCAAAGGACTTGCGCTCGCATGGCCGTGAAACCCTGTCGTGATTCCAGATCGTTCAGAAGCGCGGTTTGTTCCGCGCAGCCGGCGGAGACCTCGTGCCGGTCGTACCGTGCGCTCGCCGCGAAATACCGCGCCGGGAGCGCCATCGGCGAATCGACGGCGGCGAACCGCTGCGCGGCATCGCGCAGCTCTTGTTCACCCTCGTCGAGGCGCTGTTTCGCATATGCCTTGCGGCCACGGCGGTAGATCACCTGCGCGGCGGCAAGGGCATCGCGGCGTGTCTCGTCGGATCGGTCGATCTCTGCCACCATATCTCTCAGGAGTGACTCTCCGGTCGAGTGGGCGAGTCCGTCTCCGATGGCGCGGGAGATCGTGAGGAGGCGCGTTGCCGCGGCCTCGTCGCGGCGCTGCCGCGCTTCGCCCCAGGAGCTCAGGTACTCCGCTTCCCCCCATGAGCGGCATTGCTGCGGAAAAGCGGTGACGATGCTGCGAACGGCCACGTCATCGTGCGCCATCGCCGCCAGTTCGAGCCGCGGCAGTTCCTTCTGAAACAACGTCTGCCCGCTCTCGGCAGGAAGTTTCCGGAGCCGCTCGCGCGCCTCATTCGCCCATGGCGACGAGGAATCGACCTCCATGTAGCGGAGCCACGCCTTCCGCGCTTCGGCCGTCAGCCCGAGCCGCTCGAGGATCAGCGCGCGATTGAAGAGCGCCTCGGGAAGATTCGAATCGATACGCAGCGCGCTGTCCGCCGCCGCCAGCGCGGTCGGGTAGAGCGATGCGCGTCCCAACTGCACCGCCGCCGCGTAGCGTGCCGCTGCCAGGTCGCTCCATGTCTTCGCATCGTGCGATGTCCGCGCGGCCACCTCGAGGCGTGCTACCGCCTCCTCCGGCTTTTCGACCAGCACCATGGCCACGCCCGCGGCATGCTGCGCCTCGGCGCTGTGGTCGTTGTTCGCGCGGTCGATCACGTCTCCCGCCACGCCGCCGAGCTTCAGCCGCGCCGAGCTCACTGCAGTATCGTTCGAGCGCATCGGCCCGTGATACGGAGCCCAGACGAATCCGCCCGAGAGCCGCGCCTCGATGCCGCGCTCCGACCTCGGTGTGAGCGCGGCCAGTCTGCCGATCGGATCGCGCTGGCGAAGCAGAGGCAGTGCGATGATTGCGATGAGCACAGCCGCCGCTGCGGCCAGCCACCAGCGGGACGAAGACGGAACCCTCTTTTCCGGCTCCATGCGCTCTTCTTCGAGATGCGCGTGCGCCGAGAGAACTGCGGCCATGCAATCGGTGCAGTGCTCGATGTGTGCGAGGACGTTGTTCCCCGTCTGGTCGTCGAGATCGCCGTTGGCAAAGAGGGCCAGGGTCTCGTCAGTCGGGCACAGCGGAATCGGCAGGTTACTCACTTGTCCTCCACAGCCGAGGTGTGACGGCCGGAGTCGTTTTTCCCATTTCCGAGGCCGAAATCGAAAGATTCTGACTCCCCGGCACTGATTAGTTCCGCGACAGCGGCCGCCCCGACGCCTTCCCGTTCCAGTGCGTCGCGGAGCTGGCGCAGAAGGATTTCGATCCGGCGATACAGCGGCCGCTGTGGCACGCCGAGCATGCGGGATGCATCCGCGATGCTCATCTCCGCGCCGAAATGAAACCGGATGAGCATCCGGTCCTGGAGAGGAAGGGCAGAGATTGTCTCTCGCACCACGCGCGCGGCGTGCCCGGAGAGCCGCCGCGACTCGGCTTCCATCGCACCGGCGTCGGCGGCGTCCGGTGCGACGAACTCATGCCCGTCCTCGGGAAGCGGAACGAGCCGCAGGCGCGGCGCGCGAGGTGGCAGGCGCTCCGCGAGGTCGCGGACCTGTCGCCGGTCCAGCGAAGGATCGACGGCCCGAACGATCTCGACCGCTTCATCGACGGAGCGCCCGTCGCGCACGGTCAGCTTCTCGAGCAGCACCGCCGTGGGACCGCTCCGCTCGGCCTCGGCCGATGGGTGCCAGCGGCCACGAAGGCGAACCCACTCGCGCGAGAGAAGACGCTGTACGACCACGGTGAGAAACGCGCCGAGCGGCGCGCGTCCTTCGTAGCCGCGCAGGATCGCGTAGTCGTTCTCGATCAGGGCCAGTTTTGCGATCGACGCGAAGTCCTCAGCGTCCGCGTCACGAAGCCCCGCGCGGCGGCACACCCCGGCAATGACGCGCTCCACGAGCGCCAAGTTAGCCCGGAAGAGGTCCTCGGCAATCATTTGGGGATGGAATCATGATACGCCTAAAAAGTGGGGTAGGAAGGAAAAACGTACTTCCGAGTCACACTCTTCTGTTCGAGCGGCAGTTCCCGAACAGCTCAGATCGTCACCGGCCATGACAGTGGCCCGGTGTTGACATGTTGCTTTGTTTGCCCTCTTACGGAAGCGAAAAGAGCCTTTCCTCACAATCGTTCTCGAGTCCTGTTACACGCGTGCCCGCGAGGCGCGTAGAACGTGCCTGTCGGCGCGCCCGCCCCCTCACGGCGATTGCCTTGCTTCGCCGTGGACGCTGAGCAGCGCACTGCCTCAATGTGGCGATTGTTCGCGGCCAGAGCGAGCGTTGCGGCCGGCCATGTCCCGCCTCGGCGTGCAACAAACTTTCGCGAATGCGGAAAAGCGCATCCACGCGTCGCACCCTTCTGTCGAACTGAAAAAAAGGAGGGTTCAAGAAATGAAGACCAAGAGGTTCACATTCGCAATGACAATCATCGCTGTACTGCTGTCCACCGCGCCCGCTCATGCCGAACAGGCGGACAAATACACAAAACCGCACGAGCCGTTCACGGCGTATGGCATGCAGGTGCGGATGTCCCTGGTCAATCCGATCAATAAGAACTGGCAGAAGGGAATTCAGCCGACGGTGTTTCAGGAAATCGCGCCGTGCCGGCTGTCGTCCACGCTCGTCCACGACGGCTATGACACGCCGTGGGGCGGACCATCGTACCGGCCGAACGAATCGCGTCACTATCTGAGCCACGGCGTGCTCGAATCGGCGACGTTCGTCGATCCCTGCTCGGAGTCGATTCCGATGGAGGCTATCGGCCTCGTTGGCCGTTTCACGGTGACGCCAGGCGACGGCGACGGCGAAGTTCACATCGACCCGTCAGATCCGGCCAGCCCGAATGCCACGACGGTTCTCAAGTTCAAGAAGGGCGAAGTGCTGATGTTCGAGGCCGGCGTGATGCTCGCTCCGAATGGCACCTTCGGTATCGCCACGTGGTATGCCGGTGCCGACGTCACCGTTGATGTACTCGGCTACCTGCTTCCCGACCCGGCCCCCGCCGGCGGCCCGAAGGGCGACAAAGGCGATCAGGGGGACAAGGGCAACACCGGTGCAATCGGCGTAACTGGTGCAACGGGCGCGAAGGGCGACGCCGGTCTCAAGGGCGACTCCGGTCCGATCGGTGCGACGGGCCCCAAGGGTGATACTGGTGCTGCCGGCGCAATTGGCGCAAAGGGTGACCCCGGTCCCAAGGGTGACACCGGTGCGATCGGCGTAACTGGTCCGAAGGGCGATACCGGGGCGAACGGCGCGATTGGCGCGAACGGCGCAACCGGTCCCAAGGGTGACACCGGCGCGAACGGGTCAACTGGTCCGAGGGGTGAAACTGGTGCGAACGGCGCAACAGGTCCCAAGGGTGACTTGGGTGCGAACGGCGCAACAGGTCCGAAGGGTGACACAGGCGCGAACGGCGCAACTGGTCCGAGGGGCGAGACTGGTGCGACTGGCGTAACTGGTCCGAAGGGCGACATGGGTACGACCGGTCCAACTGGTCTGAAGGGCGCGACTGGTGCCACCGGCGCGACTGGTCCGAAGGGCGACATGGGTGCGGCCGGTCCGGCCGGCTACAGAGGTGAAACTGGTGCCACCGGCGCAACTGGTCCGAAGGGTGACATGGGTCCGGCCGGTCCGGCCGGTTACAGAGGTGAAACTGGCGCGAACGGCGCAACTGGTCCGAAGGGTGACGCTGGTGTGGCTGGTCCGGTTGGTCCAAGGGGTGAGAACGGTTCGATCGGCGCGACGGGGCCAAAGGGTGACGCCGGTCCAAAGGGCGACAGGGGCGAAACCGGACTGCAGGGTCTGGTCGGTCCGATGGGTCCTTCTGGTCCAATGGGACATGAAGGTCCACAGGGCCCGGCCGGGCACGCGGGAGTTACGGCAGTGAAGGGTAGTGGCTGCTATCCTCCTGGCAACAACGGCAACAGCGCGGTCATGGTGTATGACGCTTCCGTGAAGAGCGGCAGTATCGTGATTCTCAACTACACCGACGGCGGTTCCCATGGAAACGCTCTGGCGCTCGCCTCGCAGGGCATAGGCTACTTCCAGACCACCGGCACTCCGAACACTTGCTTCCAATACGTCGTGTTGAACACGACACCGTAAAACACGGCACCGTAGAGAGAGAGCCCCTCTCCCCGCTCTCGGGGAGAGGGAGGCTCCTTTCCGGACAAGCCAGGACGTCAATCCCACCCTGATTCACTTCTCTCCAAATCAACCGGCGATTCAGCTCCAAGCCCCGCGTCAAACTCCGATCTGACCGGCCGAGGGCAGCGCCCACGCTCGGGGGACGATTCCGATTCCCACCGGGCCATCGATGTGCCTCCGAAGAAGTAGAGTCCAGCGGCGAATTTCTCCGTGAGGCGGAGTCCCGATTCCCTCGACAGGAATTACAGCCGCCTCAGCGTTCATACGAGCACCAACGCCCTTGCTCAAACCGGGAGTGGTCTCGCGCCAGCGCCGGTTTGAGGAGTGCAGACTCCGGCCGTCACTGACCCCGCAGCCGCTCCACCAACGCACGGCTTACAGCAACATCCTTCTGCCACATGACGTTGCTGCGATCGAGTGCTGCCAGCCGCTCGTCGATCTCGAGGCTTTCTACAGCAAGCGGCAGAGCCTCCGCCCGGTTCCCTTGCCGCTCGAAGAACTGAGCGAGTAGCGTAAGACTGACGCTCAGGTCGCGCTGCCAACCGGCGTTGGAGGGATCGGCCTGGGCCAGGCGACGGCTCACGTCCAGCGACTCGCGGAAGGCCGGGAGGGCGCCCGCCAGATCGCCTTGGTCCCGCAGAACGTTGCCGATCTTTTCCTGGCTCACGCTCAGGTCGCGCTGCCAACGGGCGTTGGAGGGATCGGCCTGGGCCAGGCGACGTCTCACGTCCAGCGACTCGCGGAAGGCCGGGAGGGCGCCCGCCAGATCGCCCTGGTCCCGCAGCACGTCGCCGATCCTGTCCTGGCTGATGCTCAGGTCGCGCTGCCAACGGGCGTTGGAGGGATCGGCCTGGGCCAGGCGACGTCTCACGTCCAGCGACTCGCGGAAGGCCGAAAGGGCGCCCGCCAGATCGCCTTGGTCCCGCAGAACGTTGCCGATCTTTTCCTGGCTCACGCTCAGGTCGCGCTGCCAAC
>JBBRNB010000139.1:0-13794 GCA_038230535.1 Thermoanaerobaculia bacterium
AACAAGAACGGCGATCTCGTCGTCATCAACCGTAACGGCAAGCTGTTGATCATGGACGACGCCCCGATCAAGAAGCTGAAGAAGGGCGAAGCAGCCATCCTCGACACCACCGGCCGCGAGAAGGAGCGTTACGCGCTCGTCGATGGCTCGACCCTGAAGGTCCACGACGGCCAGCACGTCGATGCCGGTTCCCCGCTTGTCGAATGGGATCCGTTCACCTCGGCGATTCTCACCGAGGTCGGCGGCAAGATTCTGTTCAAGGACATCGTCGAAGGCGAGAACGTCCGCGAAGAGACCGACCGTGTAACCGGTCTCACCCAGATGGTCATCGTCGAGTCGGCCACCGCCGAGAAGCGCACGCCGCCCATCACCGTCAAGTCGAAGAAGGGGGAAGAGAAGCGCTACCTCCTTCCCACCGGCGCCCACGTCATGGTCCAGAACGGCAACGAGGTCTACCCGGGCGACATCCAACAATAAGTTGGGGTCTACCATCGGATCTGGAAAATCAACTAACGGTGTCGTGTGTCTACGTGCATCACCAAGTCGGTCTTCTAGATACCACTCGAACTTTACGAGGCTCTTCTTACCTCTGGCGGAGAAGAGAAGGAGATCGATTGGTTAGGGTCATCCGCCTTCGGCACCCTTCGACTCGTTCTTGCCCTCGAGGATGCATTTCCATGCTCGCGAGGATCGGTTTGGATGCTCGCGAGCTTCCTTTCCCTTGCCTCTCGGGTAAGTTGGGGTCGTATCTGGAAGCCATTGGCTTTAGCGCCGTGTCGATGCCTGGAGTAGCCGTCCAGGCTCGTCCACACCCGTTACCTCACAAACGGATGCAGAGGACCTGCGGGCCGTCTTCTGTTACTGTTTCTTCAGGCTTCACGCGCGGCCCGCAGCCGTTGAAGCGCCGATCCGTTAGAGCGCAGAATGCCAATCGTCGATATCTATGCTGGCGAAACCTTCATCGGTGAAGCTGTCCTGGATGGTATCGACGAAGGAATGGCTGTTGCCTCCGGCTCCTTTCGTCCCGAGCCAGCGTACTCGCAAGTCCGATCAGAAATCATGGCGGCGGCCGAAGCGAGAAGCGCAAAACAGGAACACGCCGGCGTTGAGCTCAAAGCGCGCACGAAGGCAGGCGAGCAGATATTGACTGGTTTTGTCGTGATCGACGATTTCCCGGACGTGAATGCTGATCCGGAGGCAACGCTCCAGTTCGGGAATCGCGAGGAGTGGTGGCGGCTGTTTCGGTCCGCGGTCTGACTCCATGCTGCATCGGACCTGGACTCGAAGCTGCCATGCTCCAGGCGCTACAATCGTTCGCGTGCGGGTCCGCGCCAGTGAGCCCGGTTCCGTTGGGGCGCTATGAGACGCGGACGAAACCTGGTGATCGCCTTTGTCGCCGTGTCGCTTGCTGGCGCCTGTTCCCGCTCCGGCCAAGGTCCTCCTGTGCCGGCTGATGCTCAAACAACGGCCGACGCTGTGCGATGGGTACGACTACGGGCTGGCGGGGGCAGACGCGGCGCGCAGACCCTGTGGTGGTCGGCTGACTGGAAGGATCTGCCCTGCATTGACGAGTGTGAGCACGTTTACAACGGCCGGCGCGATACGGCACTCTACGATCGCTTTCGGAGCAACTTGCTCGAAATGCGTGAGGGCGAGCTTCGGCGAGTCTGGGTGCCAGGCCGTCGTGGCCGGTATCTGGTTTACGAACTCCGGCTGGCACAAGCCTACGACACACTCCGCGTGATCTTCGCTCCAACCGGAGCGTTCCATGAACTCTCCATGCCGAACGGATGGGGGGGACAAGTGCATGGTCCTTGGCTGCGCGTTCGATGAAGCCGTGGCGTGACTGGTAGATCGCCAACCGCCAAACTTGTGCCCGCAACGAACCCAGCACGCTTCGTTCCCGCCTGCAAAATGCGCTACCCTTCGTATCGCGGACCGCGCTGCTGAAGCGCGGGTCCGTTAGGCGTCAACTACGCGCACAACGATATCAAACACGAAACGGCCGACGGTAACTCAGCCCACCGCCATGAATGCGAACGCACCAAAGACCAATCTGCCGAACACTGTCACTGGCGAGGTTCCGCACGGTGCCTGGTTCACATTACGCATCGCGATCAACGCGGTTTCTCAGCTCCTGCTCCTCATTTCACTTGCCATGGCAGCCTGTACGCCACAGGTGTCAACCGGTGCTCCTGCAATTCTCCTATTCAATGGAGCCGGAACCTCTGAGAATGATGTCGCGGCGGTGGAGACGGTGCTGAAAGATAGCCAGCTCGACTATTCCACGGTGAATTCGCGGCAGTTGAACGGCATGAGCGAATCACAGCTCGTGGGTTATCGTCTGTTGATTGTTCCTGGCGGAAACTTCATCGCCATTGGCGAGGGCCTGACGTCGAGCACGACCGCGAATATCCACAATGCAGTGCGGGGAGGGCTGAGCTACCTGGGAATCTGTGCAGGAGGATTTCTTGCTGGTCATGCCGCCTACAATAGTTTGAATCTGACATCGGGGGTGCGGTTCGGCTTTTACGCGGACGAGAAGCGAGGGATCCGCAAGACCGCTGTTGCGATTTCCGGTGCCGGCGTACCCGTGCTCGAACACTACTGGGAGGATGGCCCGCAGTTTTCGGGCTGGGGTGCGGTGGTGGGCAAGTATCCCTTCGGGACTCCGGCCATCGTCGAAGGAACGTCCGGTAAGGGATGGGTAATTCTCTCAGGAGTTCACCCCGAGGCGCCGGAGAATTGGCGGCGCGGAATGACCTTCACCACGCCAGCAAGCGCTGACAATGCCTACGCCCGAACGCTCATTGACGCGGCATTACACCGAAAGTGGCTGCCGCACGATTGAGTGCAAAACCAACCACAACAAAAATAACCGCAACGCGGAAACCTTCGCTGCAGCTGACCTGCTACGGTCTCCGGCGGCTGAGCTCAACCGTTAGGCGGACAGGAGACACGTCGTGGGCAGAATAATCGTGATGAATCACCTCACACTTGACGGCGTGATGCAGGGACCGGGCCGCCCGGACGAAGACACGCGGGGTGGGTTTGAGCGCGGCGGCTGTGCTGTCCCGAGCGGAGACGAGGCGATGGCCGCCAGGATGGGCGAACGGATGGGTGGGGATCGCGCGTTTCTGTTCGGGCGGCGCACCTACGAGGACCTGCTTGCGTCCTGGAACGCCAAAGGCGACCCGTTCAAGGACGCGCTCAACGACGCTCACAAGTACTTCGCCTGGAGCGACCCCGCGACGAGGCACGACTGGCCAACTCCACTCTGTTGCACGGCGACATTCCAGTCGCCGTGGCGGACTTCGAGGAGAGCTCGGGCACGAACCTGTGATCCTGGGTAGCGGCGTCCTGATCGGCTCCCTGATGGCTGCCGATTTGGTCGACGAGTATCTCCTGATGACCATCCCCTGGTGCCAGGCACCGGACGAAGGCTGTTTCGCGGCGGCTCGCAAGCATCGCTGCGGCTGCTTGACAGCATCACCACGAGCACGCGCGTGTTGATCGCCACGTACGAGCCTGCCCGGGGATGAGTCACAGCTCCAAAGCGCCGTAAACAAGTGACTCTCGTGTGTGGGTCACAATTGAAACAGGGGCAAGCGTGCGGCGGAACGCCAATACCCCCATCCAGCGGAGGTGAAGGAGTTTATCGCTTCGCGGGATCACGAGGGCGGTCTACCATGGATCGATGCGATGGGCACTCCTTTCGGCGGTGGTACTTCTCGTCTCGTGTCCTTCGCCAAGCAATCGAAGCCTTCCTCCGGGACCGGACGATCCAGCGAAGAATCTCGCGTTGCTGGATGTCTTCGCCGATCGGGTTCAGATCGAGGCGATGAGGGCGGCATGGGAATCAGCGACGAATCCACACCTGAATGTCCGGCCGAAACCGTTCGGGATCAAACCGCTCCTCGACTTGACTGACGATGAAGTCATGGCATTGAACAGCCGGCTGAGCGATCCGCGGCAGACTCAATGTTTACAGGCGATTCATTCACTCGCGCTCCGAATGCAGTCCGAGTCGGATCCGGCCGTCGCGGAACTGCTCGCCGCGATCGCTCCGCTACGTGAACAAATACCCGATCTGAGCCGGGTATTTACTGACGAGCCGGAACTACCGGTTCGCAAGCAACTGTGGTACTCGCAGTCAGGGATCGCGAGACAGATTGCACCACTCCTGCGTCAATTGGTGTCTGCGCGTAACCGTTGGGCATGGCGGCACGCGCGCTCGCAGTATCTGGAACTGATGAAGGCCCACCGAGGCTATGACCCGGGCCGGGTGGAAAGTCTGGAGATCGTGGTGCGGCGGGCACTTGGCTCTCGAGCGATCCCGAAGACCTTTCCGTGGGAGTATGAATATAACGATCCAGCCCTCTCCGCGCGAATGGCATCAATGTTTGACGAGGCCCATTGTCTCCGGCGCGCTTCTTTCGTTTTTGAGCTCCTCGGATTGCCTGCAAAGCCGCCCGCATTGCAAGTGTCTGAGTTGAAACAAGCCTCCTTCTCGTTCTTCGCGTTCTACCCCATCAATCCTCCCGGGGAGCAGGGGATTACAGTACGGCCGGGCGCAGGAATCGCCCCGCATTGGTCTGCCTTTCACGAATACGGCCATGCCGCGATGTCCTTGCTCACCGCGCCGGCGTCTTGCAGGACATTCAGGCATCCGGTTTCGCCGGCGGTTTCGGAAGGTTGTGCAAAGATCACGGAACGCTTGTTCTATTCGGAGGAATGGCTGCAATCGCAGCGTGTCTCACCCAGCGAAATACAACTGTTGCGGAGATGGGAAAGGGCGTCCGAGTTGACGAGGATGCGCGCCATCCTCGCCGATATCGAATTCGAGCGCGTTCTGTATCGTGATCCCTCAGGGGACGTGATGGGTGAGTACATAGCCATCGAACATAAGACGGCGGGCGTCGAGGCCGGGAGAGAATTTCCCGCCTGGGCGCTCGAGCGGCATCTCGCATTCGAGCCGCTGGCGCGAGTGGACTACCTGTTGGCACGGTGCGCTCAGGCCGCTGTCTATCGACGGCTACGGCGGTTGCCGGGCGGCCTATTGGGTGAGGCCGCGCAGCGAGTCTTACGCGAGCAGGTATTCCGCGGCGCGCAGGGTCTGCGCTTCGAGGAGTGGTTTCGTAGGGCGACGGGAGCCGAACCGAATTGCACAGCGTGGCTGGAGGACGTAGTACAAGTGAGATAGGTTCATCAGGAGTAGGGAGCATGACATTCTCGCTGGACCAGATTTATCGAGCCATCGCTTCGGTGGGAAAAGGTGAAAGCGGAGGAGCCGAGGTCAGGGACTTCCTTTCATCGTTCACGGTTCATCCGAAGAGGCACTGAAAGAGAAACGCCGGCTGGTGCAGACGATGTGAGCCGTCGCCACCGCGACGTATACTCGTCGAACTTCAACAACCCGACCGAGTCAAAAAGGATACCGAATGACGCTTCCCGATCTGAGCAGCACTCCCGAAATCAGCGGCCGCTCGCGGTCCGGACTCGAGTATCGCATTCATGGAACCGTGCAGCAGACCGTCATCATCGACCTGCATCCCGGGCAGACGGTGTTCTCCGATGCCGGTGGGATGTCGTGGATGTCGGGCACGGTGGACATGAACACGCACAGCGGAGGCGGGCTGGGGAGCATGGTCAAGCGGGCCTTCTCCGGTGCCACGCTCTTCGTGATCGATTTCACCGCACCACGAGCGGCGGGTCAGGTCGCATTCGCCAGCGATTTTCCGGGAAAGATCCTCCCCTTCGAGCTCGATGCCGGCGAGTCGATGACCATGCACAAACACGCCTTCGTCTGCGCCGAGAAGAGCGTTCAGCTCGACATCACCTTCACCCAGAAGCTGGGCGCCGGTCTGGTGGGCGGCGAAGGGTTCATCCTGCAGAAGGTGACCGGACCCGGAATGGTATTTGCCGAGCTCGATGGAGACGCCGTCGAGTACCGTCTCAAGCCTGGTGAGACGATGAAGGTAGAGCCGGGCCACATCGCCATGTTCGAGCCCTCCGTCACCTTCGACATCACCCGGATCAAAGGGATCAAGAACATGCTCTTCGGCGGCGAGGGCATCTTCCTCGGCACGCTGACAGGCCCAGGCCGGATCTTCCTGCATTCGATGACGGTACACAAGATGGCTCACCGCATCGGCGAGTCGCTGCCCTCACACTCCGAGGGAGGCGCGGCGGGAGGAGTGGTCGGCGCGGTGATTGGAAGCGTGCTGCGAGGTGGGCGGGACTGACGGCAGGTGATTGGGTGGATGGGGAAACACTACCGAGGAAATGACCTTCACTTACCCGGACATCGGTTAGCTGGCAGGCGCGAAATCAGACATGCGTACTCTCGAGCTCGTCATTGGCACCGAGCCTACACCAGGCGATGTACAGTATTTGGAGGATCGACTCTATGAGTTCAACTCCGCCACGACAGGCATCACTGACGGTGAGTGGCTGGCGATCTTCGTGAAGGACGACGACGATCGAATCGTCGCAGGGATCTGCGGTAATACGTGGGGCGGTTGTGCGGAGATTCGCCAGTTCTGGGTAGAGGAGGCGCGGCGCAAGCAAGGGTTAGGGACGAGGCTGCTTTCGGCGGCAGAGCAAGAGGCGCGCCGGCGGGGCTGCCGGCAAATGCTTCTCATGACGTTCAGCTTTCAGGCACCGGTCTTCTATACGAAACACGGATTTGAGGTCGTTGCAGTGGTTGACGACCACCCGCACGGTCATAAGAACATGCTCCTGCGCAAGCGTCTTGGCGCCGGCGGCTAATAGTTGGCATCGCGCCGGATGAGACTCGGCGAAAGGATTCCTCGCAGGCGGCGATAGGGGATGGTGCTGTCCATGACGGCGGGTCCCCCGAAGATGTGGTCATACGAGATCACCAAACCGGCCCTGGAGAGGCTGATACTGGTATAGCTCTCATTCGCAGCTCGGAGCTTCTTCGCCTCCAGTTCGTCCGGAGTCCAATTGGGGGTGGCGTGGTACGGATCTTCGAGCTGTTTCCGGAGATCGGCGCGAACGAGTTTCCAGAGCCTGGCTTCGGCGGCCTCGCTCACGAGCAGATCGCGAAGCTTGATCTCACGAAACGCGCTTCCAGCGACTTTGATGTTGATGGCGAAATCCTCTCCGTACGGATGGTTACCTATTTGCCACGACCGGCCACACGGGACACTGATCACATCGCCGGTCTGAAACGGTGCCCGGCAAGTCGCTTCCGCACTGTAAGGAGTCTCCGAGGATACGCCGTCAGGACAACTCTCCGCTTCGCTCGCTGCCTCGCCGGCGTCCGAGTACTCGGCCGCGTCGCGTGCCCGCTCTTCGATCAGGTCGTTGATGCCGCCGGTCAGAGAAGGTATTCCGTACGAGCAACGGATGTACACGACCTCTCGTTCGATCGGATGGCAATCCTCGGTTGACGTAACCACAGGCAGCGTCACCTGGCGACAGGAAGTTACCGTCAGTGGGATTGCCATCAATAACCCGAGGAACATTGGACGGGAGTATAAGCGGATGCGTTGAACGAATCCGAACCTGTCTTCTGAGAATGCCTCGGCCGCTCCAACACCCAACCGCCCGCGCGTCTCCGGCAGCCTCCAAAAAACTCCCAGGTTCAATGCCGGTCTTCCGCTGGAGGATCGCAGCGATTTGAATCGCGGGCAGACCACAGGACGTGGTGCACATCGACACGCGAAGGCGTGTCGAACAGTCCAGCCCCTGGCTCGGCCAGGGGAAAACCAATGGCGAGAGAATTCGCGGCCGCGAAGGCGGGCGCCACACAGAGCTCGACAAAGATTCATTTGTGGCGGCCGCCTCCGCGGCCGCCGGAACCCACTACGCCATCCATTCCCCTGGCGGAGCCAGGGGCTAGACTGTTCGACGCGCCTTCGCGCGTGACCTCCGGCTTCCGCTGTGTTTTTTTCCGCTGGTGCAACACGCGCGCTGTCATTCGCTCAGGATGACCGGTACCAGATCGAGCAGTATCAAAGAAGGCGAATCAAGGCATCAACGCCGGCAACGAAGTCCCGAGTGCGGTACCCTTCTGCTTGCAGTGGCGCATCGAGCGCTGACTGCATGCGGCCAGGGAAGTCTCATATGCACTCCGTTGCGCGAATTGCGTCTCTCCTCATCGTCCTCGCCGTAGCCTCGGCCGCTACACCACCCGGCCTTCCACTACCGGGCAAGCTGAAGGACTACCCTAAGTGGCGGGCTTCATCCGCGAATCCATTCTCAGTGCCGTACGATCGATGGGTTCTGTGCGTTGGTCCGGCTCCTAAGCAAGAGCAGAAGGCAGCTCAGGACTACGGTCCACACGATCAATTCCGGATTCGCGTGTACGCAAACCCGGCGGCCAGCACGACATTCTTCTCCTCCTCGGTACGTACGTTCGACGAGGGATCAATCGTTGTGAAGGAGAAGTCCATTGCCGGTCAGCCCGGACCGGTGGCGGTGGCGGCCATGGTGAAGGGAGCAAAGGGTAGTCATCCCGGCAGCGGTGATTGGGAGTTCGTGTACGTATCTTCGCAGGGGCCGGTTGTGGCCACCACCTCGTGCGTCGATTGCCATCGCACCGCACCAGGCGATTTCGTTTTTCGGACCCACGCGCGGGAAAGAACGTAGATCAGTGGATCAGTGGATCAGTGGGTCGGGACCGATGCTCGACTGCTCGACCGATCCACTGATCCACTGATCCACTCACGATCAGCAGGAAGGCGAGAGTGGCTGGGTTCCTCTATCTCTTGCTCGGGATCGCTGCCCCCTTTCCGCCTCCTCTACATTCCAAGCGCCCGGATCGCTGTTGAACTGGCTTTGCCGGCCGGCGCGCTAACCCGGTGTCACAATCCTGATCGACCACTGGCGTGTATCCTCAATGAGCGGAAGGTCAAGGATCATGCGATTCATCGTCTACCTTTGTTCGAGTCTGCTGGCGGTGGCGGGTGGAGCAGCAAACAACGATTTCACGTTCCATCCCAACTCCGCCGAGCCGCAGGGTGGAGCAGAGATTCAGATCGTCGCGAACGGCTTCGTACGATTCACCGCTCCGCAGGTGTTCTTCGGCGGCGTTCCTTCTCCGCACGTCGCTCTCGTCAATGCAGTTACCCTAACGGCGGTCGCTCCGGCGCATGCCATTGGCATCGTCGCCGTGACGGTGCGCGACAACGGCGTTCTTCTCAGCTCGGCCGGCGAGTTTGTCTTCGCGCCTGTACTCGAGGAGATTCTCATCCCCATTGCGTTTCAGCCCACCGATGCCGGACACGGTACACGCTGGGTCAGCGACATTTCCGTCTACAACGAATCGGATGACACCGTTTCGATCGACCCTGAGATTTGTTTTTGGATCGGCAGACCGTTTGATTGCAGTCAAGGAGCGCGCCGGGTTTTGCCCCATTCGTCGATGCGCATCGAGCCGGGCTCGCAATCTGCGGGTAATCCCGCAATGCTGCTGCGGCCGCCCGCGGATCATGTCGAACGTTTGCATTTCAACGTTCGGCTTCGTGAGACCTCGCGAGATCCTGACGATCCCGGCACCGAGATACCGGTTGTCCGATCCAGCCAGTTCCAGCGGAAGCATGTCTGGCTGCCTTCGATCCCCGTAAGCAGCCGCCTCCGTTCGACGCTTCGTGTCTTTACGCGCGGGACAAACGTCGTGGTGTTGGTGAGGGACGATACAACGGGCGAATTGTTGAAGACCTTGCAGACATTCCGTTTTCTTCCTACCGACAACGATCCCTTCGGGACGCTGACCTTCCCCGGTCTTCTGGAGGCAGCCGAGGTTGCGGCGCATGAACGCGTGCGTATCGAGGTCGAGGCGGAGAGCCCGGTGTGGGCCTTGCTCACGCTTACCGGAAACGCAACGCAACGGCTGCAAATCTTCACGCCTCAATGATCGGGCCACTGTCAATAACGTTTAAGTACGGAACCCTGGGAGCGCGGGCGTCCCGCCCGCTGTTTCCTCGCGTGAAGCCGATGCGGGCGAGACGCCCGCGCTCCCAGGGTTCCTATGTCATAGCTCCGGAATTGGTTACCTGGCGGCCGGCTGGCCTTCCTTGATCACCCTCACCGTCGCCGTTGAGCCCGGGACCTTCTCACCTTGCATCGGTTCGGCGCGGCCGCCGAGGCAGGAGGCGAGGAAGGTTTCGGCGCGGGCGTTGAAGTCGATGCTGTTCTCAGGGCGTGCGAAACCGTGGCCTTCGTCGCTGTAGATGACGTAGGTGACCGAGCCTTTGTTCTTCTCGATGGCATTTACGATCTGTTCCGCTTCCGCTTTGTTGACGCGCGGGTCGTTGGCTCCCTGTCCGATGAGCAGAGGTTTCTTGATCGCGGCGGCTTTGAACAGCGGGGAGGCGTTGTGGATCAGGCCGGCGTCCTTCGGGTCGTCGACGTTACCCATGCGCGCGTCGAACATCGACCGGATCGGCTTCCAGTACGGCGGGATCGACCCGATGAGCGTCTTCAAATTCGATGGCCCGACGATATCGACGCCACATGCGAACGTATCGGGGGTGTAGGTGAGTCCGGCCAGCGTTGCATAGCCGCCGTACGACCCGCCCATGATGGCGATCCTGGATGGATCGGCGTAGCCCTGCTTGACGGCCCAGTTCACTCCGTCGATCAGATCGTCGTGCATCTTCAGGCCCCACTGCCGGTCGCCCGCGTGCAGGAACTTCTTGCCGAAGCCGGTCGATGCGCGGAAGTTGACCTGCAACACCGCGTATCCTCGATTGGCAAGCCATTGGGGGTAACCGCTGTAGCCCCAATTGTCCCGCCCCCATGGACCGCCGTGGACGAATAGGACCATCGGCAGCTTCTTCGGTTCGATGCCGGCAGGCAGCGTGAGATAGGACGGGAGCTTGAGGCCGTCGCGGCTCATGATCGTGACCGGTTTCATCTCCGCGAGCGTCACACCGTCCAGTTTCGGCCGGGCGCTGAAGAGAAGAGTGGCCTTCCTCGCGCCGCGGTCGTACGTGTACCAGCGGGCGGGCGCGCGGTCGGAAGAGTAGGCGACCAGCCAGGTCTTGTCGGCCCGATCGCGGTTGACGATCGAGAAGTCGCCGTCCGCGGCTTTCGCCAGCACTTCGAAATCGCCTTTCACGGAGGGATCGATCACCTTCCAGCTCACACGGCCGGCATCGAATGACACGGCCTCGATCGCATGCGTGTGCGGGTTCTCGACGACGTCGCCGGCATCAGAGTCGGGGGACGAGGCGATGACGGTCTCGCTGCCATTGGCGATATTGCGGGAGACGAGAGCCGCGGTATCGCGGCCTAAGGAGGAGTTGATGACGAGGGAGTTGCCGTCGGGGGAGAAGTCGACCAGGTCCAGGATCTCGTCCTGCGAGGCTGTCATCCAGCTCTTCCATGCGCCGTCCTGCAGAACGCGGATCTCGGTGCCTCCGCTCGGAGTGGAGACCTGGGCCGCGCGAACGTGCAGGGTGCAATCGGCGGCGAATCCGGAAACGTCGCCGGGATTCCTGGTGTCGAGCACCAGCGCGCCTGTGGAGAGGGTGAGCCGGTAGACGTCGAAGGCGCTCTTGTCGCGAGCATTCACCTCGACCAGCATAGTGTCCGGAATGTCCGGCTCGCTGGCGAGAACGCTGGCCCGGCTGTTCTGGAACGGGGTGTAGTCACGCACGGTACCGCTCCCGAGGTCGACGCCGTAGACGTGGAAGTTCTCGTCGCCGTCGTTGTCCTGCAGGTAGAGCACGGTCTTGCTATCGTCCGACCAGAAATACTGGCGGATCCCGCGCTTCTTGTCGGCGGTGACCATCCTGCCATCGTCCTTGCCGAGGGTCTTGACCCAGACCTGCAGAACGTTTTTCGGATCGGGCGCCACCCAGGCCAGCCGCTGTGCGTCGGGTGAGAGTTTCGGAGACGCACGCTCGGGATTACCGAACAGCGTCTCTCTCGGAATCAGAGGCGGCAGCTCGGCAAGCGCCGCGGTAGTGGCCGAAAGAAGAAGAACTGCTGCGAGCAGCGTGCGATTGAGTTTCATGCAAGGCCTCCGTGGGGCGATCGATTGGTGAAAGAGGGGGATTCTATCCATTCGGCGCGATTCGCCGGACCTTTTCGGAGCCTCTGGTACTCTTCGTCGCGGTGCGAGCGACACAAAAGATGAGCGGCGCTTACGTGCATGGTTATCACCCGCGGGAGAGCGAGCGCCTTCAGGATCAGGCTCGGAGCCTGGTAGATCTGCTCCACTCCGATACCTCCTATCCGGCTGGCAGCATGGTCCTCGAAGCTGGATGTGGTGCCGGCGCGCAGACGTTCACTCTGATGTCTTTGGGACGGGGATCGAAGCTCTTCATAGAACCACTGAGGCAGATGAAGTCTTCTGCTACACATTCTTCAAGGGTGTGGGGAGAAAAGTACCTTGACACGACCTGTTCGTTTCCTGCTCAGCGTCCTGATCGGAACGGCGGCCTGTGGCCTCTCGCTCGTCGTCCACTATTTTCTTGGCATTGTGACCGGAGTGATCGCCATGTGTCAGACAGCGCCGGAGTGGTGGGCAAAGGCATACCCATACGCGACCCTCTGGGTTGTGCTCGCCGCCGCCGTCGCCGCAGTGACTTTCGACCGCCGGTTTCCGAGTCTATTGCACAAACGTGGTGAAGCCGCGGCCGCGGTTTCCGCTCTCCGGGTCGTTTCCGCCGTAATCCTGGTCGTCTTCGGCGAGCTCGTGCTTGTGAGCACCCTGATTGCGCTACGCGACCTTTTCTGAGAGTGCTCCTCCAGCAAAATCTGTAACGAGTCAACCGCCGTCGTCACTATCTCAGAGGTCCGAGGCGTGATTATCGGATGATTGGGCATCCGGAGGAGGGGCTATGGCTGACTTGAGCTCGTTTGCGACGTCTGCGAAGCATCTATCGCGTAATCCGCTGGGAATCATCGCCCTGTTCATCGTGCTCAGCATGCGAGAAAGATTCTCTGGGTCGACGATCAGCATGAGAACAATTCATTTGAGCGAGAGGCCCTTCAGGCGCTTGGATTCAACATTGCCTTGGCTCAATCGACGGAAGAGGCGATAGGGAGAATCCAACAGCAGAGCGTCGACGTCGTGATCTCGAACATGAACCGGCCTCCCGACTCCCGCGCCGGCTTTACATTGCTCAGTCGTCTACGGAACGTCTGGCCTGATACGCCCTACATCATTTATGCAGCACCCGTCGCGCCGGAGCTTCAAGCCGAAACCTGGAAACGAGGAGCACTGGGTATCACGGACCGGCCTCACGACCTGGTGCTCTTCGTGTTGGAAGCTGTTGCGTCAAAGTCGGAGCCGAAGGCGGCGTGAGGGAACCTGTCATGCGGAGGCTGCCGGCGCGACAGTGTAGGGGCCGCCGCCCCGGCGGCCAACGGCCGTGAGGCCGTGTGTTTGCTTTGAACTATTGCGCCGCGTGCGGCGCTGGCCGCCGAGGCGGCGGCCCTACACTGCAGCGGAAAACACGCGATTTCTGCACAAACTCTGAGGCTGCCGTAGCCGCGCGGGTGGACGGGTGGGTGGAGCGGCGGAGGACGCCGAAGGACCCCTCCCCTGTTGCGGGTGGAGCGGTGGCTTCATCCCGCGTCCCTTTAACGTCACCCAATCCCTTTCCGCCTGCAATTGAGGGGGCGTTCTGTGTCCTCCGCCGCTCCGTCTACCCACGCGGTTACGGCAGCCTCAGAGGGTGTGCAGAAATCCAACCGGAGCGGTGATTCTCAAGGACGTTGCGAGTATGTCGTACTCCACCCCCCTCCCAAAGCGGTGGCTGGCGCCACCGCACTCCAAAGCGCTTCGCGCGAAATGATGTGGACAATCCT
>JBBRNB010000140.1:0-13314 GCA_038230535.1 Thermoanaerobaculia bacterium
AACCCCGCGCCGAGCGCGGGGCTATGTTGTTTCGCGCGCCTTCGCGCGCAACGTGCCACGACCGGCAACCGATCACCTTGGTCATGTTGCTGCCTCAGGTTGAGAGATACCGGGAAAGCCGCATAAACCCTGGGAGTTTCTTGGAAGACTGCCGGAGCCCGCGAGGGCGGTGGGTTGGGGGGAGCGGCGCCGGCAGCCTCAGGATGACAGGAAACATGGGACGCCCGATTCATGCGCAGCATCGGGATACCAGCAAACAAAATGCGCGGGCGCGCCTTCGGACGCGCCCGCGTCAACTCGACAAACTCTGGCGGTACCGAGGCAGCGTTGCTCAGTCTACGCGCATCGCGGCTGGAAGACGGGAAAGTGAAATTCGGAATCTCCTGTCGCATGGCGCGGGTCTGATCGATCAGCGCCGCGAATGTTTCGCGTTCTTTCGGGAGGCGTGCCTGCGGTTTGCGTTTGTCATGTCGATATTCGCTTCTAAGGGCAAATAGACGGATGAACCTCGAGAATGTTCCCGGGCCTGGTGTGAAAGTTTCTGTGACGCACGGGATTCGCCATCTAAACTGTTCGCAACATGCCGGTTATCGCCACAACCGAAAGCGAATCAAGTCGCGAGCCGTGGCGAAGTGTTCGCGGACGTTGACGAGAAGTTCGTCAATATCGACGAAAAGTCAGTCAACGCCGGCGAGAAGTTCATCAATGCCGGCTGGAAGTTCGTCACGGCCGGCGAGGAAGGCCGCCAGTATTGGCGAAAAATTTGCCAACATCGGCAAAAAATTCGCCAACGTTCGTGAGAAGTTCGCCAACGCCGGCGGGAAGTCAGCCGGCATCGGCGAAACCTTCGCTGGCATCCGCGAAAAGTTCGCCGGCATCCGCGAGGTGCTCGTCACGGTTACGGTGCGTGTCCAGACACCTGGATTCGTTTCACCACAGAGACGTAAAGGTCACAGAGAGCTTCGGGAGGCTTGTCTGTGATCTGAGGATAACTGTGCTCAACCCGCGCGCCGCAACCGAGACGCGCGGGTTGAAACTGCGGAACCGGTCAACCGTTCGGGTCGACTCCCAGTCCTTTGTCGCCATTCACACCTGCCGCCCTGTGGGTAGCGCCGTCCGGATCTGTCCCGCCGCCCTGGTCGGAACCGATGGTCTGGTGCCCGCCGTGTGGACAGATACCCGGGCCCTCCAACGCAACGATCCTGTACGAGTAAAGAAGTGAAACGAGTAGCGCGAGCCGAATTGCAAACATACTTCCTCCTTATTACAGCAGTGAACCTCGAGTTTTGCGCGAAGCGCTTTGGAGTGCGGTGGCCGCAGCCACCGCTTTGGGAGGGCGGTGGCCCTGAATTCCAGAAAGCGGTGGCTGGCGCCACCGCACTCCAAAGCGCTTCGCGCGAAATGAGTGGTCAATCAACCGTTCGGATCGAGACCGGCACCCCGGTCACCGCTGGACGTGACCCGGCGCTGGCCGCCATCCGGATCAATGAGCGGTCCCCGGCCCGAGCCCACCGTCAGGCTCTTGCCGCCATTGGGATCGATGATCGGGCCCTCGAGGGCGGCCACCTGGAACGAAAAGAGAAGGGCAATGACAAGAACGAAGCGAATTGCATGCATGCGATATCTCCTTACAGGCGTTGTACGTATCGCGCGTCCGGCCGTTCACGCTTTCGCCGCTTCGTCACGCGAACGACACAGAAACCGGACAGTTGTCCGGTAACATCATTTCGTCGATTGCAGATAGCGATATCGAGAAAGCGCAAGGATAGCGGCACACCCGGCCTGGCGGTCGCGATCGTGAAAAGACGGACGCGTCCTGGCGGCCAAGGGGTACGGCGTCCGGGCGCTGGGCAAAGATGCGGCGGTCGGCGAGAACACCGTCTTCGACATCGCCTCGCTAACGAAATCCTTCACCGCCGCGGCCATCGCCACGCTCGTCGATGAAGGGAAGATGCGCTGGGACGATCCGGTACGCCGCCACCTTCCGGCGTTCGAGCTGTCCGATTCCTATCGCACGCAACACGTAGATTCGATTGCGCAACAGCCGGTTTGCTTTGAACATCCAGCACAGACAGAGAGTGTGTGCCACTTAAGCACTGCTCTTGTGGCACAGACACTCTTGTCTGTGCTGAGCCGGCGGAGCCGGCGTGAGGTCCGTAGCCCCCAGCTTCAGCTGGGGGGCAGGGCGCGTCCCCATTCTTCGAGCCCGCTTCAGCGGGCGGCAGGAGAAGGGACACCTCCCCTTCGGAGATCGTGGGCAGTTCTGCCGCCCGCTGAAGCGGGCTGGGGGATATTGGTGGAACCCTGAGACCCCTGCCTGAAGGTGGGGGCTACGGTTCTTACGCCGGCTCACGCCGGCGAGCAACGTCCAACATCGGGACGCACGCGTTCCACATGCGAAAAAAAAGAGCTGCCAACGGCAGCTCCTCTCATCAATCACAAGAACGCAGAATCAACTCTTCAGTCGCAGCGAGATCAGACCAACAATGAGCAACAGCGCACAGAGCGCCATCAAGGCGATGGGACTGATCGCGGGAACGGTTGATCCGGAGTTGTCGATCGCGGTAGCGAAAATCGCGAAGGTCCCGCCGCTGACGGTTAGCGTGGTGGCCGGCGCGCTCCCCGCCGAGAACGGCGCGTTGTAAACCGTGACCGTGGAGGTCGTCAGATTTCCGATGTAGAGGTTTCCGGCCAGGTCCGCGGAGGCCGCCTCAGGAGTGTTGGTGCCGGTCGTGATCGAGAATGCCGGAGTGCTGGCTCCAGTGAGCGGCAGCGAGTAGACGTCGACCCTCCCCGTGCCCGGCGCTACGGAGGCAACGAACAGTTGCGATCCGATGATGGTCATCTTGCGGTACGCCGTGCCTGCCGCCGGCGGTGTGATGACCGGCACGCCGGTGTATGGCGGCGCATAGACGAAGATGTTCCCGCCGCCGCCGGCCGAGTTGGAGATGTACAGGTTCTGCGCGCCGTCGAACGCCAGCCCGACCGGCGAGGTCAGCCCGCCGTTGCTGATGGTCTGCGACGGCACGCTGGCGTTGCTGAACGGACGGGTGAATTTGTTCACGCCGGTGGCGCTGACGGTCGAGACGAAGAAATCGCCGGCGGATGTGAAGACGATCGCCCCGTTGTTCCCGCCACCATTCGAAAACGAGGCCGATGGCACGCTTGCACCCGAGAGCGGCGCGGGAAAGAACTTCACATTGCCGGCATTGTCGCCAACCGCCATGTTGCCACTGAAGTCAGTGGCCACCGCCGTGACGTTGTTCGCCGCGACCGAGAACGCGATCGGCGAAGCCCCCGAGACCGGCAGGTTGTACGCCGCGACGGAGCCCGGCGAGTTATCGTTGCCGACGAACAGACGTTGCGCCAACAGGCTCGTCGCGGGAACCAATCCGGCGAAGGCGAGACAGACCGCTGCCCGGCGAACACGTTGAAAAGAATTCATGTAACTCTCTCCTTCAGATGCTTCGGACGATCGTATGAATCGAGGTTCGCCTACGAATAATACTCCCGTTTTGCATTTCATCACGCGGCCGCTTCACCGGGGGGGCGCAGCGGTTGAAGAAGGAGCTGATGGCTGTGCTTGCGAAACTGCGGGAGGGGGAGAAGCGGACGGCTGGTGTTCGTTCGCGCGGAGGGCGCAGGCGGTACTCGCTGACTCTGGCGCTCATTCCGGCGGAGGAGGAGGGGGAGGAGTCGTAGAGGGCCGGTCGCCGGCACACTCCGATCGTCATTGGGGAGGAGAGTGTCAATGACCAGGAACCGAGCGTTGCGTCGCCATGGCAAACGATCTATATTGATCGATCATGCCCAGGAAGGGGACGAAAGCGCCCGGCAAGGGCCGAAGGATGTTGAGCGGCGGACGAAAGCGCGTCCTCGTGGTCCTCTTCATCCCGAGCGTCGAACGCGACGGTACGACAACGATGGAGCAGCCTCGGTGGGTGGATTTGGCTTTGGAAATGCTCGGGCGCGTGTTCGGCGGCGCGACCGCCTATCCGAAGGCGAAGGGCATCTGGCGGGACGACGAGCGAGGGGGCGCCCTTGTGAAGGACGAGCCGGTCGTCATGCACTGTTACACGACTCCGGCCGACATTCAGAACGGCCGCAACCTGGCCGCGCTCGGAGTCTTCTGCCGGAAGATGGGGCGCGAGACTCGCCAGGGGGAGGTCGGCCTGGTCGTGGGCGAGGAGTACTTCGCAATCCGAGACTTTGGAGAGGAGTAACGATGAAGACACAGCTCGACATGGACAAGATAGCCAAAGGCCTCGGCGCCGAACGCCGGGGAAAGGTCTCCGCCTCGGGTGGCTACTTCGGAGCGATGCAGCTCCTGGCGGACGTCGAGAGCCGCTTCCGCGTGCCGGCGGGCGGCGGCAGGCCGACGGATCCTCATTGGACCGAGCGGCGGCTCGTCCCGCTGGCGCCACGAACGCTCGAGCGGCTCGAGGCGATCGCGGCCAAGGTCCGCGGAAACGGCGGCGTCAGCATCGAACCGATGCAGCTCGCGGCGCTTCTGATCGAGAAGACGGCCGAGGATCTAAGCGCGGACGAAGCCGAAAACCTCGTCCGCCCGAAGCGGCGAGCCAGCCGATGATCCCAGCAGAATCGCCGAATCATCAGCTCGCGATATGATCGTATGAAGCCTCGAAAGAAGATACCAACGTTCAAGGATGAAGACACGGAGCGGGGGTTCTGGGGAACCGCCGATTCAGCGGACTACATCGATTGGTCCAAGGCCCGCAGGATCGTGTTGCCAAACTTCCGGCCTACACTCCGAACGATTTCGCTTCGACTGCCGGAATCGATGATCGCCGAGCTCAAACTGCTCGCAAACCAGCGTGACGTGCCCTTCCAATCGCTGCTGAAGGTCTTTCTGGCAGACCGGATCAAGGAAGAGCGTACGGGGAAGAGTCCCGCTCGCAAACGGGCCGGCTGACCGGCAAGCTCGAGGGCTCGGCACCCTGGGACCGCGGGCGTCCCGCCCGCTGCCGCCGCCCGTACTGAAGTCAATGCGGGCGAGACGCCCGCGCTCCCACGGTGTGAGAGTGCGCGCTATTCGCTACGAATCTCGCGATTGATAACACACTGCTCGAGGAAGCGCAAAAGATCGGTGGCCAGCGCATGAGTGCAGTCTTACACGGTGGGGCCCTGCTGAGGCAGACGTCACCGCGGAGCGCGAGCGCTACTCCGTCTTCTCCAGCGTCTCGATCAGAAAGAGGATCTCGGCGGTCATCCGGTAGTTCAAATCCGGGGCATCGGCGAGCGTGCGGTCGCGGCTGCCGGCGACGACGGCCTGGAGGGCCTGGATGAAGCGGAGGAGCCTGGCGGCCTCGGGGTTGGTGGCGAGCTCCTGGAGGAATGAGGTTGCGGAAGACCGGTCGCCCGCGAGCAAACGCTGGGTAACAGCCAGGCAAACGCGGCCATCGGGGTAATGGTTCTCGCCGCCGTCGCGCCGGTAGGCGAAGTAGCCTTCGATGGCCTTTTGCTTTGCCTCCTCGGCGGCGGTGGCGTTTCCCGCGTCCGTCTCGATCTCAGCGAGGATGGACCAGGTCTTCCACGGCTCGGACGCATGGCCGAACCGCTCATCACATTCGATCGCCCGGCGGATTTCCTGCCGCGCTTCGTCAAGACGGCGGAGAGTTCGCAGGGCACTTCCAAGATTGTTCCTCGCTCCGCCTTCGTTAGCCTCATCTTCCAACTCGACGTACTTGTCCGCTGCCTGCCGATAAAACGCCACCGCTTCCTCCGGGCGGCCAAGCACATCGTCATACAGGTTTCCCAGTTGGTTCAGCGTACTCGCCTGTCCGGCGACATTTCCGAGCCGCACTTCGATCGCGAGCGATTTCCGGTAGGCATCCTCCGCCGCTTCCGGCTGTCCTATCTCCTGATACACCGAGCCGGTCTGATGCCAGGTCGCGGCGACGGTGCCCGGCTCATCCAGCCGCGTGAACCGCTCGCGTGCCTCTTCATATGCCTCCAACGCCTCCTCGTAGCGGCGTTGCAGCAGGCGGACCGTCCCAAGCTGGCCCTTTCCGACTGCGACAGACCGGTCGTCGCCGCGTTTGTCGTCGCGGCGGATACCCTCTTCGTAAGCGGCGGCGGCCTCGTCGAGCCGGCCCAAGTCGCGAAGACAGTCGCCGCGTTCCGTTACGCAGGCGGACGCCATCCCCTCCGCGGCTCGGTTGGATCGGTCACGACCAACAGCCTCGAATCGTTCCTGGGACTCTTCCAACAGCGGTAAAGCCTGTTCCGATCGGCCCGCAGTTTTCAACACCCGGGCAAGCGTGATACAAGCCCCCGCCAGATCGAAGTCGGCCCATGGATACGCTGTTTCACCCATTGCCCGGGCCCGCTGGAGCAAATGCTGTGCGCCGTCGAGCGCCTCACGAAAACGCCTGTCTGACAGCTGCTGTTCGATTCGCGTCCGCTGCGCTTGGAAACTCGCGTGATTCCAACTCTCGCCGAGCTCTGCCTCGGCCGTATCACGTATTTGCGCTACCCGTTCGAGCAGGCGCGGCTTGCCGGCATTCTGCAGCAAGCGGAACAGCGAAGTAGCGAGACCGATCGTCGCCTCAGCATCCCCCGCGCGCTGCACCTGCTCCAGCAGCGCAAACAGGTTCGGCAGTTCCAGTACCGTCAGCGTTGCTGCGATCTCGATCTTCCCACTCCGCTGTTGCACGAGAAACTCGGCATACCCGCGCATTGCCTCTACCCAGCGAGCGCTCAACGACTCCCGTTCCTCGCTGCCCAGCTCGGCGCGCAGGTAGGGGCAGAGGGCGGGGTTGAGCGTGAGGTGGTTGTAGCGATTGGGCGTCGCCAGCCCCGTGGCGATCAGCTCGCCCGCGAAGGACCCCACGTCCTCCACCTCCCACTGCATCATCACCCGGAGCACGTCCAGATCGACGGCGCCATGAAACACCCCGAGCACGCGCGCCTTCTCCCGGTTCGCGGGCGACATACGGCGCAGGGAAAGCTCGACACTGGCAAAGAGCGATTGCTCCCGGCTGCCGGGGAACTTCCGCTCCATCCCGGCCATCAGTTCGACGAGCGACTGGCGGGTGGCGTCCACGCCGCGGCTTCGCAGCGCCGGGGCCAGCAGAGCCAGCGTGCGGGCGTGGCCGTGTACAGCCTCCACCAGTTGCTCGATCGACTCGCGCGCGGCATCGGAGGCGGCACCGGCGCCAGCAGCCTCACGGTTCAGCGCGCGCTCGACGAGCTTCACGGCATCCTCGCGGTCGAGCTGCTGCAGCTCGCGACGCTGCCGTTCGGCATCGAACGGAGCGGGCAATGCCTCGCGGCTGGTGAAGACGAGCCGCGTGCCGCCCTTCGCGTTGAGCCGCCTGCATAGTTTCAGGATCGCATCCAGCTCGTGACGCGCCTCCTCGGAGAGAGCCTCGGACGTCTCGACGTACGGCGGCAGGAGGATGCTCTCCATGTTGTCCACCACCAGCAGCGCCGGCTGCTCGGTGAGGACGCGCTCGACTTCCTTGATCGACTCTTCGAGATCCCCGGCTGCGGAGAATTCCTTCTTGACGATCTGCCTCCCGATAGCATCGATCACTGCCCGTTGGTTGCTGTGGGTCTCCACGGAGACGAATGCGGCGCGGTGAATCTGCTGCGAGCGGACCATCCACCGGGCAAACTCGGCGGCGAGTGCGGTCTTCCCCTCGCCCCCCTGGCCGCGCACCACGGCGTAGCGGGCTTGCCCCTCCCGGCGCAGCAGCCGCTGCAGCGCCAGCAGCTCGCGGCTGCGGCCGATGAAACCGGTCTCGGGCTCCGCCGGCAGCTCGCCGAGGTGATTCGTGAGGGCGGTCAGGATGTCGTCCTGGGTTCGCCGCGAGGGCGTGGAGAGGAAGAGCTGCGGGTCGTCCTTTTCCTGAAAGAGAACGGGGACGAACCAATCTTCGAGACGGAGCTCGCCGGCGCCGAAGATCCGGCCGCGGAAGTTGTCGTCCTTCAACGTGCGCTGGCCATCGAGCATGGCCTCGCCCACGCGGGCACCGCGGGCGAGCGCGTCGTAGAAGGCCTCGACGAAACGGCGCGCGGTCTCGACCAGCACGCTGTGGCTCATGGCCACGACGGAGGCCACCCCGACCTTCAGCAGTTCCGAGGCGACGGACTCGGATGCCTTCTCCGCTTGTGCGGTCTGACAGGCTTCGAGGAAGACCAGTGGGATGCGGTGCTCGCTGAGCAGCGGTCCGAGCTCGCTGGTGTAGACAGTGACGTGCCGCCGCTTCTCGAGCCTGCCGGCGTCCTGCGGATCTTCGAAGCAGAGACCGCCGAGGCCGGCGCGGCGATCGTAGACGCCATGGCCGTCGAAGTGGACGACGTGATACGGCTCGCGTATGCGGCGCGCACGGTCGAGCTCTTCGCGAAGTGCCGTGAGCGTGGGCGGGTCGAGAACGTGGAGGTGAACGAGGCCACCGAGCGCCTCCATCACCTCGACCAGCGGCAGCGCGCTGGCGCGGTGATCGATGTAGCCGCAGTTCTCGTCCTCCGGCCGCGCGGTGACCAGCAGGATGCGGATGGGTGTGGCCACCACCGGCACGTCGAGGTCGCGCGTATTCGGCAAACGCCGGCGGACGCGAACAGGCTTCGCCCCCTGGAAGAGGAAGGCGCGCCCGTCGTGAAGAAGCTCCCACGGCAGACCGAGCAGGAGCGTCGCTGATTCGCGCGCCGTCTCCACCTCGGCGGCAGGGGAACCCGCTTCGAGCGTTGCATCCACCTGGACAGAGAAGCGCCGGCCGGCCAGACCGTCGATCCTCGCCCAGGCGTTCATGACGTTCGCCGTGTGGGCCTCGGGCAGCGCCGCCTCGTGCAGGAGCTGTCCCCATTTCACGAGGCTCTCTTCGACCTTGCGCGCGCGGTCGCGGAAGGGCTCGCTCGGCCAGATGGCGTATTTCTCCAGATACCAGCGCAGCTCCCCGGCCTCGATCGGCCCGATTGGTGCGATGAATCGCCAGCTCTGAGCGCTCGCTACTTCACGCTGCCCCTGCGTGGCAGGCTCATAGACCAGCCGGGCGTGAGCCGATGCGCGGCGTACGCCGTCCTGCTCGTGGAACTTCAAGTCCGTAAGCTCGAGCACGAGTTCTTCCAGCGGCTCGGCCTTCGGCTGAGGTGTCGGTGCGACGTCGCTCGGTTCTCGCAAACCCAAAGCAACCAGGATGTCGTCTATCTTTGCTTCGATACCGCCCGCGGCGCTGCTGACGGAGATGTATTTCGGTTCTTCGCCGAAATCATCTTCCAGGACGCCGAGGCTTGTACCGTTCAGCAAAAGGGGAATGACCGGGAACTCGTCTCTGCCACGCTTCTTCTGCAATTTGAGCGCGTGGCGCAGTTCCTTGCCGGCCCACGTTGACTGCAACGCATCCGTGCTGACCACGATCACGAAGGCCGACGCATCCCCGATGGCCGTTTCAATCACGGGCCAAAGCGGATCGCCGCCACGCAACTCGCGCGAATCGATCCATCCATCCTGTCCGTAATCGGCGAGCGCCAGCCGTAGCGCGCGCACGAAGTGGTCGTCCTTCGAGCTGTGCGAGATGAAGAGCTTGCGCATGGGTGGCATCTATGTATCGAGGGACGGGAAGGGTATTTTCCCTCGAAATCGGCGTCTCACATACCTGTCATCGTGAGAATTTGAAATGAACGCGCGTCTGTGCTTCCTGTCATCCTGACTGTCCTCCGCCACCCCACCTCGCCCGCGGCTGCGGCAGTCTCAGAGGGTGTGCATAAATCGCGTGTTTTCCGCTGCAGTGTAGGGCCGCCGCCTCGGCGGCCAGCGCCGCACGCGGCGCGATAGTTCGAAGCAAACACACGGCCTCACGGCCGTTGGCCGCCGGGGGCGGCGGCCCTACATTGCAGCGCCGGCAGGCTCAGGATGACAGTGAACACTGGACGCGAGATTTCTGCACAAGCTCGGATGACAGGAAACACGAGACGCGCGATTTCTGCACAGGACCATCCGCAGATGACGCAGATTGAGCAGATTGACCGGGAACCCAATCTGCTTAATCTGCGTAATCTGCGGATAAAAGGTTTGCTTCGGCGTCTTCGAGCTCTTCCTTGCGACGCCAGTACCCGTGTTTCTCGATCAGGCGACGGGCCTCCTCCAAGTCGTGCTCCGGCGACTCCCACGGATACGTCATCCCTCCGCCTTCACCTTGAATCCTTCCGAACAGCCTTGCCCGGTACAGATGAATGTCCGCCATGAAGAGCGGCATCGGGCCGCGGGAGGAGATTTCCCAGGCTTCGTCGAGATCGGCTTGTGAGCTGTTCAAGGATTCCACACTTTCGTGGCCAGGAAGCTTGTGCTCCGAAGCCTGGGCGAAGGAGCACCGGGCGCGAGTGAGAAGACCGAGTGGAATCATGTATTGCGTGCCGGCGCGGCGGAGGCCGGACACGGCCTCGGACAGCTCAGAAGCAGCAAGGGCGAAGGACGAAGGGGAGGCGGAGGAGAGCGCCGCCTCGTAGAGCGCGGCGCGGCCCAGGGTAAGGTGATGGAGAGCGAAGTCGAGGATAGGAGCGCCGCGCATTCCTTCTTCCCACTTGAGCGTCTGCGTCGCGCGCTGGGAGACGGCGCGGCAGATCGCCACCGGCTCTTCCTTCGTCATTCTCCCTTCTGCCTTCTGCCTTCCCACCCACGAGGCGCGCTCGGGGGCGGCGAGGAGCAGGTCACAATATTGGAAGCCTTGCAGCGAATACAGCATCGGGTAGTCGGGCTGGCTCTCGGCCTGTGTTTGCTCGGCCTCGCGGAAGCGCGCCTCCGCCTCGGCCCGGCGGCCCGCCTGGTGCAGGGCGTCGGCATGCGTCGTGCGGCTGAGCGACGGCCAATTCGCATCGCCGCTGCGGTCGGCGTAGGTCACGGACTGCTCGGCGTCCCCCACCGCCCCGGCCACAACACCCAGCTTCAGCTCCAGCTCGCTCAGGTTGCCGGCGAGAACCCCGGCGTTCTGCCAGTTCTCCTGCTTGACGCCCATCTCCAGCCCGGCCCGCATCGGCTCGAGCGCCTCGGTCAGCCGGCCCAAGGCACGGAGGCGCGTGGCGGCTTCGTTCAGCAGCCAAGCTTGGTCGGCTTCCGTGAGCGCGGTGGAGACGCGGCTCCACGGTGGCTCGAAGAAGCAGGCAACAGCTCCCAAGTCGGAACCGAATGCGCCGAGCTTTCGTGTGTAGTTTTCCCGCCCGCGCTGGATGCGGTGGTAATAAATCTCGTCACACGTCTCCTTCTGCAATCCCGCCTGGCAGCCGTGGGTCACGGCCTGGTAGAGCGGTTGGAGGTCTTCGAGCGTGGGCTGGTCGCCTTCCTTCGTGCTCGCGCAGAGGTATTCGTAGAGCCGTTTGTGACCGGCCTGCCAGGCACCTTGATTCCTCGCCTTCAATTGCGCCGCGAAGTACTCGCGGATGTGGGGGTGACTATCGAGCGAGAGTAACTCGCCAGACGGGTCGCGGATGGCCGTCAGAAGATTCGCGCCATCGAGCGCATCAAGGCTGAAAGACAAATCGACTTCTGCGATGCCAGTCAGTGGTTCAGTCAGTCCGGCAATCGACGGAGGCTTGAGCAACGCGCCGATGCAGGCGCTCGTGGCCGGACGGTCAAAAAATCCCATGAGGCGAAGGATGGCTAGTTCTTGCTTAGCCTCATCGCTCTCGCCTTCCATCCACTTCACGTAGGCGTCCATGGCCCGGAACGCATGTCCCCCATCGATCTTCTCGTCGGCCTTCTCGAACCTCACTAGGTCACGCCGGCGAATGTCTCCATGAAAGGCCCGCTTGAGAAAGGCGCCAATGATTTGCAAGGTGAGCGCGTGGCCTTTCACCTCCTCGACGAGCGCTTCAAACTCGTTCACCTGCTCGTTGCTGAACGAGATGTTTCTAAGCAGGCTGCCCTTCACGCCGAGTGACCGCAGAAGATGCACGCCAGCCTCCCGAGAAAGGCGGGGCAGTTTCTCCTCCGGCGCGGTGCTCTGCCAAAAGGCGCGCAGGTCGGGGATGGAATAGCGGGTGGTGAGCACGCACAGACCGTGGCTGCTGGCGGCCAGTCCTTTGAGCAACGCGGCGATGCCCTGGTCCTTCAGCTCGCCCGGCATAGGCGAGGTGGGCGCGTATTGCAGTGGCTCCAGACCATCGAGAATGAGCAGCGTCCGCCGCTCGCCGGCGAGTTGGGCAAGCCGGCGACTCTTGTCGTAGGCACCCTGCGCGCTCTCCGCCATCGCCGCGTCGCCGAAGAAAATGAGCGCTTCCCTCAGGAACAGGTCGGACGAAGCCGCGACCTGCTCGCGCGTGCCCTGGCTGTAGAACGACCAGGCGAAGACGGCGTCACATCCGGGCCAGTTCTGATACGCCAGCTCCGCCGCCCACTTCGCCACAAGCGAGGTCTTCCCCTCGCCGCCGAGGGCGACGAAGGTGATCACGTGCGAACGCGGCGACTCGGCGCGGCGGACTTGCAGCCATGCGTCGTTCAGGACCTTCGTCTCCGCTTCACGCCCTATTAGGTCGGCGGGAGCGTATTTGACGATGCGGGAGATGTCGGCCTTGAAACTCGCGGCGGCGACGATCGGAATCTCGGCGACCAGTCTGCGCAGCTCGGCCTTGTCGCTGAAGAAGTAGTAGATGTAGTTGGTCTTTGTGACCGCGGTACGGTGCGCGAGCTGGAGGTCAGCCGCCTCAGCATCCTCAGCCGCCACTACCGAATCCCTTACGCTCGCGTCCTTCGAGATGAAAACGTACACCGGCTTCTGCATCTCCCGCGCGATGTCGAATTCCAGTTGTGTGTAGGAACGGCGAGGCTGGCCGGCGGGACGTTCGCGCGGCTCCGCACCGAAGCGGAAGCCGGCGATATGAATCACGGCGTCGGAATCATGCAGTCTCCGGCGGAGCACTTCCTCCACCGTCTTGTAGTCCGGCGCGAAACTCGGCTGGTGCTCCGGGTAGCATCCTTTCGTCAGGATCTCGGTCTGCACCGCGTCGCGAAACGAGGCGAATTCATCCGAGACTCCGCTGAGGAAGATGGTCGGGCGCGATTTCATGGGGGATGCCGAACAGGATTGCACGGGGCCGGGGCGTAGTTCCACCTCTTTCTGGAATCTTCACGATGCGCCTTCGCGCGCGAAGGCGTGCCGAACAATTTAGCCCCTGGCTCGGCCAGGGGTGTTCGTCGGTGGTGGATGTTGCGGCCGCGAAGGCGGCCGCCACAGAGCTCGAAGCGAGAAGGTTCATTTGTGGCGACCGCCTTCGCGGCCGCGCTAACCTCCTACAACACCCATTCCCCTGGCCGAGCCAGGGGCTAGATTGTTCGACGCGCCTTCGCGCGTCGATGCC
>JBBRNB010000141.1:0-13164 GCA_038230535.1 Thermoanaerobaculia bacterium
CAGATTGCGCGCGCCGGCGTTGATGAACATGCCGCGACCTCGTTTCGTCTCGACGAGCTGCTCGTCGACCAGTTGCTGATAGCCCCGGAGCACCGTGATCGGATTGACCCGCAGCTCGGCGGCGACGTTGCGCACGGAAGGAAGCGGATCGCCTTCGTTGAGCACGCCGTCGAGGATCATGGCCACGACGCGGTCGCGAAGCTGGCGGTAGATAGGCTGACTGTCGTTCCACTCGGTGTCCATGTGAGTCTCTTCGGAGATGGTGATGTAGTGAACTACAACACAGTCTCTGATGCAAGCTCTTTCTTCGCTGTCTCCTCACTCGTTGACGAGCTCGCCGAAGGTGTGCGGGGGTGGAGGCCCATGAGAGGCCTCGAAACCATGGCTGAAGCCGCCATAGGCGCTGACCTGAGTCTGCGCCACGGAACGCTGGCGTCTCGCCTGGCTTGGCTTGTCCGGCGTCCCGCCATTTTCCCCAGATTTCGGGCGCCGGGACGGCGCCCAGCCAGCCGGTGAGACGCCAGCGTTCCATGAGCTGGCGCGCATGGGCTGAAGCACGGGCGCTATCTTTCTCACGCCGACTCGCGGCGAGTGTGTTTCTCACTTGGTCAGCGTTGGATGGGTTCATGACCGCCTATGCGCGCAGCGCAAACAACGCGCAAAGCGCAGAAAACGTGTACAGCGCAGACAACGCGCGCAAGCGCAGACAACGCTCCCAGCGCAAATAACGAAGAGCATCGACAACGCGCAGCTCAGATCGCGCGATAATCCCCCGACCCCGGTAAGCGCGCGGAGGCTGAAATGTATTTTCAGAACTACAACCCCACCGGCAACGTCTTCCTCTCCACGCTTCTCGCCGCAGTACCGATTCTCGTCCTCCTCTACTTCATCGCTTTGCATCCGCACCGCGATCGACGCGGCAACCGTCACCTGGGCATCGCCGCTCCCTACGCCGCCTTCTACGGTGTCCTCGCCGCGTTCCTGATCTCGTGTGTCGCCTTCAGGATGCCGCTAGTCTCAGCGGTCTCAGCATTCGTGCTCGGCAGCCTGTCGGGACTCCTCGGCATCATCTGGATCGTCGTCGCGGCAATGTTTCTCTACACGATGACCGTCATCACCGGAAAGTTCGAGATCGTCAAAGAATCAATCGTCCATATCTCCTTCGACCGCCGGCTGCAGGTGCTGCTGATCGCGTTCTCCTTCGGCGCGATCATCGAAGGCACCTCAGGCTTCGGTACTCCGGTGGCCATCGCCGGCGCGGTCATGGTCGGTCTCGGCTACACGCCCTTCCAGTCGGCCGTGCTCAATCTCCTCGCCAACACCGCTCCGGTGGCGTGGGGCGCGATCGGAACGCCGATCGTCACGCTCGCCACCGTCAGCGGACTCGATCAGTTGACGCTGTCGACGATGGCCGGACACCAGCTCCCGTGGGTCTCGATGCTCGTTCCGTTCTGGCTCGTCGTCACATTCGTCAAGATGGAGGGTGGCACCTGGCGCCAGGCATTCGAGGTGTGGCCGGGCGCCGTCGTCTCCGGCGGCTCGTTCGCCATTACGCAGTACTTCGCCTCCGGAACGAACCAACTCCACCTCATGACCGACGTCGTGGCCGGAGTGATCTCGGTCGTCTGCACGGCCATCTTCCTTCGCTACGTGTGGCACCCGAAGACACGCTTCCTTCTGAAATCGGAGCGTGCCTCGAGCCCTGCCACGAACGAGCCGGCGAAAACGGTTGCCGCCGAGGATTGGAAATACGAATACACGGCCGGCCAGACCATCCAGGCCTGGATCCCGTGGACGATTCTGATCCTCTGCTGCGCGCTGTGGGGGAGCCCACCGTTCAAGAAGACGCTCAACGAGTCGATGAAGAGCAGGACCTTCGAGACCACGATCCTCGGCGGCAAGTTCTCCGGCTCACTATCGCTCCCCGCCTGGGAGATGCCGCGTCTGCACAAAGAGGTTCAGCGCACGCCCCCCGTCGTCAAACCAAACGCGAAGCCGGAAACGGCGACGTTCACCATCAACTGGCTCTCCGCCGCGGGAACCGGCGTCTTCGTATCAGCACTTCTCTCCGGCCTGTTCCTCGGCCTGAGCGCCGCGCAATGGAAGGAAGCGATCTCCCGTACCGCGCGCCGCATGAAAATGCCAATTCTCGTAATCGGCCAGGTTCTCGGCCTCGGCTTCCTGACCCGCTACGCCGGCACCGATGCCGTCCTCGGCCTCGCCTTCACCTCAGCCGGCGTCATGTACCCCTTCTTCGCCGCCTTCCTCGGCTGGCTCGGCGTCTTCCTCACCGGTTCCGACACCGCCTCGAACGCCCTCTTCGGCAGCCTGCAACGCATCACCGCCCAGCAACTCCACCTCAACGAAGTCCTCATCACCGCCACCAACTCCAGCGGCGGCGTCATGGGCAAAATGATCGACGCCCAATCGATCATGGTCGCCTGCGCCGCCTGCTACGAAGACGAATACGACCGCACCCACGCCCTCGGCCCGATCTTCCGAAGAGTCTGGTGGCACTCCGTCGCCGGCGCCGCCCTCATCGGCCTCATCGCGCTGCTGCAGGCGTACGTGTTCCCGGGCTCAATCCCGATCGCGCCGAAGTAGCGCCAATTTCGCGCGAAGCGCTTTGGAGTGCGGTGGCCGCAGCCACCGCTTTGGGAGGGAGGGCGGCCTTCTGGATGAACCTCAAAAAGCGGTGGCTTGCGCCACCGCACTCCAAAGCGCTTCGCGCGAAAGCAAGGCCTCGCTCTGCGTCAATCTGCGTAATCTGCGGATAAGCCTTCGTCGACCTCTCCGCGACTAACGTACAATTGTGGAAACGCAGAGAGAACGAAAGGGAGGTTCCCATGCCTGACAACGCCCCTGTCCAGAAGCCCCTCAGCCTGGTGCTGCAATTCCTCAAACCGCCGACCGAAGGCCAGGCGGAGAAAGCGCTCAAGCTGGGTGGCGATATCGCTCCTGGTGGCAGCATCCCCGGCAACGGTATCCTGCACTTCGCGTGGGTCATCCCCATCGACTTCGCGGCCGGGAAGTTCCTGCTGTCGACGGTCTACGACGGCGACTTCGAGAAGTACCTCGACGTCTTCATCGATACCGGCCACGCGAACTTCGACGCCACGCTGCCGCTGCTCGTCGATGCCCCGCCGACGCCGGTTCAGGAGCACCGTCAGGAGTTCTACGACTTCGTACGCAGGCATGACATCGCTCAGGCTGGGAAGGCCGCGCCGCTGTTTTCGGCGTACCCGACCCTCACTGTCGTCGACATCATCCAGAACGCCGGCTCGTAGGACGCGGATCATGGCGAAGCTGATCCTCGGCGACCAGAACGGTCCGTTGCCGCTGGCCGACATTCAAGGACTGATCCTGCGCGGATACAACTTCCCGCAGGTCCGGCACTTCTTTATCAACCTGCCGGACGCAAAGGCGGGACGCGCCCTCCTGACGTCGCTCGCGCCGCTGGTCACAACCGCCGCCCCCTGGCCGGACAAGCCGGACACCTGTCTAAACCTCGGCATCACCGCCGCGGGTCTGGCGGTCTTCGGCATCGCCACCTCAGCGTTCCCACAGGAGTTCAGCCAGGGCGCCGTGGCGCGTGCCGTAGTCGTCGGCGATACCGAAGGCAGCGCGCCGGCCACGTGGGTACTGTCGCTCGGCGCCTCGGATGCCGGATCGCAAACGCACATAGCCGTGTCGCTCTACGCGCAGAACGCGGGGTTTCGCGATACCGGCGCTGCACAGGTCCAGCAGCTATGCACCGCGGCGGGCGTGCGCGTCATCGGTACGCACGACTCCGACGACCTGCCACTCAGCTTCATTCACTTCAACTACGCCGACGGTATCTCCGAGCCGAACGTCGTCGGCGCCGTCGCCCGCGAAAGCAAAGAGGACAGCTCTCCCGTTCCGGCGGGGGAGTTCGTGCTCGGATATCCGAACCAGAACGGCAAGACGGGGTATCCGGTGCCGGAGCCGCAGGAGCTTACGCGGAACGGCAGCTACAGCGCTTTCCGGATCATGAAACAGGACGTCGATGCCTTCGAAGCCTTCCTCGACCAGGCGTCCGCGGAGACCGGAGTCGACCGTGAGCTCGTCAAGGCCAAGCTATGCGGCCGCTGGACCAATGGCAGCCCGCTGGTTCTCCATCCCGACAAGCCGGCCGATCTCCCGGTAGACCGCGAAAACGTCTTCAACTACGACGCGAACGGCGATCAATTCGGCGAGAAGTGTCCGATCGGCTCGCATATCCGGCGCAGCCATCCGCGCGATACGTCGCTGATGCGCGGCGGACCGGTCGACGGTTTCCGCCACCGCATCATGCGCCGCGCAGCGCCATACGGCCCGCCGCACCAGCAGCGCGACGGCGTCGAGCGCGGGCTGATTGGCCACTTCATCTGCGGCGACCTCGGCAACCAGTTCGAGTTCGTGATGCAGCAGTGGATCAACGGCGATTCCTTCGGCTCGCGCAACGGCATCGAACCGCTCCTCGGCGCCACGGATCCCGCCAAGAGCGTCTTCCGCTTCTCGGCCGGCGGCGAGAAACACAAGGTGGAAGGGTTCGCTCGCTTCACCACCACCCGAGGTGGCGCGTACCTCTTTCTGCCGGGCATCAGCGGGATTCGCTGGCTCGCCGGCCGCTCGTAAGTGACCGATGTCTGCGTCAATCTGCGGATAGGCCTTCGAAAAGGTCAGAACCGAGGCGCCGTCCAGCCGCGCGCGAACGCAATCAACCGCGTCAGGAACGCCCCTACGATGCAGACGATCACCGCCCCGAGGATCTCCGAATCCATGGATCGACCTCGGGTCCGTATGAATAGTTCTGCGCCACGCCAAGCCGGAACTTGCCGGCGCGCAGCAGCACAAAGAGATCACTGAACGTCCGCGCCCGAAACCGCGACGCCGTTCCGGTCCTGACGAAAAGAGCGAGCACTTCCGTGCGGTACGGTTGCGAATAGAGCACATGCGGATCGAGCGAGCCGGTAGGAAGGACTCCCATCGCCAGATCCTGCGATCCCCCTTCGACATTCCGGACCTGCGTAGCTCAGTCGCGCTCCACGACGTCGAGCGCGACGCCGCCCTCCGCGAGAGTGGCGCGCGTCAATTCGACGTCGAGCCCACTGAGCCGCCGGCCGCCATGCGAGAGGTCGAGCGAGTTGTACGGATCCCACGGGTACCACCCCGGTGGTGAGAGTTCGCGCAGAAAGCCCCTCCGCCCTCGCCACGAGGCAGACAATCGAGACGATGAGAAGAACTCGCTTCATGCCGGCGTGGACCGGATTCGCCGGGGAGCCTCAATTGTGATGCAATCACTCGACGTGTGGCAATGAAACTTGGTGTTGGCGCGTAGCCTGCGACCGATTTCGCGCGAAGCGCTTTGGAGTGCGGTAGCCGCAGCTACCGCTTTTTGAGATTCGTTACGAAGCGTAGGCCAGTCGCCGAGCCCCCCTCCCTCCCAAAGCGGTGGCTGCGGCCACCGCACTCCAAAGCGCTTCGCGCGAAATCCAGGCCACAATCTGTGTAATCTATGGACAAGCCTTTCGTAGGTGCTACCGAGGCCTGCCGCCTCCGAAATCACGGATCGACCTGTAGTGCATGTCGAAGTAATTCGCGGCGGCGCGGAGAGCATTAGCGACGACGGATTTCTCCTGCTTCATGATCCCTTCGAGCGGCAGGCGCATGTGCGTTGGGAGCTTGAACCGGCACCTCCGGCAGAGTGCATTCCCTTTTGTCTTTTCGAGACTGCAGCGCGGGCAAGCCTTCCGTCTCGCCAACTTCTCGATCTCCCGCCAGGACACCATCGCACCCCCTCCCTCCCGTGACCGTGCGCCAAAAAACAAAAAGGCCGGGGAGCACCCGGCCTTCATTGCATCAACTGCTGTGTGCGCCATGATAGCAGAGTCGCGGTGTCCGTCAATACAAGAATCGGCCGCTCGTCATCAGATACTCGAGATTCCTACTGTGGTTGCAGACAACGAGCAGATTCCCCGACTGCTCGATCTTTGAGTCGTAGCCAACTCCGACAAATGAGTGAAGGCCAGCGACGACATCTCGTGATCGATGCGCACGGGAAGGGCGCGAAGCCATCCGAGGCCGGTTTGACGTTCGTCTTCGGTCAGCTTCCGGCGGCGAACCAGAACGGTGAGCGCGTTAGCCACTTCTAGCGGCCATAATGCCGGGACTTTCGAGCACTGCTCCCTCGGCAATGGCATCCAGTAGCGAGCTCGTCTGCGGCGTAGCCTGCGCGGGATGCACCCAACCGACGGCGACCGAAGCATCCGCGACAAACGTCCGTGTCACAACCTGCCCTCTTCAATGGCGCCCCTAACTTCTCGGTTCGACAACTTCGCTTTGGATCTCCGGCGGATACGTTGCTGCAACTCACGAAGTCCCTCCACAGCGCGGAGAACATCGTCGACCCGTTGAGCGCCTTCCGGCACTAAGCGGGCTACCGGCTTGTCGTGACGGGTAATGACGACCTCCTCGCCGTTGGCTACTCGGTTGAGCAACTCCCCGAAACGAGTCTTGGCCTCGAAAGCGCTTATCTTTGCCATGATCCTTCTCTAATCGAAATCAACCAGTCATTAACTAGTTTAGCACGCTGCGTCGGATGCGGCCGGTTCACCAGCAGGCAGCGAACTCCTTGACTCGTCTGGTGAGTTCCGGTCGAAGGTGGCGACAGCGTCGTATCGGTCAACGTTAACGGCGGCGGCGACGAGAATCGCGGCGCCGGCAGGTGAGGGAGCGGGCGCGTTGCCCAGGGACGATCTCAATCGCTCCAAAGAATCCGCTTGTCTCTGTGTCTATCTGCGTAGTCTGCGGACGAGCCTTTCGTCGATCCACTCAGTTACTGTCCCCGCTCACACCGCAAAGCATTTCCGCCTGTTGCCTCAGCAACGTCCGGCCATCCGCGTCGGCGGCGTCGTACATCTCGCAGAACCTGGCGATTTCGGCGGTTGGGGTAGTCGAGGGGAGGGTTACACCCTGTTCGGGTTGATCGGGCTCGAAGACGAAGGTCTCTTCCCAGGTGCTCTCCCTCTTTACCAGTTGTGTGTAGACGGCGATGATCGCTCGCGGTGTTCCCGTGGTTGCTCGCGAGTATCCATCCCTGGTTCTCTTCCATGTTCGACGGCCGACTTCCTCGACCATCCGCATGAACTCGGCGAGCGATTCGCGGGCGGTTTCGCTGGCGTCGACGAATTGCAACCGCGCGATATACGTCGCCCGCGGGTTGAGGGCAACGACCCTGCACCCTCGGACGATCCCGTACATCTCGATCTTCAGTGCCCGGAACCGCAGCGTGAACCAGACACGTTCGTACGGCTTCACAGCGTTGAAGGACCGGACGCTCGCCCCTCCCTGCGTGATGTCGAGCAACGTCCCCTGGTGACCGTTGATCCCCACGGGAACGAGCACGGTCAATTTGAGCCGCGGTTCGTTTCTGCGCTCCTTCGCCAGACCCAATTTGCGCAGTATTGTCATCGTTGAATTTGGACCGGTCAGTTGGACTACTGGCCCGTCTCCTTGCTTCACAGTTTAGATCAGGCGTCGCCGGTTTGCGTGGGGCATCGTGAACAGTCACTTCCCTTTCCTGACCTCCGTCGATTCCGACGCGAAGAACATGGAGGTGTTCCCATCCTTGTCGGTGAGGTTCACCAGCGTCCGCGGGGCATCGCTCATGTGCTCATCGAGGACCCGGAACGTCCCGTCGAAATCCGGGGCCAGGCTCCGAACGAACGTCAGCGTTGTTCGCTTGCCGGCGTTCCCCGCATAGACCTCGACAGTCGTACCGCTGCAGGCTCTCCCGGAAATCGAGCCGAGGCCGCCGGGGACCGTTTCGAACGATCCGAGGAGGGGAGTGGCGATGCCGCGGTTGGCCGCGGAGTCGTCGTGGCCGCAGCCGCCGGCTCTTGCTGACGACGCTTTGCCGGTGCTGCCGACGGGTGTGCCGACCGATACGAAGCCGCCCTCGCTGATTCGGTTCCTCGTTGGCCGCCCTTCGGCTGTCGGATCGAAGAGGATGGCCGTGCCGGAGATGTCTTCGAACCTGTCGTGGAGCATGTTGTTGCCTGACGATCCTCCACGGATCACGATGCCGTCCGCCGCGTGGAGGATGGAAGTGTTCGTGATCCGGACATTCGCTCCGTGAGACTCGATCACCAGCCCGGCAGCGCTGCCCCCGCCGTCGATTTCGGATTGGTCGATCGTCGACCCCGGTCCATCGACGACGACCGCCGCGACGCCGGCGGGTGCCGCGCTCCGCACGGTCAACTTGCTCGCGCTCAATTTGGCTTCCGCCCGGATTGCCGTTCCAGCGGTCCGCAGTGCGATTGACGAGATAATTGTTTCGGCCGCCAGTGTGAGCGCGTCCCCTTGCCCCGCCACGGCCACCTCGAGATCCGGGCGCACCGCACCGGCGGCGGAGCGAAGCCGTGCTGGATCGGACGCTGTCCAGGCAACGCCATCGATCGTCGTGCCACCGTCGGTTACGCGCGGAAGGGGAGCCGCGCAGTGAATGCTGGTGGGGACAACCGCAGGCAGGAACCGCATGGCGTTCGGACCGGCAATCGCATTCGCGTTGCGGATGAACTGCCGGAGTGAGCCCTGACTGCTGCGCCCGGCGGACGTCTCCTCGACATCCTCAGCGTTGTCGACGACGTTGAAGCTGAAGCCGAACGAGGCCACCGCGTTGATCGCCGGATCGGTCGTATCGACGCGCACAAGGTGTTTAGATGTCGACAGCTTTCTGGCGTCGTCCGAGATCGCGGGCGAACGCCCACCGACGCACGGACCGGCTTTCGACCTCGGCGTTCCCGAGTCTTCGGAGCAGAGAGAGCCGGCGGATCCGAATGTCTGCTCGGCCCAGATCGACTCAGCGCTGGCGCCTGCGTTCAGCCCGCCAGCCGGCGTGATCGTCGTCGAGTCGGCGACGATCCAGTAGACCCCAGGAGCGAGCCCGTCGATTGAGAATTGCCCCGCAGTGTTCGTGCGGGCCTCGCCGGCGCGGGCGTCATCATCGTCCGGGATGCCGTTCCCATTGTCGCGCCACGCGATCAGCCGAACACCAGCAAGAGGCGGCGCTACGTCGATGTTGCCGGCGGCGCCACGATCCTCGGCCACGCTTCCGCGAAGCCCTGCCGCCGAGCGGAAGGGAACCAGTTTGGCCGGGAATCCGTCGAGCCCGGTCGCGTTGACCGCGGTCGTGCGCCAGTAGAAATCGCCGTAGGGAAGCGCGGTTGCCCGCCATGATATCTCGTGAAGTCCGGTGGCACGCTCGACGAGCTGGGTCGCGCCGGCATCGCGGTAGATTTCCAACGTGTACGATGCGGCACCGTCGATGCTCTTCCAGGTGAAGTCCGCATGCAGCGTCGCCCCTGACGCGGGCTCGACCAGGACCGGCGCCACGAGCAGCTTCTGTGGAGGCTCGGGCGGTTTGCCCTGCTCGACCTGCGTTCCCATTCCCGTACCGACAGCGACGCTTTTGCCGGCGGAGGCCACGACCGACGAGCCGCCGTACACCATTACCTGCGCTTTGGAGTCGGAGGCCTTCCGGCTGCGGGTGGAGACGGGGCGATCGCCCGTTGCGCTGTGGCTGATCGACGTCCCGCCGATGACGACGTGAACGTCGGCGGTGGCTTTCTTTTTCGGATGGCTGGCGAGGTCGACCTGTCCGTCGATGATTTCGATGGTCTCGCTCGTCGGTCCACGCTGCGCGGGGCGAATCTCCTTCAGGAAGAGGAGGGAGTTCTCGGTCATGGTGACGTGCGAGTCATCGTCGAACTTCAGATCGGCCGAAGACTTCTCGTACGTCCTGACGCCGTCATTTTCCTTCAACAGGTCGCCCTGATGAGCCATTGTCCACGGCTGTGGATCAGGTTTGGCGTCGACTCTTAGCGCCAGACTCTCGACCAGCGCATTCCTCTTCGGTAGCTGACGGGAGACGATCACCCGGATTCGTGAACCAGGCTTCAGGTGCTTTGGATCGTGGATCTGCGGGTTGAGGCGCAGGTTCTCAGTCCAGAGCGATGGAGTGCCGAGGTAGTGCAGGGTGATGCCGATGAGCGTGTCGCCGGTGCGGACGATGTACCACCCGACGGTATCGCCGGGGCGGGGGAGCGGCTCCTCCGAAGTCTGGGCGGACGCGGCGATGGCGGTCAGGAAGAAGAGCGCGAGAAGAGCAAGTTGCTTTCGATCAGGCATCGGCTTTCGATAGTGAGACGGTGGGCACGTACATCGGATCGGCTCGCTTTGTGGAAGCGCGTCGCCGATCCGTGCGTGGGTTGAGTTGGAACCGCTGCTCCGAGGTCATCTTACGCAACAGAGCGACGAGCTCTGCCGGATCGGAGAGACGTTCGGACGGATCCTTGGTCAGCATTCTCATGACCGTTGCCTCGAGTAGGGATGGAGTCAAAGGATTGGAAGTCGTCGGATTAGGTGGATCGTACCGGAGTGTGGCCTCCAGCGTCTCCTTCATGTTCGGCCGGTCGAAGGGAGCGAGCCCGGTCAGACACTGATAGAGCGTGACGCCCGCACTGAACAAGTCTCCCGCCGGCACCGAGGCGCGGCCGCCGATCAGTTCGGGCGCGATATAGCCAGGGGTACCGAAAACGACGCTGCCGGTTCCCAGCGCGCTCAACAATTCGGCGATCCCGAAGTCGGTGATTTTGACCCTTCCGTCCCACGAGATGAGGATGTTGGCCGGTTTGATGTCACGGTGAATCACGTTCGCGCCGTGCGCGGCCTCCAGCGCATATCCAAGCGCAAGACCGACTACCAGGGTCTGCTCGATCGAAAGGGGTTCGCCATCGAGCTGACTCTCGAGGCTCACCCCATCGACGAACTCCATAGCGATGAACGCCGAATCGCCGGACTCTTCGACGTCGAAGACAGCGACCACGTGCGAGTTATGAAACTGCGCCACCGTCACCGCCTCGCGCATCAGCGACTCGACCAGGTTCCTGCGCTCCGGCAGGGGAACGTCATCGCCGAGGCGGATGGTCTTCAGCGCCACTGACCGCTGGAGCTTCGGATCCCAGCCGCGGAAGACCGTTCCCATGCCGCCCTGACCGACCACCTCCAGCACCTGGTAGCGGCCGAGAAACACATTGCCGAGCTCCTCCCGGTCGTGAACCCGTTTCTGCAACAGGTCGAGTGAAGACCGCAGCCGGTCGATGTCGCTGCCGTCGCCTGCCGGGAGGAATCCCATCTCGCTCTGCGCCTCGAGCAGGTCGCGCAACGGCCGCACGGCCACGAACCAGGCAGCGATGGAAAGGGCAGCGACCAGCACGAGCGCGGCGATCACCGCCAGCAACGATCGCTTCCGAAGGTTCTGCGCGATCGCTTCGGCCACTGTCGCCGGCTGCGTCGAGACGACCACCCACGGCGTCCCGTCCACAGGCGCGTATGCGCCTACCGCCACATTTCCGCCGGCGTCCGGAAAGCGTCCGGAGCCGCGGATCCGGCCGGTGGCTGCCATGTCCATCAGCGAGCGAGGTATGCCCGCCACAACTCCCGGATTCCCGACCACCGCGTGCCGGTTCCGGTCGATCAGGACGCGAATCGCTTGTTCGCCGAGCTCGGAAGAGTGGAGATCGTCCTCGAGAGCTCCGGCATTGAAGATCGCCGTCGCCTTCCCGCCGTTCGTGAGCGGCCGCACGATCGACAGCCAGACTCCGCCTGCGCTCTGATGGATCTCGAGACCATCCCGCTGCGGGTTTGCCAGGATCGACTGAATGACGGTGGCGGCGGACTTTTTCTGACCGCGAAAGATCTCGGCGCCGGTAGCGTCGCGGAGGACGACCGCGGCGAGGTCGCCGCGCGATTGAAGAAGGCTCCGCACCGTCTCCTTTGCGCCGCCCGAGGAGGGAGCTTTCTCAGCGTTCTCTACCTCGGGCGCGGCGACTAGTGCATCGATCAACGTCTCCCACGCCGAGACCGTGCTGGCGATCCGATCCGCCCCGGTGTTCGCCGAAAGCGCATGCGTCTGCAGGACCTGAGTGGTCATCGCCTCCCGGTTGAGGTCGGAGAAATGGAACGAAACGAGTGAGAGAGGAATCAGACCAGCGGCGGTGAGTGCGATGACGATCCGCCCGAGAAAGCCGATGCGCAGCCCACGGCGGTGCTTGCGGGCGTTTCCGGTGTCGGGCGGACCCATCAGCCATCAATGGTATCGCTACGGAGAGCAGACACGCGGAGTGCTCCGGCTCCGAGTGTTTCGTGCCGCCAGCCACGGGGGTTCGGCCCAGCGCGGCTGGGCCCTACGAATCGCCATCCCGTTGGTACCTTATGGGTCTCGCGTGGCCGTCGCCTCGTAGGGCCCAGCCGCGCTGGGCCGAACCCCCGTGGCTGGGTGAACGCCGGCTCCGCGTCCCAAACTTAACGCTCCGCTACCCGCCTCACGCGACCGAATTCGTGAGTTTCAGCCCCGTGATCGGCGAGCCTCGCAAGCTTCGGATCAGATCATCGACCATCGGCGAATCGGACTTGGCGGGGGAGACTACCGCTCGGAGGACCAGACCCGGCAGAGCCGGACTGACTCTGACTTCCGCGAGCTCCCCTTCGCGCAACTCCCGCTCCAGGGCGTGTGCCGGCAGGAGTCCGAGCGCGGTCCCCCCAGCCAGGATTCCCTGCTTCACACCTTCGACCGTCCCCAGCGCCTGCGTCCTCGGCGGTTGTGACTCCGCGGATTCGAAGTACTGCCGGAGGACCTGATGGTAATCACCCGCCGGGTCGCTCATATAGAAGTCGCATCGTCGGAGCTCCTCCGCCGAGGCTCTCCGGGAGGCGAGTGGATGCCGGGGGGAGGAAACGATCACCAGGCGGGCTTTGGCCAGGATCGAGTCCTGGTCCGCGGCTTTCTCTACCTCGAGAACCAGCCCCAGGTCGCTCTCTCCGGCGGCGACACTTGCGCGGATGTCGGAGCAGACTGCGGTGATCACTTCCATGCGTGCGTTGGGCCAGCGTGCGCGCAAGGCCGCCAGCCGGGACGGAAGCACGTACGTACTGAGCGATTCCACCGCCGCCACCACCAGAGTGGCTTTGACATCGGTAGACGCCCTGGCGACATCGGTGATGAGGTCGTTTGTCATACCGAGCAAAGCGGTGGCTGGCGCCACCGCACTCCAAAGCGCTTCGCGCGAAATGATGTGGACAATCCTCGCCAACTCTGAACAG
>JBBRNB010000142.1:0-12707 GCA_038230535.1 Thermoanaerobaculia bacterium
ACACACGTCCTGGTTGCGGGCAACGCCGAGCCTCCGCGGCAGCCTCAGGATCGCTCGTAAATCCGGCTCCGTTCACACCAGCAGGATCGGAACCGTCGCCAACCAGGATGGAGCGGCCCGTGGAAGAAGCACGCAATACCCCTGAAATGCGGGGATCAATGCGTTCCCGGAACGCGATATCTCCTGGAATTGAGTCGTTAACTCGTTCGCCGGCCGCAACATCGCGCAAGCACTACCTGATCACGCATGAATTTCAGCAGTTAACGCCCTAATTTAGGCAATAATATACTTGACATTCCGTGAGACAGGCCGTATATTGGACTCATGGAAAGCCCCGACAGCCTCAGAGAGGCAATCATCTGGTTTGCCGAGTTCGAGCACTGCCGCGAGTTCATGATGGCCCTTCGGTGGCCCGAGGGTGTCGTCAGTTGCCCGCAGTGCGGCTCCGAGAAGCTCACGTGGCTCAGTAAGCAGCGTGTCTGGAAGTGCTACGCCGGCCATCCTAAGCCGACGTTCTCCCTGAAGACCGGTACCATTTTCGAGGACTCGCCTATCGCTCTCGAAAAGTGGCTCTGCGCGGCGTGGCTTCTCATCAACTGCAAGAACGGCATCAGCTCCTATGAAATTCATCGCGACCTCAAAGTCACTCAGAAAACCGCATGGTTCATGCTTCATCGCATCCGGCTCGCCATGCAGGAGAGCGGATTCAATAGGCTTGGCGGCGAGGTCGAGATGGACGAAACGTTCATCGGCGGGAAGTCCCGGAACATGCACAAGAAGAAGCGCGCCGAAAAGATCCACGGCACCGGCGGCGCGGACAAAGAGATTGTCTTCGGCATGATCGAGCGCGGCGGCAAGGTGCGCGCATCGCACGTTGGTACGCGCACCAAGAAGGAGCTTCAGGCGATCGTCCGGGAGCAAGTAGCGGCCGGTTCCGCGATCTTCAGCGACGAACTGAAGTCCTACGACGGACTTGACGACACGTACCAGCATGGTGTCATCAATCATGCGGTCGAATATGTGAACGGCAACATTCATACGAACGGGATGGAGAACTTCTGGAGCCTGCTGAAGCGCGGCCTTCACGGAACCTACGTGAGTGTCGAGCCTTTTCACCTGTTCCGTTACATCGACGAACAGGCGTTCCGTTTCAATAATCGCACCTTTACCGATGCGGAACGCTTCACGATCGTTATGAAGCAGATCGTTGGACGTAGGCTCACATACAAAGAACTGACCGGGAAGAATGAGGAGAGCGTACGAAAGCCCCTCCTTCCCGAAAGCGACAGGGACGCGGGCGACGTTAACGCCCCGTTCTAGCGGGGAGAGTATGAAGGTTGCGCCGCAATTTGATTCGACGCCAGAATTCCAGCGGTTCAAGGAAGTCATGCGCGGAGTCCTGTCCGTATCCAAACCGCGCCTTGACGAACTAGTCCAAGGGGCGAAGGAAAGCTCCCCCAGGAACGGGAATCCGAATGCTCCGGGACACAAGCGAAAACGCGGCGCGCTAACTGGCTCATCGACCAAGAAGAGAAAGTAACAAGAATAGAGCTACCGCAAACCCGAGAACGGTGACTATAGCGAGGAGATAGTTTGGAGGCGATCCTCGTCGTCGGCGCGCCATGAATGGACCTACCAACAACGAGCGAAGCAGTTTAGACGCGCGCCTTGACCGCGCCGAGTTCTGGACATTCTGGTCCGGTTTCGCGGTCTTTGTCGGGTTGTTTGTAGAGTATGTGCCGCCGCTCATGGGTGCGCAAACGAACCAATGGCCGTACACGCCCCTGCTGGCTGTTGGCGGTATGTTGGTAACCATAGGGGTGGGTGGCGAGGTCGCGCTCGGGGCGCGGATTGCGCGGCTAACCAAGCGACTACAGGAGATCGCCGACCGAGAGATCGCCGAAACCAACGAGCGCGCAGCCAAGGCGGAACTGGCTACCGAGGAACTCAGAGCGCGGAACCTCGAACTTGAGGCCATCGTTGCACCGCGCAATGTAGAGGTGACGAATGGCGCTATCGAAAGACTCGCGATGGACGCTGGGACCGTCCTGCATATCGAATACCTCGACGGCGACAATGAGGCGCGCAACTTTGCGAAACGGATAGCAACGGCGGTGAGATGGGCTGACTGGGAAGCTAGAGTGGCGGCGGCATCGACTGAGCCAAAGTCTGCATTCGGAGTCTTTTTGAACGAAGTTCGAAGCGGCGTAGAAATCAGGGGATCTGAAAAGTTACCGAATCGCGTGGATTTTTCGAAGCTCCCAAGGAATCGAGCGGCAATGCAACTGTGGCACTTCTTGCTGGCGAACGGTATTGACGCAAACCTATACATAGATGCAGGGTTTCTCGGCGCGGGTAAGCCGATCATTGTGAGCGTTTGGTCCAAGCCGACGCCGCATTCTAAGAGGGCCAGACGGGAAGGTCTCGAAGTCATGGGGCTCGATCCGTCGATCCCGCGAACAGCCAAAGAGCACCACGACGCGGCCGAAAAGGCCCTGCGCGAGTCAAGCGAACGACTCAAGAAAGAGTGGTACCCGGACGGCGAGCCGTAAAGCCTCGCTGCGCAGCCTGTCACGCCACCCGTCACAGTAGCGGCCAGCGCTAGGAATGTCAAGTATATTATTGCCCTAATTTAAGCAATGAACGCCTTCCGCGAACGCAACATCAGCCAGATTCAACCAGTGAACGCGTTCCGCGAACGCAACATCAGGTTGCTTTAACCAGTGAACGAGTTCCGCGACCGTGATCAAAACGTCATCGACACCGGCGACGAGATCCGTAACCCGAGCTCTTTCTATGGTTTCCGCAGAGTCGCCCAGAGAAGACGCGAACCGAAGGTCCGGCCCCACCCGATTCCCCCCGAAACGTGCAACGATGATGCTACGTTTGTGCGGATGGAAATGATCGAAGCGGCGTTTGAGAACGGTATCCTCCGTCCCACGCGTCGTTTGGCGTGCGGTCAGGGGAACGCCTCGGCATCGTTATCGTTCGGCGTCCAGATCCGGCGCGTTGGGACATCGGTCGCTGTCGATGAGTAGCGTTGACGAGGCGACACTGACGGACGAGGGCTTGGGGGCAAGTTGGGGGTCGTGGGGGCAAGTTGGGGGTCGGATCTGGAAAATCAACTTAACTCGGGGTTCGGAGAGTTGGCTCTTCAGCGACCACACGTACGTGCATCCTCAATCTGTGGAGAAATCGCACGTCCTGCTCTTCCCATCATCCTGAAGGATGACAGGTTGGATGACAGGGCCATTGGGATGATAGGGAGTTCAACAACCACCCCACCTATAATCCCCCCATGCGAACCCTCCGTTTCGGCCGCACCAACACTCAGGTCCCGGCCATCAGCCTCGGCACATGGGGACACGGCGGCCCTGGCATGGGAGGTGGCCACTCGGTCGGTTGGAGCGGGAACGATGACCGGCTGTCGAAGGCGGCGCTCGTGGAAGGCCACCGGCAGGGGATCACCCATTGGGATACGGCGGACGCGTACGGCAGCGGCCATGCCGAGAGCCTCATCGGAGAGGTCTTCGCCGAGGGCGTGCCGCGGAAGGACATCTTTCTCGCCTCGAAGTTTGGCTACCAGAGAGGTCCCTCCGGCCACTGGTACGACCCGGTGTACATGCGCGCGCAATGCGAGGAATCGCTGCGCGCCCTGCAGACAGATGTCATCGATCTCTATTACTTTCACCACTGCGACTTCGGAGAGAACGACGAGTACTTCGACGATGCCCTCGCGGTTATGCGGCGACTTCGCGACGAGGGAAAGATCCGTTTCATCGGACTCTCCGACTGGGATGCGCGGAAGATCATGAAGTTCATCGCCCGCGTCGATCCCGACGCCGTGCAGCCCTACCGGAACGTGATCGACGACGACTATGAATCGAGCGGTCTGAAGGCCTGGGTCGAGGCGCACGACCTCGGCGTGGCGTTTTTCTCACCGTTGAAGCATGGCTTGCTCCTCGGCAAGTACGACGAGCCACAGGAGTTCCCCGAGGGGGACTTTCGCCGCGATATCCCCGAGTTCAGCGATCCGCAGTTCCTGGCGCGCATGCGCTACGCCTCCGACGAGATGAAGCGCCGTTTCAGCGATGAGCAGGAGCCTGTCATCCACGCCCTCACCGGCGCCCTCCTCGCCGGCAACCCCACCGCCACAGTCCTCCTCGGCCAGCGCAATCCGAAGCAGGTCGATGCCGCGGTGAGCGCGGGCGGGGATGTGCTCAGCGATGAGGATAAGGAGTGGGTTCGCAGGGTGTACATGGGGATATAATGCACATCGTGGCGCGACCGGGAATCACCCTGCGGAAGTACAAGATGGGGGAGGAACCGGAGTTCGATGAAGAAGTGCTCCGGATGACTCCGGGCGAGCGTATGGCGCTGCAGTGGGAAATCAGCAAAGCGCTTTGGATGTGGCAGAGTGGCTCAATCGATGAACCGCCATTTCGTAGAGATGTTGTCCGCGTTATCCGACGCGGGCGTTGACTATCTCGTCATCGGAGCGCATGCGCTTGCGGCGCACGGCTATACACGTGGTACGAAGGACCTCGACGTATGGGTGAGGCCGACGCCACAGAACGCCGCGCGCGTGTGGCGCGCGTTGATCGAGTTCGGGGCGCCGTTGGAGCTTCTCACCGTTGCCGACCTTTCGACCCCAGGCACGATCTGTCAGATCGGAGTCGATCCGGCACGAATCGACCTTCTGACATCACCGGCAGGCGTGGACTTCGAGGAATCCTGGCAGCGACGCCTGACGGTCGTCGTAAAAGACCGGGAGTTCCCGTTTATCGGAAGAGACGATCTGATTGCTTCGAAACGTGCCGCTGGCCGGCCTAATGATTTCCGCGACATCGAGGAGCTCGAGCGCCTCCCTCAGTAACCCACCACCAGCCTCGCCGCCCGCTCGATCTGCGCCTCGCTCGCCAGGAACTCCTCCTCCAGCGGCGGCGAGTACGGGACTGGCGTGTCGAGCGCGCCGACGATGCGGATTGGAGCGTCGAGGTACTCGAATGCTTCCTCCTGGATGATCGCCGCGAGTGACTCGCCGATCGAGCCGGTGCGGGTGTCTTCCAGAATGATCAGGACGCGGTTGCAGTGGCGCACGACGGCCAGCACCGTGTCGCGGTCGAGCGGCGCGAGCGTGCGGAGATCGAGCACGGACGATTGGATGCCGTCTTTCGCCAGCGTCTCCGCTACGCGCATGCCGAGGTGGACGTATGCGCCGTACGAGATGATGGCCAGATCGTCGCCGGCGCGGCGGAGCGCGGCCTTGCCGATCGGGATCGGCTGCGGCGGCGCTTCGGATAGCGCCTGCCTCACCCTCGGATCGCGATACAGCGCGATGTGCTCGTAATAGAGGACAGGATCGGGATCGGCCACCGCGCTCGCCATCAGCGCACGCGCATCGTGTGGTGTCGACGGCGCGACGATCTTCAGTCCCGGCGTCCGGTAGAACCAGGCCTCCGTGTTTTGCGAGTGGTACGGCCCGGCGTGACGCAGCCCCCCCCACGGCATCCGCACTACCATCGGAACCGATCCGCCCCAGCGGTAGCGGATCTTGGCCGCGCTGTTGACGAGCTGATTGAACCCGGTGGCCACGAAATCGTTGAACTGGATCTCGCCGATCGGCCGCATCCCTGCCAACGCCGCGCCGATACAGACTCCGAGAGTTGCCCCCTCGGCGAGGATCGAGTTCACGATGCGGTCGCCGAACTCTTTCATCAGCGGCTTGAGTAACAGGAAGGCGTTGCCGTATTTGCCGCCGACATCCTCGCCGTAGACGAATGTGCGCGGATCGGCGCGGAGCGCGTCGCCGGCGCCAAGCATGACCGCTTCGAGAAACGTCTTCCCTTTCGGATCAAACGGCGGCGCCCCTTCGACAGGGGGCAGGCCGATGTTCTCTGACGCAACGTGACGCCATGCCTCGTCGAGCACTTCAATGTGGCTGCGCCGCGGTTCATCGGCGATGACGCCGGCTCCAGCCAGCTCCGCATCCGGCCACGGCGCATCGATCACGGCGCGCGCTTCCGCTTCCACCAGCGTCTCGGCTTCCTGCTTGAACCTCTCGAGATCGCCGCCGCCGAGGATCCCCTCGGCTTCCAGCTTCGCGGCGTACGTTGGAATCGGATCCTTCCGGCTCCAGAATTCGTAAAGCTCGCGGTCGGCATAACCGCTCTCGGTGAGCGGCGGGTACGTCCACGACTGCTGCGGATCCTTGCCGAGGTAAAGCATGTCGTCGTGATGGGCGTGACCGCACATGCGCATCGCCACCAACTCGATCAACGCTGGACCGGCCCCCTCGCGCGCGCGTTCGGCCGCCCAGGTGAACGCGGCCGCGATGGCCTCGGGATCGGTGCCGTCGATCGTGACCGCAGGGATGCCGTAGCCGATGGCTTTGTCGGCGAACACCCGCACAGCCGACTGCTCTGCCAGAGGCGTCGAGAGCGCGGTCTGGTTGTTCTGGACGCAGAAGACTGCCGGCAACTTGCGCGCCGCGCAGGCGTTCACCGCCTCATGCCACTCGCCGAGAGATGTGGCGCCTTCGCCGATAAAGGAGATGGCTACTCGGCTGCTCAGGATGCTGTTGGCTGCCGGCCGCCGGCTGTCGGGGGCTTCGGCTGGCGCATCCGAGTCGTTCGACAGCCGAGAGCCGAGAGCCGGCAGCTCCCTACCGAATGCCATCGCAATCCCCGCGATCGTCAAAGGAGGCGATCCAAGCGGCGCCATCGCCGGAAGGATGCCGCGATCCCAGTCGCCGAAGTGCAGGTCCTTCCCATTCATTGGTGGGCCCGCTTTTCCCATCTGTGCGCTCAGCACCATGCGCACAGTCGCGCGGTCGTTCAGCATCGCCAGCACCACGCCGAGGTCGCGGATCATCGGGGAGACGACGTCGCCGTGCCAGCCATCGTCCGAGGCAAACTCATCGCCGCGGCGAAGCCGGATCGCGGCCGCGTAGATCGCTTCCTGACCGAGCGAACGGAATCCTTTGCCCTGGAACGATGCCGCGCCGTAGCGCACCTCGCCGCCAGTGAAGAACTGCTTGAGCCGGTTGTCGGTCGCGCGGGTGAGGATCATGCCGCGCAGAATCTCGAGCTTCTCGTCCGCCGTCAGCGACGCCGTGATCGCTTCGCGCCGGAGGAACCCATCACACGCCTCGACAACCTCGGTGACCGCGAGGTGGAGCCGCTCGCTGACGCTGACGCCGGGGGTCGTATCGGGAACGGAGCCATGCAGCTTCTGCGCGGCGCTTGCGTCGGGCGAGAGAAAGTCGGAGAGCGTCTGGACCAGAATGCGCCGCAGCGGCTCACGAAGCGCCTCGATCGCGACAGCGTCGCGTTCATCGATCGGTTGATCGCCCGCAGCCATGTCCAGCGCGGTCACCGCGGGCCGCAGCGCGAGCGGATGCCGCTCCGCTACGAATGATGCAAACCGCGCCAGCAACCCCGTCCGCTCCGACGTTTCGGCAATCACAGTCATATCGCGATGCTAACGCAACTACCGGCGCTCGTAGCGCTGGCGGAACGAAGTAACGCGAACGGTGTGACCACCGAAGAGCGTGACTTCAACCTCGCGCAGGTGCGCCGGCCACCTGAGAGAACAAGCGTAGAAACCGCACGGCCGCAAGTCAGCGCGGAGTATTCGGAACGCGAAGTAGCGTCCGCTTTCCTTCGCCTCGTTTATGGCTTTGATGAGTTCCCGCGCGGTACAATGTAAAACGCCATGCGCGACACGAAAGAGTTACTTGCCGAAGTTCTTGACCTTCCGGAGCAGGATCGTGCGGATGTGGCTGCGCGGATACTCGAAAGTCTCGAAGACGTTCCCGACGCTGATGTTGACGAAGCCTGGGCACGCGAGCTCGAGCGGCGTTGCTCCGCCGTGGACAGCGGCCAGGTTGTGACGTCGGATTGGAACGTCCTTCGGCGGCGAATCGAACGCGATATATTCGGCAGGTGACAAAGCCGGTCCGGACGAATCCATTCGCCGGCGAGGATATTCTCCAGTACGTTGGTCACTACGAAGCGCAGTCAGCCCATCTCGGTGAGCTGCTGTGGAATGAGATTCAGGCCTCGTTCAAGCTGGTATCTGAATACCCGTTGATCGGCGAAGTCGTGCCGCGAGCGCGCCTGCGCGGAACGGCGAGACGAATCCCGTTGCGGCGTTTCCCGTTTTTCGTAATCTACCGGGACCTTGAGGATCACATCGAGGTGATGCCCTTGCACACACAAGTCGCAAGCCAAACTACTGGCGTTCCAGGTTCAATTGATCCGCGCTCGCCTGCCGTCAACCGCGTCCTCGGATCATATCCAAACGTTTCCTCGATCGTCTTGCCGAGTAACATCGCACCTCTCAGCGTCGCCCGTTAATATAGCAATGCAGCCAGGCTCATTGCGACGTTTACCTAATATCCCGGGTATGTATAGATGATCGATACAGCGATACCAAATGTAGTATGTCCGGTCCACCTGCCCATGATACAGCGTCTGGCCGTGTTGCTCGCAATACCGCCGCTGGCACTTGGCGCAGCTTCTGGCAGCGGTCCGAGTCGATGAGGTGCTGCGGCAGAAGTCGCACCATGACTCGCGCTCGGCCTTCTCATCAAGCGCTTTGAATCTCGCCTTCCGGTCGTCATAGCATCCTGAACACTCCGGGAGATATGTGTGGGTGTGAGTGGCACAGGAATGTCTTCCGCAACTGCAAGTGAAGCTTGCCTGATTCGTACAAAAGAAGCACTGCATGGCTCCTCCCGATAGATTCTGAGATTCTATAACTCGTCAGAAGGGTAGACGTCACTTAGTGAGCGCCGAACTGCGCGTAAAGAGCGCCCGTGGAAAGTGTCGTGAGAAAGGTGTCCAGGCCCCCGTCGGGGGCGGTTCTTTTTCATGCTGTTGTGGCCGCTCTGGATTTCGGCAGATTCGCCAAGACCCGTTCACTTCCTCCGCCAAAACACCACACCACCCTCCTCCCAATCCGGCGCGAAGTGCTCGCGTAGATACGCATACACCAACGGTGCCCGATCCCGATTTGCGACGTTATCGACAGCCGTGTTGTCCCCAGGCTCGGGAGGCATCAGCGCGAAGCGAATGTGCGGGTTTTGTTCGATGCGGGCAATCACTTCGCGCTGGCGATCGGCGCTCTCGTAGAACGCCACTTCGAGCTGGCGGATCGGGCAGTCGCGGTCGAGGAGAAAGTAAAGGTTGCCGCGGTTGGTGAAGTCGAACCAGGTCTCGCCCGGCTTCAGGTGCGAGGAGGCGTATCGCTCGATGATGTTGACTACGGCGGCTTCGTTTGTTCTCCAAAGCGCGCCGCGGGCCCTCGGGAGTGCCAGTTCCTGCCAACCGGTGTCGAGGTGGCCGCGGGTGCGGCGGAGGGAGCCGGCGATGGCGATGTGTGCCGTCGGTTGGGCCATCATCAATGCCAGGATCACGACGGCGGGGCCTGCTGCGCGTGCGAGCGGAAGAGGGCTTCGGTAGAGGCGGAAGATGGCGATGGCGATCAGCGGTGCCACCAGGAACTGCCAGAGCAGGTGGTGGCGCTCTCCGTACGAGATGGCGGTGATGACGCCGTAGAGCGCGACGATGAGGAAGGCTTCCCGGGCCGCGCGCCGGCGCGGCGTCAGCGATGCTCTTGAGGCGAGCGCTGCGACGACGAGCAGCATCATCACCGGCCAGAAGACGTACTGGAACGCCGTTTTATCGAGTAGCGCGCCGAGGGCCTCGGGGAAGTTGTTGATCTTCTGCAAGGCAACGGGCGCATCGAACGGCGTCAGCGTGTAGACCTGTCCGAGCGTAGCGATCTCGAAGAGGGTCACGCGAACGAAGCCGGCCGCGATGCCGTAGATTGCCATCGCCGCGAACGCGATGAATGCGGTGGCGCCACCGCCGGCCGCGGCGAACGTCAGCGCGCGTTTGCGATCGTCTCGGAACCGCAGCGTTGCGATGAGGAGTGTCAGCAGCATGTACGCGCCGTGATCGAGGCTGGTCAGCGTGCAGATGACGACCCCTGCGCCTGCAACGGCGAGCCAGCGAGGATCGCGGCGGCGGACTGCGTAGGCGATGAAGGCCAGCGTTGCGATGGCAGGGATGATGCGGAGCGAGCCGCCGGCCGTGCCGAGGAGCATGGAGAGAAATGCCGACGCCAGTCCGGCCTCGGGCGAGCCGGTGGCGGCGGCGGCGAGTGCGTAGTAGGCGATGACGGCCGTCCCTGAGATCACTCCCCGAAACTTCAACGCCCGGCCGAGGGTTACCGGCCCGGTGCGCAGCGCCACGTAGTCGAGCAACGCGTCCTGGACGAAGCCGTGGGCAGGGATGATGTCGCGATACGGCTTCTCGCCGCGCAACATCTCCGCGGCGGGGACTACGTGCTGCTGATCTTCGAACAGATCCGCGCGCGGCATCCCCTCGGCGGCGATCTGGCTGGTCGCGCTGAGGTAGGCGTACAAGGCGAGCGGGTAGATGACGTAGCGGAGCGCGGCTCGGAAGCGTGCGCGAGTCGCGGGTGTGTCGCGCACGAGCACGCGGAGTAGCAGCGGCGTGATGATCGCAATCGCCAATGGTGCCCACGGAGAATGCCGCACGGCATAACGGTTGAAACTCGACTGCAGGGCGAGGCCGAGCGGCGCGAGAGCGAAGCACATCGCCGGCGGAAGCCCGCCTGGGAGCGCGGGCGTCTCGCCCGCTGTTGAGTCTCGCGTGTGTGCCGATGCGGGCCGCCTCATTGTGATGACTGCCAATCGAACGGCAAACACAACCGCCGCGGCAAGGAGAAACACTTGCTCGACCGAACGGGGAAGGAGATCGAGCAGCGCGAGATAGACAGTCGCCAGGACGGGGAGGAGGATGAGGTCGTGCCGCGTGAAATGGGCGTCGATTGTCCGCATCGCCAACGCTACGGCGAGCACGAGCGCAGGCGCGGTCAGTACCCATGCGACGCTTCGATCGATGATGACGAACCAGAGGATGCCGATCGCTGCCGATCCGAAAGCGTTGGCCGCCCAGGCGCGTGTGCCGTCACGGCTGAGGATCGCCAGTAGCGGGCGAAGAGCGAACGTCCAGAGCAGCGGGATGATGATCAGACCGAGCACGAACCGCATCGGCGCGTGTGCGTCGAAGCCCATCGCCTTCGCGTAGCCGGGCAACTGGCCGGGCGGAGGAGGTCCGAGCCAGAACGGCAACAGCGAGATGGCCACGGCGAAGCCCCAGATGGCGGCGGCAAGGCGAAGGGTGAAATCGCGGCGCCCCGTCATCGTGCGTATCCGGCCAGCCAGCGGATGACCAGTTCCTCGGCCCAGTACTCGTAGTGCCACGGAGTACCGGTGATGAACCCAGTGTGCCCGCCGAATTGCGTGATGCGAAAGTCGATCGCGGGCGATGCCAGCTTCTTCGCCCGCTCCAACGCTTCCAACGGCAGGAACGGGTCGTCCTCGGCATTGAGGCAGAGCGCCGGCGTGGTGATCGCACTGAGGAATTGGATCGAGCTGGAGCGCGCGTAGTAGTCGTCCGCGCCGCGGAAGCCGTGAATCGGCGCCGTGGCGGCGTCGTCCAACTCACGAAACGTCTTCGCACGCTTTACTGCTTCGATGCCGACGCGTTCGCGCATCTCGGGAAAGTTCGCCAGGAGCAACTTCGTCTTTTGTTTCAACGTGAGCAGGAACCGGCTGACGTAGAACCGCGGCAGCAGACCGGTCTCCAGGTGACGCGAGCCGGCGGCGAGATCATAAGGAACGGAGAATACCGCGGCGGCGGTGACGCCGGTCTGGCCGGGATTCTCCCCCAGCCACTTGAGCAGCACGTTGCCGCCGAGCGACGCTCCCGCCGCGAGGAGATGTACTTCCGGCTCCCGCGCGCGCAATGAGCGGACGACGAAGCCGAAGTCGCTCGTTTCGCCGGAGTGGTAGAGGCGCGGACGCCGGTTTGGTAACCACCGGCTGACGCGCCGCAGGTCGCGCGCGCATGACCGGAAGTTGATCGCTGTCGCCGCGAAACCGAGCTGCCCGATGACCGAAAGCATTCCCTGCATGTAGACCGAGCTCGTGCTCCCTTCGAGACCGTGCATCAGGACGAAACGGAATCGCGGATCGCGCACAGGTGCATCGAGATGATCGACCAGCAACTCGTCGCCGTCCGGCGTCGTCAGCATCTCCCGGCGAAGCTTCACCAGCCGCCGCGGCCGGACGAGACGCCCCCAGATGGTCTGAGCGTGTGGTCCGCGCAGGAACCAGACCGGAGTGAAGGTGTTGGTCAATGAAGGTAAGGATACAGTTTTGTCATTGCGGGACCTTGGAACGGCGGCGACTGGTGTTGGCTGTCATCCTGAGGCTGCCGTAGCCGCGTGGGCGGTGGGTGGGTGAAGCGGCGGAGGACGGCGAAGGACCCCCTAACTACAGGCGGGAAGGATGGGGGCCGCAGAAAGGAACAAGGACGCAGGGCGTTAGATTCAAACCCTCCTTATTGCGAGCAGTCTCTGGGTTGTCCTTCTCCTCGTGTTACCCCCCAACCTCCCCGCCTGTGGCTGGGGGTCCTTCGGCGTCCTGCGCCGCTCCACCACCCACCCGCCCACGCGGCTCCGGCAGCCTCAGAGGGTGTGCAGAAATCCAACCGCGCGGTGATTCTCAAAGAACGGGCGGTTGCGAGTATGTCGTACTCCACCCCCCTCCCAAAGCGGTGGCTGGGCGCCACCGCACTCCAAAGCGCTTCGCGCGAAATGATGTGGAC
>JBBRNB010000143.1:0-12555 GCA_038230535.1 Thermoanaerobaculia bacterium
CTTTCTTTCTACTATCCCGTTTAGAATCAGTCGTTTAGTCACAACTATTCTATCGTGATCGCCAGGAAACAGCAACCCCAAATGCGCCCTATCTATCTTTCTTTCCTACTATTTAGCCCACCTAGGACAGGAACTAGTTAGGCGGCGAGGGAGGCAGCGAAGACCCGACACCTACCGCGTCCGGCGTTGCATTTCCCGAACGGTTGCGATGATCTCCCCTGGTACTTCTGTCCGCGAGCAATGACGAGCAGCAGGTCGATCAAGTTTGTGAGAATGAGCTCACGTGCCACCCACCCACGGGGGTTCGGCCCAGCGCGGCTGGGCCCTACAACGCGACTTGCCGCGAGAGCTCGCAGGGGTTACCCAGGACTGGTTCGTAGGGCCCAGTTGCGCTGGGCCGAACCCCCGTGGGTGGGTGGCGCGCAAACTTGATCGACCACTGGCCGAAATCCAACGGCCTCGATTTCCCTAACGGGCCAGAACGGCAATGCCGATCTGATCATTTTGCATTTTCCATATTGACTATTTCGACGGCGCCACGGCGCTGTTGTCTTCGCTCCGGCCTACGTTCGCTGAGGCTCGCCATGTGCCTTGCCAGTGCGTCGAGGCTGTCGAGGTTGTGGACGGGGAGAAAATCATCGATGAACGGGAGCGCGGCCTGGATCCCTCGGGTGAGCGGTTCGTAGTCGGGGGCGCCGAGGAGTGGGTTGAGCCAGATGAGGCGTCGGCTGTTGCGTTGGAGGCGGGCCACCTCCTGGCTGAGCAGCGAAATCTCGCCGCAGTCCCAGCCGTCGCTGATGACGAGAGTCAGCGCGCCGTGGCCGAGGACGCGGCGGCCCCAGTCGAAGTTGAAGGAGTGCAGCGCTTCGCCGATGCGGGTCCCCCCTGACCAGTCAGGGACGGCCCGCGAGACCTCGGCGAGAGCACGATCGAGGTTGCGCTGTTCGAGCTGCCGCGTGATGCGCGTGAGGCGGGTGCTGAAGACGAACGCTTCGACCTTCTGTTCGAGAGCATGAGCGAGGCTGTACGTGAAGAGCAGAAGGAGCCGCGTGTAGCGCTCCATCGATCCGCTGACGTCGGCGATGATCACGAGGGGACGTGGTTTGACCTTCGGCTGACGCTGCGCCCAGTCGAGCAGCTCGCCGCCGTAGCGGAGATTGCGGCGTACGGTACGCCGCAGATCGACCAGCGCGCCGCGGCCGGGGCGCAAACGGCGCGTCCGCCGTTCGCTCACGCGCCAGACGATCTCCTGCATCATCGCGCGGACGGCGGTGAGCTCGGCTGGCGTCATCTCGCCGAAGTCTTTACGCCGCAGGATCTCGCGGTCGCTGAATGTCTTTCGCGCCTCGACCGTGGGATTGGTATCGGATTCGCCCTCCTTCGTCTTCCCTTCCGGACGCCCTCGCAACGGCGGCGGCGCGAACGTCGACGGCCGCGGCGGACTCTCGCCGATCACGCGCGCCGAGGGACGGGCGAGCGGATCATGGTGCTGCCAGAAGAGATCGAAGGCGATCTCGAAGCGCGCCAGATCGTCGCGCCGATGCACGAACAGGCTCTGCGCCGCGTTGTAGAAATCATCGCGCCGGCCGATGTCGATGAGATCGAGCGCGCTGACGAGATCGATCATGCGTCCCGGATTGACGTCGATACCCAGCCCGCGGAGGACGCGTCCGAAGAGGAGAAGGTTGTGGAGTAGAGCGCCGTTCATGGGTTCAATGTCTCGGGCAGCCACACGAATTAGTCGGGTCAGGCCCGGCTTCGATCTTGCACCCCATGCGTTTGAAAGGAATTCAGTATGCCCAGAATTAAATTGTTCGCGACAGCTGTCGTGCTCCTCATGGCTCTGTTCGCCATGCCCGTCGCTCATGCCCTTCCCAACGGCGAGGTCGATAACACTTACTACGATGCGGATCTCAACATGGTCGGCGAGAAAGACATCTTATGCGACGGGTCGCACTACACGTGGGGTATCACGACGGGGACAGCGTTTCGGTCGACATTGTCCTCGTCCTGCGATTCGGGCTTCGGAGTAACGGGCTGCTACGCCTGGGGCGTCAATGGTTATACCGAGGTCCCCTTGTCCCATTGCGGTTTGTAACTCCGACCCGGCCGCGCGGGTGAGAGTTGGTCGTTCACCGCTCGTCGATGTTCAGCATCGGCGAGCGTAGGGGTTCCGTTGAAAATCCATCCCCGCGTTTCCTGCAAGGGGTCGCGGACTTCTCTCGCAAAAAGTCGCCCCCTCACCCCGCCCTCACCCGCCCGATGATCGTCGACGTCATCTCGCCCTGCACCTTTTCCACATCCTCGCGGTATTTGAGGATCACGCCGAGGGTGGCGTCGGCGACGGACTCGTCGAGGGCATCGCGGTCGAGGGCGACGAGGGCGGCCGTCCATTCGAGCGTTTCGGCGATGCCGGGAACTTTGTAGAGATCGGCCTGGCGCAGCTCCTGAACGAATGCAGTCACTTGCCGCGCCAGTTGTGCCGGAGCCTCAGGCACTTTGGCGAGAACGATCTGCAGCTCCGCGGCAAAATCCGGGTAGTCGATCCATGAGTAGAGGCAGCGGCGCTTCAATGCGTCATGCACCTCGCGCGTGCGGTTCGACGTGACGATCACGACCGGAGGGCGTTCGGCTTTGATCGTTCCGATTTCCGGAATGGTGATCTGGAAATCGGAGAGGATCTCGAGCAGGAAGGCTTCGAACTCCTCATCGCTGCGGTCGATCTCATCGATCAGCAGCACCGGAGCCTTGTCGTGCCCGGAATCGATGGCGCGCAGCAAGGGGCGTTGCAGGAGAAAGTCGGGTCCGAAAAGCTCGCTCTCCACAGCGCGCTGGCCTTGCGCTTCGAGGAGACGGATGTGCATCATCTGCCTCGTGTAGTTCCACTCGTAGACAGCGTGATGGACATCGAGCCCTTCGTAGCACTGCAAGCGAACCAGCTCGGTGCCGAGGAGCGCCGCGAGCACCTTGGCCACCTCGGTCTTTCCAACGCCTGCCTCCCCTTCGAGAAAGAGCGGCTTGCCGAGTTTCAGCGCCAGGAAGATGGTCGTAGCCAGCCCGCGGCTGGCGAAGTAACGCTGCCCGCGCAGCGCTTCCTGAAGCTCGTCTATCGATTGAATGGGCGATTGAATTGGCGATTGAATGGGCGATTGAATGGGCGCTTGCACCACCATTACCCCTCGATCTTCCCACGCACGCAACCGAAGAACGAGTCGGTGAGCTTCTTCGTGACCGACCCCATCAGACGGGCGGCCAGGCTGGCGATGGTACCGACGATGGTGACGTTGGCCGACCAGTCGAGAACCGTCGCACCGTCGGGACCGTCGCTCAGCAGCATCTCGCTGGTGGCATCGACCATGCTGCCCGGAGCTTTCCCGCTGATCTTCATTGCGGCGCGGTTCGGTGCATCGACATCCACCCAGGTCACGTCGGCCCTGAACCTCACCTTCACCGCCCCGAAACCGATCGAGGCCACAACACGGAAGCGCTCGCCCGGTGTGACAACTTCGATCGACTCCAGACCGGGGGCACACTCCGTAATCTGCTCTGGATCAGTGAGGTAATTCCAGACTTTCTCGCGTGGAGCTTTGATCGAGACGGTCCCTTTGAAATTCATCCTTTCCTCCGATAGGCATCGATTCCCGATTGCAGCACCTGGAGTGGGAGGCGCACGCAGTTGAGGCGCGCCGGCCGGATCTCCGCCTGAAGTGCATCGAGCAGATCCTGCTCCGGAAACTGCCTGATGGTTTCCAGCGTGAGGCCGTTGATCATCTCAGTCAGCAGGGAGGCCGACGCTTTGGAGATCATGCACAAGTCTCCCTGAAAAACGGCCGCGCGGATGGTGTCGTGCTCGCCGAGAGAGACCTCGATGCGTACGCGGTCGCCGCAGAACGGATTGTCGCCCTCGTGGCGAATGTCGGGCGCATCGAGCGAGCCGTAGTTGCGCGGATGGCGAAAGTGCTCCTGAATGACGTCGCCATACGGACTCATCGGAGGATCCCGCCATGGCCGAGGGCCGAGAGCTCGTCATCGCGCACACTGCCGCGCGCGAGCAGCTTCGGAAGGATGAGGTCGAACGCCGTGATCTGGGTGCCGTGGCCGCAGGCGGGGAGTCCGACGATCGTGACCGCGCCGCAGGTTGCGATCCAGCAGAGCGTGCCGGGATGCACGGGCACACCGATGCGTTGCATCTTCGCGCCGATACGTTCCAGCGTGGCGAAGGTTGGATCGAGAGGATCGAGCGCATTCGAGCCGGTGACGATGAACAGCGTCGCGACCGTGGCTGTTGCCGTCGGATCGAACGGCATGTCGCGCACTTCGACGATCGTGCAGCCGAAGCGGCGGAGTTTCTCCCGCAACGGCGGAACGACGCGCTCCTCACACCGCCAGACCACGACATCGCGCGGTGGGAACGGGAGCAGGCGGATGATGCCGCTGGCAATGCTCTCCCCCTCTTCGATCGATCGCCCGTCGATCGCCAGCGGTGTGATCTGCGCTTCGAGAACGACCTGTCCTGCTGAAACGACATCGCCGTCGTGAATGGTGAATACTGCGACGCCGGCAATGCTGTTGAGCCGATGCAGCGCGGCGATCTCGATCTCGAGCAGCCCGTCGTGCGTGGCTTTGAGCACATGACGATGACCAGACGGCGCGCTCTGCAAGCCGTCGGTAGCCAAGGCATTCGCCAGCCGCTGTCCGGCTTCGCGCTGGCCAACATCGCCGGGCGCGAGCTCGAGCAGATGGAGCTCATCCCATGCGGCGTCGAAGAGCTTCGGTAGATCCTCGGCGCGGAAGGCATGGCCTTTGTGAAAGTGGCCGCGGATCTCGTGACAGAGGATCCGTCCGACCAGGTCGCTCTCCGTAGCATCGCGGCGGGCGGCGATCGCTATCATGCTCGCGCACTCAACGCGCTCCCGTTGCGGCTGTGCATCACCGCGACGACTTCGGAGACGATGCTCAATGCGATCTCCGCTGCTGTCTCACCGCCGAGGTCGAGGCCGATGGGAACACGGATACGCGCAAGATCCTGCTCGCCGATGCCGTCGTCGCGCAGCATCTGCTGGATCGCCGCACCGCGCCTGCGGCTGCCGAGAAGACCGATGTAAGGGACGTCGCTGGCGAGTGCCTTCTTCAGCACCGGGATGTCGATCTTGTAATCGTGCGCGACGAGTACCACCGGCGTCATCGGTCCGAACTGCATCTGTTCGGCGATCTCGGAGACGATGCCGAGGCGGATCTCATCGGCGTCGGGGAAGCGCTCGCGTGTGGCAAAACGGGGGCGGCCGTCGACGATGACCGCGCGAAAACCGAGGACCTTCGTGAACGCGACGAGCGGAATAGCCACTGCGCTCGCTCCGAAGATCAGCAGCGTGGCGGGAGGGCGGAGGATCTCGATATAGATGTCTGTGGCGTCCTGCGTTACGGTGCGCGACCCCGAGGTGGTGCGCAGCAACTGCGGCACTTCGCGCGACAACATCTCCCTTACCTCGGCGGGGGCATCACCGAGCATTGTTGCGTCCGCGCGAATCAACATCCGCACGCCGGAATGATCGCCGGAGAGAATGGTGACCAGCGCGACGCTCCTGCCCGCATCCCACTCCCTGCGGGCCTCCTCGTAGTTGCGCATCACATCGTCGGTGACCGGCTCGAGAAAGACGTCGACCGCGCCGCCGCAGGTGAGGCCGATCTCCCACGCTTCCTCGTCGCCGAGCTGCATATTGAGAAGCTGCGCGGACGCCGAGCCGGAGTGTTCGAGGACGCGGGCGTCGACGCATCCTCCGATCGTCACCGACCCGAAGATGTCGCCCCCTTCGCCGACGAACATCTTGGTTCCCTCTTTGCGAGGGGTCGTGCCGATCGTCCGGACGAGCGTAGCCATCGTGGCGCGCCGTCCGGCCTGCCGCAGGCGATCGATCAGATCGAACGTCTCATGCGACATGGGCGTAGCGATGCGGGTCCTGCTCGAAGGTTCGCTGGCAGTGCGCGCCACAGAAGTGGTAGCGCTGTCCGCCGTGCTCCGCCGAGTAACGCGCCCCTTCGATGACGACAGTCATGTTGCAGATCGGGTCGATGGCCTCAGCCTTCGCAGCAGGCTGGGAAACGAGATGCGGCTTCGCCGCACGCCGGTGCTGAACGATCTCCGCGAGGATGCTCAGAGCGATCTCCTCGGCGGTCTTCGCGCCGATGTCGAGCCCCGCCGGCGCTTTGACGCGGTCGACATTCACGCCGCGGCCGCGCAGGATCTCGAGCATGGTGCTGGCCCGCTTGCGGCTTGCCACGAGCGCGATGTACGAGGCGTTCGTCTGCACTGCCTGCTCGATCGCTTCTTCATCGAAGCGCCCGTGGGTGGCGATGACGATGAACGTCTCCCCTTCCTGTAGCGCCGGCAGCCGCGGCTCGGCAACTTGCAACACATGAAACTGCATGGCCTCGGCGATGCGGGCGAGCGCACGCGCGATCGGCTCGGATCCGACCACGACGATCCGCGGCTTCGGCAACTGCGGCTCGATGAAGATGTCGAGCGCACCGCCGCTGTAGCACTGCATCGGAACTTCAGTGACCCCCTCGCGGGCCGGTCCTGGTGTAGCGCTGCTGAGACTCAGAAAACGCGGCGTCCCTTCCTCCAGCGCTTCGAGAGCGTTCCTGACCACGATGTCGTGGGAGCAGCTTCCGCCGATCCAACCAGTTAGCGTGCCGTCAGGCGAGATGATGGCCTTGTCGCCTGCCTTCGCCGAGGTGGGGCGCTCGGCGCGAACGACCGTGGCCACGACATACGGAGTCATCTCCAAGTCTTCCATGGTGTCGATATCCATCGTCACGCCACGATCATCAACAGGCAGCATCATCACCTCATGCCCGCCAAAGACGGCGCGGCAGCCGATGTCGCCGCGAATGTCCATCATCTCACCGAACAGCGCCCGGCTCACGATCACCGGATTGCCGCGGACGCCGTCGTAGGCAGGCACGAGAATGCCTGGCCGGGCCCGGCTGTATTCGTCAACGAGAAGGTCGAGCGTACGCGGCGTTACGAACGGCTGATCGGCCAGAACGATCATCGCCGCCTCGGCAGTTTCCGGCAGCGCGCGCAGACCGGCCTGGATCGAGGTGCTCATCCCCTCCGCGTAGTAGGGATTCATGACCACGCGCACACCTTCCAGCGAAATCTGCTGACGGATCTCCTCCGCATTCGCACCGAGAACGACGACGATGTCATCGATCTTCGACGTGCGGAGATTGTCGAGCGCGCGTTCGAGCAACGCCTTCCCGCCGATGCGCACGAGCTGCTTGCACTGGCCGAATCGCGTGGCTTGGCCGGCGGCAAGGACGATGGCGGAGATCATGGGGTTGCGGGGGAAGGGTGAGATGACGTATTCCCTGGAGTCTGTAAGCTTCGGACGCCAATGAGGTAAGGCACGATTTGCGCGTCACCGGAGCACGCCGGAGGCGTGCATGAGGGTAGCCGGTGGCCACGCCGGAGGCGTTGCCACCGGATCACAACTACATTCAAGGCACCCCAGCAGGGGTGCGTGAACCGTTCATCGAAACCGATGTCGTTCCGCCGAAGATCGTACATCCTCACGCACCCCTGCCGGGGTGCAATTTCAAACCTCACCAATCCGGTGGCAACGCCTCCGGCGTGGCCACCGGCTACCTTCATGCACCCCGTTGGGGTGCCGCAGGTTCGCACCAAACGTGCCCGCCTCGGCTCCACGGCGCACTCACTCCGCGACGCCCTTCTCCATCAACAGCTTCCAAACCTTCGGCGGCGTGATCGGGATATCGATGTGACGGACGCCAAGGTGCCACATCGCGTCGACGACGGCATTCGCGATCGCGGCGGGGGCACCGACTGTGGCCGACTCGCCGACGCCTTTCGCGCCGAGGGGGTGGTGGGGGGAGGGAGTGCAGGTCTTGTCTGTCTCCCACGCCGGCGTCTCCATCGAGGTCGGGACCAGATAGTCCATCAGACTGCCGCCCTGGATGTTGCCGTCGGCGTCGTAGTTGATCTCTTCATACATCGCCGGCGCGAGACCCATCGTCAGGCCGCCGTGGATCTGACCATCGACGATCATCGGATTGATGATGTTGCCGCAGTCGTCGACCGCGACGAAGCGGCGGATCTTCACCTGTCCCGTCCCCTTGTCGATGTCAACGACGCAGATGTAGCTGCCGAAGGGGAAGGTCAGGTTCGGCGGATCGTAGTAGTTGACCGCTTCGAGTCCTGCCTCCATCCCCTGCGGATGATTGGTGTACGCGGCGAAGGCGCATTCCTGAATGGTCTTGGATTTCGACGGCGAGCCTTTCACGAAGAACTTCCCAACCTCCCACTCGAGGTCCTCTTCGGCAACCTCGAGCAGATAGGCCGCGATCTTCCGCGCTTTGTCGCGCACCTTACGCGCGGCCATGGCTCCCGCGGCCCCGGCGACCGGCGTACTACGGCTGGCGTACGTCCCGAGGCCGTACGGGGCCGTGTCTGTATCCCCTTCCTCGACCGCTACGTGCTCCGCGGGGATTCCGAGCTCCTCGGCGATGATCTGCGCGTACGTGGTCTCATGACCCTGGCCCTGCGACTTCGTACCGAAGCGGGCGATGGCCTTCCCGGTCGGATGGATACGCAGCTCGCAACTGTCGAACATCTTGATGCCGAGGATGTCGTAGTGCTTCGACGGTCCGGCGCCGACGATCTCGGTGAAACTGGAGATGCCGATGCCCATCAGCTCGCCCTTGGCGCGTTTCTCCAACTGTTCCTTCCGCAGCTCGTCGTAGCCGATGCGTTTCTTGGCCAGATCGAGCGCGCCCTTGTAGTTGCCACTGTCGTATTCGAAGCCTAACGGCGACTTGTACGGGAACGCTTCGGGCTTGATGAAGTTCTTCTCGCGCAGATCCGCCGGATCCATCTTCAGCTCGTGCGCGAAGATGTCGACCATCCGTTCGATGGCATGCACGGCCTCGGTGACGCGGAACGAACAGCGATAGGCGATCCCGCCCGGCGGCTTGTTCGTGTACGCGGCATCGACTTCCATGAACGCGCTTTTCAAGTCGTAGGAACCGGTGGCGATGTGGAACAAGCCGGCCGGGAACTTCGACGGATTCGCCGCCGCATCGGTGTAACCGTGATCGGCGACCGTGCGAATGCGCAGAGCCTGCAACGTGCCGTCTTTCTTGCCGGCCAGCTCCGCGGTCATGTGGTAATCACGTGCGAACGACGCCGCCTGCAGGTTCTCCATCCGGTCTTCGATCCACTTCACCGGCGCACCGGTGAGGACGGATGCCGCGACCGCGATGACGTACCCGGGATAGACCGGCACCTTGCCGCCGAACCCGCCGCCGATGTCGGGCGAAATGATCCGGATCTTCTCCTCGGACAGCCCGACGTGGCCTGCCACGAGCGCGAAGACGGTGCGGATGGCGTGCGGCGCCTGCGTGGTCATCCAGACCGTGAGCTTGCCGTCGGTCTTGTTGAAATGGGCGACGCAACCGCAGGTCTCGATCGAGGCGACGTTGATGCGCGGCAGGTAGATGTCCTGCTTGACGGTAACCTCGGCATCATTGAAGTACTTCTCGGTGCCGGCCTTGTCGCCCGCTTCCCAGTGAAAGATGCGATTGTCCGTCTTGCCGGGCTTGTCGTCGCGGAGGACGAGCGCGCCCGGCTCCAACGCCTTGAACGGATCGACGATCACTTCGAGCGGTTCGTATTCGACGTCGACCGCCTGCACACCGTCGGCGGCGATGTAGCGGGTGGTGGCCAGAACCGCTGCCACTTCCTGCCCCTGATGCATCACCTTCTCGACAGGCAACACCATCTGCGTATCCGACATCAGCGTCGGCATCCAGTGCAGGTTGTACTGCTTGAGTAGCTCGCCGGTGACGACGGCCAGCACGCCAGGAATTGCCATGGCCTTCGACGTGTCGATGCTCTTGATCTTTGCGTGCGCGTACGGACTGCGCACGATGTCGAGGTAGAGCATCCCCGGCAATTTGACGTCGTCGACGTACTTGCCCTGCCCGCGAATGAAACGACCGTCTTCCTTCCGCTTCATCGAGTGGCCCATGCCGCCGACTTCAGGAGAGGTGCGTGGTTCCATCGTCTTGCTCCTGTTCGTGTTACCGCGTGAGAGCTATTGCGCCGGCTTCTGCGCCTGAGCAGCGTGCTGAATCGACTTCACGATGTTGACGTAACCGGTGCAGCGGCAGAGGTTGCCGGAGATCGCCCAACGAATGTCCGCCTCGCTCGGCGAGGCGTTGTTCTTCAGCAGCGAGAAGCCGGTCAGCATCATGCCCGGAGTGCAGAAGCCACACTGCAGGCCGTGCTCCTGATGGAAACCGTCCTGGATGGGATCGAGCTTGCCATCTTTCTCCAGCCCCTCGACCGTCATCACGTCGCGGCCGTTGGCCATGACGGCGAAGACGGTGCACGACTTCACCGGCTTACCGTCGAGCAGCACCGTGCAGGCGCCGCAACTGGTGGTGTCGCAACCGATGTGGGTACCGGTCATGTTGAGGTCTTCGCGGATGAAGTGCACCAGAAGCAGACGCGGCTCGACGTCGGCTTCGCGCGCGGTACCGTTGACGTTCACGCTGATCTTCATCAGTGACCTCCCTTGGCGCGGCCGATTGCCAGCCGCAGCGCACGTGCCGTGAGCACGCGGACGAGCGAACGTTTGTAGTCGATCGATCCGCGCAGATCTTCCGCTGGATCGGACTCCTCGGCGGCGAGCTTCGCTGCCTCGTCGATGGCGGCGTCGTTGGCGTCCTTGCCGATGAGCGATTGCTCCGCGCCCGTAGCCTTGATCGGCATCGGACCGACGTTCGTCAGGCCGATACCTGCGCTCTTGATCTTGTTGCCGTCGAGCACGACATGCGCGGCCACGCCGGCAGTGGCGAAGTCACCGACCTTGCGCTCCACCTTCAGGTACGCGCCTCCGCTTCCCGCGACCGGCGCCGGGATGCGGATCTCGGTCAGGATCTCGTCCTCATGCAGCGATGTCGTGAAGATGCCGGTGAAGAAGTCGCCGATGGCGATCGTGCGCGATCCGCCCGGACCGGTAGCCACGATCTCCGCGCCGAGGGCGAGCATCGTGGCGGGATGATCATTTGCCGGGTCCGCGTGCGCGAGGTTGCCGCCGACCGTGGCCATATTGCGCACGAGCGGATCGGCGATCACAGCCGCGGTGTCGTGGATGATCGGGTACTTGTCGCGGATCAACGACGACCCATCGACGTCGGACTCGCGCGTGAGCGCGCCGATCGTCAGATAGCCATCCGACTCGCGGATGTACGACAGATCGCCGATGCGATTGATGTCGATGATGTGCTTCGGCGCAGCCATCCGCAGCTTCATCAGCGGGATGAGACTCTGCCCCCCCGCCAGGATCTTGGCATCAGACCCATGTTGCTGCAGAAGCGCGATCGCCTCAGCGAGTGTCGACGGTGACGAATACTCGAACGACGCCGGAATCATGACCTGTCCCTCCGTGGGTGGTTGGAGAAAGGGGCGGCGAAAAAAGTTCGGTGCGTTTATGGCCGCATGAGAACGGAAAGTCAAGGTGGATGTTGCGGAAGGTTGGAACGTCACCGGTTCGTAATGTCGCTGGCTGCCGGCAAGTATCGGGTCTGTTCAGAGGAGACCGTTCATCCGCAGATGACGCAGATGGACGCAGATAGAAGAGGGGCCGCGACCGCCATCTGCGTAAATCTGCGTAATCTGCGGATCGGTCCTCCTTGTCACAAAACCGCAGCGCTGAGGTACTCGCCATCTTCGTTTCCGATCAGGACGAGATGCACTCCAGCAAGCACCTTCTTCAGAAACGGGTTGCCGTTCTTTCGACGGTTCGTGAACTCGCCGGGCGTGTACAGCGTCGGGTTGATCTTCCGCCCGAGCACTGTCTCAGCCGGAACAAGGCGCGCAAAGAGCTTCCTCGAGTGTAAGGTCGGATAAGGCAACGTTCAGGTGTCGTTGGTGCTCGCAGTCGGAACGCTGGCGTCCTCGCGGGCTGGCCTGAGAGCGTCTCGCTCTCATTCTGCGGCGAGACCCTTCGACACGCTCACGGCACCCGGCGCTGGGCCAACAGCAGAGACAGCGGCGTTCCGGCGATGCTGTTGAGAATTGGAATGAGCGGAGCGCAGCGAAAGTTCTGTCTCTTTCGCACCCGTACGCGTCGCTGCCCCCCTGGGTATCGACTCCTGACTTGACACATGCTAAACCGAGGCACGCGAGGGTCAAGACCTGACACCCGGAACTCGAAATAAAGCTCACGTGGGTCAAAAAAACACACCTCGCGAGGTGTCAGACACAGCGCGCGAGGTGTCAAGCACAGCGCGCGAGGTGTCAAACACAGCGCGCGAGGTGTCAGACACAGCGCGCGAGGTGTCAAACACAGCGCGCGAGGTGTCAGACACAGCGCGCGAGGTGTCAAACACAGCGCGCGAGATGTCAAACACAGCGCGCGAGGTGTCAAACACAGCGCGCGAGGTGTCAAACACAGCGCGCGAGGTGTCAAACACAGCGCGCGAGATGTCAAACACAGCGCGCGAGGTGTCAAACACAGCGCGCGA
>JBBRNB010000144.1:0-12257 GCA_038230535.1 Thermoanaerobaculia bacterium
CGCCGGAAATTGCGGTATGCCGTCGGTTCCGTGGCGCGCGCCACCACCGGGCGTTCCAAGCGCGCACTGCACAACTGTCGTGACAGTCCAGTGGACAGTTTTAGTGAGCAGACCACGGTAATTTCTCGCGAGCGCCGAAGCCTGGGAAGGATCGTCGTGCCAATCACCGTAGACCTCCCAGGAATCACCGGCAAGGGAAAGTGCTTCCCGTGTGCACCATTCTGTCAGCACCTTGTACGGGTCAGCAAGTTGGGGGTCGTATCTGGAAAGTCAACTTAACCCCGTCGCGGGCCAGAGCCTGAGGATCAGGCGGATAAGTTGTGGTCGAGCTGACGATCCAACTTGCCGAACGCCGATGGTAGACCCCGATTTCGAACCTACCTTGTCCGACGCGCCTGCCCGCGTCGGCACCGCCAATCGCGCGGCTCTTGACAGCACCATGTTTCTTTTCCCAGGTGCAGTGCCCGCGCTGTCCTTCGCTCAGTAGCTCGCCGGTTCAATTTTCGAACTGTCAACGCCTGCACGAGTTGTCCGTCCAACCGGGCATGAGACGTGTTCTCAACTTTACTCTCCTCGCAGCCGCGCCCCTTCTGCTGCTGGGCGCGCAGCCGAAAGAAACCTGCCCCTACGGACCGTTCGATCCGATTTCGCCACGTACGCAGCAGGCCAGGTGGCATCAAGTGTCGCTGACGGCCGAGCTTGTTGCTCCTTCCTCGACATCGACAGCCAGCTCCCGCCGGCGTGCGGTTGATCCACCGCCGGCGGCAAACTTCGTCGATACCGACGTCATGGCCAGGATGACCAAGGACGGCGTGGTGCCGACGGGTATGTCGACCGACGCGGAGTTTCTGCGCCGGGTCACGCTCGATCTCACAGGACAGATCCCCGATGTGGCCACGGTGCAGTCGGTTCGTTGCCGATCCGTCGCCCAAAAAGCGAACGACCATGATCGATCAGCTCCTGGCGTCCGATGCCTTCATCGACCGCTGGACGATGTGGTTCGGCGATCTCGTTCAGAACGTGCAGGCGGCCACGAATTCGCGGGAGTTCTACGAGGGCCGGAACGCGTACTACACGTGGATCCGGCAGGAGATCCACGACGGCGTGCCGTATGACCAGATGGTGCGCGATCAGATCGCCGGCGCCGGCGACAGTTTCGCAACAGGCAACGCCAACTTTGTGGTGCGTCAACTTCAGAACAACGGCCCGCCGCAGGACACGTTCGATAATCTGGCCACCTTCACCGGCGACAAATACCTCGGTATGCCGCTGCTCTGCCTCTCCTGCCACGGCGGTCTCGGCCACCTCGAGTTGGTCAACCTCTACCTCCAGAAAAAGAGCCGTCAGGATCTTTGGGGCATGTCGGCGTTCTTTTCCCGCACAAAGGCGCAAGCCATGGCTGGGGGAGATCCGAACAATCCGAACGCGAAGAAGTGGCTGGTCTCGGACTTGACCTCGGGCTCGTATCTCCTCAACACCACGTCCGGCAACAAAACCCCTCGCTGTCCTCCGGATCCTGTGACGGGTGCCTGCGCGGTACCGCTGCCGGCTCCGGTCAATCCGGTCTACCTGTTCACCGGGGAGACGCCACGTCCGAATGAACCATACCGTCAGGCCTTCGGCAGAATGGTCACAGCCGACCGCCAGTTCGCCCGCGCCACCGTGAACTATCTCTGGAAAGAGATGTACGGCATGGGCCTGGTCGAGCCGGTGAACTCCTTCGACCTCCTGCGTCTCGACCCGAACAATCTTCCGGCAGGACAGACCGTGCAGCCGGTGAACCCGCAGTTGCTCGAAGACCTCACCACATCCTTCATCCAAAGCGGCTTCAGCCTCCGCGCCATCCTCCGGACGATGGCCACGTCGAACACGTACCAACTCTCCTCGCAGTATGCGCCGGGCAACTGGAATGAAGGATGGACGCCGTATTTCGCGCGCCACTATCCCCATCGCCTGCAGGCGGAGATGCTTCTCGACGCCGTGGCGAAATCGACCAGCGTTCCGGTGACGTACAACGTCAACGGCATCGGAACGGTCAGCAAAGCCATGCAACTTCCGGATACCACCGACCCGCGGGGGAATGCCTACGGGCGGTTCCTCGACGAGCTCGGGCGGGGCGACAGGGATCAGACCGCGCGCACGAACGATACGTCCATCGCCCAGGCCCTCTCGCTGATGAACGATCAGATCATCGTCGTCAGCCGGGTACACAAAAATACCGCCGGCTCGACCGTAGCCAAAGTGCTGGCATCGACGACCGATCCAGGGACCATCGCCGACCAGCTCTATCTCAACACGCTCTCGCGCTATCCGACAGCGGCCGAGCGGCAACTGGCCATCACGTATCTGAAGAGCGGCACCCTGCAGCAGACCACCGAAGACTATCAGTGGGTGCTGATCAACCACCTGGAGTTCCTATTCGACTAGGGCCGCCGGAAAGGCTGCTGCCAGTGAGGCGTTTGGCATCAACCGAGGCTCGGCACAAAAAGCGAGTGAGACAATGAAACGACCGAAGCTCCCGAAATCCACCATCGAGTGTCCTACCTGCGACAAGGCCAGCGGACTGCCGCTGTTTGGCAACGGGTTTTCGCGCCGCCGGTTCCTCAAGGTGGCGGGCACGGGCCTGGTCGCCTCGTACTTCGCCGACGTGCTCGACCCGGGTATTCTCCGCGCCCAGACGGCGCCGAGCGTCTCCCTCCATAACACAGCCAAAAACTGCATCTTCGTCTTCCTGCCGGGGGCACCGAGCAACATCGACACCTGGGACCTGAAGGAAGGGGCCTGGACGCCGTCAGACTTCAATCCGACGTCCTATGACAGCGGGAGCGTCCGCTTTCCACAGGGCCTGATGCCGCAGACAGCGGCACATCTCGACAAGCTGACCTTCATCCGGGGCGGTCTATCGTGGGCGGCGGTGCATCCCCTCGGACAATCGTGGGCGCAGATCGCCCGCAATCCAGGTGGTGCCACAGGCTCGATCGCGCCGCACATCGGCGCGGTGGTGTCGCTCGAGTCGCAGGCCAAACGTGCCATCACCGATGTCCTTCCAGGCTTCATCGCCCTCAACTCGGCCGGGATCCCGGCATCGGGCTACTTTCCGGCGACCTACGCGCCGTTTCAGGTCACGCCGGCCGCGGCCGGTCTGCCGACGATCACCCCCCCGGACGGCGCGACGCGCTTCACGAACCGCTGGAATGAGCTGCATCTGGTGGACACGAACCGCTCCACCGGAGCGCTGGCCAAGAAGTCGCTCGACATGGACGACTTCTACACCCAGTCGAAGACGCTGATGGACGCGCCGAACATCAACGCCACGTTCAGCTTTACCCCCGGCGAGAGCACGCGTTACGGCGGCACGACCACCGGCGACGCGATGATCGTGGCCCGCAATCTCGTCGCCGCCCGGAAGGGAACGCGCTTCGTGCAGGTGACCTTCGGCGGATGGGACCACCACAGCGGCATCTACGACAAGCCTGCCGGTACGAATAGCAACGTGAATTCGCTGTACACGCAGTGCGCCGAATTCGATCCCGCTTTTGGCGCCCTCCTGACCGATCTGGCGTCGATGCCCGGCTCCGTGGCCGGCAAGACGCTGCTCGATGAAACGCTGGTCGTGGTCCTGGCCGAGTTCGGCCGGACCGTGGGCGCACTCAACGATCAGGCAGGGCGCGACCACAACCTGCGTATGAGCACCGTATGGGCCGGCGGCTGCGTCCGCGGCGGCCGGGTCATCGGCAAGACCGACGCCACCGGCAACAACGTCACCGACTACCAGTGGAGCGGCAACCGCGATGTGCGCCCCGAGGACGTCGTGTCGACGATCTACTCGGCGCTGGGCATCGACTACACCACGATCCGCCACGACGACCCGCTCAATCGCGGCTTCGAGTACGTTCCGTTCGCGTCGGCCGGGACCTATAAGCCGGTGGATGAGTTGTGGTGATGGTTGTCCTTCCGAATTGTGGGGTAGACGGGGGTCGTATCTGGAAAATCAACTTAACCTTAACTCCGCCGCGGGTCAGCGGCTGAGGTCATGAGGTGCGCGTCAGTTGTGGTCGAGCTGACGAGCCAACTTGCAGAACGCCGAGTTAAGTTGATTTTCCAGATGCGACCGCAACTTGCCGACCCCTGCCATCCCTCCCAGAGGCCGCAGCGTGTTCGAGCTCGACTGCGTAGCTGAGCTCGTGAGCGTGGTTCGGGGCAGGTGGATCGAAAGTCCAACGAGTGGAATTGGAAGTCAGTTCGGATTGCCCGTAAGCAGTGTCGTGAGTTCTTTAGCGAAGGGCTTAGCCTTCCGCATCCGAGTCCACTCATCCAGCACACGTTCGAAGGCCTCGCTGTCGATCGAGCGCAGGTAGCGGAGTTCGGACTCGAAGCTGTCGAGGATCTCCTTCACGTAATCGCCGACCTTCCCGCGATCCTGTTTGGCCAGCATAAGGATCGGCATCGGAAGGACCCATGCACCGTCCGGCGTGTTCGCGAGACCAGGCTCGATACGGCCGTGGTAGCCGTTGAGACAGAAGACAGCCCCGTAGGATGCTCTATCGCCCGGAATGACAAACACGAATCCGCCGGTGCTCAAGGCTTTTTGCGCGTCGCTCAAAAATTGGTCTCTCTCGAACAACGGACAGTCGCCCGGCATCGGAAAGACGCGCGCGTATGCCTTCCCGCTGACCTGAAGTTTTCTGCCCGTCCGATAGTCGCGCGCTTCGCCCGGATGCGTGCGCGTGTCGGCGTTCAGGGTAAAGGCGGCGAACGCCGCCAGACATAGAGTGAACCTGACCATAGCAATCCTCCTATCGCGATGAAGAGCCAGCGAATCCATCGGTAAATCCCGTAGTCCCAGATTTCGAATTCGGAGATCGCGGTGCTCCCCACCGCGGACGCCGGAAACGGCTTGTCGCAAGCGATCTCGATGATTTCCGGATAACCGAAAGCCGTGACGACGACCGCGCTCTCTGGTCCACCCGGGTTGTACTGATTTGCATCCTCAGGAAGCTGCACCGTACATTTCATGTTGGGCGGCACTTTCTGCTGAAGACCTTGCACGTTGCCGTACGGTGCATGGAAGATGGCTCTCGTCGATGTCAGCTCGCGACGAATGACCGACTGAAGTGCCGCGCGATCGAGCGTCCATGTGCAGTATAGCAAAAGGATCAACAGCGCCGCCGCGCGGCGCAACGGTCGCCACGGGCGGATCCACGCCAATGCACGGATCACTGGGAAAACTAGCAGGACGGCAGTGATGACGATGCGCGCCGCGGATTCAAGAGGGAACGGGGTCACAGCGGAAAGCACAGCGAAGATCGCGCTGAGGGCGGCGAGGAAATCGAGGTTCCGGCGCGGAAGCGGCTTCGGACGCGGCTTCGGACGCGGCGCGCCGCGGACGGCGTCAGCCACCTTCTTCATCGCATCGTCGAACTGCCCACAATCGATGTACTGCTGTCCGGCGAGGTAATACTCGAGCGACCCCGTCGCACGATACTCGCCGTACACCAGCGGAAGGATCAGGACCTTGCGATCCGCCGCGAGGGCCACTTCGCGCTCGACATCATGCGATGCCCCCGCATCCTCAGAGACGATCACCGCTAAGGCCTTCGCTTCGGAGATGGCTTGGTTTATCGTCGCCGCGTATTTGCCAGTATGAATGTTCTCGGTGGCCATCCAGCACGTGATGCCTCGCTGGATTTGTGCAGTGCGAACGCTCTCCGCTTGCGCACGATTCGGAGTGGCGTGGCTGATGAAGAGATGCGCCATCACCTCATATTATCTGGGCTTGGCGGCCGGATCCCGAGCAGGTACTCTGCGAGCTCCTCGGGCGAGCGGGCCTTCGGCTTTGATCCCTTGTTAATCTAATCTACCTGATCCACTATCATCGGCATCATCGTGGAGAACGGGTAGTCGTCTGGAACAAGGAGCAACAAGTTGGGGTCGTATCAGGAAACGTCGACGCGGCCATGGTTGCGATGTGACCAATGCGCCATGATCGCAACAAGGACGGCTGAGAGAAACCCCGCGGCGAGATAGAGGGCGATGGCGAGACCCCGGCGCCGGAGAGTCACCGCCGCCATGGTCATGATGCAGATGGAAACGATCCCGAACGCTGCGCTGATCCGAGCTGTTGCCGGATCACTTTTCCCGTCCGCGCGCGCGAGAAACACAAACGCCGTGACGCAGAAGAGCAGGGCTGTGAGGATCTGCCCATTCACGCGAAGAGCGGGATAGAAAGACCTGCTCAGAAGGTGCTCTGAGAGGAACGCCTCCCAACCGAGCTGTGCTCCTTGCGGACCGAGCGTGAGCTGCTCATATTGCCGCGTCCACCCGCCCAAAGTGACGAGAAAGGCCTGATTCGCCATGACACGCAGGTCGACGATGGACGCAGCAACGACGGCAGCCCAGGCGGCCAGCGCTGCAAATGGAGTCTGCTCAAACTCCGATTTGTCGTGGCGAAATGCCGTTTGAAGGAAGGCCCAAAGGATGGCACCGACCAGCCCGAACTTGAGAGTAAAGAGCAGATGTTCCTGCTCGATTCGCAGGCGGACTTCCGCCACGATCGCATCATGCTGCTTGTCGAGCGTCTGGCGAGCCGTTGAATCAAGACCGTTCCATCCGACGATTGTGGAAGCTCCCGGTTCGGGGGCGCCGGCCGGCTTCGCCTCAGTACCGATCAGGCCGATGACATCGACCGATAGAGTGAGAACAAGCAGTGAGAGTATGGCAAATAAATGTAGTTGCGGAGCTGCGCGCTGGGTCAGATCCTGCTGCATAGCTCATCAGTATGCCACGTCCCATCTGAGTCACAATCGCTGGCCGCGAGAGTTGGACGTGACCGCCGGCGTGCCCCCTCGGACGCCGACCAATCGCACGTGCGTCCGCAAAATCCTGTACCTCTCGTCGTCGATCGCGCGGCGCCCTCCGATGGCGTCGATATGGCGCTGGGCGATGGTGCTCACGTCCGGCACCGGGCCGGCACCGGCCGTGAGCGCGAGAACTGGCAGGAGGGCGATCGATCGCAGCGATGATGATCGTCTTGCTTCCGGACGTGGGCAAATGGGGCCTTCGTATTTCTACTGCCACAACGCAACTCCACGGCCTCCGGGCTATGCTCTCCCCTGCCGGCATAGGGCCGGCTGACAAAACGAAGGAGCCGGAGAGAACATGAAGCCGACAAGTCTTCCGAATGGCGAGGCCGCTTCAGCGAACATCACCAAGCGGATTCAAGAGCTGGGGGATTGGAGAGGTGAGACGCTCGCTCATGTCCGTAAGCTCATCCACGATGCCGGCCCCGGCATCCAGGAGGAGTGGAAATGGCAAAAGACAACGTCCCCCGGAACCCCGGTCTGGTCCCATGACGGCGGAGTCTGCACCGGGGAATCGTACAAGGAAGTCGTGAAGCTCACTTTCTTTCGCGGAGCCTCCCTCAAAGACCCGAAGAAGCTCTTCAATTCCAGCCTGGAAGGGAACACGCGTCGTGCGATCGACCTCCGCGAAGGAGAGAAGATCAACGAAGCCGCCTTCAAGCAACTCATCCGCGACGCGGTGGCAGCCAACTCCGCTGCGCACGCTCAACGGGCAGCAAAGAAGAAGTAAGACCGGCTTTCAGGGGTCTTGATTGGTCCAGGAAGGACGCGAACGATGAATCCGCTGATCCTCGCTGCCGTGATCGCTGGAGCTCGGGCCGCTCGCCCAGATGCGCTTTCAGCCGCAGTTCCGCGGCATCGCCTTTGTCTCTGGAAGCGTGAGCGGCGGGTGATCTAAACTCCAGTCCCATGAAAAAGAATAGCCAACCCTCCATGTTTGTGCGCCTGGCCGGCATCCTTCGGCGATTCCTCTTCTGCTGCCTGGCGTGCTCATCGTTCTTTGTCGCAACCGGACGCGCGGCGCAGGACGACCCCTCTCCCCTTCTGAAGCCACCTGCGTCGATGGAAGAAGTGAGGATCACGAGCCACGGCGCGCGCATGAACGGCCTGGTCTACCTTGCCGCTGGCGAAGGACGGCATCCGGTAGTCATCTTCCTGCACGGATATCCTGGCAACGAGAAGAACCTCGACCTGGCGCAGGCCGTGCGGCGTGCGGGATATCAGGCGGTGTACTTCGATGTCCGAGGGATGTGGGCATCCGGCGGGACGTTCTCGTTCGCTCATGGATTGGAGGACGTCGAGGCGCTGCTGGCGTGGGTGCGCTCACCCGCCAATGCGGACAGGTACCATTTCGACACGGGCCACATCGCTCTGGTTGGCCATAGCTTCGGCGGATGGCTGGCTCTCATGACGGCAGCGCGCGAGCCGCGCGCGGTCTGTGTGGCCGGGATGGCGGCGTGGAATGCCGGTTGGGAGGGGCAGCGCTTCCCAACCCACCCTGACGAGCGCGCCTCTGGCCTTCGCTATTTTCAAGTAACGACCGCTCCGGGTGGCCCCGTTCACGCGGTCGCGCGCGATCTTCTGAACGAGATGGTTTCGCACGCGACTGAGCTCGATTACCTGAATCGGGCGCGCGCCATCGGCGACCGCGCCGTGCTGCTGGTCGCGGCGAAGCGGGATACGCCCGATGAGGACATCGCCATGCACGAACAGATGGCCCGAGCCATTCGCGATGCCGGCGGAAAACACGTCACGCTGGTGAACTACGATGACGATCACCCGTTTTCATCGCACCGCCTTGCGCTGGCGGAACAGCTTGTACGCTGGCTTACCACCGACTGCGCGGAGAGCCAGCAGCAGCCGTGAATCCAGATGTCAACCCATCCCCCACCCCTTGCCAGCCGCGCCAATATGCCTTCTGAGCCGCTGCCCCCTTCATCCGCTATGACGCAGATGGGATGTAGATAAACCCTTGTCTGGGAGCCTCACATAGTGCCAGTTTCACCGCGCGCTCTCCGGCGCTCTGCCTTCCGTCGAATCCGACGTACCGAAGAAACCGTCGATGGGCGGCGGGGCCGTACCTTTGTTTCTGCTCTGGTCCGATTCCAAAACAAACGTCCGGCCCCCAACTTCACGGCCACCGCACCTGGACCGATGAAGGCGAGGCGATCCGCGCCGCCACCCGTTGGCTGGGCTTTCGCCGGACGGGTGCCAGGATCGAACGGGCCTTCCGCAGTGCTATCCTAGGCGGTCTCCGTCAAGCGATGTTCGAGCGGGACGGAGCTCGACAAGCCCCGTGAGCGACTCGGCATGGGAACTCAACCTCAAAGATGACCACGGCAAAGTTCACCGATTCGCTCCCCGAGCCAATTGCCGTTCTGGAGTCCTTCCTCGAGCGCGCCGGCACGACAATCGTTCAGGCGGCCTTCCGTTATTCGTTCTTCATCGATCCTGAACGGGTGCGACAACGAACGCCGTACTTTGGCGACCGAGCACGGAAGAGCCGCGAGCACTATCCCAAGGGTGATCGCGGCGATATGCGGCAATGGAAAGGTGTAGACGTCCGTCTCGGTGACAACGGTCGAGCACAGATGGCGTGGGAGAAGTACACGGGTCGCCCGATCGCCCGCGGCAGCGGGTACGGCGTGCGCCATATTTGGGGCAATCCCTGGGACCCTTTCGCCTTTACCGCCGGCTGGAACCTCTGTTACATGCCTTTTTGGCTCGGCATGATCACCGAGAAACAACATCCTCACGACCAACTCCAACGAGCTATACAGCAGGCTTCGTACGATCTCTACTTTCGAGACGAGCCAGTTTGCCAACGGCCTGACTATGTCATTGATCCAGCACTCGATTTGCGCGAGTTGCTCGGCGAACAGCCCATTCTGATTCTTGATAACGAAGAGGCGCGCACCGGTACTGACCGGCTCACTCATCGCCGCGACGAAGTCGTGATGCCGCTCAATGCTCAGGACCGAATACTCGCGATCCGAAAGGCAGCGAATGCCTCGTGGTCGAACATCGTCAAAGGGATTGCCGCGCTGGACGCTCGATCACACGAGCCTTTTGGAACCGTCAACGTCGCCAACTCGAGCAAGAGTGTCGTTCGTCGAATGTTGAAAGAAACAGGGCTATCGCTTCCTCAGCTCGAAGCGGCGGTCGCAGAGCTGGCGTCGCGGCACGAGTAAGACCTACGCCGAGATCGGGTGCCACACGCGCTCTTCAGCGCTCTTGTTAGTCTGGTGTTTCTCGATCACCCCCGGTGCTGCCGCACCTTCATCCTCTTGACCGCCCCTCGCGTGAAGTCCGCCAGCAGTTCCGGCGTCCCGATGTCGAGCGCCTCGGAAAGGCGCACGAGGATCGTCAGGCTCGGCACTTTCAACCCCAGTTCCAGGTCGCTGATGTAGTTGCCGGAGAGGTCGGCGGCTTCGGCGAGGGCTTCCTGGGTCAGGCCGGCGGCTTTGCGGAGCTCGCGGAGGCGGCGGCCGAAGAGATGGGCTTCCTGCACCCTTGCATTCCATACTGCCGTTGGAATAAAGTCCTCCAACCAGCGTTGGATTCGTCATTCTCCTCGAATCTCTCTTCGGAAGCTACGCAAAGGAGTCTGCGATGACCGCCACCACCGCCACACCTGACCAGATCCGCCACCTCTTCCTCCACCCCCTTCCCACCTACACGCCCGTCGAAGCGGCGGAGGCGATCGGGATGGCGCTTGATGACGTGCTGGGGTGGATGGAGGTTGGGGAGTTGGAAGGGGAGCGGGCGAAGGGCGGCGGGATCGTGCTGTCGTGGGCGGAGATGGTTTCGTTTGCGCTGTCGTTCTGGGAGCAGGAGGACATCGAGGCGGCGCTCGGGGCGGAGCTGGCGGAGGTGGTTCCGGAGCTGTTGCAACTCGCGGATCTCGAGGTGCGCATCCCGAGGATGGCGGTGGTGGCGCTGGAGACGCTGGCGGCGCGGGATGGGACGCCGGTCGATACGGTGCTGTCGCGGGAGTTGCGCGATCTGGTGTCAGCACAATCGGAGTTCTTGTCTCGCGTCATTCCGGGGTTCGCGGTGGCGTTGGCCTGGCCGTATTGAATTGACGAAGGCTGATCCGCAGATTACGCAGATAGAGCAGAGCAAGGCGTGGGAGATATTGGCGAGGGGCCGGGAGGGAGGACTGTCTGGCACTGGGACCGATCAACCGCGGGGTCCATCGCCACGGGAACTGGACGAACAACTTCGCTGCATCTCAACCGCGTCGAGCCGCTTGGTGATCTCGGCGTGGCCGCGCACGAACTGCCGAAGGCGGATGAAGGCCCGCACGACGAAGACGCTCATCTCGACAGCCTGCGCGCTGCTCAGAACCTTCGCGGCATGATGGCTCCGTGCTCGGCGAAGGCCCAGGGCAACTTCCTGCGGCCACCATGGGCTGAACTTGAAGTCACAGATTGTGACTTCAGCCGCGGCGTTTGCTTGGCCGTATGAATTGACGATCCGCAGATTACGCAGATTGACGCAGATAGAGCAGAGCCAGGCGTGAAAGAAATTGCCGAGGAGCCCAGGAGCGACTGTCTGGCACTCGTCGAGGTCGAAGTGCTCGACGTCGCGATCAACCGTCCTCCGCCCTTCCTTTTTGAGCTGTTGCAAAAACTGCAACAGCTGGATCCCGCTCGCAACTTCGCTACCTCGCAACCGAGACCGGTTCACCATTCGTTCTTGCACGCGTTCCAAAACAAGGCACGCAAGACGTCCCGGTTGGACATCGAGGTTGCCAAACGGCGGTACCGGTCGATTGGAGTCAAATCATGAAGGGGAATCGCAAATCTGTTACCCGTAGAAGCGGAAACATCTTCATCCACCTGGGGTTCGAGCCTCATCAAGCGGCCGTGATGCTTCTGCGATGCGAGCTGGCCGAGGCGCTGCGCAAGTGGATCGATCGCGACGGCCTCACGCAGGCGGAGGCTGCGCAGCGGTTGGGAGTAGCGCAGCCTCGCATCTCCGAGATCGCGAGGAACAAAGTGGACAGGCTTTCGCTCGACTACCTCGTCGGTCTCTGTGCGAAGGCCGGAGGTGGTGGTGAAAGTAAAGACGGCGCTGCCTCGGCCTCAACCCATCCATTGGGCTGGCGAAGCGTTTTCCTGCCGATCCGTGGACTCTTCGGAGAGGCATTGATCCTCGTTACCGTCGCCAAACAAGCAATTCTGGCAACTACGGAGGCTTTTTAGCCTCCGGAAATCTCCTGAGAGCCTCCCGGAAATCTCCCGAGGGCCTCCCGGAAATCCCCCGGGAGCCTCCCGGAAAACCTCCAGAGCCTCCCACAAATCCCCCGAGGGCCTCCCGCAAATCCCCCGGGAGCCTCCCGGAAAACCTCCAGAGCCTCCCACAAATCCCCCGAGGGCCTCCCGCAAATCC
>JBBRNB010000145.1:0-12147 GCA_038230535.1 Thermoanaerobaculia bacterium
GGTAGCCGGTGGCCACGCCGGAGGCGTTGCCACCGGTTCCGTATGCAAAAGAAGGGCACCCCGGCAGGGGTGCGTGAAGTCGGGCAGGCTCGATCGTATGGAACGACATCGAGCTCGACGTTTCACGCACCCCTGCCGGGGTGCTTTTTCATGCCCCTTCAAACCGGTGGCAACGCCTCCGGCGTGGCGACCGGCTACCTTCACGCACGCCTCTGGCGTGCTTTCGTTTCGCCACGAAACGTCCAAACTCCAGTCGCCGACGTAGCCGGCGTGAGATCCGTAGGCCTCGGCTTCAGCCGGGGGTTGGGAGATTCTCTTCCCTTAAGAGTCCGCTTCAGCGGGCGACAGATCGTGTTTCGTAAGCCAGGGAAGTCCAGCCACGAGCGTCCTCCTGTCGCCGCTAAAGCGGGCTCACAACATTGGCGGGCCTCGAAATCCCCCGGCTGAAGCCGCGGGCTACGGATCTCACGCCGACTCCGTCGGCGAGTGCACTCCTCGCGCTTCGCTTCCCTGGAATGTCCAAATGTCCAGTAGGACGCGGTCTCACCCTCGGTACGACGCATGGACACTTTCTTCCGGGAGGCTGTACTACGTAACGATCGTCTGCTTCTCCGACTGCCTCTTCCACCGATCGGTCCGCAGGATCTCGTCGACAGTCGCGAAGGCAACCTCCACCTCATCATCCGTCGTGTAGAAGTGCGGTGAGAAGCGCACCCCAGCGCCCGGGCGGAAGTCGCAGACGATGTCTTCGGCGTTCAGCTCGTAGGCGACCTCTTTGGCGTGCGGCATCAGCACGGACACCGATCCGCCGCGGCGTTCCGGTTCGCGTGGAGTGCGCAGCTCGAAGCCGCGGGCGTCGGCGAGGTCGATGATCCGTTGCGTCTGGCGCAGCGATTTCGCGCGGATGGTTTTCATGTCGCCGCCCGAGGCCTCGGCGATGACTTTCGGGCCTTCGCGCGCGGCGTAAAGGGCGGGGATGGGCGGCGTGCCGAGGGCGAAGCGGAGGGCGTCATCGCGAAAGCGCATCGGTGGTGGTTCGAAGGCGAAGGGATTTGCATGCGCCATCCAGCCGGTGAAGCTCGGTTCAAGTTTGGGCCGCAGCTTGGGGTCGACGTAGAGAAATGATCCGCCCGGTCCGCCGCAGAGCCACTTCAGCACACCGCCGACGGCGATCGGTACATCCCAGCCGGTGACGTCGACCGGAACGATGCCGGCGGATTGGAAGACGTCGAGGACCAGCGTCGCGCCGGCTTCGCGGCAGCGCCGCGCGATTGCTTCGACGTCGATCATGTACGACGACTCGAAGAGGATGTGGCCGATGGGGACGATCTGCGTCCGCTCGTCGATCGCCTCCAGCAGCCGGTCGAGATCGAAGCCGAGGCCGGAGGCGTCGTGAGGAACGTTGACGATCTCCGCGCCGAGACGTTGCGCCAGGCGGTCGTAGATGTAGCGGACGGATGGGAACTCGCCGTCGACGATGACCACCCGGTTGCGTGGCGCGGTGTACTCGAACGACGACAGCACCACCGCCTCCGCCGTGGTGACGTTCGGCAGCATGACCACGGAGCCGGGCGGTGCACCGATCAGCGGCGCGATGATGTCGCCGACGTCGATCGACATCATCCACCAGCGGTCGCCCCACGCACGCACGCCGCGTGTGGCCCATAGGTCGGCGTATTCGATCAGAGCATCGCGCGTGGCCTCGGGCATCGCGCCGAGCGAGTGCGAGACCAGGTACTTCGTCCTGCTCAGAATCGGAAAACGGCCGCGGTATTGAAGCAGCGGATCATTCATGCCTCGGTCACCGCATATCCGTCGCCGTAGAACTTGCTGGTGATGCTCGTATGAAACTGGATCGCCTTCACCGGCGGATACTTGGGATTAGCGAGGCCGGGGAGAACTTCCAGAATCTCGTCCTCCCACAAGTAGACCGCCATCGGAAGCGAGACGCGCGTCGCTACGCGTTTTTGCGGATCGCGCGGCTTGCTGACGCGATGCGTCGTCGAAGGGAAAATGTCGTTGCTGATCCTCTGCATGTAGTCGCCCGTGTTCAGGATGATGCTTCCCGGCGGCGCGGTGATGCGCACCCACTTCATGTTGCGGCGGTTGAGGATCTGCAGTCCCTCCACGTGCGGCGCGGGGAGGAAGGTGAAGAGATCGATGTCCTCATGCCCGAGGAGACGGGCGGCGCCGGAAGCGTCATCGGCGTCGGAGACCGGAGGGTAGTAGTTGAGGCGGAGGCCGAAGTTCGTGCCGGTGAGTCTGGCGTCGAAGAGATGCGCGTCGCAGCCGAGGTAGGTGAGAAGGCTCTGCATCACCGGAAGGATCAGCTTCTCGTGCCCGTCGACGATGCGGCGGAAGAACTCTGCCTGCTCCGGCATCGGCCAGAACGAAGGCGTGTCTTCGAATGCTCTGCGGCAGAACACCCACCCTTCGACGAGGTCGGGGTGCATGTTGCTGGTCTCTTTGATCGGGAAGTAGCCCTGGTTGACGGAACCGAAACGCTCCGCGCGGAAGCGCATCTTCTCGCCGAGCGCGAGCGTGCTGAAGATCTCTTCGATCCTTCTCTCACCCTCGGCGTAAAGTCTCGGATCGACGCCGTGACCTTCGAGGATCGCAAAGCCGATCTCGTGCAGCGCATCGCCGAGCTCCGTGGCGAAGGCAAGCTTGTCATCGTCGGTGCCGTGGAGAAACTTACCGATATCGACGGTACGAACTTGGAAGTCGTCGTCGAACTGTTCTCCAGCCACCCCCTCCGCAAGGTGGTAACTATGGAGCTTCTCAACCTGGTCGTATCGGATAAAGTCCTGGTTCGTAGCCTGGACTCCGTCTTCTTTCGTCTGCATGCGGGGAGCATAATCCCACGAAATGGTTGCAATACTCGATGGTGGTTGCCGGGTAACCGGACTCAAGGAAGGCGAGCCGTCCCGCGACGGCGCCCTGCGCATCTGGAAACACTTCGGCCGCGAAGCCGGCGCGAAAGCGATCTCTCTCCGCGTGCTGGAGTTGCCGGCAGGGGAGAGCGCCACTTTCCGGAACGAGGCGTCGGATGAGGTGCTGTACGTTCTCTCTGGCTCGGGCCCAGAACTGACGCCCGATACCGGCATCTACCTCCCGCCAGCGACATCACTGGAGATCGCTGCCAACGAGACGCTGACTCTCATCAGCTCCCAATGTCCCGATGACGGCGCCACTCTCGAAGGCTACGAGCCGGGATCTGGATCGCTGCTGGTCGTATCGATGCACGACCGTGCCGTCCAGCGCACCGGCGACCGTTGGTACCGCGAAGTCATCAACGCCGAGGACGGCAGCACGCAGGTGACGCAATTCGTCGGCGGCATCCCGCCAGGCCGGGCTCCCGATCACTACCATCTGTACGAGGAGGTAATCGTCATCCTCGACGGAGTGGGGGCAATGTGGGCCGGGTCGTCTTCCACTCCCATTTCTCCCGGCTCCTGCATCTTTCTTCCGAATGGGCAGGTGCATTGCGTGGAGAACCGTTCCGCCGATGAGATGAAGCTGCTCGGGGTGTTCTACCCGGCTGGGAGTCCGGCGGTTCGGTATGGGTCTGGGGTGTGAACGATGGGAGTGCCTGTGTCAGAGGTATCCCTCGCCTCTTGTCATTCCGCGCACGTAGCCACCGCGTGTTAACCTCCTGGAGTCGGAGACGCGACGAACGTTGATCGTCAGCCCGACACAGAAATGGACGTCGCTAAACTCATACTTGAGTTCGTGAAGGTTCTTGCGTGGCCTACGGTGGTTGTTATCGGAGTAGTGCTCTTCCGCCTAGAACTCAGTGCTCTCATCGCTAGTCTTGAGCATTTGAAGCTCCCAGGCGGAGCCGAACTTGATTGGAAACGTCAAGTTCGCGAAGCAGAACAGGCGGCTGAGAGAGTGGATGCAACTCCTCGAGCCGCAACCTCGCCTACACAGCCCGCGCAAGCACAACTATCATCTCGGTTACAGGAGCACGGTCTACTCTCATCCCCAACGAACTACGACTGGGAGTACTACTCGAAACTCGCTGAGTCCGATCCAAATCTAGCTCTTGCCGGTCTTCGCATGGAGATCGAGCGCATGCTTCAGAACATGGCCAGAGTGTCGGGAGTTGAATATGACCCATTTCGAACCACCCCCAATCGTTTTATTGGATTGCTGAGGTCCAAGGACGTATTGGGGCCGGAAGAATACGACCTTCTTCGCTCGGTAATCAGCGTTGCCAACGCGGCATTGCATGGCCGTGACGTCACCGAAGGAGACGCGCAACGTACGATCCAATCTGCTTCAGCGTTCAAAGACTCCTATCTTGCTTTCATGGATCCTGCCATTTCGCGTCTTGGTGGAGCCGGCGTAGCAATTTCAGCCGTTCCAACTCCGGCAAGTGCCGGTCAGACCCAAATCGATTCATGGCCGGTTGCGAATTCGGATACTGGGCCGGCAACGTCGCTCGGATCATCACAGGTTGGGATCGATGAGTCATCGGAACATCAAGACTGAGAAAGAGATCGACGACATCGTCGTGGCATAGGCCGACGACCCGACGGTATGGGAAGAGAAAGCTCACGTGAGACCTCGCCGATGGAGAGTCGATCGCACCTCCTCCTACCGCTCCCCTCCGAAGCCGGTCATTCCAGAAGAGTGACGTGAGGCTCAGGCGCTGCCGACGGCAACGAAAGCGGTGGCTGCGGCCACCGCACTCCAAAGCGCTTCGCGCGAAATCAGCCGGCTGTACTCTGTTTTCGCGCGCCGCCAGGCGCGCTTTGGAGTGCGGCGGCCGCAGCCGCCGCTTTTGTGAGTTGTCGGCAGGCTTGATCACTGGACCGCGACCGGCGGAACCGCATCCCTGATCAGCTTGGTCACCAGATGAATCTCGACCGTAAGGCGGGAACATGCCCAGCGCGCGAATCCATCTGTCGTTTTCGCGATGCCCGAGCCTTCAAGTCGGCGGTGCGGAGATGCTTGTCGCGATCGATGCCGGTGTCGACGCTCGCTGTCTTGATCACGGAACTGACGTGAGAGCGCGTGCTAGTCTGGAAGCATGCCCATGCGTGTCCCGAAGGTACACGGCATCATTCGACGCAGGCTGCTGGTCAATTTCCGTATCGATCCCCTGGTAGCGCAGAAGCAATTGCCTTCCCAATTCAGGCCGAAGTTGCACGGCGGCTATGCGGTCGGAGGGATCTGTCTGATCAGGCTCGAGGGCATTCGGCCGAAGCGTGTTCCCGAAATCTTCGGGTTGTCGAGTGAGAATGCGGCCCATCGTTTCGCGGTGGTTTGGGACGAGGCGGATGGGCAGCATGAGGGCGTCTACATACCGAGGCGTGATACAGGATCGTTGCTGAACACGCTGGCTGGCGGCCGGCTTTTTCCGGGCGAGCAGCACGCGGCGCGGTTTCTTGTGAAGGACGACGGGAGTCGCGTTGCGTTGGATATGCAGTCGACGGATCAGACAGTTTCTGTGCGGGTTACCGGATCGGCGACAGAAGAGATGCCGGAACAGTCGATCTTCGCATCGGTCAAGGATGCCTCCGATTTCTTCGAGCCGGGATCGATCGGCTACTCCGCTACCTCCGATGGTCACCGGCTCGATGCCATGGAGTTGCGTACCCAGGACTGGAAGGTCCAGCCGCTGCAAGTGGAATCGGTCGAGTCGAGCTACTTTGACGACCGCTCGCTCTTTCCGCCGGACAGCGTACTTTTCGACTGTGCCCTGATCATGCGCAATATCTCCCATGAGTGGCATTCCTCGAAGGAGATGTACGTCTGAACCTGCCACAAGAGAGCCGGGCAGACATGATCCGCGACGATGTTCGTGAGGTCGTTCCCGGTCGATTTGGCGAATAGTATGGCCGTCATCACCCTGCTGACCACTGTCCGAGCAACTCCCGAACGATGCTTCGACGCCTCCCGCGATCTCGACCTGCATCTCGAATCGATGGGGCATACAGGCGAACGCGCGGTTGCCGGCAAGACATCGGGACTCATCGAGCTCGGTGAACAGGTCACCTGGGAGGCGCGGCATTTCGGCGTCAGGCAGCGATTCACGTCGCATATCACCGCCTTTGACCGTCCGCGGTACTTTCAGGACTCGATGCTCCGAGGGGCGTTTCATTCGTTCGTCCACGATCACTATTTCGAGGCGGGTGACGATGGGACGATCATGAAGGATGTTCTGACCTTTCGTTCGCCATTCGGCCTGATCGGCGCGCTGGTGGATCGACTGGTCATGACCAGATACTTGACGCGGCTCCTGTCGAGGCGCAACGAGGTTGTGAAAGCCATCCTCGAGCGGCCGGCGCGATGAGCTGGTCAGAACGACACCGGCAGGCCGAGGCGCAGCATGAGATGCTTTTGGGACTGCTACCGAGGTATTCTCAGAGCATGTCTTCCCGGCCAAAAGAAACGCCGCAACCCAAGGCGGGCAAGTACACCTTCGAGGACATTCATCATGCTTTGTTCCCGACTCCTCCCACGCCTCGCACGCTCGAGGAGCTGAAAGAGGCGATCACACTCCACCTTCGTAAGAAGCACGCGCGCGATTGGGTTGTAGTCGTCGTATCCTCCCCGGATGCGATTTGAGACGATTGCGATTCATTCCGGGGCGGAGACGGACGGCGAGACCGGGGCTGTGGCGCCTCCCATTCATCTGTCGACGACATTCGAGCGGCGCGCGGAAGACGGCGCGCCGTCGCACGGGTTCAGCTACATCCGCGACGGCAATCCAACGCAACTGCGGCTGGAGGAGGCTCTGGCGGCGATCGATTCGGCATCGCACGCTATGGCTTTTGCCTCGGGGATGTCAGCGGCAGCCTGTGTGTTGCAGTCGCTGCCCGCCGGCGCACATATGATCCTTGCGGACGACGGGTACTACGGCGTCCGCGCGCTCGCGGCCGAGTATCTGCCACGATGGGGCGTGGCTTGCGATCTCGTGGCGATGGAGGACCTCGATGCCGTCCGCGCCGCGATACGCCCGTCGACGGGCGCGATCTGGTGCGAGTCGCCGTCCAATCCGCTGATGAAGGTCGTCGACGTGGCCGCGCTGGCGCGCATCGCCCATGATGCGAAGGCCATCCTCATCGCCGACTCGACGTTTGCCACGCCCGCGTTGCAGCGGCCCATCGAACAGGGGGCCGACGTGGTGATGCACTCGACGACAAAGTATCTCGGCGGACACAGTGACGTGCAGGGCGGCTCGCTGGCATTCGCGCACGACAGCGCGCTGCTCGACGCCGTCCGGCATTGCCGCAAGATCACCGGAGGCGTGGCCTCGCCGTTCAATTCCTGGCTGATTCTTCGCGGCATCCGATCGTTGCCGGCGCGGATGCGCGTCCATTGTGAAAACGCCATGGCGCTGGCACGTGCGCTGGAGTCGCATCCGCGCGTGGAGGCTGTGCACTACCCCGGACTGGAATCGCATCCAGGCCACGAGATCGCAGCGCGGCAGATGTCGGCATTTGGAGGCATGTTGTCCTTCCACGTCCGCGGTGGCCGCGCGGAGGCGTTGGCGGTGACCGCGAAGACGAAGGTTTTCACTCGCGCCACGTCTCTCGGGGGGATGGAGAGCCTGATCGAGCATCGCGCCTCGAGCGAAGGAGAGGGGAGCAGCACAGCCGAGAACCTCCTGCGTGTGTCTGTGGGCCTCGAGCACGTCGATGATCTGCTCGACGATCTGATCGCGGCACTCGATTAGGCGATCGTTCGGAAGCGTCCGGATTCCAGACAGACGTGCGAGTCTGCGGCGCGACCGCGTCAGCCAGTCGAAGCCTGTCCCCGCGTAAGTCATTCAGCGAGAGATGTTTGCAGAACTGAATGCCGATCGTGGTGTTTGGCAGTGCCGTTGCGTTCCCAGCTCTCCGATTCAATGACCGATTCAATGGGTGAGAAATGAAAAAGAAACGATTCCTGGCGCGATGCAGCGGTGGGGTGTGCGTGTGGCCGTTGCTCCTTGTAATCGTCCTGGCAATCGCTTCACCGCTACTGGCTCTCGATCCGAAGCTTGCAATCACGCAGTACGGTCTGTCGAACTGGAAGACCAGTGACGGTCTGCCGCAGAACAGCGTCGAAGCCATCGCGCAGACACACGACGGTTATCTCTGGTTCGGAACGCAGGAGGGGCTGGTGCGCTTCGATGGCGTCCGCTTCACCGTCTTCGAGAAGCGGAGCCTGCCGGAGACCAATCTTCATCGAGTGGTCGCGCTCCTCGCGGCGCGCGATGGCTCGCTGTGGATCGGCCACTATTCAGGACTGCTTCGCTACAAAGACGGAGTCTTCATCAACTATACGAAACGGGGCGACGTCAGCGACGACATCGTCTGGAGTCTCGGCGAAGGTCTTGATGGCAGCATCTGGATCGGAACGTACACGGGGGGGTTGATCCGGTTCAAAGACAAAGTCTTCACCCGATACACCACCGCTCAGGGCTTGCCGGGAAATTCGATCAACGCCATTCTTCCAGCGAAGGATGGAAGCCTGTGGATCGGCACGAATGGATCAGGTCTGAGCCACTACCGCGACGGAAAATTCACGAACTTCAGCGTGCGTGACGGACTGTCCGACAACCTGGTCTGGGCAGTCCATGAAGATGAACACCGTGACATCTGGGTCGGGACGAACAACGGCCTCGACCTCATCCACGAGGGACGACGATTCTCAACGAAGTTCACGACGGCAAATGGTCTCTCGAACAACTCCATCCGCGTGATCACCGAGGATCGCGATGGCAGTCTCTGGGTCGGAACGGATGGTGGCGGTTTGAACCGCTATGCAAACGGTAGTTTCTCGAAGTTCGGGACCGCGGACGGTCTCTCCGACAACAGCGTCTCTTCGATTCTGGAGGACCGGGAGGGAAGCCTCTGGGTGGGCACGCAGTCCGGCGGCATCAACCAGTTGCGGCCGGGAAAGTTCAAAACGATCACGACGATTGAAGGGCTTGCCGGCAATCTGGTGTGGGCCGTCCTTCAGGCGAGTGACGGATCGGTCTGGGTGGGGACGAGCAGCGGCGCATCGCATCTCAAAGACGGCCAGATCACCAATCTCACAGTCAAGAATGGGCTGGCGTCGAACTTCGTTCGTACGCTGACCGAGGCCCGCGATGGAGCCATTTGGTTTGGTACGAATGCCGGCCTGAGCAAGTTGGCGCACGGGCGAATCACTTCGTATCACACGCGCGACGGACTGGCGCACGATGCCGTGCGCACGGTCAGCGAAGATCGTGAAGGAAATCTTTGGATCGGTTCGCGCGGTGGTGGCTTGACCAAACTGCGAGATGGCGTCTTTACCAGGTATCGCGATTCTCCGGCCGGCCCAACGATCGGGGACGTGGTTCCGGACGCGATCCAGGATTCTGAGGGAGCGATATGGATTGGAACGATGCGCGGTGTAGTGCGCATGAAGGACGGGGTTTTCAAGGAGTACAGGACGAACACCGTCCAGACCATCGTCATCCATGAAGACGGCGAGGGAACGAAATGGATCGGCACCTACGGCGGTGGGATCTTCCGCCTCAAGAACGAGAAGCTCTCGCTGATCACCGCCAAGAACGGACTCTTTGACGATGTGGCCTACGCCATCGTCGAGGATCAGGACGGCTATTTCTGGATCACCTGCAACCGAGGGGTCTATCGCGTCAGCCGGAAACAACTGAACGACTTCGCCGACGGAAGGATCGCGTCGGTGCATTTCGATTCATACGGCTCCGCGGACGGGATGAGATCCGACGAATGTAATGGTGGGAAACCGGGCGCCTGGAAGATGCGCAATGGTGATCTCTGGTTTGCGACGGCGAACGGCATCGCCATCATCGATCCGCGACGAATCCTGGTGAATACGGTCGCGCCGGGCGTGTGGAATGAAGAGGTCGTTCTCGACGGTAAAGTGCGTCCGCTGGCGGACGGCTCGACCACGATACCGCCCGGAGCGCGCAGCCTGGAGTTTCACTACACGGCATTGAGTTTCATCGCGCCGCAGAAGGTCCTGTTCCGCTATCGGCTGAAAGGCTTCGACGAGCAGTGGATCGACGCCGGCAATCGCCGGGTTGCCTATTACATGAATCTTCCCCCGGGCCGCTACACGTTTGAAGTCATGGGAAGCAACAACGACGGCGTGTGGGCGGAGGCGCGCAATGCTCTCCAGATTCAGGCTCTTCGGGCCTTCTATCAGACATGGTGGTTCTTCGCCGCGGCCATCGTTGTCCTCGTCGCCGCGGGGTTGACGTTATTCAAGTTCCGCCTGACGCTGGTTCGTGCCGAGTCACGGTTACGAACCGCGGAGCTCGAGCGCAACCTGGCACAAGCCCAGAAGATGGAGTCGCTCGGACAGATGGCCGCCGGGATCGCGCATGACTTCAACAACACCATGATGGGCGCGCTGCCGTGGACCGATCTGATTCGAATCAAGTATCCGAGCGATCCGGTCCTGAGCAAGGCTGGGGAAAGCATCCGCTCCGCGATCCTTCGCGCGAAGGAGGTTACGCAACCTCTCCTCGAGTTCGCATCGCCGAAGCGTCCCAATATGACTTCGCTCAGACTGGTCAAGTTTGTAGAAGATCAACTGGTGATGCTGCGGCCGTCGCTTCCGCCGGAAATCGAGATCGAGGTTGGCTGCCATGAGCCAGATCTGGCAGTCAGCGCGGACCCGACGCAAATCACCCAGGCCATCGTGAATCTGGCGCTCAACGCGCGTGACGCCATGCCCGATGGGGGAAAACTGCTCTTCGAGATCCGCAAGCCGTCGTCACACGAGGCGCAGAGCTGGGCGATCGATCAGGACGGCTTCGTGGTTCTGGCTGTCTCGGATACGGGAAGCGGTATGGATCACCAGACCAGCAAGAGAGTCTTCGATCCATTCTTCACCACCAAAGACATCGGCCGCGGCACCGGCCTCGGCCTGGCCATCGTTCATCGGATCGTGGAGCAACATCGAGGCAAGATCTTTCTGGAGTCCAGGCCTCGCGCGGGGACGACGTTCTATCTCGTTTTGCCGCGCGTGGCGATGCCGGCCGGCATCGTGTCGGCTCCCGCCCCGCAGCGTGCGAGAGGGCGGCTCCTGGGGATCAACGTGATGCTGATCGACGATGAGGTGCAGATATGCGAGGGTGTGCGCGTTGTGCTGGAGCTCGAGGGCGCGATCGTGTCGATGTTCCACCGCGGTACCACGGCTCTTCGTGCGCTCGATGAGCACGCGCCACCCGATCTCATCGTGCTCGACCTGGGGCTACCTGAAATGTCCGGCGAGCAGGTCTATGAGGCGATCCGTCCCCGCTTCCGCGATCTGCCGGTCATCATCGCCTCGGGTTACGGCGAAGCTGGACGCAAAGGCCTTGTGCCGACCCATCCGTTCACGCGCTTTCAGAAGAAACCGTATGAGATGGATGCTCTCATCGCGACGTTCTTCGAGATGATTTCACGAGAGACGATTCCTCTCGCTGCGGACCACGCGCGCGCTCTGGACCAGACATCGGATGACGACCCTCAGGTAAACTGAGGCCACCATGGCCACGAACTTCGAGATCACCTGCCCCTGCTGTGACGCCACCCTCGTGATTGACCGTACCTCAGGCGACGTGTTGCTTCACAAGGCGAAGGAGAGGCGCGCCGGCGGCTCGCTCGAGTCGATGGTGGCTGGCCTCGAATCGCAGAAGAGCGAGATGGAGAAGAAGTTCGATCGCGAACTGGCCAGCCAGAAAGACCGGGCCCGCATCCTCGATGAGCGGTTCAAAGAAGCGATGCAGCGCGCCGAGAAGGACGACAAGCCGGTCGTGAATCCGATGGATATGGATTGACGTTGCCTGGTTGCTGGGTGGATCAGTGATCAGCAGACCGGTGGATCAGAACAGAAGTGTCCTGATCTACTGATCTGCTGGTCACTAACCTACTGCTAAGTACAGCTTCCCGTAAGTTCGAGTCCGGTGAGGAGTTGTCGGTTGTCGGTTCTCAGTTGTCGGGGTACGGAACCGACAACCATGGTGGACGCTTACTTGCGTTACGCAGTGCTAAGTACAGCCTCCCGGAAGAGAGTGTCCATGCGTCACGACCTCGTTGCAACGCGGCCCGCTGGCGAGGCACACGGGTCACGGCCTCGATGCAACGCGTCGCGGTCGTAACGCACGTGCGTCATCAGGAGGGCGCGTTGCGTTGCGGCCGTGGCGCA
>JBBRNB010000146.1:0-12109 GCA_038230535.1 Thermoanaerobaculia bacterium
GGGCCGGCTCGATCGTATTGAACGAAGTCGGAGGATCGATCGCGCAGAACGATGTGAATTTCGACGGTTCGCGCACCCCTGCCAGGGTGCAATTACCATCCACATGCAATCCGGTGGCAACGCCGCCGGCGTGGCCACCGGCTACCCTCACACGCGCCTCCGGCGTGCTTTCCTTGCGCCACGAAACGTCCAAACTCCAGTCTCCCCACTTCGTGGGGAGACGGTGGATCGATTGGTAGACCTGCGATTGAGTCCAGTTCAATCGCAGCTAGCTGGATTTCGACAAATGTCTCTCGTGCCACACGGAGAGGCCTTTGTGGCACAGACACTCCTGTCTGTGTGATTCCCTACGCAGGTCTCGCCTCCTCCGCCTCTGCCCAGATCTCCACGCGATGCCGTTCATTCAGGAAGATTGATCCGACGATGAACGTCATCACGGCGACTGCGATGACCCAGTAGAGACCGGCAAAGATGTTGCCGGTCTTTGCGAAGAGGAGGCCGGCGATGAGCGGGAGCGTGCCGCCGAACCAGCCATTGCCGAGGTGATAGGGCAGCGAGAAGGAGGTGTAGCGGATCTTTGCCGGGAACGATTCGATCAGGAACGCGGCGATCGGACCGTACACCATCGTCACGTACAGCACCTGCACGAAGACAAGTGCGATCAGGATCGGCATGTTCGGGTTCTTCGGATCGCCGGCGTGATCGCGCATGGCGTGGTAGATCGGAAGGTACGTCAGCGCGGCAAGGAGATTGCCGGCCATCATGATCTTCAGACGCCCGATGCGGTCGGACAAGGCACCGAAGACCACGAAGAACGGCATCGCCAGGAGCAGCGCTGAGGCCAGGATGATGTAGGCCTTAGCGAGATCGATCTTCAACGTCGTCTGCATGAAAGAAAGCGCGTAGAACTGGCCGGTGTACCAGACGATGCCCTGTCCCGCGGTCGCGCCGAAGAGCACGAGTAGCACGATGCGCATGTTCTTCCAGTTGCCGAAGCTCTCGCGCAGCGGCGCCAGCGATGCCTTGCCCTGTGCCTTGATCGACGCGAAGAGCGGCGACTCTTTCAACGTCAGCCGGATCCAGAGCGAAATCAACACGAGGATGATCGAGAGCAGGAACGGCACGCGCCAACCCCAGGTCTTGAAGTCCGCATCGCTCATCATCTTCTTCACGGCCAGGATGACGCCGAGCGAGACGAAGAGGCCGAGCGAGGCAGTGATCTGGATGAAGCTCGTGTAGTAGCCGCGCTTTTTGTCGGGCACGTGCTCAGCGACGTATACCGCCGCGCCGCCGTATTCACCGCCGAGAGCAAGCCCCTGGAGGAGGCGAAGCAAGAGAAGGATGGTTGGCGCGAGCAATCCGACCGAGGCATAAGAAGGGAGGAGTCCGATGACGAACGTCGACAAACCCATGATCGTCAGCGTCACCAGAAACGCGTACTTCCGCCCGATGAGATCGCCGACGCGGCCGAAGACGATCGCTCCGAACGGACGGACGATGAAGCCGCTGGCGAAGACAGCCCACGTCTGGATGAGCGCCCAGGTCGGATTGCCCTTCGGGAACATGACCTGCGACATGACCACGGCCAGACTGCCGAAGATGTAGAAGTCGTACCACTCGATCATCGTGCCGAGACCCGAGGCGAAGATGATCCTTCCGATCGGATAGACCGATCCTTCTTTACTGCTCATCGCTGCGCTCTCCTTAGGCGAGGAGTTTACCCGCACACGGGCCACGTGCCGTTGTTTCCAAACTCTGCGGAGACTCTGTCGTATGTTTCACGAACATCTGAGCCGAGGAGCCTACAGTGAGCATGTTCCATTTCGACTTCAAGGACGCACCGAAGAACGTCGGGCTGCGGCGCGGCGATATGCGGCGCATCTGGCGCTACCTGTTGCCCGCGTGGAGCCCCACGCTGCTCATCTTCGTGTGTATCGTCCTCAGTGCGCTGCTCGGGTTGGTACCGCCGCTGCTCGTGCGCGACGTCATCGACCGGGCCATTCCGCACCACGACAGCCGGCAGTTGAACCTGCTGATCGCCGGGATGATCGGAGCGCCGGTACTGGCGGGCCTCATCGGCGTTTTGCAGAACTACCTGACGACGCTCATGGGTCAGAACGTCATGCACGAGATCCGCATGGACATGTTCGGCCGGCTGCTCTCGCAATCGCTGCGCTTCTTCACGAACACCAAGTCGGGGGAGATCGTCTCGCGTCTCCAGAATGACGTCGGCAGCGTGCAGGGGGTGGTGACCGGGACGATGGTCAACCTGGTCTCGAACGTTCTCGTCGTGGCGAGCACTCTGTACGTGATCTTCCGTATCGACTGGCGGCTGGCGCTCGTTGCGATCGCCGTGTTGCCGTTCTTCATCCTGCCGACGCGGCGCGTGGGTAAGATGCGTGGCCGGATCGCCACTGCCACCCAGGAGAAAATGTCCGAGATCACGACGGTCATCCAGGAGACGCTGTCCGTGAGCGGCTACCTGCTTGCACGGCTGTTTGGAGCCCAGGACTACGAGCGCCGGCGGTTCAGCGAGAAGTCGGATGAGGTGCGCGCTCTGCAGGTGCGGCAAAGCACGATGGGGCGCTGGTTTCTCGCCTTCATCCTGCTCTTCGCCAGCGTCGGCCCGGCACTCATCTACTGGGTCGGCGGCTATGAAGCGATGGCCGGGCGCATCTCGTTAGGGACGATTGTCGCCTTTGTCAGCTACCTCGGCCGGCTCTACACACCCAGCACCGCGCTCGTGAACGCGCAGGTCGACGTGATGAGCGCGGGCGCCGTGTTCCGCCGCATCTTCGACTACCTCGACCTGCCGATCGAGATCGCCGATCCCGCAAATCCCGTGCACATCGCCGAGCCGCGCGGCGCCGTTCGCTTCGAGAACGTCAACATGAGCTACACGGGAGAGGGTCCGCCGTGGACGGTCGAAGACATATCGTTCGAGATCGAGCCCGGACAGATGGTGGCGCTGGTAGGTCCAAGCGGCTCGGGCAAAACCACCCTCACCTACCTCGCCACCAGGCTCTACGACCCGACGCAGGGATGCGTCCGGTTCGATGGCGTGGACATCCGCGAGCTCTCGCTCGCCGAGCTCGCGCACTTGACCGCGAAGGTCACGCAGGAGACGACGCTCCTCCACGCCACCGTCGCCGAGAACCTTCGCTATGCGCGGCAGGACGCGACGGTGGAAGAGCTCGAGCGAGCCTGCCAGCTCGCGCAGGTGCTCGACGTAGTCAAGGCGTTGCCGGAAGGATTCGAGACGGTCGTCGGTGAGCGCGGATACAAGCTCTCGGGCGGCGAACGTCAGCGGCTCGCGCTCGCCCGCGTGGTCCTGCGCGATCCGCGGTTGCTGATCCTGGACGAGGCTACGTCATCGCTCGATTCACGCTCCGAGGCACTCATCCGCGACGCGCTCGAAGCAGTGCTCGCGGGGCGCAGCAGTCTCGTGATCGCCCATCGGCTCAGTACAGTCCTACGCGCGGCGCTGATCCTGGTCATCGACAAGGGTCACATCGTCGAGCGCGGCACGCATGCGCAGCTTCTCGCGATGGGTGGCTTGTACGCACGGCTTTACGAGGAACAGTTCCTGCTGAACGAGCCTGAACCCGCGGTGAGCGTGTGATATGCAGCCATCACTATGTCCGACGACCACTGCCTCGATCTCATCTTCCGCAACGCCCGCACGCACACCGCCTGGCTCGACAAGCCGGTCAGCGATGAGACGCTGCGGAACATCTACGACGCGATGAAGTGGGGGCCGACCAGCGCGAATACGATGCCGGCCCGCTTCGTGTTCATCCGCTCGCAAGAGGCGAAGGAGCGCCTTCGCCCAACGCTCTCCCCAGGCAACGTGGAACAGACCATGCCGGCGCCGGTGACGGTGATCGTGGCCTACGACCTGAAGTTCTTCGAGAAGCTGCCACGCCTCTTTCCGCACAGCAAGTCAATGCCGAAGCTGTTCGCATCCAATCCGGAGCTCGTCGAAATGACTGCGCTCCGCAACTCATCTCTCCAGGGCGCCTATCTGATCGCCGCCGCGCGTGCCCTCGGCCTCGACTGCGGCCCGATGTCCGGCTTCGACAACGCCAACCTCGACCAGGAGTTCTTCCCCGAAGGACTCGTGAAGTCCAACTTCCTCATCAACCTCGGATACGGCGATCACACCAAACTGCGCCCGCGCAATCCCCGGCTGGAGTTCGGCGAGGCGTGTACGTCGCTTTGAGAACCCGTCTTCTAAGACTCACTCCGGCTTCGGCTCCGACTTCATCGGCAGTTTGAACCCGATGTACGTTCCCGAGCTGATGCCCATCAGAGCCAGCATCGTGGCGCTGAATTCGGGCATGGTCAGATCCCACAGGACCGAGTAGAGGAAAATCCCACCGAGCACGAGGGTCCAGACGACGACTTGAAAGCGGTCGAGGGCGACGACCCCGTGCTCATCGGTGACGAGATCGCGCCACCAGCCGGCCGTCGCCGACGGCCTTCGGCTCGACGACGATACGGCGACCGACGCAAGTGCGGTCGCGGCGCTGATTCCAACCAGAGCCAGCAGTGACGGCGAGATCGAATCGCGCTCGCCCGTGACCAGCCAGATGAACACATACCCGACGACGAGAAGGAAGAACCACCACGCCATCTGCACGCGGGCAAGGCTGTACGGTTGCCGGACGCCGTCGATGGCCGGACCGTCGCGCAGCATGTCGCTGCGGCGGGCAAAGACCAGCAGCGCGATGGCAACGCCGAGAAGGAGCGCCAGACTGAAAATGATCCATCCGTCAACGTAGAGCTTCCGGAGCCGAAGGGTCATGTTCGCGCGGCCGGCGCGCGGCAATGCCTGCCCGCCGCGCACTCCGACGCTGACGCGCATCATGGCCTCAGGATCGAAGAGAGGGTTGTACAGAAACGGGCTCCAGATCCCTTTGTTCTTCTCGTTTCGATGGAGCACGAACGTCAGCGTGCCGCCCTGGAGGTCGATTCCCGACGGCTCGTTACCGCTATCGAGCCCCTCGATGAAAAACGAAATCGGCTGCTGCTGCGCCTCGGCCTCATGAACGAGCGCATCGAGATGGCAGACGGAAACAACGACCCAATCCTCGAGATACACCAGCCGAGGACCGTCCGGATTCACCCCGGCAACGCCAGCGACTGCCGTCGCCGGCCCGCACGGCAAGTCATGAAGACGATGCCGCGCAACACCGAGCTGATCGGCTTCCGCCCGATTGGAACTGACAGCGAAGAGGGTCAGTAGCAGCGCGACGTGAAATCGCATCGACCGATATTGTAGGGCCCAGCCGCGCTGGGCCGAACCCCGTAGGAGGGCAGTATCCGTTCTGCTGTAAGCTTTCGGACCAATGAACGCCGCTGTCGACTTCGTGGTTGAGTCGCCGCACACCGACGAATTGCTACTCGTCGAGGCGAAGAGTATCAGCTCGCCATCTGCTGAATGGGCCGGAAGACTTGCCCGAAGCGTGCTTGGGCAAGCTACCCTGGATTCGATTATTTTCTTCTTCTCGTTCTCCGCAACCATCTGTACTTGTGGAAACACTATCCACGCGAAGGCTCGGACCTGCCGGATTTTTCGGGACGCACCGAGGAAGTCCTGGAGCCATATTTGAAAGATGTGCAGACATCGCTGCACGACATCAGCGGTCTCAGCTTCGAGCTGCTCGTGAAATCGTGGCTTACCGATCTAAGCGAGGGAAGCGTCCCACCATCCGTTGAGAAATGGATGCGTGCGGCCGGTCTGCAACAGTTCGAAAAGGGTGTCCTCCGCGAGGAACAGCGGAATTGATCGTCTACGTCGAGACGAACTTCGTTCTCGAGCTCGCGTACCTCCGACCGACATCAGACAACTGTCAGCATCTGCTGGATCTCGCTGGAGCAGGGAAGATATCGCTGGTCGTCCCGGCCTTTGCTCTCATCGAGGCTCGATTGGCATCAGAATGCGAACGATTTCCGCGTACCGCAGATCGAAGACGAGTTGACGATGTACGGATGCAAGCTCCTGGTCGCTTTCGATGCAACCGAGGCATACGTTCTCAGGGAAATCGGCTGACTGAACGCCTCAACTCTCTCGCGAAATCAACTCTCACCCGTTTCCTCCTTCATCCCAAATTCACATCTCCCCCTACGATGTACGCATGCGCCGCGTCCTCATCGTCGATGACGATCCCAAAGTGTGCGAGACGCTCGACCGTTATCTTGCGCACGCCGGCTACGCGACTGCGTCCGCGCAGGATGGAGCAAAGGCACTGGAGCTCGTGCAGACTTTCGCTCCCGATCTGATCGTGCTCGATCTGATGCTGCCACGCATCGACGGGTTGGAGATCTGCCGGATGCTGCGCGTGACGTCGGCCATCCCGATCATCATGCTCACCGCGCGGACTACCGAGCACGACAAGCTCACCGGCCTCTCCCTCGGAGCGGACGACTACCTGACTAAACCGTTCAGTCCCCGCGAGCTCGTCGCACGTGTCGAGGCGGTGTTGCGGCGCGCCGGGACCACGGAGAAGACCCCACGCGTCATCGCCGGCGCGTTGATGATCGATCCGGAAAGCTGCGAGGTGACCGTGAACGGCGATCCCGTCACACTGACCGCCACCGAGCTGCGCCTGCTGCTGGCGATGGCTCGCGCTCCAGGCCGCGTCTTCCGGCGCGACGAGCTGGCCCGCCTCGCCCTCGGCGATGACTTCGAAGGGCTCGACCGGACGATCGACGCCCACATCAAAAACCTTCGGCGGAAGGTGGGGGCCGAAATCATCGCCACCGTCTTCGGGATCGGCTACAAACTGGTGATCTGATGATGCCGTTCGCCACATTGCGCAGCCGGCTCATCGCCATGGTGGCCGCACTCCTGGCCGTGACGATCGGCAGCGTGGCGGTCATTTCGACGCGCGTCGCCCATTACGAGATCCGGAAGTTCAACGTCGAGGTCCATGCCCTTCGCAAACCGGCAGCGCCCGATCCGATCGCCGAGTTCTATCGTGAACACGGTTCATGGAGCGGTGTTCAGCCGGTCATCGACGCCGCGGCGCGCGCGGACCAGTCGGATGTCCTCCTCTTCGACGGACAGCATCATCTCACTGCGTCTTCGAATGCCGCACTGGGCGATGCGCGCTTCGGCCTGACGCCGGACGGGACATTGACGATCGATCGCCAGATCGCCGGTGGGCGCGCACGCGAGCTTATCCGCGGTCCGCAACTGACTGTGCGCGATGACAGCGGCAGCATCGTCGGGGCGATCTTCGTCCTGCCACCGCAGCGAGCCGAGTCGGAGTTGACGCCGATGCGCTCACTCGACCGCTCGTTCTTCTGGACATTTCTCGGGGCAACGCTCTTCGGAATCGTGATGGCCATCGCCATCGCCCGCTGGATCAGCGTGCCGGTCGAGCGGCTGACGGCGGCAGCGCGGCGGATGGAGTCGGGCGACCTGGCCGTGCGCGTCGAGCCGGCCGGCGGAGCAGAGCTGGAGGAATTGGGGCGCGGCTTCAACGCCATGGCCGCGGCGCTCGACCGCAACGAGGAGCTGCGGAGGCGGATGGTGAGCGACGTCGCACACGAACTGCGCGCGCCGCTGACGAACATCCGCTGCGAGCTGGAGTCGATGCAGGACGGCCTCACGCAACCGACCTCGGAACGGATCGCATCGCTGCACGAAGAGACGATGCACCTCGCCTGCCTGGTCGACGATCTGCAGGACCTCGCGCTGGCCGAGGCCGGACGGCTGGTGATCGACGCGCAGCCGGTCGCCGTCGCGGCACTTGCGCGGCGCGCAGCCGCCGGCATGGAGACGCGAGCACGTGATCGACGCGTGACCATTCACTGTGAAGGCGATGAAGACATCGCCGTCCTCGCCGATGCCCGCCGGGCGGTGCAGATCCTGACCAACCTCCTCGCCAATGCAGTAGTGCAGATGGAAACGCCCGGCGAGATACGCATCACTTGGGAGCGAACCGGCGGCGAGGTGGTCATCCGTGTCATCGACACCGGTGCCGGCATTCCGGCTGATGACCTTCCGCGCATCTTCGAGCGCTTCTACCGCGTCGACGTCTCCCGCTCCCGCGCCACCGGCGGCGCCGGCCTCGGCCTGCCGATCGTCCGCCAATTAGTGGCAGCGCACGGGGGCCGGGTGTGGGCGGAGAGTGTGGTGGGGGAAGGGTCGGTCTTTTCCTTCACATTGCCGGTTTGAAAGGCAGAAGGCAGAAGGCAGAAGGCAGAAATGCTCCGCTATACCAAAATGTAGGGCGCAGCGGAGCATTTCTGCCTTCTGCTTTCTGCCTTCTGCCTTGATAGCCTTCTGCCTTCTGCCTTCTGCCTTCTGCCTTCTGCTTTCTGCCTTCTGATCTTCATGACTGCTTCACAACTGCCACGTAACTTGACCACCAGGAGGCAATCATGAAGATTCTCATTACCACGCTCGCGCTGCTGATCGCATCGACACTCATCGCGGCCGAGCCTGTTGCACAAATCACTGCCGCGGTCGACAAGGCGGTCGCCGAGGATAAGTTCTCGGGCGTCGTCATGCTCGCGAAAGACGGTACGCCGTTATTTTCGCAGGCATGGGGGATGGCCGATCCGACGAAAGGGATCGCTAACCGGCCCGACACGAAGTTCAACCTCGGCTCGATCAACAAGATCTTCACGCATGTCGCCATCGGCCAGCTCGCCGCGGCCGGCAAGTTGTCGCTGAACGACACGATCCGCAAGCACCTCCCCGACTATCCGTCGCCGGTGGCGGACAAGATCACAATCGAGCAATTGCTCGAACATCGTTCGGGGCTGGGTGACTTCTTCGGTCCGAAGTTCCTGACCACACACGCATCGTTGCGGAAGGTGTCTGACTACCTGCCGCTGTTCGCCGACAAGCCGCTGGAGTTCGAGCCCGGCACTTCGCAGCGCTATTCGAACGCGGGCTTCATCGTTCTCGGGTTGATCATCGAAAAGATCTCTGGCCAGACATACTACGACTATGTACACGACCACATCTTCAAGCCCGCCGGAATGACCGATACAGCCTCGTACGCTGTCGACGAGAACGTGCCGAACCGCGCTGTTGGGCTGACTAAACGCGGCCCGGAGGGTCCGTTGCCTTCGAGGCAGAGCAACATCGGTGGGCAGCCAGCGCGCGGCAGTTCGGCCGGAGGCGGCTATTCGACTGCCGCCGATCTCCTGCGATTCTCGCAGGCGCTCCTGGCGGACAAGCTGCTGCCGAAACGCTGGACCGATTGGCTCTTCAGCCGCCAGCTCGACGCGCCCGCCAAGCGCAACATTGCTGTCGCCGGCGGGTCGCCCGGGGTCAATGCCATGCTGGCGATCGAGCCGCCGTACACGCTCGTCGTGCTATCGAACTTCGACCCGCAGTCCGCCGAGGAGATCGGGCGCGAGGCGCTGAAGACGCTCGGCGTCGGAGGCGGAGAACACAAACGCCGCGTCGGACCGGAAGCGCCTGGTGAAGTGATGATCGGCGGCCGCGTGCAGATCCCGATGGACCTGACCAACCACGTCCCGGTCATCGAAGCGAAGGTCAACGGCAAAGGGCCGTTCCGCTTCGGAGTCGACACCGGCTTCGGCGGCGTGATGGAAGTGAGCCCCGCGCTTGCGCAGAAACTTGGATTGCCAGTGATCGGCGAATCCGTCGCCGGCGATCCCAGCGGCAAGAATCGGAAGACCGTGCGCGTCCTGCACGCCGAGTCGGTGGACATCGGCCAGGCGCACTTCGGGCAGGTCGATGTCTCGGAGATGGGCGGCCAGCATCTTGGAGACACCGACGGCGTCATCGGACTGCAGCTCTTCACATCGCTCATCGTCACCTTCGACTATCCGAACAAGCGTTTCGAAGTCGACGGCGGCGGCCTCCCGCCCGCCGACGGCGCGAACATCCTCACGTACAGCGTCGAGCACGGCGTCCCCAACATCGAAGTCGACGTCGCCGGCGTGAAGGTGAAAACCGACATCGACAGCGGCAGCCCGGCGCTCCTCTCCATCCCGCTGGCTCTCAGCAAATCCCTGCCGCTCAGCGAAGAACCGAAAGTCGTTGGCCACGCACGGACCGTCAACAACGAATTCGATGTCTACGGCGCGCCGCTGAAAGGCGATGCGCACGTCGGATCAATCACGCTGACCAATCCCGGCCTCGATTTCGTCGAGATCTTCCCGGTCGGCAACCTCGGCTTTCGCTTCCTGAAGGATCTCGTCGTCACATTTGATCCTGCCAACCATCGAGTGCGGTTCGTGAAGTAGGAGTTTTGAGAGTCGGGAGTCGGGAGTCGGGGATCGGAGATTGCCGGCTCCCCTTCTCTCACCCCGACACACGCCTATCGTGTGGCGTTAGCCAGCAGGAACGCCGACTTCGACAGCCAGCTCTTGTCGGGGTAGTACGCGAAGACGGGGCTGCCTCCGCGGATCGTGTCGATGATCTTCTGCGAGACCTCCCGCCGCACCGCCGGACAACCGAAGCTCCGGCCGAGGCGGCCGAGCGCCTTCACCGCCTGCCTGCTTACGTAGGAAGCGCCGTGCATGACGATGGCCCGATCCCACGCCATGTCGTTGATCCCCTGCTCGAGCCCGCGCAGCCGGAGCGAGTAACCGTTGCCGCCGTTGTAGGTATCCGCGGTAACGAAAAGGCCGAGACTCGTGGCCAGACTGCCGGGGCTATTCGAGAAGAAGTTCGCGAAGTCACCGCCGCTCCCCTTCCCGTGCGCGACCAACTCTCGGAAGAGGAGCTTGTGCGTGTCCAGATCAAAAACGAAGAGACGCGGTTGTGACGACGGCATCGAGTAGTCGATCACCGTCAGCAGGTCCCGCCGCTGCACCAGCCCCCGCTCGTCGGCGCGGTTCGCCGCGGCGAGCGCGAGCCTCAGTACGTTCGGACGCAACCCAGGCGCCTGTCTCACGAGCGAAGCAACGAGGCGGTCGGACGAGTCCGCCGCACGCATCGGCACAGCAAACGCGAGCGCAACAACAGTGACGAACAGTAGTCGCTTCATGAATGGCCTTGGACGGCGAGGATAGTAACAAATAACCGAGCGGAGTATTGCCTGGGTGGAAAGCAGAAGGCTGAAGGCAGAAGGCAGAAGTGCTTCGCTCCGCCACAATTTCTGCGTTCTGGGTGACGGCAGAGAGGTAGCCGAGCAAAGCATTTCTGCCTTCTGCTTTCTGCGTTCTGCTTTTCACGACGTGCTCTAATCGACGCCGATGTACGAGCACCGAAAAGACCGCATGCTCACTACCGCCGAGTTCGCGATGCGGATGGCCGGCCACCTCGGGCTTGCCATCGTCGCGACAGCGGTCGCCCTGTACATCGGCATGGCCGGCTACCACTACCTTGGCGGACTGAACTGGGTCGATTCCCTCCTGAACGCCTCAATGATCCTCGGCGGGATGGGTCCGGTCGATACGTTGAAAACCGACGCCCCAAAGCTCTTCGCCTCGTTCTACGCCCTCTTCTCCGGCCTCTTCTTCATCGGCGTCCTCGCGGTAGTGCTCGCTCCGGTGATCCACCGTGTGATGCATATGGTGCACTTGGGGAAGTAGGGGGGCTTGTCTGAGAAAGTTGAGGAAACGGCGCGCTCCCAAATACCTGCCAGCCAACCTGTCATCCTGATGACAGGGAACACGGAATGCGCCATTCCTGCACACGCTCGCAGGATGACCGATGTTTGAGACGCGGAGCTTCCGCACAATCTCCGCGCGCCGGAAACATCTTTGTAAGGCCGCCGAGGGCGGCGGCCCTACACAATGCTACGTATCCCGCCCCCCTCCCTGGTTTCAGGGAGGGGACTCCTCGCGTCCTGCGCCGCTGTCTGTTCTGCGCGAGCGCGATCGGAAGCCGAAGCGGCTTCGGCGGGCCTTCCAAGAAACTCCCAGGGTTTATGCGGCTTTTTCGGGATCTCTCAACCTGGGGCAGCGACATGAACGAGGTGATCGGGGCTACCGGTCGTGGCACGTTGCGCGCGAAGGCGCGCGAAACAATATATAGGGGTAGGGAGAGCCGGTTAAGGCTCCCCCTCCCTCCGAACCGGACGGGCGGATCTCCCGCATCCGGCTCTCCAGTCGGTGGTCTCAACGAGACCGGATGAGCAGTTGATGAGCCTCGGCCATGAAGTAGAGA
>JBBRNB010000147.1:0-11988 GCA_038230535.1 Thermoanaerobaculia bacterium
CCGGGGGTGGGGCTTTCCCGTCGCCCCCCACCTTTTCTTGTGTTGGCCGCCCGCCGGGGGGGGGGGGTCCTTTTTTTTTTGCGGACCACCGGGCCCCGGCGGGCGGCGGCCCTGCACTTGGACCCAGGCGCATCGACATCGAGTACGACGCGCCGGGATCGATCTCCACTCGTATCCATCCGCACGCCTTCGTGCCCGTCTGTGCAGGATTCACAGCGTCGTGCTCGGCGCCGGCGATGCGGCGATGGAAGGCGTCTTTCACATATCGGCTCTTCGACTGCGCGCCTGGTCCCCAGACCCGTGGACCGTTCGTCTCGTTGTCGGTGAAGAGCAATTGCGTACCAGCGGGGAACTCGGCCACGTGTGGCCCGAGGTGCGCGTTTTGCAGCAGACCGGCCAGCGGGGGGGAGCTCGTATCATCCGCGAGCATGGCTGGCCTGCCCTCGACTTCGATCGCCCGAATCGACGGAGGCGGCACGTTCTCGCCGCTCCAGCTCCAGGTGTTCCGGAACCAGAGTTGAGGGATGAGATGCAGGGGCGCACGGTCCGGGCCGCGGTTGTGCGCGGTGATTCGGAAGACGGCCGAGTCGGCGTCCTCCTTCGCCATCTCGACGATGACGTCGAAGTAACGTCCGTCGTCGAAGATTCCGGTGTCGATCAGCTCGAACTCGGGATCATGCGGTCCGCGCCGGCCGTTTTCTTCGAGTAGCTGACCATAGGGGAATGCCCGCTGCGGGTATTTGTAGAGCAGCCGCTGGTAGGCGTGGCTTGGCAAGGCGTCGAGATGGAAGTAGCACTCCTTGACGTCTTCGCCGTGGTTGGCCTCCGATGGCACCAGGCCGAAGTAGCGCTCCTTGAGGATGGGGTCCTGTTCGTTCCAAAGCGCGAGCGACCAGCAGAGGATCTGGTAGCGATCGCAGAAGCCAGCGATCCCGTCTTCGCCCCATCGAAACGCCTTCGATCGGGCCAGATCATGCGGGAAGTACGACCACGCATCGCCGTTCGCGCTGTAGTCCTCGCGTACCGTCCCCCAGGCGCGGTCGGCAAGGTAAGGCCCCCACTTGCGCCAGCGGGCGATGTCGTGCGGAGCGCCGGTCAGGCGCGAGCGTTCGGCGGTGGGTATCGCGGTTGGAGTGGTCAAGGTTGAATGTCGAGTGGCGTTCTACCACCGGTGATACGCCGGGTGCCCTTCTTTCACAGCCACGAATGTCCCTTTGCAGCTCGCCGTAACTTTTCCACCCGTCTCGATGGACGCATCTACCGTGGCGCGGTCGTCCGTGATCTCGACGACTTGCGCGCGGATCCGCAGCGTCTGCATCGGCGTGGGACGCTTCAGGAAGACGTGGAAATCGGAGGTGACGGTACTGGGAGGGGTCTCGCTGCCGCTACGCTCCATCAACATCATTGTGGCCGCCCAGTTGCTGTGGCAGTCGAGCAGCGCGCCGATGATGCCTCCATTGAGCACGTTGTCGAACGCGGCATGATGCGGCTCCGGCGTCCATTCGCAAACGAATTCGTCGCCGTCCCGGAAGCTGCGGATGCGCAGCCCCTTGTCGTTTGCCGGGCCGCAGCCGAAGCAATGGTTTCGCGGAGCCCACGTTTCCTGAATGCTCTTGCCGGTCACTCCCGCGATTGTAATGGGAGCCAGGAAGTTCTGGCGAGAAACAGGTGCGCCAGATAGTTCACAGGATTACGATAATGGCATGCGCAGACCGACCATGGTTCTCATCGCACTCCTCGCGACGATGCCGCTCCTCGCCCAGACCACCGCGAAGCCGGCAATCGCCGCTTCTGAATACGCGGCGCGCCGTGCGCGCCTTGCGAAAGAGATCGGGCCGAATGCGCTCCTCGTCATCTTCTCGCCGAAGTTGCAGATTCGAAATGGTGATCAGGAGTGGCCGTTCCGGCAGAGTGACGATCTGCTCTACCTGACCGGTATCGACGAGGAGGAGACCACGCTGGTGATGGTTCCCGGCGATCCTGAATTCGCTGAGGTCATCTTCGTTCGCGACCACAACCCGCAACAGGAGGTGTGGACCGGGCGCATCCCGTCGCATGAGGAGATCACCAAGATCAGCGGGATCCAGCGGGTCGAGTCGTCGCGTGTGGCGCACAACTTCGTCAATTCCGCTCTCACCGGATGGCCGTGGTTCACGAACTTCGAATCGCTCACAGAGCGTCTGCCACAGCGCTCCTTGCCGCACTTCTACGATGCCGTGGTCAAGGGCAGCGCGGAGATCTGGACCGTCAACGAGGTCCGCATTCACGATCCGGCCGCGCCTGCGACGCAGGAGCAGTTGTTCGTCAAAGACTTGCGTGACCGTTACCCTGCGCTGCAATTTCGCGAGGCTCAGCCGTACCTGGTACACATGCGCGAGGTGAAGAGCCCGGGAGAGATCGCGGTCATCCAGCACGCCATCGACATCACCGAGGCGGCGCAGAAGGCAGCCATGAAACGCGTGCTGACGGCGACGAGTGAGAATCAGGTCGATGCCGTGATCGACTTCACGTACAAGGACATGGGGACCTGCTGCTGGGCTTTCCCATCGATCGCCGCATCGGGTGCGAACACGACGACGCTGCATTACATGTCGAACAACGGTCCGGTAGATCGCGCCGGGCTGTTTCTCACCGACCTCGGCGCCGAGTACCTCGGATACTCGGCAGATGTAACGCGTACCTATCCGGCCAGCGGAAAGTTCTCGGCTGATCAGCGCACCATTCACGACGCTGTTTTCGCCGCGCAGGAAGCCGCCATCGCGGCGCTGAAGCCGGGCGGCCACTTCCGCGACGCCGATCACGCCGCGATCGCCGTCATCGGCCGCGAGCTGGTGAAGCTTGGCCTGATCTCGAAAGACGAGCCGCGCCAGGTCTTCATGTATTTCCGGCACACTCCAGGGCATCACCTCGGCCTCGAAACTCACGACGTTGCTGACCGCGACCGTAAGATCGAGCCGAACATGGTCTTCGCGGTCGAGCCGGGTATCTACGTGCGCAAGAACGACGTACTGGCCAATCCGGTCTATGCAAGGCTTTCGAAAGAAGAGCAGGCCACGATTGCAAAAGCGTTGGATCGATTCGATGGCATCGGCGTGAGGATCGAGGACAACGTCGTGATTACCGAGAACGGTGCACGAATCCTCTCGACCGGCTCGCCGCGGAAGTCCGACGACATCGAAAGGTTCATGGCCGCCGCGCGCTGACCGCCTTACATCGTCCGCAGCACGAGCCGGAAGGGGCTCGGTCCGAAGGTGTTGTCGGGGCGCACAGTCAGGACTCGCACGGTGTTGGGCTTGTTGCCATGATCATCGCCGGGCGTCGCCGTGATGAATCCGGCACTGCCGTCGACGCCGGCGGTGAGGCCGAATTTACGTGCGGTGGCCAGCGGCAGCGTGACCAGGTACTCACCCGGCGTAATCGTCTCCACCGCAGCCGGAGTGCTGGCTTGCGACAAACGCGCACAGCCAGACTCGTCGATCGCAAAGGTCCACTGCTGTTGGGCGAACATTTCCATCACCTCACTTTCGGTAGTGAATACGGATGACGAAGCGTTACAGATTTGGGAGTGTAGGGCCGCCGCCCCGGCGGCCGATGTCGATGCCGCAGCGCCTGGCCGCCGAGGCGGCGGCCCTACACTCCCCTCCCCATTGGAGATCGGCTATCCTCCTTCCTCGCAATGAATGCCATCGAAACGCGTGTCCTCCGCAAGGTCTATCCGGCGCTGGCGGTGAAAAAGCGGCGCGGTGTGCCCGCTCCTCCCGTCCCATCACCGGCCGGGATCGTGGCGATCGATGCCCTCGACCTCGCGGTCGCTGAAGGTGAGTTCTTCGGAGTCCTCGGCCCGAACGGAGCGGGGAAAACCACGTTGATCGGTATCCTGACGACGCGTGTCCGGATCACGGCAGGCGAGGCCTTCGTTGCCGGTACGAACGTCGCGACGGAGCCAGCCGCCGTCCGGAGGCGCATCGGGGTCGTGCCGCAGCGGCCGAATCCAGACCGCAGTCTCAGCGTCATCGAGAATCTCGTCTTCCACGCCACCTACTTCGGGATTGCCCGCGCCGACGCGCAGCGCCGGGGGCAGGAATTGCTGGAGCGGTTCGATATCGGCGATAAGAGGGATGCCAGGGTTGACCAGCTTTCGGGCGGGCAGCAGCAACGCCTCATGATCGCCCGCGCTCTGACGCACGATCCGCAGGTGGTCTTCCTCGATGAGCCGACCGTCGGGCTCGATCCGCAAGCCCGTCTCGCGCTTTGGGAGATTCTGCGCGAACTGCACGGGCAGGGGAGGACGATCATCATGTCGACGCACTACATGGAAGAAGCGGATCAGCTTTGCGGCCGGCTGGCCATCATCGACCAGGGAAAGCTGCTGGCGCTCGACACGCCTGCGGCATTGAAGTCGAAAGCTCCCGGCGACACCCTGGTCGAGGTGACATTCGACGGAGACGCGTCAATCGCGGCGGACTCGGTGCGTGCGATCGAAGGCGTCTCGAACGCCGAAGCGCGAGGACCGCTGCTGCGTGTCTTCAGCAAGCGCGGCGGCGAAGTGATCCCCGCACTCATCAACGCAGGCGAAGTACACGGCAGGATCGTGCGCGACATTCATCTCTCGCGGCCGAGTCTGGAGACGCTTTTCATCTCGCTGACTGGAAGGAAGCTGACATGATCGCCGGGCCGCTCGCTCCCGTCGCGCCCTGGCGCGTCATTGCCGCCATCCTGCTCCGCGATCTGACCGTGGCCCGGCGTGAGCTGCCATATTTCCTGGTCCGCACCGCGCTGCAGCCGATCCTCTTCGTCATCGTCTTTGGCTATCTCCTCCCGAAAATGGGAATGATCTCGCATGACTATTCGACGACGATGCTGCCGGGTGTGGTGGCACTCAGCCTGGCGCTCTCTGCCATCCAGTCGGTGGCATTGCCGATGATGCAGGACTTCGGCTTCACGAAAGAGATCGAAGACCGGCTGCTTTCTCCGGTGCCGATTCAGCTCGTGGCTGTTGAGAAAGTCTTCGCCGGTGTGCTGCAGGGCATCGTCGCGGCCCTCTTCGTGCTGCCGGTTGCGCGGCTGATCATGGGACCGATCTCCGGACTCAGCTTTGGCAACATCCCGCTGCTCCTGGCGGTGACTGTTCTGGGTGGGGCAGCGTTCTCGGCGATGGGGCTGTACCTCGGTACAGGCATCGCGCCGCAGCAGATCGGGCTGATGTTCAGCGTGATCGTCGCGCCGATGATCATGTTCGGCTGCACGTACTATCCGTGGGCTGGGCTCTCCCGTGTGCCAGTCATGAAGTGGCTGGTGCTGATCAACCCGTTGGTCTATGTGTCCGAGGGGATGCGGGCCGCGTTGACGCCGGAGAGAGAACACATGCCGGTACTTCTGATTCTCGCCGCGCTCGTTCTGCTCACCGCGCTGTTCATGTGGATCGGGCTGAAGGCGTTCGACAAAAGGGCGATGAGCTAGGCAGGCTCGACCGGCAGTGTCGCAGCAGGGCGGTGGGGAGTTTGGGTCGGAGCCGGGTACGAAGTGAGCAGGAGGAAGGAGCTACTTCCAGGTAGCCATCTCCCACCCCACATCGGACCACCCACACCCATCCGTACAGATTTCCTTTGCGCAGAAGGCAAGTGAGCGTAAAATCAGTGCTGCGACTCTCTCTTGCGCCCCAGCAAGATCCAAATAAGCTGTTCAGTCTTTAAATACTGATGGACGCGGATGGCCGGACGGCTTACACTGTTCGCGGTTTGTCCATCAAAAACAGTAGAGAGGAGAACGTGTGACACCAGGAAAAAGTAATCGAGGGAGACCCATTGTCCACACCGAGCCCTGGGCGAAGATAACCGTCGTCCTGTTGGATCGGCATGTTGCGTACCTTGATCGATTGGCCATCGACATCCGTTTGAAGCATGGCAAGGCGATCAGTCGCGCAGAAATCATCCGAGGCTTGATCGAAGCTGCTTTCCAGAGCAACGTCGATCTTTCACAGGCGGATTCGATCGGAACGCTCGTCGAGCTTCTGACCGGTTCGCCGATGAAGAATCGGAAAACCCGCTAGTCAGCGGGATGCTAGACGCCTCCGGCCTTTCGCGCGCAGCTCTCCTGCCGCGAGTTGAGCGATCTCGTACTCACTGCTCGCAACAGTGAGGTCGATCTTGCTCTCCTCGATCCGGTCAAGAATCGTGCGGATTGCTTGGGGCCACCCGAATGCCTTTGGCATCGCGGGGTTGATCTCGTCGGACATCTTCGCCAGAAACGATGCATGCCGTTGCGAGAGGAAAATAGTCTCTGTCGCCGGGCTTAGCCCGGCGACACTTTTTTTTGGGGACGTTAGTCTCATACCCGGTTCCATACTAGGAGTGTCTGGGGCCCGGTAAATCCCTACCCCCAACCCCAAAGTTTTTTTTCGGGGCCGGGGAACGTCGTTACGGGAGTCGGGCGTCGGGGGCCGGAAGTCGTTGCTACGACGGGCTTTGCGTCAGCCCGGCCCGGCTATGACGGTACGAGCATCACAGGCGTATCTACCTGCCGGATGATGGCCTGCTTGAGCCTGCTGATCTCATGTGCTCCGCTGTTCAGGAAGAGAGCGTCTGCACCGGCCCCGCGCACGTAGCGCACCAACTCGGCATCGATATCCTTTCCTTTCAGCAGGATAGGCTTTGTTTCGACGCCAGCGAACACCTCTGCCTTCATCTCCTCGATCAGTGCCTCCGCGGAAGCCTGGCCAAGGTCGTCGCAGACCACAATGAGGTGAACTTCCGACTCTTCACGCCGGGCGATGGACGCCGCCAGCGATGCGGCAACCGTCGACCGCTGTTTGTGGTGTATCGGAACGAGGATCTTCTGCATTCTGAGCCGGGCCCGGATTCCATACCGGATTGCCAGTACCGGAACCGGAGCGCCGGAGAGTACATTGAGGGTCGTCGAGCCGATGATCAGATGAGCGACGTGATGCCGGGCGTGGGTGGCGATGACGATGAGATCGGCACGCTCTTCGACTGCCGTCCGGCAGATGGCCGCTCCGGGATCAGGCGCGCGCTGAACCACGAGGTGGATCGGGACCGTCGCATTCGCCCGTCTGGCGTGGTCGCGAAGCTTCTCGAGCTCGCGCTGTTCCGCGTATTCGTAGAGCTCATCGTCAGCCGGGAAGCGCAGCTCGTCAGGGCTCGAGGGGCGCGTCGCTCGCACGTGAAGGATGATCAGCTCGGCGTCCGTCGATCCGGCCATCTGTATCGCAGAGTCGAACGACCACTCTGCGGCTGTCGAGAAATCGGTGGGAACTACGATGCGGTGCCAGGGGTACATGTGGTTTTTGCGCTTTGCGCGTTGTCGGTTAACTGCGCTTTCGCGCGTTGTCAGTTATCGGGGTTGGTGTCTCGCGAAGTGTACGACTGATCCAGTGATCTGCTGATCCCGAAGACGAGGAACCGTGTCAACCCACTACGCGCGCAGCGCAGCGTTACTACTCCCGCTCCAGCGCATTCGTCGCCGGAGCAGCCTTCGGAGCCTGCAATTCGCTCGCACGGATCGGCTGCTGCGTGATCACGTAGCGGATGACGGTCTTCGGCTCGGCCTCGGTCTCGGCGACCTGCAACATGACCTGCTTGTCGCCGGACTTCAGCATGTCACCGGGGATGAACGGATCCTGCATGGCCTGGTTGAGCTGGACTTCGAGCGTGCGCCATTGCTGCGCAGCCGGATAGGGAGGTTGGGCCGGAAAGGCTCGGAATTGCGCGAGATAGGTCGTGTAGTAGTGATAGACCTGCGGGTAGGAGTCGTCGGTGGCCAGCGTGTAGACCTCGGCGCTCGAGCCGTACTGGTTCTTGATCATTACCGTGTCGCGCCGGGTCAGATCTTCACGATACTTCGCCCCCGCGTAGATCGGGATCACAGCGCTGATCGAGCGGAGCGCCGCTCTTGCATCGACCTGCGGTGGATTCGCGGCCGCTGTTGTCGTGGCAGTGGGGATGCCGTTCTTCTTCGGCGTCTGTTCTTCTGAAGCTCTGCTTTCCTGACCGCCGGTGCAGGCGGCGAGCAGACCGCAGCAGAGCAGGGCCGTTGCCGCCGCCGTGCCCAGAGGGTTCGTCATATCGCCATCAAACAGCAAGCGGTATGCCTCACGTTTCAATTACTGTCCGCCTTTCGCGCGGCGAGCTGGACCGGCTGCCGTCCTCCACCACTGCTGCGAAGGCGGTCGATGGCCGTTTCGCCGCCGTATTTGGCCACGAGCTTCTCGTCGTATTCGTCGGAGACGTTGGCGACGATGTCGAGCGAAGCGATGAGCTGCTCGGGGCGAAGACGCCGGCCGAGAAATGAGTGCGAGAAGAAAACGTGCTCGCCGGTCATGCTGAAGGCGCCGAGCGGGACTTCCGCATTGACGCGCAGCAACTCCTGCATCAACTCGAACGACGGCTCCACGCCCTGTACGCAGAAGGCCAGTACCTCGATGACTGCGTCGTCTTCCTGGTACGGATCGATGGAGATCTCGAGCACGGTCGAGCCGTATTTCAAATAGAAGTCGCAGTGCTCCGCGTCGTCGAAATGCTCGTCGACCAGCTCATCGAGATACGACTTGACCTGACGGTAGACTTCTTCCTGGCAGGCAGTGTTGAAAGCTTTCTCGCGTTTCGGGGACATCAGCGGTTGATTGTAGAGCAAAGAGTCGCGCATGCGTAACTGCGGCCTGTCATGAAGTTATGATCTTTGCTGATGGTGAAGTTCGTGTGCATGCGTTTTCGGCCGTTGTCGCTGATTCTGTGCATCGCGCTACTCTCCTGCCGCACCATGCCTCCGCGAGAAACCGGCTTCCTGATCCGTTCCGTCACCGTGTGCGGAACGTCCTATCCGTACGCGGTCTACGTGCCACGAACATTTGATGCTTCGAAACGCTGGCCGGTGATCCTCTTCCTGCACGGCTCGGGTGAGCGAGGGACTGATGGATTGCGCCCGACCCAGATCGGGATGGCGGCCGCGATTCGCGCCAATCCCGAACGGGTGCCGGCGATCGTGGTCTTCCCGCAGGCCCCGCATGACTCCCGTTGGCTGGGCGAGCCCGTGGATGCGGCGATGGCCGCGCTCAACCAGAGCCTTGCCGAGTTTCATGGCGACCCGGCCCGAATCTATCTCACCGGTCTGTCGATGGGCGGATACGGTACCTATCACCTGGCGATGGCTCATCCCGAAACGTTCGCGGCCCTGGTGGTCGTTTGTGGTGGGCTGCTGCCTCACGAGACCACCACCGCGGTGCAGCAATCACCTCTGACCGGCGGGGAGGCTGACCCCTACGCGTTCACCGCTCACGCGATCCACCGCCTCCCGATCCGAGTTTTTCACGGTGACGCCGACCCCGTGATTCCCGTAGCCGAGTCGCGGCGGATGGTGGAGAACCTGAAGGCTGAAGGAGCGGATGTGCGGTACGTCGAATATCCCGGCGCCGGTCACAACGCCTGGGAACGTGCCTTCGGCGACCCGGAGCTCTGGATCTGGTTGTTCCAGCAGCGCAGGTCAGGATCGTAACGATGCCCTCCGAAGAGGCCACCCTGGCGAGCGATGACGAACCCGAGGCCGCGCAGCCTCCGATCGCAATGCCGGAGGCCGATGAGGGCCCGCGCGGTTCTACGCTGTTTGCGCTCTTCGTCGCCATCGGTCTGATCGCGTTCGGCTATGTCTGGATGACGGTACATCGGCGGTCCGAAGGGACGCTGTCGAGCTCCGTTCTTCCGATTCATTCGCACACGATCATCACGCACTGGATCGATCACGGATATTTCGCCTCGTATGGGCTCCTCTGGCCGGTCGCGGGCGAGAAGATCATCTACCGGTCGGGAACCGGCGCGTACATGATCAGCGGGTACCTCGTCGAAAAGTTCTGGGTGGCGCTGACGGGCAGGTACGGCTGGCGGCTGCTCGCGCTGCACGACGAGCTCATCGCACTGCTAACCTCGGCGTTGCTCGCACTGCTCGCCTACCGCATCGCCCGCCGTTTCGGGACCGGTCCGGTCCACGCGTTCGTCCTGGGTGTCGCCGTGCAGATGGTCTGGTTCACGTTTCCCGACAACCTCGGCGCTTACTGGGGGCTGACGGAGCAGGCCTGCTGCCTGCCGGCAGCGATCGGGTTCCTGCTGCTCGAAGAGCGTGCGATCGATGGCCGCCGCACGCGGCTGCTCACCGTGCTTCAGGTGCTGGCGGTGTTCGCGCTGACATACGTCGAATACATCGCTGGCACGATGTTCATCGCGTCCTATGCCGCGACGGTGTTGCTCCTCCGCGACGAGCGCCCCCCTCTTAAGCGACTCGGTGTGGTACTGCTCCTTCCGTGGCTCTGTGCGTTCGCGATCTACGGACTTCAGCTCAGCGGAGCCAGATACGCCAGGAAACATGCAGGCGTTCAGGTCGCCGGCTCGGGTTTCCTCTACCGCACCGGCCTCGATGGAGACGCTATGTTCTACGGCGACCACCTCGACATCGCTTTCGGACGCGACATCGTGCGCGCGGGCCGGCCCGACAATCGCCAGTTTCTCTTTCGATGGGAGGGGCTGTTTTTCTGCGGCATCGCCGCGGTGCTTGCAACGCTGACGGCGTATGTCCGCCGGCGCGCGCCGCGAATCGCGGTGGTAATGCTGTTCGCTCTGCTCGGTTGTTACCTGCTTTACGCCGCCGTCTTCAGCCAGATGGTGGCGCTCCATCCCAATCACTTCGATGGGATGCTGGCGACGCCGATGATCCTGGCGCTCTTCGCAATGGTGCCCGCACTCGTCGAGTCGCACACGCGGAGAACGGGGATGATCGTCCTGCTTGCGCTCTTCGGCGCGACATGGCTATCGCTGTTCCAGTTACGCATTTACGCGTTGTGTTACCCGTCCCCACAGCCCGCCGCCGTGATGGCAGTACCAGCGAACCCGAGCGGTGAGTGAACGTGTGGAACGGATGGTCAGACCGGAACTGTTCCCCGCAGCCCTTCGCGTCGCAGCGGTCATGCAACACTTTGGTTGAGCCGTCCGGTTTTGATGCTCGCGAGGATCGTTTGGACCCTGGCAGCTAAGATTGGCACCTCTGAAGTAGTGGCGGCGCGCACGCCGCGGGGTGTCGAGCCGTCGCCACGTCCGCGCAGCATGCGGTACCGAGCCACCTCCGTGCGGGCCTCTGCCGCCACCGTCCGGCACCCTGCCCGCACTGTGCGGCACACTGCCCGCACTGTGCGGCACACTGCCCGCACTGTGCGGCACACTGCCCGCACTGTGCGGCACACTGCCCGCACCGTCCGGCACCCTGCCCGCACTGTCCGGCAGTCTGCCCGCACGTGGCGGCACACTGCCCGCACGTGGCGGCAGTCTGCCCGCACGTGGCGGCAGTCTGCCCGCACTGTCCGGCAGTCTGCCCGCACGTGGCGGCAGTCTGCCCGCACGTGGCGGCAGTCTGCCCGCACTGTCCGGCAGTCTGCCCGCACGTGGAGGCACACTGCCCGCAACGTCCGGCACACTGCCCGCACGTGGCGGCAGTCTGCCCGCACTGTCCGGCACACTGCCGGCACTGGCATTCTGCCTACTCGGGATACCCAGACCGCCATACGCGTAAACTTACTTAGTACAGCACCCCGGAACAGAGTGTCCGGCAAGCGCCGTCTCACGCACGGCTTGACGCGTAGACGTCGCTTCGGGGATCTGACTGAACCGGGCCGTCGGTTCGGGTCGCCGGCGCAGTCGGCGTGAGATCCGTAGCCCCCGGCTTCAGCCCAATGGCCTAACTTAAGCACCCCTCATCCGCCTTCGCGATCGATTGTAAGTTGTTGTCATAAAAGCACATTCACATCGATGCCCCTCTCCCCACGAAGTGGGGAGACTGGAGTTTGGACGTTTCGTGGCGTAACGAAAGCACGCCAGAGGCGTGCGAGAAGGTAGCCGGTGGCCACGCCGGAGGCGTTGCCACCGGTTTGCAGGGGCATGAAAAGGCACCCCGGCAGGGGTGCGTGAAACGTCGAGCTCGATGTCGTTCCATACG
>JBBRNB010000148.1:0-11944 GCA_038230535.1 Thermoanaerobaculia bacterium
CCTCGCCGGCTGGCTGGGCGCCGTCTCGGCGCCCGAAATCTGGCGAAAATGGCGGCGGGGACGCCGCCAAGCCAGCCGGCGAGACGCCAGCGTTCCGGTCGCGCAGACCTTAAGTTAGCGTTAGCGCTAATTTGGACAAGTCGTGAGAGCCAAACGCAGCAGGAAGGCGGCGGCGCCGGTTACACCGGTACCTGTCGTTCTGCCGGTCGAGCCGCCGAAGTAAGGAGGGGCCGGAGGAGGCCATGATTTGGCGATCATCCTCCCCGGCTCCTCTGGCAGTACCCGGCCCGCGGCTGATTCTGGCCGCGGGCCGGTCTTATCTTACCAAAGCTGATCCGCAGATGACGCCTTTCTAGTGCTTCTGCTCCTGCGCGGCGGGTGCGGCGAGGATCGGAGAGGGGCCCTGATAGACCGGCGGGCCTTCGGTGATGATGTCGTCTTTCCGCGGCGTGGCACCGTTGGGGAGCGTTGCCTGGGCACCGAGGAGGTGGCTGTACTCACCTTGGGGCCTGTGCCTCGCGCCGTTGTAGAGCGAGATGGCTGCGATGACCACCGCCACCGAGAGCATCGAGATGGCGATGTTCCTGATCGTGAGGATGCGCCGACGCCGACGCCGGTCCCGAATCGGAACGATGAGTAGCGGTGCGTGCGAAGGGAGCATAGTCAAATAAGATGCGAGAGACCTGCCATGTCAGCTACTCTTCCCTCCATGTCCGGCGTGACCTTTGATGAAGTCGCCAAACGCTATGGCGATGTCTCCGTCATCGAGCATCTGAACCTCGACGTGAAAGACCACGAGCTGATGGTGCTGGTCGGCCCGTCCGGTTGCGGCAAGTCTACGGCGTTGCGGATGATCGCCGGTCTCGAAGAAGTCAGCGAGGGCACGATCTCCATCGGCGGCCGTGTGGTCAACGACATGGCCCCAAAAGACCGCGACATCGCCATGGTCTTTCAAAGCTACGCGCTCTATCCGCATATGACCGTGCGCGAGAACCTCGAGTTCGGCCTGCGCATGCGCAAAGTCCCCGCCGCCGAGCGCGCCCGGCGGGTCTCCTCCGCCGCGGACATCCTGGGCATGTCGCAGTTGCTCGACCGCAAGCCGAAGGATCTCTCCGGCGGCCAGCGTCAACGCGTCGCCGTCGGCCGCGCCATCGTCCGCCAGCCCGCCGTCTTTCTCTTCGACGAGCCTCTCTCCAACCTCGACGCCAAGCTCCGCGTCCAGACCCGCGCCGAGATCACCAAGCTCCAGTCCACCCTCGGCACGACATCCGTCTACGTCACTCACGACCAGGTCGAAGCGATGACCATGGGCCACCGCATCACCGTGATGCGCGACGGCAAAATCCAGCAGGTCGGCACACCCCGCGAGGTCTACTCATCCCCCGCAAACGCCTTCGTCGCCCAGTTCATCGGCACCCCGCCCATGAACCTGATCCCCGCCACCGTTACCGGCGACACGCTGCGAATGTCATCCTTCACCCTCCCCCTTTCCGCCAGGTTCCGCGGCCACGTAACCGAAGGCCAATCTGTCCTCGCCGGCATCCGCCCCGAGCACGTGCATCACTCTTCGAACGGCGATGCCCCAATCCACGCAACTGTCGACGTAGTCGAACCGATCGGACACGAGACGATCGTCTACGCCAGCGCGGGCGACTCACGCCTCGTCGCGATTTTCGAACCGACGGTGACGCCACGCGCGGGTGAGACGATCGCCATGACGGTGGATGTCGAAGCGATGCATCTGTTCGATGCGGGGACGGAGGCGAACGTGATCAACTACCTGTCATCCAACCTGTCATCCTGAGCGAGTGTGCAGGAATCGCGCTGCATCCGGGAAAAGAAACACCGCGGAAGCCGGGCGTCGACGCGCGAAGGCGCGTCGAACAATCCAGCCCCTGGCTCGGCCAGGGGAATTGGTGACGCAAGTTGGCGCGACCGCCTTCGCGGCCGCCAATTCTCTGGCTACGATTGTCCCCCTGGCCGAGCCAGGGGCTAACTTGTTCGACACGCCTTCGCGTGCCGACGCGACGCGCGCACGGCGCGCGATCACCGTTCACCGGGCGCCGGGACGGCGCCGGATGTGGCTGTCTACTGCGCCGGCACGTATGTCGGATCCTGCGTCTTCTGATCGATCACCGATCCGTACGCGGTCACCTTCCCCTGTCCGTCGATCACCCGGATGCTGATGCGGGCGTTATACGCGTTGGATAGGCCGAGGCTGGTGATGATCGGGAACTGGCGGTATTCGAAGGGGCCCAGGGGGATGCTTACCTTTGGGGCGACTTTCGAGTCCGGGAGGATCACCGTGACTTCGGCGGTGACGGACTTGCCGGTGACTTCGGCGAGGCCGAGGTTGGTGCGGTAGCGGGGGGAGTCTTCCATCTGGAGGAGTTGCAGGGAGCGTTCACCGGAGCCGACGGCGTCGGCGGGGGTGACGGCTTGGAGGAATTGGCCGAGGGTGCCGGTGGTGGTGACGTCGTAGGTGCGGGCGGTGACGACCAGGGGGGTGGCGACGGCGGTGGTTACATGCAGGGCGCCGCCGGCGTTGGTGAGGTTGAAGGTGGTGTGGACGATGTCGTCGAGCGCTTTCACTTCGCCCGGTTGGATGGTGACGCTGGTGGCGACGTTCGACGCTGGATTGCCGGTTGGGTAGAGCGTAAGGGTGGCGGTCTGCGGCGTGGCGCTGTTGTTGAAGATGCGGACGTCGCTGCGCCAGGTGGCGCCGCTGTCGAGGCTGGCCACGCCGGGGATGACGTAGCGCGAGGCGCCGGTGCCGCCGAGGGGGACGCCGGAGACGAGGAGCGGATCGGAGGTGCCGTCGTCGACGACGGAGGCGTAAGCGGTGACTTTGCCGTCGCCGCCGGTGGCCTGGACTTCGATGTGGCCATTCGTCAGCGTGATGCCATTGGTGGCGAGGAAGGAGCTGAGCTGGCGCTGTTCGCCGCCGGCGAGCGAGAAGGGGAGATCGAGGAGCTTGCTGCCGGCGCCGTTGAAGACGCTGACGAGGACCGAGGCGGGCTTGCCGGTGGCTTCGACCAGGCCGAGGTTCGTGCGGAAGGTGGCGTTTTGCGCGATCTGCTGGAGGGCGAGGATCGAGGCGGCGCCCGGCGCTTTGCTGATGAAGTTCGCCAGAGGCACGGCCGGGATGAACTGGCCGAGCGTTCCGGTGGCGGAGGTGTTGAACGTCCGGCTGGATACGGCGACGGACTTGACGACGCTGAGGTCCGGCTTGCCGGCGGCGTCGAGCGGCTGCACGGTGAGGACGCCGTTCGACGAGTCGCCCATCGCGCCGGTACCGAACCAGTTGCGGACGATGTCATCGAGCGCGGTGGTGGCACCGGCGGCGATGTTGAGCGTGGTCTGCTTGACGGCCTGCGAGGTGGCGCTGCCGCTGCTGAAGGTGAGCTGGACGTTCTTGACCAACGCGGTGATGTTGGCGATGCGGATGTCGCTCTGCCACTGTGAATCGAAGCCGGCGAGATGTCCGACCGAGGGGATGACGGCAGCGGTCGCGGCAGGTCCGGTGAGAGTGGCGGGAGTAACTGGCGTTACTAAGCTGATCGACACGGGGATCGATTGTTTCGGCGCGGCGTCGAGCGCGTTCTTCCCGCTGATGCTCGAGCCGAAGATGATGATGACGGTGCCGGTCCACGTTCCGTTCTGCAACGTGCTCGGGTCGGTCGAAATCGTGAAGTTCAACCCCTCGGGGGGCATGATTCCGCTGGTCGGCGTCACCGACAGCCACGGTTTGTCGACGGTGGCCAGGAACGAGGAGGTCAGGCCGGGTAGTCCGTTTACATGGATCTGGAAGGTGACCGGTTGTGTGCTGCCGGCCGGCACGACGACGTTCGGATTGATGGTGCCTAACGGCGGAGGCGGCACGATGACGATGGCGGCGGTGAGCGAGAAGGGACCGGCCGTCGGGCTGCAGCCGGCGACGGCGCGGACGCGGTAATAGAACGCCGTGGGGATCTGGATGTTCTTCGTGAATGTCTGCGCGGTGCCAGCGACGGCGGTCGACGTGGAACTGGTGAATGTAGCGTCTCCCGATTCCTGCAGTTCGTAGGCCGTGGTCCCTTCGGTTGGCGTCCATTGGACCGTGTAGGTTTGTCCGGTCGTTGTTACACCAACGACGCTCGCGATCGGTACGCCTGGGTTGTTGCAGACGGAGAACGGCGATACCAAGGTGCTCGCCGGGGGGCAGTTGGAGGGACCGAGAACCTGGACGCTCCAGGTGTAGGCGCCGTTCGAGAGCGGCTGCGTCATTGTGGTGGTAGTGGTGGAGAAGGTCTGGGTGTTGCCGTTGGTGATGATGGAAAGGATGTAGCCGGTTGCATTCGGCACGGCGATCCAGGAGAAGGTCACGGGCGAAGTGACGGTAGCGCCCAGCGCCGGCGAGGTGAGGATGGGCGGCTGCGGGCAACTGGTGGCCGGAGTGATGGAGACGGCCGCGGAGCTGGTGTTGTTGGATGGATTCGGATCGGTCTCGGAACTGGTGGCCGAGGCGGTGTTGGTGATCGATCCGGACGGCGCCACTACGCGGTAGTGCCCTGTGACCGAGAGCAGCTTGCCTGCGCCGAGCGAGGCGACGACGCACGGGTACGGCGTCGAGCAGGCGCCGTCGCTGGAGAGGTACGTGAGTCCATTCGGCGTAGGATCGGAGATGACGATGTTGGTGGCCGGGTTCGGGCCGTTGTTGAAGACGACGATGGTGAAGTCGACGATGCCGTTGGCGGTGGCCTGCGCGGGCCCGCCTTTGGTGACGTTCAGATCAGCGACGCCTGTCGCCGCGACCGGCGTCACCGCGGTGGCTGTGTTGTTCGCCGAATTGGAGTCGGATGTCGAGCTGCTCACCGTGGCGGTGTTGCTGATCGAGGTACCGGCGTAGTTTGCCGGAACGCTGTAGGTGGATGTGATGACCACGGACTGCCCGTTGTTGAGAGTGCCGAGCGCACAGGGATAGGGACCGCTGCAGGCGCCGCTGTTCGAGAGGAAGGTGAGGCCGGCCGGCGTCGGATCGGCGACAAAAGTACTGGCCGCGGCCAGCGGGCCTCCGTTGGTGACGGTGACGTTGTACGCGATGGCCGATCCGAGGGTCACCGACGGCGGACCGCTCTTGGTGATGGAGAGGTCGGCGCTTCCGGAGACGACCGCGGTGACGGTCGTGGTCACGGTCGAGCTGTTGTCGGCGATGTTTGGATCATTGACAGCCGAGGAGACCGTCGCCGTGTTCGAGACCGACGGGCCTGAATACGAGGACGGCACGTTATAGGTCGAGGTGATGGTGACGGACTGACCGGCGTTGAGTGTGCCCAGGCTGCACGGGTACGTCGTAGTACACGCTCCGGTGTTGGAGATGAAGGCGATTCCGACCGGTGTGGGATCGCTGACGACTGTGCCGGTGGCCGGAGACGGGCCGTTGTTGGTGACGACGACCGTATAGACGATGTTCTGGCCCGCTGTGACTGAGGGAGGTCCGCTCTTCACAATTGACAGGTTCGCCTGCGGACCGACGTTGGTGACGACGCTGGCGGTGTTGTTGGGTGAGTTTGGATCGGCTGTAGCGTTCGAGACGGTGGCGCTGTTCGTCACGTTGCCGCTGGCGGCCGGCGCGGTCATGTTGAAGGTCAGCGTCTGTAGCGAGTTGCCGCTGTTCAATGGTCCGGGGTTCGTGCAGGTGATGACGCCGCCTGATGGCGCGCCGCAGGTCCAGCCGGTGCCCGATCCAGTGGCCGCGGTTGCGCCGGCCGGAAGGGTGTTGGCGACGGTGATGGTCCCGCTGGCCGGGTCGGGCCCGAGGTTGGAGACATTGACGGTGTAGCTGAGTGGTGCGCCGGCGTTGACGGAAGGCGGCCCACCCATGAGGAGCTTCAGATCCGCGGCCGGTGCGGTGACCGCGGTGAGATTGAACGAGGTGGGGGTATAGGCGGAAGTCACAACGCCGCCCGTATAGGTCGGAAGGTTCACCGTGGCGAACGCGCCCGAGGAGCTGGCAAACGTCAGAGGGGACCAGACGGTTGTACCGGTGGCCGGTGTGTAACCGTTGATGAAGGTGGCGCCGAAGGTGCCGTCGAGCGTGGCAGTGCCGGTGACGTTGAGCTGATCGAACTGGCCTGCACTCGGACCGGCAATCTTGATGGTCAGCGTGCCGCCGCTGCCTCCCAGGTAGTTGCCCGTGAGATTGATGACGCCGGTGGTCGAGCTGGTACCCGGCTTGACCTCGCTCTGGTTGTCGAGGTTGCCGGTGAGGGTGCCGATGCCGTCGAGGATGCCGGCATTCAGCTCGAAATTGTTGGGGGACGCCACAGCGAGATTGCCGGGACCAAGCGTGGTCGATCCATCGTTCTGGTTGTACTGATCGTGGAAGCTGAGTGTGCCGATGAGCGCCTTCACGGCGCCGGTGTTGTCGATCGGAGGGAAGAAGTCGGTTGTTCCAGTGCCGGCCGATTTCTGCAGCGTACCGAGGTCGTTGTCGAAACCTGGCGGCAGACACCCGCAAAGGGTCAAGGGATGAAAATGCTGCTTCGCGGACAAGGCCGCGGTACGTCTGCGGACCGATCTCTCTCCGAGCTTACGGATGGCTGGAGGATGCTGGCTCATGGACATTCCGATGATGACGGGCGCCCCCACATTGATCTTGACGTCGGTCTGGATGTCGAACAGCCCGGTGTTGTCGAAGACAGGGCTGTTGTCGAATTCCAGGTAGTTTCCGGAGGCGACTGTCGCGGTGTAGTTGACCGTTCCGTCGTTGGCGAAGAAGAGACCGTCGATGGTGGGGATGCCGGTAGCGGCATCGATCGTCAGCGTCGCGCCGGGCGCGACGTCGAAGAAGTCGCCAAGCCCGTTCATCGTTCCGCCGGACCAGGTGCCGGTTCCATCCATCGTGAAATCGTTTTCGACCGTGAGCGTGCCGCTGGTGAAGGAGAAGTTGTGTGTCAAAGCCGAGGTCTTGATGCCGACGTTGCCGCCGGCGATCGAGGTCAGACCCTGGACATCGTAGAAACCGCCGTTGAACACGGCGTTGCCGGCGGAGAAAAGGATCGTTCCGTTGGAGTCGGTGCCGATTCCGGAGCTGCTGTCGAAGGTGGAGCTGGGAGCGCTGAACTTGATGGTGTTACCTGAGGTGGCAAAGAAGCCGCCGCTGTTGAGGTTGTTCCCCGCGAATTCGAGCGTGCCGGTGAACGCGAAGACGTTGGCGTTGTTGATCGACGGCGTGAAGACCGTCGAGGTCATCGTGCCGCCAACCTTTTCGACGAATCCGTTCGGGAAGACGTTGAAGGACGGCGGCGTACCGGCGCAGTTGCAGGTGATGGAGTTGTCGTCCTCGAACAGGAATGTGCCGTAGGTGCTGAAGGCGGCGCCGTTGGCGAGCTGCAATGAATTCGTGGTGCCCGTGTAGTGAACCACGCCGTAGTTGTTGAAGGAACGGCCGTCGAGGATCATCGTTCCGGCCGAACCGTCGAAGACAGCCGATCCCGTTCCGGCGAGCTCCGCACCGCCGCTGCCGGTGATGGTGCCGCCGCTCCAGGTCATGCTGTTGCCGACGGAGAGGAAGCCGGCGCCGGTCAGTACCCCGCTGGTCATGACAAAGACCCCCGGCGAGGTGACGCCGCCGATGTTGAACGTGCCGCCGGTGATCGAGAGCGTTCCACCCCCGCTCAAAACACCTCCTGTGCTCATGCCGCTGCTGCCGGCTGGAAAGGCGATCATTCCGCCTGTCTGAATGTCGACGGTGCCACTGTCGAACTCGAACTGCGAACCGCTCTGGAACGTGAGCGTCGCACCTGAGGCGATGTGGAGGGTTCCGCCGCTGACCTTCAGCGTCGCCAGATTCACGCCGTCGCCGATCGTTCCAGGGCCGGCAAGCGTGAGCGACCCGCCGGTCTGAATATCTACTACGCAGCCTGGTGTGCTGCACAAAAGATCGAGCCCTGCGATCTGGAACGGAATCGCGCTATCGACGACGATCGTCGTGGCAACACCGTTGGTGTCGCTGGCCGTGTTGCACGAGGAGCTTTCGCCCGGGTAGGTGCCATCGTTAGGGGGGTTCCAGAACCCGGAGATATCTTTCCAGTTCGCGCTACCTGGCGTCGAGGAAGTCGTGACGCTGTATGTGCAGCTCTGGGCGCTGCTGTCGCTCGTCACGACGAACTGCAGGAAGACGGCCAGGGCGGCAATCGTTACTCCGGACGAGACAAGAATCGTACGAAGGTTACGGCGATCGATGTTGGGCATTGGGGGCTCCTGCGCGGTGGACCGGGCCGCGTGTACTGGTGTTTATTTGAGGTGTTGAGAGTAACACGGGCGTCGGGGGTCGGGGGTCGTAGTTGGGCAAGGCTTCACGCAGGCAGATACGGATGGCAGACCGGAAACGGATTGCATCCTGTGCTCCGGCTCCCGACACCCGGCATCTACCCCTTCACGCTTCCCACCATCAGTCCGGCGATGTAGTAACGCTGCAGGACGAGGAACAGGAGCAGCACAGGGAGCACGGTGACGACCGAGCCGGCCATCATCAGCTCGACGTCGAGGACGTGCTCGCCGAGGAGGTTCGCAAGCGCCACGGGGAGCGTGTGGTGCGACTGGTTGGAGAGGATGATCAGCGGCCACATGAAGTCGTTCCAGGCCGACATGAACATGAAGGTCGCCAGCGTGGCCAGGATCGGCCGCGCCAGCGGCATGACCACGGACCAGTAGATGCGAAATTCGCCGGCGCCGTCGATGCGCGCCGCTTCGAGCAGCTCCTGCGGCACGGAGAGCATGAACTGCCGGATCAGAAAGATGCCGAAGACGGTCACCATCGACGGGATGATCACGCCCCAGTAGGTGTTGACCAGGTGCAGCGTCTTCATCAGCAGGAAGAGCGGCAACATCCCCACCTGCGGCGGGACGATGATGGCGACGAGCAGCATCCCAAACGTCCGCTCGCGTCCTCGGAAACGCAATTTGGCGAAGGCATATCCGGCCATCGAACCGAAGAGGACGGAAAAGACGGTGACGGTCACCGCTACGATCGTGCTGCTCAGAAATGCCCGGCCGAGGTTGAGGCGCAGGAAGAGCGCCCGATATTGAGCAAGCGTGGCGGCGTGCGGGAGGAGGTGCGGCGGAAAGGTGGTCGACTCGCCGTTCGACATGAACGACGCGGAGAGCATCCAGAGCAGCGGAAAGAGCGTGATCAGACCGCCGGCGATGAGGACGCTGTGAAGCGCAGCCGACTTCCCGCGCCGGCTCACCGTTTCTCCTGCAGCCGCATCTGCAGCAGCGTGGCCGCGCCGATGACGAGGAAGAGGATGAAGGCGACGGCAGCGGCGTATCCCATCCTCCAGAACTTGAAGCCCTGCTGATACATCATCATGACGATGGTCAGCGTCTTGTTGAGCGGTCCGCCGCCGGTCATGACGTACGGCTCGGCGAAAATCTGAAGCTGACCGATGGCCACGACGACGCCGACGAAGAGAAAGGTAGGCCCGAGCATCGGCATGGTGACGTGCCGGAATTGTCCCCAAGCCCCCGCCCCGTCCAGCCTCGCCGCCTCATACAGCTCCTCGGGGATGGTTTGAAGGCCGGCGATGAAGATGATCATCGTGTAGCCGAATCCTTTCCAGACCGAGAGCAGGATGAGGGCCGGCATGGCGAAGTGCGGATCGCCGAGCCAGTCGGGCTGCGGCAGATGCAGCGCGCCGAGGGCCAGGTTGATGATGCCGAAACGGGGATGGTAGAGATATTTGAAGACGATGGAGACCGCAACGAGCGTCGTGACGACGGGGGCGAAGTAGATGGTGCGGAAGAGCGCCTTCCAGCGGGTCAGCTTTGCGTTGACGAGGATGGCAGCGAAGAGCGACACGACCACGCAGAGCGGCCCACCGACGAGCGCGAAGTAGAGCGTGTTTCCGAACGCCGTCCAGAACACCGGGTTGCCGAGGAGCTCCTGGTAGTTGCGCAGAGCGACGAAGCGAAGGTTGTGAACGTCGCCGAGCGTGTAGAGATCGAAGTCGGTGACGCTGAGAGCAAACCCGGCGATGACCGGCGCAAAGAAGAAGACAGAAAGAATCACGATGGCTGGTGCCAGGAAGAGGAGCGCGGCGCGGGATTCCGGGGCTTTCATTGGGTTGCGCGAGACAGCATCCACCGTCTCTTCTCCAAAAGCTCGTCCGCCCTCGCGTCGAGTTGGCGAAGAGCGACGGCAGGCGTCACGGTTCCACGGGCGGCGGCTTCGCCGCGGTCGAAGATGGCGGTGGCGATCTGTTCCCATTCGGGCACTTTCGGCATCGGTTCGACGTGCTCGAGTTGGATGCGGAACGCCGGGAAGTGCGTGTTCCTGGCCAGCACGGGCGAGAGCCAGGCGCTGCGGCGTGGCGGAAGATCTCCGGTCAGCTCGTAGAAACGCACTTGCTGTTGCGGCTCGGAGAGGAACTCGATCAGCTTCCGGGCCGCGGCCTTGTGCTGCGAGGCGCGGAAGATCACAAGACTGGCTCCGCCGGCCATCGAGATCCCAGTGGCGTCGCGCGCATCGCGGGCGGGCATCGGCGCGGTGGCCCACTTGTCCTGCATCTCCGGCGGCAGCCGCCGGGTGAATTCGCCGACGTTCCACGGTCCGCTGATGTACATCGCGAAGTCACCCTGCGCGAACTGTTGATAAAGGTTCGCGATCTGGCTGTTGCTCACCCGCGGGGCAAAGCCTTCGCGGAACATGCCGGCATAGAAGCCGAAGGCATCGGCGAACTGAGGCTGCGAGAACGCGCCCCGAGTCCCGTCGGGCGTCAGCAGCGTGGAGTGCGCGGAGAGCGCCAGCATCGCGATCGGATCCCATTCGTTCGTCGGCAGAAGGATGCCCCACTTGCTCCTCCCCTGCTGACGGATGCGCATCATCGCCGTGTGCCATTCCGACCACGTGCGTGGCCCGTGCGGGAACCCGACCGCGGCCAGGATGTCGCTCCGGTAGAAGAGCACGCGCGTGTCGACGTACCAGGGAATGCCGTACAGAGTTGTGCCGACGACGTTGGTGGCCCAGATGCCTGGAAAGTAGTCGCCCGGCTTCACGACGTTCGATGCGGATGCAAACGGCCCGAGGTCGTCGAGAGCATGGATAGCCGCGAATTCCGGCAACCACGTGTTCCCCATCATCGCGATGTCAGGCGTGGCGTCGCCCACAAACGCAGTAAGGAGCTTCTCGTGCGCCGCCGTCCACGGGATCTGCTGGACGACGACGTGAATGGCCGGGTTCCGCCGCTCGAACTCGGGGATGAGTTGCTGGACGATTTCTCCTTCGCTGCCGAGAGCCCAGAATTCGAGGTGTTCGCGGTGGTCGGGCGCACTCTGCGAACAGCCGAGGAGGAGAAGGAGAAGGAGAAGAAGAGCGAATGTTGAATGTTGAATGGGGCTGCGCTCGCTGTGCGGCCTGCGTTCAACATTCAACTGTCCAACTCTCTCAGGACTTGCCTTTGAATTGATCCGATGGCTCCCCATCGAGAGTCCTTCTCCCCCCCGCGGAGGGGAGAAGGGCCTGCCCTGAGCGAGCGCAGCGAGCCGAAGGGTGCCGAAGGCGGATGAGGGGTCCCCTTCGCGCGGGTTGGCAGGAATCGCGCGTTTCAAATTACCTGTCATCCTGAACCTGCCGCAGCCGCGTGGGCGGTTGGTTGGTGGAGCGGCGGAGGACGGTGAAGGACCCCCTCCCTCTCGCGGGTAGGTTGGGGGAGGTTTTTGGCAATTCTTCTCTTGCGCGTAGCCCCCTACCTCCCAGCCTGTAGTTGGGGGGTCCTTCGGCGTCCTCCGCCTCTCCACCCGCCCACCGCCCACGCGGCTCCGGCAGCCTCAGAGGGTGTGCACAAATCGCGTGTTTTCCGCTGCAGTGTAGGGCCGCCGCCTCGGCGGCCAGCGCCGCACGCGGCGCGATAGTTCGAAGCAAACACACGGCCTCACGGCTGTTGGCCGCCGGGGCGGCGGC
>JBBRNB010000149.1:0-11268 GCA_038230535.1 Thermoanaerobaculia bacterium
AAAGCCGCGCGATTGCCGGTGTCGATGCGCGCAGGCGCGTCGGACAATGTAGCCCCTGGCTCGGCCAGGGGTAATCGTCGTAGTGGATGGTTTGCGGCCGCGAAGGCGGTCGCCATAACCGCGACCATCGCGCCTGGATCCCGTGGCGACCGCCTTCGCGGCCGCAGATTCCTCGACCACGAAGTACCCCGCGCCGAGCGCGGGGCTATATTTGTTTCGCGCGCCTTCGCGCGCAACGTGCCACGACCGGCAGCCCCGATCACCTCGTTCATGTCGTCGGCACCCCAACGGGGTGCGTGAGGGTAGCCACGAAACGTCCAAACTCCAGGCCCCGCGAAGCGGGGAGAGGGTGACACGCAGCGAAGCGGAGTGCGGGTGAGGGGCGTAACCAACATACCCGTGGCCGAAGGCCCCCTCATCCGCCTTCGGCTGTGCTCTCGCGGGTGACTCTGGTTTCTTTTCCCAGGTGCAGCGCGTGCGCTGTCCCTCGCTCGGAATGACAGAGTGCATCATCCGCACCGCCATCGTTACGATTCCTCCACCACCTCGCGTCCCCACAACCGCGAGACTCCGATACCCCCCAACCTATAATCAACCACGTGCCCCGCATCCAACTCCTTCCCTCCGATCTGATCAACCAGATCGCTGCCGGTGAGGTCGTGGAGCGCCCTGCTTCGGTAGTCAAAGAGCTCGTTGAAAACGCCATCGATGCCGGGGCGACGGTGATCGATGTGCTCCTCGAGAATGGCGGCAAGAAGCTGATCGAGGTGCGGGACAACGGCTCCGGGATGGCGCACGACGACGCGCTTCTGGCCCTCGATCGCCATGCCACCTCCAAGATCCGCGGCTTCGAAGATCTGTCGCGGGTGCAGACTCTCGGATTCCGTGGCGAGGCCTTGCCATCCATCGCCAGCGTCTCGCGCTTTACGCTGACGACATTCGATGGCATTGCCGGCGCCGCCATCGAAATCGAGTGTGATCCGCTCACGGGCTCCCGGACGTCGCGTCCAGCGGCGCGCGACCGCGGCACGACTATCAGCGTGCGGGAGCTGTTCGAGAACGTCCCGGCGCGGCGCAAGTTCCTCAAGTCCGCCGACGCCGAGTTCCGCTCCATCGTGACGATCGTCTCCTCCTACGCGCTACCGTTGCCGTCGCGCGCATTCCGCGTGGAGCACAACGGCCGGACCGTGGTCGACCTCCCTCCTGCCGCGAACATGCGCGAGCGCGTCGCGCAGATCATCGGCGACGAGGCTACGCCTCATCTCGAGCAGGTCGAGATGACCATCGACCGCGTCCATGCAGCCGGCTTCGTCACGCGCGGACTTCGCTTCGGCAGCCGCCGCAATCAATTCTTTTTTGTAAATGGCCGGCTGGTGAAAGATCGCGTTCTGACCCATGCCGCAAACCGAGGGGCGGATGCTTTCGACTTCGACGGCCATCCTGCCATCGTTCTCTTCGTCGACATCGATCCGGAGCTCGTCGACGTGAACGTCCATCCTGCGAAGACGGAGGTACGTTTCCGCGACTCCGGCTCAGTCCACGTCGCTGTCGAGCAAGGCGTCAAGCGCGCCCTCGGCGGCGCCGAAGAAGGATCGAAGCTCCTGCAGACGGGTGTCCCAGCGTTACCGTCGCCGCCCGTCTCTCCGTCTCTCTTTCAACCGCGCCGCTTCGATGATGCACCGAGCGGATACCGGCCAGAGTTCACTCCCCTCTTCCAGCGGCAGAGTGTGGTGCAGCCGCCGCTGCGGGAACAGACAGCGACGATCGAAGCCTCACCATCTGCGAACACTGCCGAGCCGCAGCTTGGCGATCTGCAGGGGCGCGTCATCGGCCAGTACCGCATGAGCTACATCGTCATCGATACGCCGACCGGCCTGCGCATGATCGACCAGCACGTCGCCCACGAACGCGTTCTCTACGACCGTTACTTCGACCGCGCCGCGGCGCAGGCGCCAGTGACACAACAGCTTCTGACGCCGATTCTCCACGAGAGTGGCGCCGCCGAAAGCGCGGTGCTGGAATCGCACCTCGACGAGCTACGCGCCGTCGGCTTCGACATCGAGCGCTTTTCGGGAAACGTCTTCGCCATCGCTGCCGTTCCACCGGAGCTGGTGAAGAACGACGTCAGTGCCTTCCTCCAGAAACTCATCGACGCCTCGCTCGACGAGCGCTCGCATCTGCAGCACCTCCGCGAAAAGGTATGTGCCTCGCTGGCCTGTCAGGCCGCCATCAAAGTCCACCGCCCGCTGAGTGGTGAAGAGATGGCCCGCCTCACCGCTCAGTTGCTCGACTCCTCCAACCCCTACGCCTGCCCCCACGGCCGTCCGATCATCGTCGACATCCGGCACCTGGATATCGAGAAGCACTTCCACAGGAAGTAGATACCGGCGGTTGTTTCGGTTGCTGGGTTGCTGGGTTGCTGGGTTGCTGGGTTGCTGGGTTGCTGGGTTGCTGGGTTGCTGGGTTGCTGGGTTGCCGGGTTGCCGGGTTGCCGGGTTGCTGGGTTGCCGGGTTGCCGGGTTGCTGGGTTGCCGGGTTGCCGGGTTGCCGGTTCTGGGTCTCGGTCTTGGGTCTCGCTCTTCGTTGTTGTCGACGATGTCGCGCGCAAAGGCGCGCGAAACAATCTAGCCCCGCGCTCGGCGCGGGGTATCGAGAGAGCCAATGGATTTGCGGCCGCGAAGGCGGTCGCTACAACTCTCGGAAACGCGGCGGCTGTGGCGGTCGCCTTCGCGGCCGCTCCAATACCTCGCATCCGATTTCCCCTGGCCGAGCCAGGGGCTATGTTTGTGCGACGCGCCTTCGCGCGCCGAGCGCATGCGCACGTTTGATCTCTGAGCGCCGCACGTTCTCATTCCAGGAGCATGGAACGACCCATCCACGAGCAGTAGAACTTGCACACAACCCCGGTTCCCGAGGGATCCTCGGTGAATGCGAATCCCTTCCCGAGTACTCGGAGCGCGCGGTGAACGCCGTGCGGCGTGGTTTTACCGGCTTCGTGGTTACCGCATCGTCGGGCGAAACGTCCGGCTGGGCGGCGGAGAGATCGATCTCGTCGTCCAGCGCGGAGGATTGCTCGTCTTTGTGGAAGTGAAAGCGCGCCAGAGTGTCGCTGCCGGCTGCGGAGCCGATGCGGTAAATCGACGCAAGAAGCTCAAGCTCATCGGACTGGCGGACGCATATCTGGCCCGTCATCCACACGACGGCGAGGTCCGCCACGACATCCTCTCGCTCTTCTGGAACGGCTGGCGTTTCATCGTCACGCACTACCCCGATGCGTTCCGGCCGGTGAGCGATGTCCGCAGGCCGTGGCGATGGACGATCTGATACTCGAGGTGTTTCAGCCTGGGAGGGTTAAGCCGCGTGGTGCGAGACGAGATACTTCTCGCGCAACGTGCGAAGGTGATGCAGTTCGTGGCCGGCGACGTGAAAGGCCAACCCGCGCACCGATGCCTCGTATCCGTTCACGTTCCCTCGACGCATCCACTCCTCGGCGGTCAGCGACTCGAAGAACGTGAGCGTTGCGGCGCGTACGGAGAGATATTCGGCGATGAGGGCGGCCAGCGGGTGCGATTCGAAATCAGTCGCGGCCACGTACTCGTTCTCCTCGAATCCCGGCAGCGGCCGCGTATCGCGCCTCGCCACACAGAGCGCGCGGTAGGCGAAGATGCGCTCATCGTCGATGAGGTGTCCGATGACTTCCTTCACCGTCCACTTACCAGGTGCATACCGGCGCGCGCGGACGGACTCTTCGTCGAGCGACTCCAGCAGCGCGAGGACGTCGCGGCCCTGTGCGGCAAGCGTACCAACAGCATCGTCGCCGGAGACGTAGTCGATGTCGGACTTGGCGTAGGGGGCGAACTCAGTTTCGTTTGGCCGGCCACTCTTCATTTTTTCTTTCCTACGCGCCTCTGCGCCGGCTTTCCCAAGAGTTAGACAAAGGTTGCGAAGCTGTGAAACGCGCCGAAGACGCAGTGTGACAGCGGCCGGCGACATGTCAGTCTTCATCGCGCAGCCTCTTGATGTCATCCTGATCGACGCCGCTCATGCGACCCGACTTCAGCTTGATCAATCCCTCGCGGGACACGACTGAGATGTCGCCCAGGTCGGATTCGATTCTCCTCCGATCACACCAGACATCCTCAAACGCATCCGTCACGAGCAGCAGATCGAGCATGAGCGTATCTCCAGCGGGATCGATTTTCGTAACGCGCCGGATCTCCATTCTTCCCTGATCGAAATGCATGGGCGTGGCGCGGATGCGATAGCCGAGCGGCTCAACGGCGGCGTAGATACGCTGCTCGTCTTCGGGCCGGATCAGAAGGTCGATGTCTATGGTGGCTCTTGGAAACCCATGAATAGCCATCGCCAACCCACCACACACCGCGTAATCGACGCCATGCTCCGCGAGCGCCGAGATCACGGCCTTGAATTCCTGGGCGAGATCAATCATCACATTGTGACCGGCGACATGCACCGAACGAATCGTGACTACCAACTCTTTTCATCCACCCTGTCATCCTGTCAGGATGACAGTGAACACAAGACGCGTGATTTTTGCACACCCTTTCAGGATGACAGGAAGGATACAGGACGCACCGAGTGGCACGGGCCGGTGGTCTCGATTCAACTTACACCCTACATCCCCAGCACTTCGCGCAACGCCTGCTCCGCGTGGGCGATCGCTTCGTCCAACTTGCCGGGATCCTTACCGCCGGCCTGAGCGAGATCAGGCTTGCCGCCGCCTTTGCCGCCGACGATCGGAGCGAGCTTGTTGATGAGTGCGTTCGCGTTCACGCGGTCGAGCAGGTCCTTCGTCACCGCAGTCAGGAGCGTGACCTTGCCGTCCGTCACCGAGCCGAGGACGACGACACCGGACTTGAGCTTCGAGCGAAAGGTGTCGGCGAGATTGCGGAGGTCGCCGCCGCTGACATCGTCAATGCGGCGGGCTACGAGCTTGACGCCATCGATGTCGACCGAATCATCGGCCGGTGATGATGACGCACTCCCACCACCGCCGGCCACTTTCAACTTGAGCTGCTTGAGCTCCTTCTCCAGCGCCTTCTGCCGCTCCTGCATCGTCCGCAACTGTGCGGGCACGTCCTCGAGGCGGACGTTGAGCTGCTGCTGCACCTCATGTGCCGCGTCCTCGATCGTCTGGAAGTGCGCCAGGGCACCGCGGCCGGTGAGCGCTTCCATGCGCCGCACTCCCGCCGCCAGCGAACGGTCGCTGACGATCTTGAAGAGTCCGATGTCGCCGGTGCGGTTGACGTGGCAGCCGCCGCAGAACTCGCGCGAGAAATCGCCGGCGGTGACGATGCGCACGTTCTCGCCGTACTTCTCGCCGAACATGGCCACCGCGCCTGTCTTCCGCGCCTCGGCGATCGGCATGACCGTCTTCGTCACCTCGATGTTCTCCCGGATCTTCTCGTTGACGATTTCCTCAACCCGGCGCAACTGTCCCTCGGCAGGGGCCTGGTGGTACGTGTAGTCGAATCGCAGACGGTCGGGGGCGACGAGCGAGCCCGCCTGCTGCACCGTCTCGCCGAGGATGTCTTTCAGCGCTTTGTGGAGAAGATGCGTCGCGGTGTGGTTCGCCGTCGTATCGAGCCGCGTCGAAACCGGCACAGAGGCGCGCACCTGCAGATTCACGGCGAGATGACCTTCTTCGACGCGGACGCGGGAGACGATGAGATCGCCGGCCGGCTTCTGCGTGTCGAGCACCGTAGCCCGGCCGCCATCCCATTCCAGCGTTCCGCTGTCGCCGATCTGGCCGCCGGATTCGGCGTAGAACGGAGTCGGAGAAAGGACAACCTCTCCTTCCGAGCCGTGATGGATGGCGTCCTGTTCCTTGCCGGCGATGACGATCGCCTTGACCGACGACGGAACGTCAACATATTGATCATAGCCGGTGAACTCGACGGGGCCGGTCTTGCCGGCGATCAGTGCGAAGACCTCCGCTCCGGCTGATAGCTGAAACTTCGATGCCGCCTTCGCTCTGACCCGAGCGTCGGCCATCATGGTCTCGAAGCCCACGCGGTCGAGAGCAACGCCTTCCTCTTCGGCCATCTCCCCGATCAGATCGACCGGGATCCCGAAGGTGTCGTAGAGACGGAACAACTCCTCGCCGCCGAGGGTGCGTTCGCCCTGCGACCGCACCGCGTCGAGGACGGCGCCAACGCGTTCCATGCCGGAGCTGAGCGTGCGTGAGAAGCGCTCTTCTTCGGCGGCCAGGGTCTTCAGCACTCCCTCGCGTCGCCGATGTAGGTCCGGATACGCTGTACCCATCGACTCGATGACCGCGTCGGCGAGATTCGACAGCACGACCGGCTTCGGCAGCTTGCGGTCGAAGCGGATGGCGCGGCGGATGATGCGGCGCAGAACGTAACCACGCCCTTCATTCGACGGGATCACACCGTCCGAGATGAGAAACGTCGAAGCGCGTGCGTGATCGCATAGAACGCGGACGGCGGTGTCGATCTCATCGTCCATCCTGCCGCCATAGGTGTGACCGCTCTGCGTGGCGATCGTGCGCATGATCGGCTTGAAAAGATCGATGTCGTAGTTCGTCGAACCCTTCTGCAGCACGCTGGCGATCCGCTCCAGTCCCATGCCGGTATCGACCGACGGCGCGGGAAGCGGATTGAGCACGCCGTCCGATCCGCGGTCGTATTGCATGAAGACCAGGTTCCAGATCTCCATCGTGTCGTCGCCCTCGCCGTTGACGAGGGCGGCCACGTTCTTCGACAGATCGTCGCCGCGGAAGTAGTGCATCTCCGAGCAGGGACCGCAGGGGCCTGTGTCGCCCATCGACCAGAAGTTGTCCTTCCTGCCGAAGCGCAGCACGCGGTCGGGCGATGCGCCCGCCTTTACCCACAACGCCGCCGCTTCTTCGTCCGCCGGAACGCCGTCGCCGCCTTCGAACACGGTGAACCAGAGGCGGTCCACCTCGAGGCCCCAGACATCGACGATCAGCTCCCAGGCGAACCTGACCGCATCTTCCTTGAAGTAGTCGCCGAAGGAGAAGTTGCCCAGCATCTCGAAGAAGGTGTGATGACGGGCCGTGCGGCCAACATTCTCGAGGTCGTTGTGCTTCCCGCCGGCGCGGACGCATTTCTGCGACGTCGTAGCACACGTGTAGTCGCGCGGCTCACGCCCGAGGAAGACGTCCTTGAACTGGTTCATGCCGGCGTTCGTGAAGAGCAGCGTCGGATCGCCCGCCGGAACGAGCGACGAGCTGGCCACTTCGCGGTGGCCGTTCTTCACGAAGTAGTCGAGGAACTCTCTGCGGATGTCATCAGTGGTGCGCAATCAGCCTCCAGCGGTCGGCGCGCTGCTCGCTGCCCGCTTCACACAGTCTCGGACGAGGTCGGAAACCATCGCCCCGTCGTAACCGAGCTTCAACAGATACGCGGTCAATTTGTTTCGCCCGTCGGCCGTCCCGAGGAAGTCGTCGCCGAGACGGCGCGCCAGCACGCGGATCCGTTTCTCGCAAGCGTCCTTAAGCCCGTTAGCCTCCTTCTCCGGATCGAAGTTGGCGCGGATGGCTCGCTCGGCCGTTTCGGAATCGACGCCGGCCATCCGCAACTCGCCTTTGATGCGCTCGCGCCCCAGCCGCTTTGTCGCTTTGGCTCTGACAAAGGCCTCGGCGAAGCGGCTATCGTCGAGCCACTTCTCATCGCGAAGACGGTCGATCGTCGCCTCGATGACATCGTCATCAAACTTCTTCGCGGCGAGCTTGCGTTGCAACTCCAGCGCGCTGTTCCAGCGATAGCTGAGGATGCGCAGCGCGGCGGTACGGCAGCGTTCGAGATCGTCCGGCACAGCCGGAGTTTAGTCTGGCCTGCATGAACGCCACCGATGTCGTCGCTGACAACGGGAAAATCGGTGAGCAGAACGAAAAAAACGTCATGAAGAAGGAGAAAGGCGGCGGGAGGAAGGAAAAAGTCGGTGTGGGGAAGGAAAAAGTCGGTGTGAAGATGGAGAAAGCCGGCGTGAACGACGAGAATCTCCTTCTGAATGACGACAAACTCCTTCTGAACGACACTTTCTCCTTCTGGAGGACGACTTTCTCCATCCGAACGACGAAAATCTCCTTCCGACGACCAAAACGCCGGAATGAACGACAGCATCTCGTCGTGAACGAGCAGAACTCGGCGTGAAGACCGGCAAACTCGAACTGTACGTCGTCAACCTCAACATGCAGACTGGCTCAGGATCGAGAATCAGTACCGCCATCGACCAAAACGCCGGCATCCGCATCGATGAACCGCACTCCTTGTCATTCCGAGCCGGCGTAGCACGGCGAGGAATCCCCAGCCGGTAGCCACCCACGACCGCCCGCGGTTTCAGCCGGGGATTCCTCGCCGCGCTACGCCGGCTCGGAATGACAGCTCTACACCTATCGCAAAAGTTTCGTCAGGTCTCGTGCGACCGAGGAGACAACTCTTCTCGGAATGAACAAGAAATGACGCCGCGCAAAACAGGCCTGTCATTCCGAGCCGGCGTAGCACGGCGAGGAATCTCCAGCCGGTAGCCACTCACCACCTCCCGCGGTTTCAGCCGGGGATTCCTCGGCGCGCTTTGCCGGCTCGGAATGACAGGTCTACACCAATCGCAAAAGTTTCGTCATGTCCCGTGCGACCGGGGAGACAACTCTTCTCGGAATGAACAAGAAATGACGCCGCGCAAAACAGGCCTGTCATTCCGAGCCGGCGTAGCACGGCGAGGAACCCCCAGCCGCTAGCTAGCTAGCCACCCACCACCTCCCGCGGTTTCAGCCGGGGATTCCCCGCCGCGCTTTGCCGGCTCGGAATGACAGGTCTACAGCTATCGCAAAAGTTTCGTCAGGTCTCGTGCGACCGAGGAGACAACTCTTCTCGGAATGAACAAGAAATGACGCCGCGCGCAAAACAGGCCTGTCATTCCGAGCCGGCGTAGCACGGCGAGGAATCCCCAGCCGCTAGCCACCCACCACCTCCGCGGTTTCAGCCGGGGATTCCTCGCCGCGCTTCGCCGGCTCGGAATGACAGATCGAGTTCCGTACTCGCGGGCACGCCGAAGGCGTGTGTGAGGTAGCCGGTGGCCCCGCCGCCCTACACGGTGTTCGAAAAATCGAAGGGTGACTCGTCGGCGAACGGATCGCTGTCGTTGGTCATGGTCAGCTTCGCATCCATCTCTTCGCGCGCCGAGTCGGAGGTCGACTGGATGCCTTGCAGCTTGAGGCGGAACTCGTCCGCGTTCGATGCCCGGCGCAGCGCCTCTTCGAGAGTGATCAGTCCGTTCTTATAGAGGATGTACAGCGACTGGTCGAAGGTCTGCATGCTGTACTGCGACGTACCGGCGCTGATCGCGTCTTTGATCAGCTTGGTCTTCTCTTTGTTCTCGATGCAGTCGCGGATGTAGCCGGTGGAGATCATGACCTCCGCCGCGGGAACGCGCCCGAGGCCGTCCGCGCGCGGGAGGAGTCGCAGGGAGACGACGGCTTTGAGCACAGCGGCGAGCTGAAGGCGGATCTGTTTCTGCTGGTGCGGAGGGAAGACCGAGATGATGCGGTTGACTGTCTCGGTGGCGTCCATCGTGTGCAGCGTCGATAGCACCAGGTGCCCGGTCTCGGCCGCTGTGAGCGCGGTCTCGATGGTCTCGTAGTCGCGCATTTCGCCGACCAGGATGACGTCGGGGTCCTGCCGCAGGGCCGATCGCAGCGCCTGCGAGAACGACTTCGTGTCGACCTCGATCTCGCGCTGGTTGACGATCGACTTCTTGTCGCGGTGCAGGAACTCGATCGGATCCTCGACCGTCATGATGTGCTCCGTGCGGTGGGCGTTGATGTAATCGATCATCGCCGCCAGCGTGGTCGACTTGCCGGAGCCGGTCGTCCCCGTGCAGAGGATCAGGCCGCGCCGCTCCTCGCAGATCCTCTCCAGGACCACCGGAAGCATCAACTCGCGGATGGAGAGAATCTTGACCGGGATGACGCGGAGCACCATGCCCACCGTGCCGCGCTGCTGAAAGATGTTGCAGCGGAAGCGTCCCAGCCCGGGAACGGAGTAGGCGATGTCGATCTCGTAGTTGTTCTTGAACTTCTCCTTCTGCCGTGACGACATGATCGAGAAGGCCATGGCGATCGTGTCTTCCTGCATGAGCCGTTTGAGCTCGACGAGCGGCACCAGCTCCCCATCGACGCGGATCACGGGATGCGACCCGACTTTGATGTGGAGATCCGAGGCCCGGCGCTCGGCGGCAATTTTGAGCAGGTCGTTGATATGCACAGCGGTCTCCTTGGAAAACGCGCATTTTACGCCATCCCTGCTTACAATCGCGCGCTCATGACCCTCACGCGCCACGATGACCTCACCCTTCGCTACGTTCTCAACGTTCCCAGTGGTTCTGCAGACAACATAGAGCTGCCACTCGTGATCCTGATGCACGGTCGAGGAGCGGACGCGAACGACCTGTCCGACCTGGCCCCGGTGATCGACGGCGGCTACCGCTTCGTCTTCCCGAACGCGGCCAAGCCGTTCCAGCCGATGCCGGGCTACTCCGCCGGCTGGTCGTGGTTCGACGGCTTCCCGCCGGAGGGCGACTCGGTGGTGGAGTCGCGGACGAAGCTGCTCACACTGATCGACGAACTTGCCGGGCGCTATCCGACGCCGGAGGGCAAGATCGTCATCGCCGGCTTCTCGCAGGGCGGGATGATGGCCATCGACATCGGCTACCGCACGAAGAAGAACGTCGCCGGCATCATCGTCATGAGCGCCGGCATCTACGAAGCGGACATGCCGGACTTGAAGGCACGGCACGAGCTGCCCATCCTGATCATCCACGGCACGCAGGACGAGATGATTCCGGTCAAGGCCGCGCGGCGCACACGGTTCGTGCTCGAGGACCACGGCGTCAATCCCGAATATCACGAGTTTTCGATGGGACACCACGTGACGCCGGAGTCGCTGGCGGTAGTGGGGGCGTTCCTGAAGAGGGTGTTGGGGTAGGAGCACGCCGAGCGCCGAAACTAAGCCGAGCTGTTCGCGAAAAGAGAAAGTATCCCTCGCTCTTCATCTTCGACGAGTTGCACGATGAACGTATGGTTTGCCCGAATGAGCTCCTCGATATCGCGCGTGAGACAGTTGCCGCTTCGGCGCTCGGCAGAAGTGACCACTTTGTGCTCGGTTAAAGTGACCACCATCAAGAACACGATTCGGAACAGCGATCGGAACTCCAACGCCGGCCGGCGAAATCATCCTGCCGCGCCAACGGCGCGGCAGTGTCGGC
>JBBRNB010000150.1:0-10971 GCA_038230535.1 Thermoanaerobaculia bacterium
AATCCCCCGAGGGCCTCCCGCAAATCCCCCGGGAGCCTCCCGGAAAACCTCCAGAGCCTCCCACAAATCCCCCGAGGGCCTCCCGCAAATCCCCCGGGAGCCTCCCGGAAAACCTCCAGAGCCTCCCACAAATCCCCCGAGAGCCTCCCGGAAATCCCCCGGGAGCCTCCCCTAAAACCTCCAGAGCCTCCCCTAAATCTCCCAGGAGCCTCTGGGAAATCTCGCGAGAGCCTCCCGCAAATCTCCCCGGAGCCTCTCACAAATCTCCTGCAGCCTCCGCGAAAATCTCCCTGGAACCTCTTCGAAATCTCCCTGGAGCATCCGCAAATCTCTCGGAGTGCTCCCAGAAATCTCCCCGAGAGGTGCCAGAATCTCGTAACAGCCTCCGGGAAATCTGAGAAGAGCCACGCGATTCGAGTCACGATCGCTTCACCGGATGCAGGCGGCGGCGTGGAGTCTCATTCGCCAATGACCTCGCCGAGGTGTTGCGGCCGGCACGTTGCGGGAGCGGGAGGAGCTCGTTCTGATGGAAACCCATTTCACCACAGAGGCGCTGAGAGCACAGAGATTGGTCATTTTCTCTTTGTGTTGAGGAAGTTGAAGACGTACCGAAGCGGTTCCAGGATGAGCCATAACTATTCAAATGGAAGCAGCCGAGCTCGGGTCAAAGGGGAGTCGCTGATCGATAAGCTCGCCGAGAACGGCGGTGAGATCTGTTTTACGCGCGAAGGTAAGACCGTCGCGGAGCTGGTAGGCGTTGACGCTGTTCCGTCAACTGATACACCTCCGGTAGAAGGACTCGTGCTTTACAAAGGCGAATGGATGATTCCCGCCGCCGCCGAGCGCGAGCGCTCGATCGAGCACCTTCGCGGATCAGGCAAAGTCATCGGCGACATCGTCTCCCCGATAGACGACGGAGTGGGGCGCGTTGAAGCGATCGTTGTACCAATCCTGAGCGATGATGTGCTCTGGCTACTTGGTTTGCGAATCAAGTCTATGATGGAGCGATGAAAAGAACAGTTACATCTGCCGAGGCAGTCGAAAAATGGGATGGGCTCGTCAGCGACATCGCGCATGATGGCGATGAAGTGATCGTGACAGTCGATGGCGTTCCGGTTTTGAAGCTCGTCCCCTTTGGGACATCATCGAACGACTCACCAGACAGCCCGATGGCCGGTAGCGTGCTCTACGAGGGTGACATCATCAGTCCCATCGAAACGGAGTGGGAAGCTGCGAAGTGATCGTTGTAGACACGCATACCTGGATCTGGTGGGCAGCCGACAGGCACAAACTATCCCGCGTGGCGCAGGATGCGCTCGCAGGTACCGACGTTGTAGCAGTCGCAGCCATCACGCTTTGGGAGATCGCCATGCTGGTCGAGAAGAGGCGGCTCATCTTTAATCAGGGTGTGCTCGGCTGGTTGCAAGATACGATTGCCTACACAAATACACGAGTACTCCCGCTAACGGCGCCGATCGTTGTGCTGGCAACGTCGATTGGGCAATTTCGCGATCCGGCAGATCGCCTCATCGCCGCCACCGCCCTCACCCACAACGTCTCGCTCGTAACCAAAGACGACCGCATCCGCGGGAGCGGCGTGGTTGACACGATCTGGTGACCTACGCCTCCACCAGCACCTTCGCGAACATCCCCGGCGTGTATGCCGTCACATGTCCAGTGAACGCCGAGGCGGCGACGGTCAAGGGAGAGGCCAGCCATAGCTTGCCGGGGCCTGAGCGGCCTTTGTAGTTGCGGTTGATGGCGCTGATCGTCACCTGGTTGGAATCGTCGGAGACGCCGGGGCCGCATCCGATGCAGGCGCCGCAACCGGGGTTGAGAACGACGGCACCGGCGCGCTCGAACGTATCCAGCAGTCCATTCTCGCGGGCGAACGTCTCCACGGCTTGCGAGCCGAACTGGATGTAGAACCTCACCCCTTCCGCGACCTTCAAACCGGCGTCGACCGCCTCCTTCGCCACCTGATGATAGAAAAGGAAATCGTCGATCTTGCCGGCGGTGCAGGAGCCGGCGTAGGCGATGTCGATCTTTGTATCCTCAATATCCTGAACCAACATCCCGTTTGTCGGGTCGGACGGGATTCCGTGATCGGGGTCGCCCGGATGGGCCACCATCGGCCGGATCGTGTCGAGGTCGATCGTGTGAACACCTCCGGCATACTCGGCGTCCGGATCGGGAGAGACTGCCCGGGCTCGCAGCGCGTCGATATCGACACCGGGGCGTATCGCCGCGATCCAGGCGAACGTCTTCTCATCAGCCTCGATGATCGCCGTCCGCGCCGCGCATTCGGTGGCCATGTTCGCCAGCGTGGCCCGTTCATCCATCGAGAGTGAGCGCAACCCTGGGCCGGTAAACTCCATGATCCGGTCGAGCGTCAGTTGCGGCTTGGCGTAGGCCAGGAGGATGTAGAGCATCACGTCTTTTGCCGTGACGTTCTCGCGCAACGTACCGGCGAGCTCGAAGCGGATCGACTCCGACACTTCCACCTGCGTGAAGCCGGAGTGCACGAGGTTCGCGTATTCGGTGGAACCGACGCCCCAGGCCAGCGCGTTGTTCACCCCTCCCATGCAGGTGTGGCTGTCGGTCGCCTGAATGAGATCGCCCGGATCGACGATCAGCTCGCGCGCAACTTCATGGCAGATGCCGGGAGAGACGTTGTCGATGGCCGAGAAGTCGCGGCAGCCGCTGTGCTGCTGGAACTCCCGCTGCAGATCGCGCAGCGTTTGGATCTTCGCCATGAATGGCCGCATCCGGGCTACATCGTCGGCGTAGATGAGGTGGTCTTCGAAGACGGCAAACTTCTGCGGGTTCCTGATCGCGTAGTCAGGGCCGTACTCTTGTTCTAAGAAGTAGTGCACCTGCGCGGTGGTGAACTCGTGCGTGTACCCACCGTCGACTTCGACGACGACCGCATCGCCGGGTTTGACACAAAACTCGCTGCCTGACTTCGCGCCGGCCACATGCCGGGCCAGGATCTTCTCCCCCATCGTCATCGGCCGCTTCGGTGTATTCGGTACCGGCACCTGGATCTCTCCACGCGTCACGGCCTTGGCAAACGGGAAGAGGCCTCCCTGTCGAATGATGAGTTGCGTGATGGCGTCGCAGCCTTTGCAGAATTCGCCGATCGGAATCTCTTCGCCGGCCTGCAGCCGCGTGAGCATGGCGTGATCGGCCATGAGCAGACCCTGATTGATGTTGTTGCCGGCGTGGATCGGCGCGAACGATTCCGCCACGGCGATGCGGATGCCGCTCCACACCTCGCACTGCGTCGCAGTCTCGCGCGAGCTGCCGACGCCTTTGCGGTATCCGCTGACGATGACTTCGAAGTTGCCGTTGATCAGCGCGTCGTGCTCGAAGAGCCGTTTGCCGTCGACGATCAGCCCCGCGTACGCGTCGCGGGCGATGTCTTCCGGTTTGTGACTGAAACAGACCCAGGCCGGCGTCATCGCGTCCGTGTTGATGTCGTCGAGCAGGTCATCGATCGACAGGTCCTTCATCTGCAGATCCGTCTCGCCGCGAAGTTGCTGCCGGATCAGCTCAGGATCTTTGGTCAGAAAAAGAACGCGCTTGCCCGGAGTGAGGTGAATGACTGGTTCGGGTTTCATGCATCGGTAAGTAGATCAGAAATTCGGGGGGTGGGCGATGGGGAGTGGGGGGTGGGTGTGGGAGCTCATCGAACTCAGCACGAGGACTCCGGAGGCTTCCAGGATGTGCGGTCTCACGTTTGGACAAGTGCGTTGCCGCCGGCTCCGCCGGCGAATGCACTCGGGGCGCAAAAAATCGCCCGTCCCGAGTTCCTGTCATCCTGAGAGCGTGTGAGCCTGCGGCGGAGGCTCGGCGTTGCCAGCAACCAGGGCGTGTGTTCCATGAACCGGGGGCCCCCTCCCAAAGCGGTGGCTGGCGCCACCGCACTCCAAAGCGCGCCTCCGGCGCGCGAAAAACCTGTGCAGAGTTGGCGAGGATTGACAACATCATTTCGCGCGAAGCGCTTTGGAGTGCGGTGGCGCCAGCCACCGCTTTGGGAGGGGGATGGAGTACGACATACTCGCAACCGCCCGTTCCTCGAGAATCACCGCGCGGTTGGATTTCTGCACACCTCTGAGCCTGCCGGAGCCGCGTTGGGAGCGGCGAAGGACGGCGAAGGATGACAGTCAACTTGATTTCTGCACAACCCTCTCGCCCCCCCACTCTCCACCCCCCCAACCCCACCACTCCCGGAACATGACATGATTCGTTTCCATGCTTGCTCCGGGCAAAATGCTTGGCCCGTACAAGATACTCACGGCCATCGGCGCGGGCGGTATGGGCGAGGTGTACCGAGCGCAGGACACCCGTCTCGGCCGGGACGTCGCCGTCAAGGTTCTGACGCGTAATCTCTCTAATGATGCCGAGGCGTTGAGGAGATTCGAGCAGGAAGCGAGAGCGGCCGGGATGCTCAACCATCCCAACATTCTGGCCATCTACGACATCGGCGACGAAGGCGGGCTTCATTACATCGTCTCCGAGCTGCTGGAAGGAGAATCGCTACGCGCCCGTATCCGCCAGAGCCCTATCCCTCCGCGGAAAGCGCTCGACTACGCTTCGCAGATCGCACGCGGCTTGTCGGCTGCGCACGAGCGAAACATCGTCCATCGGGATCTCAAGCCGGAGAACCTCTTCATCACCCGCGACGGCCATGTCAAGATCCTCGACTTCGGTCTCGCCAAACTGGCCGGTCCGCGGCTGCCGAATGCGACCCCTGGAAATGAAGACGAGCTGACGCTTCCCACATCTCCGACCGAGCCCGGGCGGCTGATGGGAACGGTTGGCTACATGGCGCCCGAGCAGGTGCGCGGCGGCGGCGGCGACAACCGCTCGGATATCTTCGCCTTCGGCGTCATCCTCTACGAGATGCTGGCCGGGGCTCCGGCCTTCCGCCGCGACTCGCCGATCGAAACGCTCAACTCCATCCTCAAAGACGATCCGCCCGATTTCTTCGAGCTCAGCATACGAGTTCCAGCCGTGCTCGATCGGGTGGTACGGCATTGTCTGGAGAAGAATCCCGATGAACGCTTCCAGTCGGCGCGCGACCTGGCCTTCGACCTCGGCTCGATCTCGGGACTGACCAGTCAGGCGGTTCCGTTTCTCCCGACCTGGCGCATTCGCAAACGCGATCTCGTGAAACCGCTGGCGATCATCCTGGTCTTGCTTGCGGTGGCAGCGGCCGCGTATTTGCTCGGGCAGCGTCGTGGCACGCGTCCGCCGCCGGCATACAAGCGCCTCACCTTCCGCAGCGGCACGATCTTCAACGCACGCTTCTCTCCCGATGGCGAGACCGTTTTCTACGGAGCCAGATGGGCCGGCCAGCCGATGTCGATCTTCTCCGTTCGCGCCGACTCGCCCGAATCGAGAGATCTCCAGATCGGTGCCGACACCGACCTGTTGGCGGTCTCCCGCGGCGGCCAGCTCGCCATCTCGCTCCGGCGTCACGTCATCGGCTACCTGCGTGAGAGCGGCACGCTGGCGCAGGTACCGATCGCCGGCGGCGCGCCGCGGGCCATTCTCGATGACGTCGAATTCGCGGACTGGTCGCCCGATGGGCGGCTGGCCGTCGTTCGAACCATCGCCGGCCGTTGCGGGCTGGAGTTCCCGATCGGCAATGTCATCTACGACACGGTCGGATGGATCGGCCACCCCCGTTTCAATCCGGCAGGCGACGCCATCGCACTGCTCGAACATCCGTTTCTCAACGACGACCGCGGCTCCGTCGTTCTCGTCACACTTGCGGGCAAATCGCACCGGACATTGACGAAGGAATCGCAGAGCGTCCAGGGGCTCGCCTGGATGCCGGACGGCAAGGAGATCATCTTCTCCGCCGAAGAGGGCAACGCAGCGCGTGCCATCACGGCTGTCACCATGAGCGGAAAACAGCGCACGGTCGCCGCGAGCGCCGGACCTCTCTGGCTGCACGACGTCGCGCCGGACGGCCGCGCTCTCGTCTCCCGGGAAATCGTTCGAGCCGGAATCGTCGGGGTCCGCGGCAACGCCCGGCCGGTCGACCTCTCGTGGTTTGACTACTCCGTCGTGCGCGACCTCTCGCCGGACGGTAAGACCATCATCTTCTCCGAGTCGGGCGAAGCCGGCGGCGCGATCTTCGGCGTCTATCTCCGCGGCATCGATGGCTCCCCTGCCATCCGCCTCGGCGATGGCACTTCGGAAGCGCTCTCGCCGGACGGGCAATGGGTACTCTCCATTCCCCGCAATCGCAAACCGGCGCAGATCGTCATGTTGCCGGCCGGCGCCGGACAGCCACGGCAGATCACTCACGACCGCATCAACCATCGCAATGCCCGCTGGTTCCCGGACGGCGCGCACATCCTCTTTCAAGGCAACGAAGAGGGGCGGTCCTCGCGACTGTGGATCCAGGCGCTCGACGGCAGCGCGCCTCGCTCGATCACCCCCGAAAACGTCGCTGGAACGCAGGTGACACCGGATGGCCGCTTCGTGCTCGGCCGCGCGCCGGACAGGAGCTTCAACCTCTATCCCGTCACTTCTGGCGGCGCGCCGATCCCGGTGCCGGCGCTCAAGTCCGGAGATGTCCCGATACACTTCTCATCCGACGGCCACTCCCTCTTCGTGGCAACGTTCGGCAAAATCCCGGCGATGTTGTACAAGGTCGATCTCACAACCGGCGCACGAAGCCTGTGGCGCGAAGCGATGCCGGCCGACCCGGCGGGGCTCATCAACGTAGGTCCCATACTGGTCACGCCGGATGGAGAGACCACGGTCTACAGCTACACGAAGCTCTTATCCGATCTATACATCGCCGGCAGTCCTTCCGAACACTAGGAAAGGAGAGTCCGCGTGCAGCAGGTAATTTTCCTCTCCTTCTTTCTCGGACTGATCACCGGGACGCAGACCATAGAGTTGCAGGCCGGACCTGATGTGAAGTCGGTACGCATCGAGCTCGGCGGGAAAGAAGTGGCCCGAATGGAAAAGGCGCCCTGGTCGGTGAAGATCGACTTCGGCAGGGCGTTCACTCCCAGCCGGCTGACCGCAATCGCCTACGACTCCGACCGGAAGGAGCTGGCCCGTACCTCCCAGTTGATCAATCTCTCCCGGCCACCTGCCGAGGTGGAAATCGTCATCAGGAGCGAGGGGAAGAGGCCCGTCGAAGCGCAGCTCGTAGGAGGCCACCGCCTGCACAAGTCTCCCAAAAGCGCGAAGCTGTTTCTCGACGGCACCGGCGTTCGCCTCGGCCGTGACTTCCGCGCGCAACTGCCAAAGACCGACTGGTCGCGCCCGCACGTTTTGTCGGCAGAGATGGAGTTCGAAGACGGAGAGATCGCCAAGCGTGAGATGGCCATCGAAGCAGGGTTCTCCGGCTCCACCGGCTCCGAACTGGCGCCGATGCTCGTCACAATGATTGCTGACAAGCAGCCGGACAACATCGACGGTTGTTTCTCCTCCGGCGGCGTAGCGCTGCGAGCGACGGCGATTGAAAAGGGCGACGCCTTCGTCGTGATGGTCAAAGACCCGGGGGCGCGCGTCAGTCTCCTTCCCCCCAATGAGCTGCGGCTCGACACCGATACCGCGGAGCGGATTCTCTGGCCGGTCACTCGCCCCTTCAACGCGCCGGGCGAGCCAACCGCCATCGCATTCCCCCAGTCTGTCAATCACGGCAAAGTCCCGACGGTGATGTGGCTTCTGACGCAGCGGCTTTCGCCGGCGCCGGCCGCAACGGAGCCGCGGCAATTCGCGGACGCCGTGGCTGTCGCCGCATTGGCCACGCTCGAGCATGGGCGGCGGAGGGCCGTCGTTCTGCTCGTGAGCAAGACACCCGACCGAAGCCTCTACACCTCCCCGATCGTGCGCCGCTACCTGGAAGACACCGGCGTGCCGCTCTTCGTCTGGTCCGTGGACGGGCCGCGGCCCGACCTCGCCAGCGACTGGGGCCAGATCGACGACATCTCCACGTTGGCCGGGATCGAGGCCGCGGCCGCGCGGCTCAACGGCTCCCTCACGCAGCAACGCATCGTCTGGGTCGCCGCCGATCCGCTCACGGCACTCGACGCCGAAGGAGTGGAACGTTGCGGCATCACTCCGGTAGCGCGTCACCGGACAGTCAAACCATCGCCATAATGAGGTGCTCATGAAACGCTCCGTCATCGCATCAGTCATCGCCCTGATCGCCGCCGCGTCGCTGGCTCAGGAAAACGTTTCGGAATCGATCGAAGTCCGCGTCGTCAACGTCGACGTCGTCGTCCGCGACCGCGCCGGCAAACCGGTTACCGGCCTGAAGAAAGAGGACTTCGAGATCTACGAGAACGGCCAGAAACGAGAGATCACGAACCTTTACGAAGTCAACGCCGCGCCCGTTGCCGCAAAACAGGTAGCGAAGACGCCGGCGGCCGAACCTCCGGCAGCGCCGGCCGTCACGGAGCCGCCTGTCGAAATCCGGCCGCGCAACATCGTGATGTTTGTTGACAACTACTCGCTCCAGCCCGCCCGGCGGGACAAGGTTCTCCAGTCACTCCAGAAGTTCATCGACCAGCATTTGAGGCCCGACGACCAGGTCATGCTCGTCCTCTGCACGCAACAGGTGAAAGTGATCACGCCGTTCACGAACGACAAGAAAGCGATCCAGGCTGGGGTGGACGCCATCAAGCAGGTCGTCAGTGCCAGTTCCAATCGAACGGCTGCCCTCGCGCTACTCAAACGCCGCATCGCCGAAAACGTCGATGTCGGAAAAGAGGGGAAGTATCCGTGGCGCGACCTCTACAACCAGTCGCTGATGAACGTGGAGAGTTTCATCGAGGAGGAGATCATGAGCTCCAGGTTCACGCTCAGCGCCTTGGGGCAGGTCACCTCCGCGCTCGCCGGTCTGGAAGGAAAGAACGTAGTCATCTTTGCCGGCGCTCATCTCCCCGAACACCCCGGCGCGGAACTTTATCAATCGCTCTACAGCTCCTTTTCCCCCTTCATGAGCAACCTGACGCTCAGCACAGAAAGCATCACCGGAAAGACCGGATCGATGGCCCACTACTCGATCGAAGAGGCGGCCAAACAGGCCAGTGCCAACAACGTGGCTCTCTACATCATCGACGCCGCCGATTCACGCGACGACGTCAGCGCCGAGACGAGCGCTCCGGCCGACAAGGTAGAGCAGTTCACGAGCTTCACCAACACGGCCATGGCGTATCAGACGCTGGCCAGGATCAGCGGAGGTCTCGCCCTCACAAACTCCGACAACTTCGACTCCGCCTTCCAGTCCCTCGCCACCGACCTCAACGCCTACTACTCGCTCGGCTTCAAGCCGGCGAGCGCCACGGCCAGCGTCTCTCGCAAGATCGTGGTCAAGATGAAGAACCCCGAGTACCGGTTCCGGGCGCGGGAAACGTACATCCAGAAACCTGCGGTCAAAGAGGACGAGATGAGCACCCGCGTCATCGCCAACCTCTACAAACCCGATCCGCGCAACACATGGGAAGTCGCTGTCAAAACAGGCGCCTCGGAGAAGGATGGTGACGAATACCGCATCCCCATCGTCGTTACGTTTGCACCCACCATCACCCTCGAGCCGGAGGGGGAGAACCTCGCCGGCAACTTCGCTGTCTACATCGTCGTCGGAAGTGCCAGCGGTACGTCGAAGGTCATCAGGAACGTACACGCCGTCAAGGTTCTCACCGACGCGGAAGACGACTTTCGCGAGAAACAGATGACCTACAAGGCCGTGATCAGGATGAGCCCGGGCGAGAACACCCTGTCGGTCGGCATCGTCGATCAGGCCGGCAGCAACGCCGGGTTTGCGAGCACAAAAGTAGTCGTGCCGTGAGGCAGGTCCCGGCACAGAAAATGCTCTGTTATTGAGACGTGAAAACAGCGGCGATCTCCCTCCTCATATGCTGACCGGACCCGCCGGCGACTCGAAGCACGATTTTCGTAACCGTTTCGGGCCAAGCCGCGTCAGAATAGACATGCTCATGCCCCGCGCCGCCCTGCTGGCCGCTCTTCTCGCGCTCGCCACGCCGCTCTTCGCCGCGGATGCGCCGAAGCCCGACTACTCCGTCGACGCTCTTTTCCGCTTCTCACACGAGTTCCTGCTCCATCCCCATTCGACCATCGGCGGCTTCGACCTCGGCAACGTCGGCGCCATCAACATCTACAAGTACGGCGTCCACGGTATCTTCAACTATCTCCCCATCCTGGCGCCGCTTCAGGGCACGCGACTGGCCGACGTGGCCACCGTCCCGAACGCGTTCGCGCTGACGAACACACCCATCGCGCGGTCGATGCCTTACATGCCCGACGACGTATCTCTATCTCCCGGCGCCAGAGCGGAGCTCAAGCGCGTCCTGAAGCTCGAGGAGAAGGCCAAAGCCGCCGGCACCGAGCAGTGAATGCGCTCCCTCGCCTTCGCGTTCGCCGTCCTTCTCATCGCTACTCTGGCGCTTGGTGACGAGCCGTCAGCGCCCGAGCGCAAAGACTACTCACGCGACGCGCTCCTTCACTTCGTCGCCAGCGACAACATCCGGATGTCGCCCCTACCCGATCACCTCCCACCTGGAAGGATCCAATGGCACCTCGGCTGGGCGGAGTTCGCCGCCCTCGGCATGCATTGGCACATCTTCTACTTGCCGATCGCCGTTCCGCTCGCGGGAACATCGCTGCACGACCACGCCAAAGTACCGAATGCCCTGGAGTTGACCGGCACCCCCTTCGCCACAGGACCCGATCTCTTCCACGACCGCTCCGCCTCCGTCAATCGCGAGCTCAATCGTGTACTGAAGATGGAACGCAAGTGAGGAAGCCTAGGCGGGAGTAGGGGGTCGGGAGTAGGGGGTCGGGAGTTTGGGGGTCGGAGCCCAACTCTCAGCGTTCCCCGACACCGGCCGCGGCCCGGAAAAGCACGCCGGAGGCGTGCATGGAGTTTGGACGGTTCAGACGGCAGCAAATGCACGCTGAAGGCGTGCG
>JBBRNB010000151.1:0-10804 GCA_038230535.1 Thermoanaerobaculia bacterium
CGCCTGCAAAGGCACCCCGGCAGGGGTGCGAGAAAAACTACGGCACCTCCCCCAAAGAAAACGATGACGAATTCAATGAGTTGCAGCACTTCGCGCACCCCTGCCGGGGTGCATTTCTTAACACAAGCAAACCGGTGGCAACGCCTCCGGCGTGGCCACCGGCTATCCTCACGCACCCCGCTGGGGTGCCGAGAAACGTCCAAACTCCAGGGCTTGGCTGTAGCCAAGCTATCGACTCAGGGGACCCTGGGATCGCGGGCGTCTCGCCCGCATCGGCTTCACGCGAGAGTCGACAGCGGGCGGGACGCCCGCGATCCCAGGCCGCAGAAGCCATGCGTTTAGGTAGAGCTAAGGTCTTGGCGTGGCCAGCCGGCGTTCCGTTGGCATTTGCGCTGAGGCTGTCAGTCCGCGCGCGTAGCCCAGGAACGCTGGCGTCCCGCCGGCTGGCTCGGCGGCGTCTCGCCGCCGTGTTCATGCGCTGACGGCGCCTCGATGCGATTCCGTCCACCGTTCTTGGCGGCGTACATGCGGCGGTCAGCCGCGGCAAAGAGCGAATCCCAGGCTCTTCCGTCGATCGGATAGACAGCCACGCCGCCACTGACGGTGAGGCGTATCTTCGTTCCTTCCCACTCCAGATCCGACTCCGCGATCCGTTGGCGGACACGGTTCGCGGCGGCTTCTCCTCCGTCAATCCCCTCCTCGCTGAAGATCACGACGAACTCCTCACCGCCGATGCGGCCGGCCGTGTCGATCTCGCGCTTTGTGGACGTCATGACGCCGGCGACGTGCCGCAACGCGGCGTCTCCCGCCAGATGACCGCGGCTGTCGTTGATCTGTTTGAAGTGATCGATGTCGAAGAGCACCAGCGCGAAGAAGCGGTTGTGACGTGACGCGCGGGCGGCCTCGTCCTCGAACAAGGCCACGGTGGCGCGCCGGTTCGGCAGTCCTGTGAGCGGGTCCGCATTCGCCAACTGCCGGAGTGCGCTTTCGATGATCCGGACTTCGATCCAGAGCAATCCGAGAGTACACGCCACCACGGCCACCATCTGCGCGATGCTGAACAATGCGATGGTGAGGTCCGCGCGATCACGGTCGTTCGACCCTCCGATCGACAGCCAGATTGCCAGCATGCGGCAGCTCCAGATCAGAACCGAGAAGAGAAACGTCCCCGCCACGAAGCGGCCGGCCGCCTTCGCCTCCCGCGGCGGGACACGAATCAGCGCCACTGCCGCGATGATGAAGAGGATGTTTGCCAGCGGCGCGGGTGCCAGGATGTCGATCAGTACCTCGAAGTGGGCACCGAAGTGGTTCCAGACTATGGGGAGGATGGAGACGACGAAGCCCGCGGCGAGCCATCGCCTGTCCAGCTTCACGCGCGTGAACGCAAGCGCTCCTTCGACGGTGAGGATCGGCGCAAAGGCGATCAGCGCATTCCCGGCGATCTTGCGCAGGTCGAACGGCAGCGCCGCGGGAATTGTGATCAGGATCCCCGCCGAATAGACCAGCAGTCCCCATCCCCAGTACCGAAGCGCCCGCGAGCCTCGCTCGCCGCGGCTGACGACAACGCAGAGAACACCCAGAAGGGTGTTCAGAATGAGAAGCGCCAGAAGCAGCGTACTGGCCCGCGTCATCCGCCGGGTCCGCCGCTACCCTTCCTCAGGGATAGCGTGCTCTTCTCCGCCCACGCGGTCGTATGTCAGGAAAGAGTACGGATAGTCATTCTTCGCGTCGGATTCGAAGTCTTCGCGGTCGGTGAGCCGCCACTCGTTGACGTCGTCGAAGTCGGGGAAGTAGGTGTCGCCGGCGACGTCAGCGTGGATCTGGGTGATGTACATCCGCGTGGCGCGGTGCATGGTCTGGCGGAAGATCTCCGCGCCGCCGAGGATGAAGAGCTCGTCTTCCGTATGAGGGATCGCTGCGAGAGCTTCGTCGATCGTTTTCACGGGGACGACGTTCTCCTGCGGCTCGATGGTCGAGCGGCTGACAATGACGTTCGTCCTTCCCGGCAGCGGCTTGCGTCCGATCTCGTCGAAGGTCTTGCGGCCCATGACGACGTGATGCCCCATCGTCAGTGTCTTGAATCGCTTCAGGTCGTTCGAAAGGTGCCACGGCAGCTTGCCGTCACGTCCAATGACACCGTTCGCGGCGACCGCGACAAGGAAGGAGATCTGCATGGCGCGCGGATGATACGCCCGTAGGGCCGCTGGAAAGATGGCGTCTTGGGCGACGCCAGCCGGCGGGCTCTTCTCCCTCTGTGGAAGGGAGAAGACCTCCGATGAATGGCGTGTCTCGAATTGGAAGCCGCCAGGCGTTATCGCGGCGTGATTGTGCCGTACGACGCCGTGGCTGAGGCGGAAGCGGCAGACAGGACCGTCCGGCTGATGGCTGGTTTGACGGCCTTGGCGTTGGTGTTGGCCGGATAGGCGCGAGTAACCAATAGGATCCAGGCGGCGAACGCGGCTGCAATGACTTTCTTCATTTTTTCTCCTCTTTCTCATTGACTGCTGTTCATTAGTCACGGAAAGGGTAGAAAAAATACAGTGTCCTGGGAGCGCGGGCGTCTCACCGGCGCTCCCAGGACTGAACTGAGAACTACTTTTGCGCGCTTGGCGCGCGTTTCGGGAACGGCGGGCGTACATCCTTCTTCGGCGGATTCTCGGCGAGCTGTTTCATGGCGATCTCGAGCGCTTTGTCGAGTTGAGGATCGCGGCCGGCGATGATGTCAGCCGGTGTCTGCTCGACGTCGACATCCGGCGGGACGCCTTCGTTCTCCACCACCCAGCCTTCCGGAGTCCAGATGCCGAGGTTTGGGGCGGTGATCTGGCCGCCATCCAGCAGCGTCGGGAAACCCAGGATGCCGACGAGTCCGCCCCAGGTGCGCTTCCCAACGATCGTCCCGAGCTGCAGTTTGTGAAACATCCACGGCAGCAGATCGCCGCCGGAACCGGCGGTCTCATCGATGATCATCACCTTCGGCCCCTGGATCGAGGCCAGCGGCGTCTTCAGGTCTGCGCCGTAACGCATCGCCCAATGACTGATCATGGGACGGCGGAGGATGTCGATGTAGTAGTCGGCCACGCTGCCGCCGCCGTTGTGACGCTCATCGACGATGATGGCCTCGCGGTCGGCTTGCGGGAAGAAGTAGCGCTTGAAGTACGTGTAGCCGGCGCCTGCGGTATTCGGTACATACACGTACGCGACGCGCCCATTCGAGGCATCGGTGACTTTGCGCAGGTTGCCTTCGACCCAATCGCGGTTACGCAGCGCCGATTCATCTTCGATCGGGACGACTTTGACGACGCGCGAGCCGCTGCCGTCTGCGTTCGGTCCGACCGTGAGCTCGACGATGCGCCCCGCGGTCTGCTCGAAACGGCTATAGAGGTCCTCGGGGTATTTGAGGTCTTTCCCCTCGACCGCCAGCAGATACTCCCCTGCCTTCACCTCGATCCCGGGCTCCGTCAGCGGCGAGCGCAGTTCGGGGTTCCAGTTCAGGCCGCCGAAGACTCTGGCGAAACGATAGCGCCCGTTCTCGACCTTGTAGTCGGCGCCGAGGAGTCCTCCCGGAACGGCCTCGACGTCGGCGAGTGAATCGCCGCCTCCGAGACGATGGTGGCCGACGGAAAGCTCCGACGACATCCACGTCATCACTCGGTTCAGGTCCTGCCGCACGGCCAGGTCGGGCAGAAACACGGAGTACTTGGCGCGCATGGCATTCCAGTCAGCCCCATGCATACCCGGGTCGTAGAAATAGTCGCGGTTGATGCGCCACGCTTCTTCAAAGATCTGCCGCCACTCGGCGCGCGGGTCGATCTTGACCTGCAGCTTGTCGGTGGCGAGCTTGAACTTCGCCAGGTCGAGCTTCTCTCCGATGTCTGCGAGCGACCACCCGTCCTTGGCGATGAGCATCCGCTTTCCGTCCGCGGAGACCTCGAATCCGTCGACCTTTTCGAGCAGCGTCTCTTCTTTGCGTTTCTCGAGGTCGAAGCGCTGCAGGCTTTTTTCGTCCGGCGCGGAGCGATTGAAGCCGGAGTCCTTGAGATAGAAGATCTGTCCGCTCTTACCGGCCTCCAGCCCGTCGTAGCCGGCAGGCTTGGGAGGAAGGGCCACGATGCGCTGCGTGATGCCGTCGAAGTCGATGACGACTTTCACAGCCTTCGATGCCGCGCTCTTGGTCTTGTCCGCGCTGGCTTTCTCATCCGCCGGCTTGTCGCTGGCCTTCGTCTCCGGCTTCATGGCCGATTCGTCGGCGGTCTTCGCTGCCTCTTCGTCGCTCTCTTTTGCGATCGGCGAGACCACACCCTTCGCCAGAACGGCGAGATAGATGGATTGTGTGGAGCGCAGGTCGGCGTTCGATTGTGCGAACCAATCCTCTACCGGACCTGCGTCCGTGGAGGCAAGGAAGTAGAGGTACTTGCCGTTGGGATCGAAGACCGGAGCGCTGGCATCGGTGTACGGATCGGTCAGCGGGTACGACTTCTTCTCTCCGATCGAGTAGAGATAGATCCGGTTCATGTACGTCGGCGTGTTGCGCGTGTAGGCGAGCCATTGCGAGTCGGGCGACCAGGAGTGGTTGAGTACGCGCACCGGACCGTACAGGAGGTCGCTGGAGACTTTGTCGCTGACTCCGGTGGCAACGTCGGCGACGTAGATCGACCGCGAGTTGTCGGCAAAGCTGAGCTTCTTCGAGTCAGGCGACCACTTCGGGTCGTCGTAGAAACCGGCGCCGTCGATCCTGATCTCGCGCGGCGTCCCTTTCCCCTCCTGATCGCCGATGTAAAGGCGGTAGTCACCGCTGCGGTCGGAGAACCAGGCGATGGACTTGCCGTCGGGCGACCAGGCCGGCGAGCGGTCGTTCGCGCCCGGCGTGTTCGTCAGGTTGCGATCGTCGCCCTTCTCACGCGGCACCGTGAAGATCTCGCCGCGAAACTCGAATGCCGCGCGGGTGCCGGACGGAGAGATGGCAGCGGTGCGGAGGTACTTCTTCCCTTTGACGAAACGCGGCAATGTCTCGACGAGATCCGCCGCGACGCCAACTTTGAGCCGTGAGGTGCTTGCAGTCTTCGGATCGAGCAGGTGCAGATAGCCGGCCTGTTCGTAGACGATTCTGTTTCCACCAGCGGACGCGTTCACGACCGGGAAGTCGGTGTGATTGGTGATGCGGGCCACCTTCTTCGTGGCCGGGTCGTAGCTGTAAATGTTGAACTCACCGTCACGGTCGGAACGGAAGTAGACCTTGCCGTCGAGCCACATCGGATCGGTGTCGTTGCAACGCCCCGCGGGCTGCGGCACGTGCTCGATGGCATACGTAGCGGTATCGAAGATGACCAGATTCGAGACCTGCCCGCCGCGGTAGTGCTTCCATTCGTTAAAGGCATCATTCAGCGGGACGTAGACGATCTTTTTGCCGTCCGAGGAGTAGACCGCCTTGTTTGCGTGCGGGATGGAGAGTTTTGTAGCCATCCCTCCCCCGACCGGCACCGTGAAGAGCTGGACATAACGTCCGGTGTGGACTTCTCGCGGTGAGGTGAAGAGTACGTTCGCACCATCCGGGGTGAACCCCAGCGCCACATCAACCCTCGGATGCCATGTCAGCCGTTTCGGCACGCCCCCTTCGGTAGGGACAACGTAGACGTCCGTGTTCCCTTCATATCTTCCGGTGAATGCGATCGTCTTCCCGTCGGGCGAGAAGCGCGGCCCGAATTCGATCCCGGGATGCGACGTCAGCCGCCGCACGCCGGTGCCGTCGAGGTTCGCCACCCAGAGGTCGTTCGCGTAACCGAATGCGATTTTGTCGCCGCTGACCGCCGGGTCGGAGAGCAGACGTGTGTCGTGGATGTCGACGGCGAAGAGCGAGGATGTAGACAGTAGCAGGGCAAGAAACAACACTGCACGAATTCGCATGAGGCTCCTTCTGGCGGGTATTGACTGGGGTTTGACGCGCGGACTCTAACGCATTCTTTCGTAAAATGACCCCATGGCAGACGAACGTTTCACAGCCGTACTCCTGGAAGGACACAAAGGCGCAGCATTCGAAGTCCCCTTCGATCCCGAGGAACGATGGGGCATGCCGCCGCTGCGGCTGAGACTGGGGCGGAACGGGCATCGTGTCGCCGGCAAGGTGAACGGCGTCTCCTTCGAAAGCGCCATCGTTCCTCGGATGCGCCGCTTCTGGGTGCTGATCGACGACGACATCCGCGAGCGGGCCAGACTCGAGATCGGAAGCTCCGCGAGAATCGCGCTCCATCCCGTCAAGCCCGTCGTCAAGCCTGCCGGCAACCCGGACGCCGCGCTGGCGCTCACGCGCGATATCTGTCTGTCACTGCCAGACACGGAGGAAAAGATCGCCTGGGGCTCGCCGACGTTCCGCGTTCACGGCAGACTCTTCGTGATGTTCACGAACAACCACCACGGCGACGGACGCATCGCCATCTGGTGCGCCGCCCCTCCCGGCGCGCAACAAGACCTCGTCGCCGCCGACCCCAAACACTTCTTTGTCCCTCCCTACGCCGGCCCCGGCGGCTGGATCGGAATCCGCCTCGACACGAGGCTCGCCAAAGGAGCCATCGCCGCCCTGATGGAACAGGGCTCTCGAGTTTGGACGTTTCTCGGCACCCCAACGGGGTGCGTGAGGGTAGAGGGCCACGCCGGAGGCGTTGCCACCGGTTCCGTATGCAAAAGAAGGGCACCCCGGCAGGGTCCCCGGCAGGGGTGCGTGAAGTCGGGCAGGCTCGATCGTATGGAACGACATCGAGCTCGACGTTTCACGCACCCCTGCCGGGGTGCCTTTTTCATGCCCCTGCAAACCGGTGGCAACGCCTCCGGCGTGGCCACCGGCTACCTTCACGCACGCCTCTGGCGTGCTTTCGTTACGCCACGAAACGTCCAAACTCCAGCGCCCTGATGGAACAGGGCTATCGGATGACCGCGGAGAAACGGGCTTCCAAGCGTCGCAGGAAATGATGGGTGCACAAGTTGCCTCACTTGAACAATCGATCGACGCAGGCGATACTCTGATACCTTGTCTGGCCTTATGGTGACCCCGCGTGAAGCCCTGTCGATTGCGTTGCAACTCGTCGGAGTCATTGCACCCGTTCTGGCGCTGTGGACGTATCGTCGGAGCGTTCGCACCAAGCGCGCTGAATGGCTCTCCACCTTGCACGCAAAGTTCTTCGAGTCAGCGAACTACAAGCACATTCGGTACTTGCTCGACTCCCATCCGACTGAGCTGGAAACGCTCCGGCAATCCATCGCCGGCAATGGCTCCGATCCGCTCCAGGAGGAATTCGTCGACTATCTCAACTTCTTCCAGTTCATCGCAAGCCTATGGAAGTTGAAACAGTTGAGCGAGAACGAAGTCGCCATGCTGTTCGACTATTACCTGAACAACCTCGCCGCTCATCAGTTCATCGCTGACTTCATGGCAGGAAATGGGTTCGAAAGGCTGATTGAGCTCATTGATGCAATGAAACGTAGAAAGGGCTAACCCGCTGTGATCTCAGAACCTCCTACCACGACCAAACTCTTCGTCTATGGAACGCTCCGGCGGGATCCAAGTCATGAGATGTTTCGAATCCTCGCCAGGACCGCACGTTTCGTGGGTGAAGCACGTGTGCCCGGCCGCCTCTACGACTTGGGCTCATATCCTGGAATGACCGGAATGATCATCGCCAGCGACGACCGATGGGTCAAGGGCGAGCTCTTCGATATTCAGCCGGATTCCTGGAGTCGGACGATTCAGCAACTCGATGAATACGAAGGATGCACCGATCAGGATCCCGAGCCGCATGAATATCGACGGGATCTCGTCAAGGCTCAAGTCTCTTCCGGCAAAACAATCGATGCCTGGGCATACATTCTGAACCGCAAGCCATCTGGTTTACGCGAGATCTCGTCGGGCGACTATCTTCTTTCGACTGCAGGACCTGGGAACAAATAGCCAATCAGATCGAGACGAAGCAGCGTTTGAACGCATTCCTTTCTGGCCTTTCATCTGCGCAATCTGCGGGTAAGCGTCCCATGAGCTACGCCAGAGCCACATTCACCAGGTTGTCGTAGAACGTCGCTCCCCGTCCGATGTCCGTCAGCGCCTGCGACGTCGTTTGATTCGCGTTCGCGCGGTCCGACGTCAGCCTTCCCCACCAGACTGACGGTGCGCAAACAACGCCGGGGCGGACGCGGTCGGTGACGACGGCGTCGGCGGTGAAGGTGCCGCGGTCGTTGAAGATTTTCACACGCGCACCGTCGGCGATGTCACGGGCGCGGGCATCGCCGGCGTGGATCTCCAGCGTCGGCTTTCCCGCCGCGCGCCGCAATGAGGCGACGTTGACGAAGCTCGAGTTGAGGAATGTGTGCGCCGGCGGGGAGATGAGTGCGAGCGGAAAGCGCCGCGCCAGCTCAGGATCGCGCTCTTCCGACTCATAGGGCGGTATGTACAGAGGCAACGGATCGAGGCCGAGCGCGGCCACCTGCTGCGATTCGATCTCGATCCTGCCACTCGGCGTCTTCAGCGTCGCGCCGCGGCGGAACGGCAGATGCGGCGATGGTACGTTGAGCCGGACCGAGCCGTGCTCCTTCAACGCTTCCAGCGTCACGCCCTTCATGACTTCGCCGGTGCCGGTGAGCGCCGCGCGCATCAACTCCTCGTCGCTCTCGCGTAGCTCGGGATGGTCGAGACCCATCGCCGAGGCGATGCGGCGGAAGATCTCGGAGTTCGGCAATGCCTCCCCGATTGGCTCAATCGATTTGCGGCTGTACATCGCATAGAGATGGCCGTAGGCCCGATGCAGCTCTTCGTGCTCCAACTGCGTCGTGGCCGGGAGCAGCACATCGGCGTAGTCGGCGGTATCGGTCTGGAAATGTTCGAGGACGACGGTGAAGAGGTCTTCCCGTCGCAGACCGCGAAGTACCGTCTCGCGGTCAGGCGCGATCGAGCCGGGATTGGAGTTGTAGACGATGAGCGCCTTCACCGGCGGATCGCCGGTCTCCGTCAGCACCGCTCCGAGCCGCGTCATGTTGATGGTTCGCGCGGAATGGTTGCCGAGGTCGGTACGCTCCATGGCGGCCATGTTCATGGCGAACGTTCCCGATGACGAGAGCTGGCAACCGCCGCCAACATCGTTCCAGGCACCGGTGACCGCCGGAAGCAGCGAGATGGCGCGCACCGCCGAGCCGCCGCCCGCGTGGCGTTGCAGGCCGTAGTTGAGCCGGATGAACGTTGGCCGCGTCGTACCGTAGAGTGTACCGAGGCGCTCGACAGTCTCCACCGGCAACCGGCAGATCCCGGCCACGCGTTCCGGAGCGTAGTCAGCGAGAACGCGCTCGCGGAGCTTCTCCCAGCCGATGGTCATCTCCTCGAGATACTGACGATCGTGCAGTCCATCCCTGAAGAGGACATGCATCATCCCCAGCGCCAGCGCCGCATCGGTACCGGGCCGGATGGCGATGTGCTCGTCCGATACCGCAGCTGTTCTCGTCCGCAACGGGTCAATACAGATGATTGGCGCGCCGTTTTCTCGCGCACGGCGGATGAACGGCCAGAGGTGAGGGTTGGACGTGAGCGTGTTCGTTCCCCAGAGCAGGATCAGCTTCGCTTCGGGAACACTCTCCGGGTCTGTTCCCATCTTCATCCCGTACGTCAGCGCAAGCGCCTCGCCACCCGCACTGGAGCAGATGGTCCGATCGAGAAACGACGCTCCAATGCGCCGGAAGAAGCGCGACGCCATCCCTTCGCCCTGAACGAGCCCCATCGTTCCAGCGTACGAGTACGGCAGGATCGCCTGCGGTCCGTCGGGCGAATCGATGATCGCCTTCAACCGCCCGGCGATGAGCGCAGTCGCTTCCTCCCATGTTGCGCGGCGAAAGCGCCCCTCCCCTTTCGCACCGACGCGGATCTGCGGAAACGCCAGCCTGTCCGGGTGATACGTTCGCTCCAGATACTTCGCCACCTTGGTGCAAAGGAACCCCTGCGTGAACGGATGATCCGGATCGCCGGCGATGCGCGTCGCACGGCCGTCTTCGACCGTGACGAGCATCAGACAGGTATCGGGACAGTCGTGCGGGCAGACGGCTCGGATCGTTTCAGGCATTGGAGAGGATTGTAACGGGAGGAGCGGCAACCTGTTGTCATCGAGGTGTGCAGGATCGCGCTTTTTCAAATGCCTGTCATCCTTAGCGCTCGTGCAGGAATCGCGTTCTTCCTATACCTGTCATTACCTGCCAACCAACGTCTCACATACCTGTCATCCCGAGCCGCCGAAGCCGCGCTCTGGGTGGTGGAGTTGGGGGAGCGGCGGAGGACGGTCGAGGGACCCCCCTCCCTTGTCGCGGGGAGGCGGAGGGTGCCCGATGTTAGTAAGCCTTGTTGCTTCCTGCGCCGCCCCCTCACTCCCCGCCTGTCGTTGTGGGGTCCTTCGGCGTCCTCCGCCGCTCCACCACCCATCCGCCCACGCGGCTGCGGCAGCCTTCCAAGAAACTCCCAGGGTTTATGCGGCTTTCTCGGGATCTCTCAACCTGGGTCAGCGACATGAACGAGGTGATCGGGGCTGCCGGTCGTGGCACGTTGCGCGCGAAGGCGCGCGAAACAAGATAGCCCCGCGCTCGGCGCGGGGTACTTCGTGGTTGAGGAATCTGCGGCCGCGAAGGCGGTCGCCACAGAATCCAGGCACGATGGTCGCGGTTATGGCGACCGCCTTCGCGGCCGCAAACCATCCACTACGACGATTACCCCTGGCCGAGCCAGGGGCTACATTGTCCGACGCGCCTGCGCGCATCGACACCGGCAATCGCGCGGCTTTCGCCAGCACCA
>JBBRNB010000152.1:0-10491 GCA_038230535.1 Thermoanaerobaculia bacterium
GCTCGACGTTTCACGCACCCCTGCCGGGGTGCCTTTTCATGCCCCTGCAAACCGGTGGCAACGCCTCCGGCGTGGCCACCGGCTACCTTCACGCACGCCTCTGGCGTGCTTTCGTTACGCCACGAAACGTCCAATCTCCAGTCGCCGACTACGCCGGCGACCCTAGTCGTTCGAACTTCATACGGCGGCCGGACGCTTCCGGGCCAGTCGCCGAGGACACTGCCGATCCCTCAAGGCGGCTGCGATGAACCGCGTCGGCCGCCTCTTCAAACAGCTCCGTGCGGATCATCGCTGCGGACTGATCGCTTACATCACCTGCGGGGACGGTCCGACCATCGAGATCATCCGCGCGCTCGAGGAGGCAGGCGCCGATGCCATCGAGCTCGGCGTGCCGTTCTCCGATCCGATCGCCGACGGTCCGGTCATTCAGGCTGCCGCGCATCGGGCGCTGCAGAACGGAACGAAGATCAGCGACATCTTTACGATAGCGAGGGAAGTGCGTGAGAGAAGCGAGATCCCCCTGATCGCATTCTCGTATCTCAACCCCGTTCTGCGGCACGGCATCGCGCGATTTGCCGATGATGCACACGCTGCCGGCATCGACTCGGTGCTGCTGACCGATCTCCCCGCCGAGGCGGCGGCGGAGGTGAAGCCGGCATTCAAGGGAAATGGATTGGGATCGATCTTTCTTCTTGCGCCGACCTCGAGCGATGCACGGATCGCGGCTGTGAGCCGTGTCAGCGACGATTTCATCTATTACGTCTCCACCACCGGCGTCACCGGCGCCCGTAGCGAGCTCGATCCCACGCTTCTGACGCGTCTCGACGAGGTTCGGGGGCAAGTCAGGAAGCCGCTCGCCGTCGGCTTCGGCATCTCCAAACACGTTCATTTCGAATTGCTGAAAGATCGCTGCGACGCGGTGGTCGTCGGCAGTGCCATCGTCCGCGCGGTTGCGGATGGCGAGGCTTCGGATGCGCCGGAACGGGCGGGGGACGTTGTGCGCGGCGTCCTCGGGCGCTGACGTCACTCTAACGCCGGCGGCGCCGGTGGTTCGTCCACCGGCGCTGACATCCGCGGTTCCGGCTCAATCATCGCCCGCTGCACTTCCATCGTGCGGGAACAGATTCTGCCGTAGGTCTCGCGAGCCCGGCGCTTGCGGATGGCGAAACGCATCACGGCTTTCGAGCGGCGGCCGAAGACAGTCACGTAATCGAGCTTCAACACAAGCCTGACAACGCATACGGCAAGGAACGGCAACGCCAGAATTCCGAACGTGATCGGGAGGACCGGTTCGGGGATCAAGGACACCGCCAGTGTGCCGAAGATCACCGCCACCAGCCCGAAGAGAATCACGTAGGGCCACCCCGTGGTGCGGTGGAAGGTGACGAGCAGAATCTCCTCGTACAGAACGCGCTTGCGGGTGACGTCGTAACCTTCGCGCGACTCCACCTCGATCCCGTCTGCGGTTTCGAAGATCACTTCGCGCGTCATGACGCCGGCATTCCTCCCGATCTGCTTTCGGAGAGCGGGCATCATTGCTTCACCTTGGCGAATGCGTAGATGGTCACGACGATCAGCGCCAAGCCGCCGAGGATCTCGAGGCTGGCCACGATGACCGTGAAGCCCAGCCACGCGATCGTTCGCCCTTCGGCGCGCAATTGTTTGAACCCCTTGCGCGCGTAGAAAAGAGAAACCGAGCCGAAGGGAACTCCGAGAAACGCGAAGGAAAAGAGAAGGCCGGCGACCACGGCCATGCGGGCCATCGACGCGTAGTCGCGGCGGCGCGTCATCGCTGGCGCAAGCGCGTCTTCAGACCGGAGCCGGTCGAAGCACGACGGGCAGTACGGTCCCGTGCCCACGTCCATGTTGCAGAGCGCGCAGATGAGCAGGCCGCAGCGTCCGCAACTCGTAACGGCGGCGTTGCGCGCGTGGTTCGCGCACGCGTTTGCCTCGATCGGCCCCGCTGACTCGACCATCTCCACGCGCAGGTGGCGCGATAGGGGCCGGAAGGCCGTGGCCTCGAAGTCGCGGTTGCAGTCGGGACAGCGGACGATGCCGGTTTGGATCCAGTCAGCGGTCAGCCGCGCGCCGCAGCGCGGACATGATGGGCCTTCATACGGCTTCATCTGCAGAGGGGCGGGATCGGCCATCTCAGGTCACGACCAGTTGACCACGCGTGTATGCGCGAGCATGTCGTGTATGCCTTTTCGCTCGTTGTTGAACAGGGCGACCAACAGCGCGAAGGGGATGATCTTGCCAAGTGCCCTTCCCCAGGCCTGGCCGGTAGTCACGTTGTCGCCCGTCTCCGAGACGACCTTGATCTTGAGGGCCATCTTCCCAATCGTCTGCCCTCGCGCCGCGACCAGGATGGCGTCGTACGCGACCGTGACAAGGAGGCTAAGGATGGCACTGCCGCATCCCAATGCCGGCGAGCGGCCCGTGCGAGCGCCGATTAGCCCCACCACGGCCCCGATAACGGCGCTGATGATGTAGAGGATGAGCGTATCGAGCAGGTAAGCCCAAATCCGGCGGCTGATCGGTGCGATGTCAAGCACGCCTCCTTGCACACCGGAGCGGACGTCGAGCAACTGCTCGGTCTTGCAGGTGGCACAGTACGGCCGGCCGGAAATCTCGACCAGGCAGTCGCTGCAGAATGTGGCACCACAGCGGCCGCAACGGCGCACGCCTTCCGACACGTCGACATGATTCCTGCAGATCATCGGCACCTCGATACGATTGGCTTTGGATTGAGGCCATCATCGTAGCGGAACCGGTGATGGGCGGGATGGAGCGGGCCAATCGGCGCAGCCGCGCTTCCTTCTACCGCGACTCCTTCGAGAATAGCACCGCCGTCAAATCGCGCACGAGGTTTTCGCCGCTGATCTGTTCCTCCTCGATGGCCAGCTTACTTCGGTAGTAGCGCGCGACTTCCTCCATCAGGTCGTAACGCGCTGTGGGAGCCAGCCTGTCCGCGCGCAGACAGAGGCGTAGGAGGAACTCGCGTTCCTGCATGGGGATGCGATGGCGGATGAGTCGCAGCACGCGCGGCGTTCGCAGGCTGTTGTGCCGCCGTTCGGATGAGAGCTGGCCGGTGTACGCGGGCGGCTGAGCCTCGCGGATGACCAGCGTATTGGCCACGATGTCGCCGAGCCTCCGGCGCGCCGGATCGAACAGCGATACCGCGGCGGCCACGCCGTAGAAGGCCGGCGCGAAATCGACCACGCGCATGATGTTTCGCGCCAGCGACTGATGGAGCGATACCGGCAGTCCGCGCGCGTCGACCACGCGCAGCGACAGCGCGCGCTTTCCCGGCGTGCGGCCGTGTCCTCGCGTCTCGAACCAGACATGCCACATCAGTGGTACGGCAAACGAGACTGTGATGAAGATCGCCAACGCCACTCCCGCCGAAGTCAGTATTCGCGCAATACCAAAGACCATGCCAGCGATGGTGGTCGTGATCAAAGCATCCATCAGCACCGCCAGAAAACGGCTTCCCGCGCCGGCCGGCTCGAGCGCGATCGGAACGTGCTCCGGAGTGTCGATGGTCAGCTCGTCCATGTCATTCCCAGGTCATTCCGCATCCACGCGCCGGAGGAAGAGATAGGTCATCAGCGCCACGAAGAGCAGCGCCGCCACGGTGATCTTCGCTTCGTAGGGGAACGTTCGGGCGGAGAACTGAGAGAACGAGCCTTCGATCAAGCCGGCCAGAACGAGCGTCAGAGCCGTACCGATCATGATGCGCCACACTGACGGCAGGACGCGCCGCATCGATGCCGCGCGGGAAAGATCGCCCGGCATCAGCAGCGCGCGCCCGGCCACGAGTCCTGCCGCTCCGCCGAAGACGATCGCCGGCAGCTCGAGGGCGCCGTGCGGTCCCACCCAGGCAAAAAAGAAGAGCGGCACGCCGTCAAGGATGTAGGACGCCGCCACGGCGCCGAGAATCACGCCGTTGTAGAAGAGCAGCATCACCCCGCCCACGATCGTCAGCGCGCCGAGCGAGAAGGCCAGAAACGTCACCTGGATGTTGTGGGTATAAAGCGACGCTCCGAAGATGAGAGCCTTGTCGAGATTGTCGATCCGTTCCTTGCCGGTCTCGATCCTGGCCACGCGCTCCCGCGGACTCTCGGTGAAGAACATCGACGGTACGAGCCGCTGTCCGTTGGCTGGATCGACCGTGACGGCCAGCGCCCCGAAAAGCGTGCCGAGAAGCATCGCCGCTGCCGCCACGGCGATGGCCATGCGCTCGCGGCGGAAGGCGGCCGGAATCTCGCGCGTGACCAGCTTCGTGAACGCCGCCAGGACCGGTGTCTCATGCGCCGCCTGGTAGATGAAGCGATACGCGCGTCCCGTGAGTTGGTTGAGGTAGCCGAGCACTTCCGGACTCGCCGTGTACGAGCGAGCCCTGTTGAGATCCGAGCAGGTGCGGCGATAGAGCGCCACGAGCTCCTGCAGTTCCTGGCGCGTCACCACAGTCTCCTCGGCGCGGCCGAGGAGATCGTCGAGTTGCTGCCAGACCGGCTTCCGTTCGGCGATGAAGCGCTCGATATTCATCAGAGTAACTGCCTCCTCTTGACGTCGATGTAGGCGTTGATCGATTCGATCCCGGCATCCTCCGGCGTAGTCTCGACCACCAGCGCGCCGCGCGAGCGCAGCTCCCGCATCAGCTCCACGCGTCCGAGCCAGAGGTCGCGCGCCACGAGCGCGCGCGACAATTCGGCGCGGTTCGACGGCAGCAGTTGTGCCGCCGCGCGAAGGTTGCGATCCGTCAATGTAACGATCAGCGGCAGGTGTTGCGGGGCGAGCATCTCCACGGACCGCAGGAGGTCGAAGCGGTCTTCGCGTTCCGGCAGGACGGTCAGCATCAGGATCAGCGTGCGGTGGTGCAGCCGCTTTCGAAGCGCCGCCGCCAGGGCCAGGTAGTCGGTGTGCTGATACTCCGCGTCGACACCCGAGACGTATGAAGTGATGGCGCGGAGCTGCGCGGTGCCGCGGCCGAAGGCGACACCGTTTTCTGTCGCGGCGGAGAACGAGACGACGCCGAACTTGTCCTCCATTCGATTGCAGACATAGCTGATCAGCACTGCCGCGTTGACGGCGTGGTCGAGCCGCGTGATCTGTTCCACGCGCGCGGCCATCCGGTGGCCGCGGTCGATGCAGAGGAGGATCTCCTGCGAGCGGTCGAGGCGGAACTCGCGGACGATGAGCCGCCCGTGCCGCGCCGAAGCATGCCAGGCGATGTCGCGGTAATCGTCGTCCGCGACATAGTCGCGCAAACGATCGAAATCGCGGCCCTTGCCGATGCGGGGAGCTGCGCGTGCGCCGATCGAACGGAGCGCGAAGTCGTTCAGCCGCTTGTGAAGACGTTTCACCGCGCGCAGGTTCGGCAGGACGTGAACCGTCGTCTCGCTGCCCGATGCCAGGACTCGCTCGGCGAGCCCGAACATGGTCACGCCTGCAAACACCCTCTCCACCGTGGCCATGCCGCGGGCGATGCCGCGCAATGCCAGGTCTACATGCAGCACCTCGCGCGGCCGGCAGATCGCGTGGAGGGATTGCGATCGCGGAGTCACGATGCCTGGCCAGCGCTGACGCACCAACAGCCGCACCGGCCGCACGGCGGTCGTCGAGATCCGGATCGACGTGACATCCGCTTCATCGAGCGGCAGCGCGACCTTTGCCGCGCGGTCGATCGTGACTACCATCCGTCGAAGGATCAATGCCTCTGCTGCCGCGGCGGATGTCAGGACGATGAACGCCAGCGCGAGGATCGGCGCCATCCACACCGCCACCGGCACCAGCAGCGCCAGCGCGGCCAGGATCAACGTCAGTCGGATCAGCAGCGGACCAGGTCGCAGGAGTCGCTCCTCAGCGCGGAACTTCCACGTTCTCGTAAATGCGGGAGAGGATGTCGGATAGGGCCAGCCCTTCCATCTCGGCGTCCGGACTGAGTGTGACGCGATGAGCCAGTACCGGCTCCACGAGCGCCTTCACGTCGTCCGGCGTGATGAACGAGCGGCCCGCGAGCGCGGCCACGGCGCGGCTGGCCTCGAGCAGTGCCAGCGATGCGCGCGGTCCGGCGCCGATCTGCACGGCATCGTCGTGCCGCGTACGCGAGACGATCTCCTGAATGTACCGGATGATCTGCGGCTCGACGCGGACGAGCGAGGCGACACTTCTACGTGCCTGTGCCAGCTCCTCGGCAGCCACGACCGGTTGCAGCGACTTGACGATTTCGTCGTGCAGCCGTTGCCCGTCCGCATACGCGCTGAGCATCTTCTCTTCGTCCGCGGCCTCGGGGAAGTCGATCGAGATCTTGAACAGGAATCGGTCGCGCTGCGCCTCCGGCAGCGGGTAGGTTCCTTCGAACTCCACCGGGTTCTGCGTGGCGAAGACGGTGAAGATGGGCGAGACCTTGTAGCGTATGCCGTCGATCGTCACGGCGTTCTCCTGCATCGCCTCGAGCAGTGCCGCCTGTGTACGCGGCGGCGTGCGGTTGATCTCGTCCGCAAGGAGGATGTCGGTGAATACGGGTCCCGGCCGGAAGACGAACTCCTGGGACTTCTGGTTGAAGATGTTTGCTCCGAGCAGGTCAGCGGGCATGAGGTCCGGCGTGAACTGGATGCGCCGGAAACGGCATCCGAGCAGGCGCGCCAGCGCGAGCGAGAGCAACGTCTTGCCCGTGCCCGGCGCTCCTTCGAGCAGCATGTGGCCGCCGGCGACGAGCGAGGCGATGACGAGCGACTTCACCCGCTCCTGACCGATGATGACTCGGTCGAGCTCCTTCCGCAGCGCGCCGAAACGCGCCGCGACCTCAGCGATGGTTTGCATCGTGGCCTCCTCTGGCCGGGCGTTCCAGTGTGCGGAACGCGTCGTTGATGATGGTGAGATGACGGTTGAATGCGTGCGCGGCGAGCTGCTGACCGGCGGCGGGAGGCTTGATGCCGCCCGTCAGTTCCGCCACGCGCCTGTGCAGCGCGTCGCCGCGCAATCCGCTCTGCGCAGCGATGCCGCGCGCCAGAGCCTCGTGGTAGAGCGCGATCGATTCGGCCGCGGACATCGACTTGGCGTAGAGCGCGCCCAGAGATGCTACGAGATCGATGGTATCGGACCTGGTGTCCCGGTCTTCGTCATCGGCCGGCCCAACGCGCCGGGCATTGCGCCAGAACGTCAGCAGTGCGGCGATTCCGGCCAGGACGATCAGCGGCCCGAGACGCCACTCGGTCAACAGCGCGAGTGAGCCGTCGTCGCTGGCGAGCCCGTGCACCACCTCATCGAAATAGACCGGCCGGCGCCTGTCCAATGCCAGCGCGGTCAGTAAAGCAAGGTGATGATCGACTGCGATGTTCTTGTTCTCGAACAGTTCCGGCACCGATACGACGATCACATCGCCGCTGCCGATCCTCTCCCGTGCCACGACTGCTTCGCCGTTCGCCGAGAACAGGGTGTGCATCCCGCTCGGGAGCGTGCGAGGAGCGATGCCGCGCGGCTCCGGCATGGAGAGCGTGTCGAGGCCCGGCCAGATCGGAAAGACCTTCTTTGCGGTGACGCCGGCATCGTTGCGCGTTTCGAGCGGGCCTCCGGGGTTGTCGCTCGCAAGAATCACTCTTCCGCCGCCGCGGACGAATTCATCCTCGGCCGGTGTAAGGAGCGACTGCGGAGTCTTCTGCGCTTTCCCCGCTGAATCGTCTTCAGCAGGCGTGGCAAACTTGTGATCAGAACTGCCGTCTTCGACTCGAATCACGACCGCGTCATGAGGAAGAGAGCCACTGCGCAGCGGCGTCGTCAGAGTCCTCACCGTTAGTCCGGGCTGCCGGCCGAGGTAGGCGTAGGCGAGCGAAAGACCGGACGGAGACGTGTTCAATGCCGAGCCGCGGTCGAAGGCGTGCTCCCCGGTGCGGCTGCTGCCGATCCAGATCAACGCTGCTGCCAGGAACGCGGCGATCGCGAGCAGAAGAGGGAGTGCGCGCCTCAAGCAGCCTCCCGCCTGGTCCCGCGAACGGCGTCGAGAATGCGGCGCGCCGCGGTGCGGCATTCGACGAGAGCGTCGTCGCTGCTGCGATCCAATCCGTACCACTCCTCCTCGAACCGGCGCGTGAGATGAATGATCTCCGGCCGCCAGGGGATCTCCGGGCCGAGCGCGGCGACATACTCCCAGTTCGTCCGCCCTTTGCGGAACCGCAGCACGTTCTCTCCGTACAGCGTCACCAGCACGGCGTGGTACCAGGCCCGGATGGCTTCGCGAAGCCGTCCCGCCGCGGCGAGCTGTTCGGCGTAACGCTCCCACTCGTTCGCGCCACGCGAGAGTGGGTCGTCGTCACGCGATGATCCCAGCGGCGTACTCTCCTCGACCGGGAGCGACGCCGCCCTGCGGCTGCGGCGGATCACTGCGAACGCGAGCACGCAGAGGACGGCGAGGATGAGTCCGACCAGTGCGCCGGCCGTCCAGCGCATGCGTGGCGAGGCTGGCATCTTCTTTGTCCCGCTGTCGGGCCAGAATTTCATTAGCCATTCCACGAACTTCACGACTTTCGCGACGATCCATCGCCAGGCATTCCCGACTGCGTCTCTGAATCGATCCGGGACCGGCGCCCTGACCTGCACGCCCCCGATCTCGCCGCCCCGAGGCAGTTCCTGGACGCTCTGTTCCCGCTGCAAGCGTTGCAACAGCAACCGATCCGGCGCCGCCGTTCTTGCCGGCACCGCGCGCCGCAAGGCCTCGAGCGTACTGTCGATGCGGCTTTCGACTTTGAGGTCGTGCGGCTTCGCGGCGTTGACCTCCGCAAGGAGAGTGCTGTCGGCCTGGAAGCGGCCGTTCGGTGAGTCGACGCTGCTGGCTGTGATCGCCTTCGCTTCGGCGCGCGCAGCGTCGATCTGACCCGCGTCGATGAAATCCCGCATCCTGGTCAACGCGGCGGTGTACTCGACAAGTGTCAGTACCGCCGCGTGTAGACGTGAAGCGGTCAGAACCAGGAGAATGAGCGATGCGATCCGCCGTTTCATGACTGCTGAAGATCCTCGAACCAGACGCGCAGATCGTCGCCGTTCTCCGCCGCTCCAGCCTTTCGCACCAGCAGCACATTCGCAGCGATCCAGAACGGCTCGATGACCAGCAGCGCGCCGGCGATGATCATCAGAACGTAGCGGCGATTGCCAGCGCTCAGGAGAACGTGCCACCGAGGGGCATCCCATCCGCCCACGGTCGAGGCCAGTGCCAGGCAGGCCGAGAACAGAGCGGCGACGTTCACCATGGCGATGACGAACCCACAGAAGAAGACCAGCGCCAGCGCGACGACTATTCTTGTCTCACCGCCGTATCGTGCCAGCCGGCGCAGCGGACCGCCGATGCCCGGCTCGTCGTTCAATTCCATCGTGCCGATGGCCAGGCCGGAGAGGATGGCGCCGAGAGCTACGCCGATTACAGTGATCAACAGCAGGTACGTGACGGATTCCGCGATCGAGGCAATGAACATGTAACCGGCGAGCGCCGCCAGCGGCACTCGAAGCGCTTCACGGCCCGGAGCAACTCCGGACGCCGAAGTAAGGCGGCAGGCCCGTGCGTAGACGGCCCGGCCCCACAGCGACAGAAGGAACGCCAGACAGGTGAGGTCGGCCGTCGTGCGAAGAACGTCGCCGTATTGCGATGCGTTGCTTCCGAGCTCGATCAAACGATCGGCGAAAACCACCTGCATGAAGCGGTAGGGAAGGGAAGTCGCCAGGAGGAGCCCCACCCACGGCGAGGCCGTGGCCCGGACGATCGAGGCTGACTCGTCGAGCACGCTCGTCGTCGACAGCGGGGCGCGGATCACAGCAATCCCGCGAGCAGCACGCCGATCCACACCATGAGGCGCGTGCTGAAGAAGAGGAAGGCGATTGATGCCGCGATGACCGCGATCCATCCGCCGGCCCGCGAGCGCCGTGCCGGCCCGCTTCGCCGCGCGCCAAGGCATGCGGCGCAGTACCAGATTCCGTCCCACTGTGTCGCGCATTCCTGGCAGAGCGACTTCGCGCATTGCATGCACACCGCAAAGGCCGGCCGCTGCTGGTGGACCGCGCAACGCTGGACCATAGCCCTTTGGTTTGCCTGGTTCATCGGAGAGCGGCAGAGTTTAGCGCGGAATTCCGAGCTGAGCCGCACCTCTGTTCATCTTGGAAACGAACCGATCCTGAGCCAATTGAGAGCCCTTCTCCCCTACGGGGGAGAAGGTGCCGAAGGCGGATGAGGGGGCGACGGTCGCGAGGAGTAAATCTACACCCCTCACCCGCACTACCCCTTCGCTTCGCTCAGAGGGTGTGCAGAAATCCAACCGCGCGGTGATTCTCAAAGAACGGGCGGTTGCGAGTATGTCGTACTCCACCCCTCTCCCAAAGCGGTGGCTGGGCGCCACCGCACTCCAAAGCGCTTCGCGCGAAATGATGTGGACAATCCTCGCCAACTCTGAACAGGTTTTCGCGCGCCGGAGGCGCGCTTTGGAGTGCGGTGGCGCCCAGCCA
>JBBRNB010000153.1:0-10324 GCA_038230535.1 Thermoanaerobaculia bacterium
AACACAGCGCGCGAGATGTCAAACACAGCGCGCGAGGTGTCAAACACAGCGCGCGAGGTGTCAAACACAGCGCGCGAGGTGTCAAACACAGCGCGCGAGATGTCAAACACAGCGCGCGAGGTGTCAAACACAGCGCGCGAGATGTCAAACACAGCGCGCGAGGTGTCAAACACAGCGCGCGAGGTGTCAAACACAGCGCGCGAGGTGTCAAACACAGCGCACGAGGTGTCAAACACAGCGCACGAGGTGTCAAACACAGCGCGCGAGGTGTCAAACACAGCGCGCGAGGTGTCAAACACAGCGCGCGAGGTGTCAAACACAGCGCGCGAGGTGCCAAACGTACCGCCCGAGGTGTCAAAGGTACGGCGCGAGATTCTGACCGAACCGCGCGATCATCAAAACGACGGCTGCCATGTGGCACAGACACTCCTGTCTGTGCTTTTGCTCGATCAGCACATGCGAAATGGTCACCCGTACCTTCACGGATCTGACCCATTAGTCTCCAGGGTCATCCCCGCCGAGACCGGGCACTCCCTACGACACCCATCCCATCGCCCTCTCAAACCCCGGCACCGCCGCAACCAATTCCCCGGCATGCGCGGACGCCACATCCTCCAACTCCCGCGACAACACCGCATCGACCGTCGTGGCATCCCGCTTCGCCAGCCACCGCAACGTCTCCCGCTGATACCAGGGAATCCGCGCCGTCAACTCCACCAGCCGGATCGCCGCCGGCAACACCACCACCGCCGTCATGAGCGCATAGGACTCGCGGGTCGAGAGGAAGATGTGTCGGATGGCGTCGCGGGTGGGTTCGTCCATGATAGGTGCTCCTTTGTAATGATCTATAGGTCATAAGTAATATAGTCCCAATCCCGATACGATGCAAGAGTGACCCGCCGCGAAAAACACTCTCCGGCAGCCGAGATCCTCGGCTCGGCTATCCGTCGGGTTCGTCTCGACCGTGGACTCTCTCAGGAGCGTCTTGCCGAAGCCGCCAGGGTGAGCCAGCGATACCTGAGCGTTCTCGAGCGGGGCGAGAACAGTCCCACGATGGATGTCATCTTCAGATTGTGCGACGCGCTCGAGATTTCGCCCGTGGAGATGCTCGATGACGTTTGGCGGCGAAGATGAGAACCAAGAACTAGATTGCTGACGCTCTGCGGCAGGCTCGCAGAACGCAGGACCCTGGTAATCGCATCGTCGCAGTCGAAGGCTCTGTTGGCACCGCCAACTCGCTGTCACGTTCCGTGAAGTGTGTTTTTCCTCTCTCGATTCGTATGGGAAGTACGTGGAGATATTTAGATTGCCTGAAACTGCGCGACAATGGTCGTTGTGGAGCGCCTGTCCGTCGCGGCTCACGCTCTGCCGTTCAACGGAGGGCAACATCGTGCCGACTTGGGACAGAGATCTCACTGGTGTTCACCGGAAGATTGCAACTGAACTGGCTTCGCCGATCCACATACTCGCCGGCCCAGGCACCGGAAAGACGTTCGCGATGATGCGTCGAATAGCACGGCTTATCGAGGAAGGGGAGTGTGCTCCATCGGGTATCCTTGCCGTGACCTTCACCCGCACAGCCGCGCGCGATTTGAAAGATCAGCTTTCCCGCTTGGGGATCGATGGCGTAGACGCAGTTCGTGCGACAACCCTTCATGGCCTCTGCTTTTCGATTCTCTCGAAACAGGAGGTCTTCGAACTGACCGGACGCTCTGCCCGTCCGATCCTGGACTTCGAGATGGACATCTTGGTAGAGGATCTCGCGCAGAGCTTCGGTGGCAAAAAAGCAGTGCGGAAGCTGATTGAGGCATACGAGGCGGCTTGGGCACGCCTTCAACACGACGAGCCTGGGTTCGCTCCAACCGACGCCGATCAGGCGCTTGAAAATGCATTGGTCGGGTGGCTGCGGTATCACCGCAGCATGCTCATCGGTGAGCTTGTTCCGCTCACACTTTCATTTCTTCGACAGAATCCAGCGATGGATCTTCTACCAGTGTTCGAGCATGTTCTAGTAGACGAGTATCAGGACCTGAACAAGGCGGACCAAGAACTCATAGAGCAACTCTCTGCTCGAGGATCCTTGACGGTTATTGGGGATGACAACCAATCTATTTATCGATTCCGCCACGCCAACCCTGAGGGGATTCGAACGTTCCGGGAAACGCATCCCGGGACCGTGCTATTCGAAATCCAAGAATGCAGGCGATGCCCATCGAACATCGTCGCAATCACGCGCTTATCGCTAAAGATGCGAATCGCAGCCGTGACGTGCCGCTACGCCCCGACGGGAGTCAGCGGGCTGCTGACCTATTCATCGTTCAACACCGAACGCTGGACGATGAAGTCACTGCGGCCGCCGCCTTCATCCACAGGTTTCTCGAACGGCACACGGACCTTCCATCTGGACAAATCCTTGTCCTCACTCCTCGCCGTCTGATTGGGAATCGTATTCGTGACACGCTCATCCAACTCGGACGCAGCTCGCTCAGCTACTTCCTTGAGGATCAGCTAAAGACGGATGCCGCCGCGGAGGGATATGCATCCCTTAGCCTTTTGGTTATGTCCGATGACCGCACTGCGCTGAGGGCATGGCTTGGCCTCGGGAGTACGGATGGGCGCCGTGGTAGCTACGTTCGTCTACGACAATCAGCAGAACGTGCAGGCAGAGAACCTTCGGAGGTTCTTGCGGCGGTCGCGGCGGGAACGGAGCGACTGCCGTACGTGGGCGCCCTCGTCGGGAGATGGAACCTTCTGCAGCAACGTCTGCGTGAGATGCGCGATCTCTCCGGGCTTGATCTGGTTCGCATCCTTTGGCCCAAGGAGAACCAGGATGCGAAGGACATACGCCTTATCGCTGAGAACCTTGCGCTCGAGCACGGCCAGCCGCCTGACCTTCTCGACGCACTCAGAGAGGCGATTACACAGCCTGACCTTCCAAGTTCGGACAGCGACATCATTCGAGTGATGAGCCTTCACAAATCCAAGGGGCTTTCGGCGGCACTGGTAGTCGTCGCTGGATGCATGGCGGGCGCGCTGCCGAAGATTGACTATGATGAGCCGCAAGCGGAGCAGGATGCGCAACTCGATGAGCAGCGCAGGCTGTTCTATGTCGCTATTACCCGGGCAACCCAAAGTCTTGTCATTAGCTCGTCTCTCACTATGGTGCCTCGAGATGCCCTCGCATCAGGCATTGCTGTGGTGGGCCGGTCCTTCGAGAACGGCGTATCTGTTGCACGAACCGCTGCAAGCCGCTTTATCGCGGAACTCGGGGCAACGGCCCCTCGTACTTTAACCACGGCGCAATGGCGCGCAGTAGCTAGATTCTAGCTCTAGCTGGCGGGCGCTCGGCTGTTCAAGAAAACTGCGCTCCGATCAGATCTGGAGAGTGCCTCACATTTTGAGGTGGCGACAGGCACTATGAGGATTCAAATTGTCCACGCCGCCAACTCGTTTCGCCAGCGATCCACATCCTCCACCGCCTTGCGCGCCTCTTCGGCAGTGATGTGCGGTTTTACCTCGCGTATCTTCGCTGCACGGCTCTCCATAGATGAATCATCGATGGTCACGGTGAAATGGAGAGCGGTTGCCAGGCGCTCGAGGTGCTTGACGCCGTGTCCGGCGAGGTTCTTCAGAACGAAATCGACGGCGTGGCGATGTGAGGCGATCACTGGCGCTGCGTGCTTTTCGAGATAGGCGAGGTGGTCGCCCGGTTCAAAGGTTGCGCCGTACTGCGTCGGGCAGACCTCGATCATGTCGTCGGCCATCATCGAGGCGAGGTGGCGTTGCAGTTCGAACGAGAAGGGGCCGTAGATATACAACTGGAAATCGAAGCCGAGGGGGACGTGTAGCAGTTCCTGCATGAAGAAGACGGATTTTTGAATCATCGTCTCGCCGCAGAAGGCGTTGCGGGCGCGGCAGTCCTTCACGAGAGTCGCGACGATTGCGGAGCGTTGCAGGCCGGTCATAGTCATGTTAGTAGCTCCATCTGTTCCGAGAGTATCTGTTTCTTGTTTTTCTTCAGCCAGAGTCTTGCTTCGTCCTTCTTCGCCGGATCGATCAGGACGACACCGACCGCGGAACCGTTGAAACCGGCATAGATCGAGGATTCCGATCGGGATGTGCTGATCTCGCCTGTGTCGAGAAGGATTGGGAATTCGATGTTCGGTTGTTTGGGAGCGATCAAACGATGACGAACCACTGCAGCTCCAAAGCGTTCGCGAAGTGCGGCGGCCACACGTTCGACGGCATCAGGGTGAAGGCGTTGATCCAGCGCGTTGCGGTCGTAGATCTTGCGGAAATGGCGGCGCTGCGCGATTCGTCGTGCGGAATCGTGACCGGCTGCGTTGGTATCAAACGCTGCCGTCGCGATTGCTGAGAGCACTTCGTTGTCGGTCATGCGCAGGTGTCCTTCGACATCGGTTGGATATCTTTGCAGCCACTGCACTATGAACTCGCTGAGGTGGATATCGTACGCGAGACGGACGTGGTGGTAGTAGAGCTGAAGAAACATGAACTGGCGCGCGAGCTGGAGTGCTTCAGCCGCGTGGATGCCGCCCTTTTCGATGCCAATCATCGGCCGTTCGAGGGTGGGATGCCGAAGGATACGAAGTGTGTCGATGAGACGGTAGTGGTCGAACCGGCCGTAGGCTACGCCAGCGTGATGAGAATCGCGAAGAAGGTAGTCGATACGGTCGACGCCGAAAGCGTCGCCGGTCACGATCTCGGTCATCAGCAAGTCCCACTCGTCGAAGTCAGTTGCTTTGCCGAACCACTTGCCCCATTTCTCGGGACCGATCGCTATCTTTGCTACCTGGTCACATGCGGGCGACGGCATCATTCGCTTCAGAACATCACGCATCTCATCTGACCGGAGCACTTCGACAGTGAGCCATTCATGGTGTTTGCCGTCAGGCAGAAGCTGTTCCTCGGCGGCGTGCGAAAAGGGCAGATGACCAAGGTCGTGGAACAGTGCCGCCAGTCGGACGACCTTTCTCCACGCGATGATCGTTTCACGATCGGGGAAGATGTTCTGCACGTCGGGATGACGGTTGCCTTCGACGGTGATGATGTCGAAGACGCGGCCAGCAAGTTCCATGACGCCGAGGGAGTGCTCAAACCGGCGATGGGTCGCACCGGGGTAGACGAGGTAGGTGAGGTAGGTGAGGGCGAGCTGGTGAATGTGACGGAGGCGCTGAAACGACCGTGAGTTGATCGCCGCGACTTCGTCGGCCGTGACGCGGACGAAATTGTGAATGGGGTCGCGGATCTCGTGTTGGTGCTTGGGCACAGGAAGGATCGTAGCAGTGAAGTCTGCGTCGGCTCTGAAATCCACACAGGGTAGTCTCTGAATTTCGCAGCACTCTCTGGACAGCCGTCGAGACGAGTATGTGAGCTTGATTTTGACTACGCAGAGTAGATCGCAGACGCGGCCGCCTGCGGTCCAGCCGGCGGGCCTCCGGCGCTACGTTACGCCGTCCGTCCCACGAAGCCCGCCGCCACCGGCACCCGCCGCCCGGCCAGCGCCGCTGCCGCTTCCATATCCGCCTCGGCTAGCGGGCGGAGGAAGTCGCCTTCCATCACGGCGACTGCGATGCCGTCGCGGTAGGCGATGCGTGTGCCGGGGATCGCGCGGATGCGGTCGGTGGTGGTGAGTATGCCGATGAGGTTCAAGGGATCGCAGGCGCTGATGACGGTGAGGCGGCCATCGGGTGGGGTGCGGCGGATCTCGCGCAGTTGCTCCACGGCTTCGGGGAGGGCGAATTGTTCGCCGGACATGCCGGTGACGAAGCGGCCGCCGCGGATTTCGCCGCGGGCTTCGAGGCGGCGGTAGATGCGGGCGAGGTCGCGCCAGGGGGCGGCGTTTGGTTCGCGGGTGAGGAGGCGGCGGAAGATGACGCCGTATCGTTTGATGAGGGCGCGGGCTTGGGTTTCGACGGCTTCTTCGCGGCCGGTGGCGGCGGTGATCAGTGCCCAGCGGCCGGCGCGTTCGGGTTTGCGTCCGATGAAACCGTCCGAGGTGATGAGGCTGGCGGCGACCAGCTCGTCGAGGGCCTCGGGGGCGTCGCCGAGGTCGCGGGTGAAGGAGGCACCGCGAGTGCGGAGGGTGTCGAGGACTGTTTGGGCACGTTCGCTTAATGTTGGCGGTGGTGTTTCGGTGAGCCAGGCGATGATGTGCTGTCGCGGGAAGAGTGCAACGCCGGTGGTGAGGCGGGCCCAGCCGATTTCGCCGCTGAAGCAGAGGGTGTCCAGCATCGAGGCTTCGTAGCGATCGATGCGTTGGGGGAGGATGTGGCGTTCCCAGGCGGTGGCGGGGATCTCGTAGCCGTCGAGTTGTTTGATGACTTCATGCAGGCCGTCGATGCCGGTGAGTTTTGTCGATGGGGTGACATGTTGCCAGGCGAAGAGGAAGCGGGCGAAATCGGCGGCGGTGACGGGCTCGATCTCGGCGCGGAGGCGGTTGAGGGTGTAGCGGTGGATTCGTGCGAGGAGTCTTCTATCGCACCACTCTGCGGTGTTTGTTGTGAATGAGCCGCGGAGAATGATGCCCTCGGATTCGAGTTTCAGGAGGGCGGCGTTGACGTCCGTTTCCTCGATGTTCATCGAGCCGGCGAGCTCGGTGGCGGTGGTGGGGCCGAGGAGGGACATTCGTCCGCGGATGATTTCTACGATGGTGTCTTCGCGGGGCCAGTCTTTGACGCGACTTGCCGGGGGGGTGATGTCGGGGGTCATCCAGGGGTGGATGGCCTGGAGCTCGGGGAGTCGTTCGGCGGCGATCCACCAGCCACGGGGGTTCGGCCCAGCGCAGCTGGGCCCTACGCGTTCGGTTTTGGGGGTGGGTGGGTTGTCGGGAATTGGTACAAAAGCGGCGGCTGCGCCGCCGCACTCCAAAGCGCCGGCAGTGCCGGCGCGAAAGACTAAGGTTGCTCGGCGCGATGTTGCCAATTCCGTGTACAACTCAGGTGCTTCGACTTCGCCTTCGAGCAGGAATCCAAACGTCAGCAGCGCGTCGTGCAACTCATCGGCATCCCTCGGGTCGGGACGTGCCTCGTCGCGGACTCGTTCGATTGCGTTTGCGTCGAGAACGCCGAGGTCGTTGGAGGAGGAACGGCGGGTCATTACGGCTTGGGTGCGGCGTTCCTCCAGCGGTGCGTCGTCGAGGAATGAATATGGTCTGGCGTTGAGGATCTCGTGCGCCAGTGGGGACGGCTCGGTGGTGTCGCGGGCGATGCATTCGATGTCGCCGGCGTGGATGCGGGTCAGGACGCGGGAGAGGCCGTCGAAGTCCATCGCTTCTTCGAGGCAGTCGCGGACGACCTGGTTGACGAGGGGGTGATCGGGGAGCTCGCGGTCGCCGGGGAGGTTCTCGGGGCAGGCGGCGGCGTCGGGGAAGACGGCGGCCATGAGGTCGCCGGCCATGGCGCGTTGGAGGGGCGGCGGGACTTTGCGTCCGCCGCGGTTGCGGGGGATGGCCAGGGAGATGGTGGTGTTCCAGCGCCAGCGGGTCTGAAAGACGGGGGCGGCCAGCATGGCCTGAATCAGAACGTCTCGGGCGGTGGCGGGGTGCAGGTAGCGGAAGACGTCGGCGAGGGGGAAGGAATGCTGCGGGCCGAGCGAGAGGAGGATGGCATCTTCGGTCGCGGCGGCCTGCAGCTCGAAGTTGAACTGGCGGCAGAAGCGTTTGCGCAGCGCCAGTCCCCACGCTTTGTTGATGCGGCTGCCGAAGGGGGCGTGAAGGATGAGCTGCATGCCGCCGGATTCGTCGAAGAATCGTTCGAGGATGATGGTGTCCTGCGTCGGCATGGCGCCGAGTGCGTTGCGAGCATCGGTCAAGTAGTTGACGATGCCGGCGGCGGCGGATTCGGGCAGGCCGGTTTCGGAGATGAGCCACTGTGCCCCACGTTGTCGGTTGTCTGTTGTCATTCGTTGGGGGTTAGCGGTCGGATCGCCTGTCATTCCGAGCCGGCGAAGCCCCGCCTCGATTTCCTGGTGTTCGCTTGGTGCGTGCTGCGGGGCGAAGCGCGGCGAGGAATCCCCGGCTGGAACCGGGGGCGGAAGGGTGGCGGCTTCGGCTGGGGATTCCTCGCCGTCTCCGCTCGGAATGACAGGTCGTGAGAGCAGCCGCTCGAGGTCACCTCTCAGATCGCTCACGGCTTTCGACAATTCATCGCTCCGCGCGGGCGCTTCTCCCAGCCAGAACGGGATTGTCGGCGGGGCTCCCTTCGCGTCGGCGACACGGACCGTGCCGCTGATCACCTGCGTGATGAGCCAGGAGGCGTTGCCTAGTTGGAAGATGTCGCCGGCGTTGCTTTCGATGGCGAAGTCTTCGTTGAGCGTTCCAACCACTGTGTCATCCGGCTCGAGCACGACCTTGTAATCCGCAACCTCGGGGATGGCGCCGCCGGAGGTGATGGCCAGCATGCGCGAGCCGCGGCGGCCGCGGACGCGGTGATTGATTTCGTCGCGATGGACCAGCGCTCCGCGGCGGCCGCGTTTGGTGGCGAAGCCTTCGGAGACCATGGCCAGCACTTCGTCGAAGTTCTTGCGGGTGAGACCGCGGTACGGCCAGGCTTTTGTTACCAGCGCGAAGAGCTGGTCTTCGCCGTAGTCGTCGCATGAGGTTTCCGCGACGATCTGCTGCGCCAGGACGTCGAGCGGGGCGTCGTGAGTGACGATGCGGTCGAGTGCGCCGCGGCGGACTTCACGCATCAGGGCGGCGCATTCGATGAGGTCATCGCGCGAGATGGGGAAGAGGCGGCCTTTGGGTAACCCGGAGATGGTGTGACCGGAGCGGCCGACGCGCTGAAGCAGTGTTGCGATGCGATGCGGTGAAGCGATCTGGCAGACCAGATCGACGTGGCCGATATCGATGCCGAGCTCCAGGGAGGCGGTGGCGACGAGCGCTTTCAGCCGTCCGCTCTTCAGGCGGGATTCGGCATCGAGGCGCTTCTCTTTCGACAGGCTGCCGTGGTGTGCGGTGACGGCATCATCACCAAGGCGGTCGCTGAGATGGCGGGCGACACGTTCGGCCATGCGGCGGGTGTTGACGAAGATGAGTGTGGTCTTGTGCTCGAGGATGAGCTGCGTGAGCCGGTTGTAGTAGTCCTCCCACACCTCGTTCGACATGATGGTCTCGACGTCGGAGCGGGGGAGCTCGATGGCGAGGTCGAGTAGGCGGATGTGACCTTCGTTGATGATGTTCACGGGGTTGCGGGGTTGCGGAGTGTCGTGGTCTCGGGCGTCGGTTCCGACTCCGGCCAGGTACTTCGCTACTTCTTCGATCGGATTCTGAGTTGCGGAAAGACCGAGTCGCAGTAGTGGCTGGCCGGCGACTTGCTGCAGACGTTCGAGCGTGATGGCGAGATGGGCGCCTCTTCTCGTCCCGATGACGGCGTGGATCTCGTCGACAATCACGGTGCGCGCGGTGCGGAGCATTTCGCGGCTGCGCTCGGCGGTGAGCAGCAGGTAGAGCGATTCTGGCGTGGTGACGAGGATGTGCGGCGGTTTGCGCAGCATGGCCGCGCGCTCGGATTGGGTGGTGTCGCCGGTCCTGACCGCGGCGGTGATGCGCGGCGCCTCCAGCCCCATCTCCTCGGCGATCCGACGGATGCCGCGCCGGGGCTCGGCGAGGTTCTTGTGGATGTCTGCGCTGAGCGCTTTCAGCGGCGAGATGTAGACGACGCGGACTTCATCCGGCAGCGGTCCCTGCAGGCCCTCGACGTAGAGATCGTCGAGTGCGGTGAGGAAGGCGGCCAGCGTTTTTCCGGATCCTGTCGGCGCGGAGATGAGGGTGTGACGGCGTTCGCGGATGGCTTCCCATCCGCGGAGCTGGACGGTGGTGGGCGTGCCGAGTGTCTCGGAGAACCAGCGTTGGAGGACGGGGTGGAAGTGGGTGAGGGACATGGTGCTGAGAGAGATTATCTCGCAGACAACTGTCATCCTGAGGCTGCCGGAGCCGCGTGGGAGGTGGGTGGGAGGAGCGGCGTAGGACGGCGAAGGACCCCCTCCCTTGTTGCGGGTAGGTTGGGGGCTCTGTTGTCTATGCACGCCACCTCCCTCCCCGCCTGTAGTTGGGGGGTCCTTCGGCGTCCTCCGCCGCTCCGCCCACCCCGCCACCCACGCGGCTGCGGCAGCCTCAGGATGACAGGTCAATGCCCTTAACTTTAGCCCCTCACCCGCACTTCGTTGTGCAACCTGGAACATAGGTAACACTTTAGACCGGGAACATAGGTAACAGTTGGTGGGCCGGAACGTTGAGGTCACGGAGCTGGGTGACCTCAACGTGAGACCGATGCCTTTCCTCCTCCCCCTTGAGGGGGAGGATCGA
>JBBRNB010000154.1:0-10279 GCA_038230535.1 Thermoanaerobaculia bacterium
AGAAGGACGGCGAGATCGTCAGGTAGTTCTCCGGCATTCTCGGATGACGCCTCGTGATCGGCCTTCATACGAATAAGTCGCTCCACCGTGTAGGACTCTTCATCTGAATCGATGATTGAGTGATGGGGCACGCACCTCAGGATGAGATTTGTGAAACCATGCCGCTCGTCGTCAGACTGCTGTGGGTCGTACCTCGGACCGCCGGGCTTCGCCCCTTTGATGTGGCAAACGTGACCAGTGATCGCGCCCGTTGCGCTGTCAACAATCGCTTTGGAGCACTTCGGAAACGCACACCGATTGCCAGACATCGCGAAGAGACGCTTGATTGTGGGCTTCGTCGGAGCGGTCATGCAAAACTCTCGGACGGATTATTGCGGTGTCGTCGCCGCGAAACTACTTACGCCTCACTGACATCAAAGCAGAGCTGACTGATAACATTCTAACTGGAGTGAAACGGCGATCGAAGCATTCAGCATCTTTGCGCGTCACACGCATCACTTCGCACCGCGGATTTTATGCGACGCCGTAAATTACAGGTGGCCCATCGCTATGTCACCGGGAACCGGCACACATCCCTCAGCAAACACACATCGCAGTTCTCTTTCCGCCTCCTCCGGCTGCACAGATCGAGAATCCCCAACCGGCAGATCGCGAAGTCATACCGTACCGGATCGGCGCGGTCGAACTTGGCGAGCCGGTCCGTCAGCGCCCGCGCGGCTTTCCAATCGGCGGACTTCCGGTTGTTCAGGCCGAGGAAGGTGGCGATGCGGTGGACGTGGGTGTCGACGGGCATCACGAGCTTCGAGGGGTCGACGAAGGTCCAGATGCCGAGGTCCGGGGGGGTGCGGCGGACCATCCAGCGGAGGAAGAGGTTCATTCGTTTGCAGGCGGAGCCGTTGGCGGGGGAGGTGAGGAGGTAGTCGAGCGCCTTTGTCCGGCGTTCGCCGATCAGCGCTTCGACGAAGCGGGTCAGCGAGGGGGCGATGTCGGGGTCATCGTCGTGGTAGCCGAGGCGGAAGAGGGCGCCCAGCGTGCCGTGCTGACGGAGGGCGGCGGCGATACAAGAGAGAAGGGCCACCAACTCAGGGGTTTTGTGGAAGCGATGCGTGAAGCCTTGGAACCTCTGTTTGCCCTCGGCGGGAACAAACGTGGTCATGTAGCGTACTGGAGAGGGAGCCATACGGTCGAGCACGCGTCCGACATTGGCGACGACAATGTTGGCACGGCCGTAGGCAAAGGCGGCGGCCAGCAGGCCTGCGATCTCCTGGTCAGCGGGATCGTCGTAACGGAGGACAAGTTGCAGAGGATCGGGCTCGATCGTCGAGATGTCGAATGTCGCCACGAGCGTATCCAGCCGCTTCCGCAGCTTCTCCCCTCGTACCGGCATCCTTGGCATGTCGGGCCAAACGTCAGAACGCGGTTCAGCATTCTTCGTCTAGAGTTCGTATATCCATCGTCAACGGGAGAAGATCCATGCGTGTAATCCGCCGGCTGTTCTGCGTCTCGGTCGTGTTGCTGTCTTTGGTTGCGCCGCTGCATGCGGCTGTAGCCGGAACCGTCATCAACATCGACGGGAAGCCGATTACCGGGGCGAAGGTCTCGCTCTTCGCGCTGGAGCCGATCGCCTCGGCGGGACCACGCCTGCTCTCGGACGAGCCGCAGCGGAAGCCGATCGCGACGATGAACACCGACTCCGGCGGCAAGTTCACCTTCGATGTTCCGAAGGATCAGACGGTCGCCGACTTACGGGTCGAGGCCGCCGGCTACGCTCCGTCCGGCATCCGGGTCGTTGCCGATGACGACATCGGCGCGATCCTGCTGACGCAAGCCGCACCTGTGCGTGGGACGATCACCGCGAACGGCAAGCCGGTCGCGAACGCGACCATCATCATCCTCGGTAACGCCGAGTACACGACGAAGACCGACGCGGACGGTCACTACAGCGCTCCGGACATAACCAAATGGGCCGTCCGCCTCTACGTGATTCATCCCGACTACGCCATGGTCGAAGAAACGCTCGGCCAGGCCGGAGCGAAGAAGGGACCGGACTTCTCGATGTCCACGGGAATGGCGATCAAAGGCCGTGTCGTCGCCGAAGACGGACAGACGCCCGTGGCTGACGCACTGATCGTTCTCGATGGCTGGCCGGCCGGCAAGTCCGCGGCCGACGGAACCTTCGCCATCGCACATGCCCGGAAAGATTGGGAGATCATCGAGGCGCGTGTCGGAAACCGTATCGGCGAACGGGCACGGACCAGCGACGCGGTCGCGACCGTCAAGCTGACCAAAGGGGCCACGGTCGGTGGAAGCATTCGGGACGTGAAGTCGCAACTACCTATTGCCGGGGCACGGATCGCCCTGGCCCATTCTTCCATCGCCACCGGCGGCCGCCGCCGGGCCTATCGCGGCGACGCCTCCATCGATGCCTTCACCGACGCCAAGGGAAACTTCACGATCGGGCCGGTCTTCGCGGGCACCTACGACGTGAGGCCCACACGGCCGGGATACGTCATCAACGGCGCGCAGCCGGTAAATCTGAAAGCAGCAGATGCCGCGCAGAAGGCGCTCTACGCCACAGCGCGCGGCCGCATCAGCGGCTCCGTCATCGACGAGAACAGCAAGCCGGTAGCCGCGGCGCAAGTGTCCACCCGGCTGGCCACGCGCAACGACAGGTTCGACATGATGATGATGCGCGGGGTCAACACGAGCGATGGGTACAGCGCGCCAGACGGCCATTTTGTCCTTCGCAATGTCGAGACGGACGCGGACATTCAGGTCGACGCACTCAAGCGCGGGTTTCCCGGAGCGAAGTCGCCATCCCTGAAGCTCGCAGCCGGAGAGAAGAGAACCGGAGTAACGATCACGATTCCGCGCGGCGTCGCACTTACAGGCAAGGTCACCGACAAGGACAAGAAGCCTTTGTCGGGCGTCGCCGTCGAGGCGGTCGAATCAGCGGCCGACGCACGAGGCGGGATCCGGCGCATCGTCATGAACACGATGCAGAATCAGCACCACGAGGATGTCATCCGGACGGGCAGCGATGGAACATTCTCGATCCGGGTCAAGCCGGGCACGTACGACATCGACTTTCGCCGCGAAGGATTCTCGGCAAAGACCGTCAAAGCCAACCGAGTCGATGCTGCAGCGAAGCCAGTGGAGGTAACACTCGATCCGGGTGTGGCGATCTCCGGCCGGATCACCCGCGGCGGCGCAGGGCTGGAAGGCATTGACGTCCGCACCATCTCCCAGGACGGCATGTCCGCCTCGGTGACGGCCCCCGACGGCTCCTTCACGATCAGCGACCTCACGCCCGGCCAGATGATGCTGAGCATCAATAAGCAGGAGTCGTTCATCCAGGAAATTCGCCAGGTGACCGCGCCGGCCCGAGACCTTCTGATCGATTTGCCGGCGGGCGGGCGGATCACCGGACACGTGGTCGACAAGAGCTCGCATCAGCCGGTGACGTCGTTCCAGGCGGGGGTAACGACCTCGCGAAGCGGCGGCGGCATGATGATGATGATGCCTCCGATGCAGAAGCAGTTCACCAGCGACGACGGTTCCTTCGTACTCGAAGGCATCAAATCCGGCCCGACGCAGGTGGTGGTGAACGCGCCCGGCTACACGACTGCGCGCGTCGCGAACATCGAGGTCGAGGATGGCAAGACAACGCCGGACGTCGAAGTCGACGTCGAGACCGGATCGAAGCTGACCGGCCGCGTCACAGCCGCGGACGGCACTCCGCTCGCAGGCGTGGCAGTGGGCAACAATCCGATGGGCGGCGGTGGCGGGCGCGTGATGCGCTTCGACGCAACAAGCAACGGAGCGACGACCGACCCGAGCGGTCAATACAGCATAGACTCGCTCGAACCCGGAGAGATGACGCTCACCTTTTCAAAGAGCGGTTACATAGCGGTGCAGAAGGCCGTGACCATCACCAGCGGCAAGGACGCCACTCTCGACGCGCAGCTCTCGAACGGGATGACTGTGACCGGTTCCGTCGTCACGGACGGCGGCGTACCGATCCCCGACGCCACCGTGCGGGCGATGTCCGCAAGCGAGATGGACGGCGCCCACGAAGGGCGCACTGACGGCGGCGGCGTCTTTACCATCGAGGGATTGGCTCCAGGGCACTTCACCTTCACGGCATCCAAGAACGGCTTTGCACCGAACACTCTTCGCGACGTCGACATCTCGACGTCGGGACCCGTGCGCGTCATTTTGAAGAGCGGTGGCGTGATCACCGGTCACGTCAACGGCCTGACGGCCCAGGAGCTCGACCAGGCGACTGTCTCCGCCGTCGTCTCAGGCGGCGGCGGAGGTGGCCCGTTCGGCGGCGGCGGTAATGCGTCGGCGCCGGTCGACGCTGCCGGGAACTTCCGCATCGAGGGAGCGCCTCCTGGGACCGTCCGCGTTTCCGCGCGCACCGGCGCGATGTTCGGGGGGTCGAGCAAGTCGGCGGCGCCGAAGTCCGTGGAGCTCGAGCCCGGCGGGACTGCCCAGGTCGACATCGACTTCGTCTCGAATACGGTGATCCAGGGCCGCATCACCAGGAACGGAGCGCCGCTCGCGAATGCCTCGGTACTCTTCATCCCTCGGGGCGGGAAAAGTCAGACCACGGCCAGCACACAGGCAGACGCGGCCGGGCACTATTCGCTGAGCGGCCTCGATGATGGCACGTACAGCGTGCAGGCGATGGATATGGAGCGCTTGAGCCCGTTCTCGACTCAATATGAAGTACACGGGTCGGATACCTTCGATATCACCATCAAAGTGGTGACTCTCCACGGTCATGTGGTTGATGCCACCACCACGAACCCGCTGAACCTGACCACCGTGGAGCTCCAGGCAACCGGACAGACACCCCTCGGCAGCCGAACCACGCAGACTGATACGAGCGGAAACTTCACCATCGACAATGTTGCGGCCGGCAATTATCAGATCTCTGCAGATAAAGCCAGCTACGGCAACGCTATAAAGCGGATCTCGATCGGCGACTCCGCGCCGGATGATGTTCAGTTCCAGCTCTCGCCGAGTGACGGCATCACGATTCGCGCCATCGACACCCGCGACAACACTCCGCTGACGTTTAGCGTCATGCGCGTCGTCGACTCTCAGGGGAACGAGATATCGACGCAAAGCGGCATGTTCGGTAACAGCAAAGAAATCGTCACGTTGTCGCTTTCCCCCGGCGCCTACCAGGTCACGGTGGCGGCGCGGAACTACGCCTCACAGACCATCCCGATGACTTCGCCGTCGCAGCAGACCGTCCGTTTCTCGCCGGGGGGAACTATCGTCCTGCATTCGAAGGCGTCGGCCCCGATCAATGTCAGGCTCGTTGATTCGTCAGGCAGCACCTGGGGAATGAACTCCTTCACGCAGGGAATCATCAAGGTCTTACCCGGCGCGATGCCGATCCGTAATCTCATCGCGGGTCACTACTCGCTACAGATTCTCGACGGAACAAACAACGTGACGAATACGGTGCAGGTCGACGTCGTAGACGGGCAGCAGAGCGACTACAACGTGGGGTGATATCATTTTGATATCGTGAATGTTCTGATCAGAGATCTCGACGAAGAAACGATGACCGCGCTGAAGAAGCGGGCGCATGACAGCAAGCGCTCGCTTCAAGCGGAGCTGAAAGCGATTCTGCACGAGGCGGCCGCCCAGGATTGGCGGAGGACCTGGGCAGATGCCGACCGTATTTTCGAAGAGCTTCGTCGCAGCGGACAGCGGTTCTCCAACATCACGGAGTTGCTGCGCGAGGATCGCGAACGTTGACGTTATGGGTGGTCGACGCCAGCGTAGTCGTCAAGTGGTACGTTCCCGAAGAAGACTTTGCCGTCGCGCTTGAATTACGAGCATCGGGCGCAAAGCTCGCCGCTCCCGATCTGCTGTTCGCGGAGTCTGCCAATATCCTCTGGAAACTCGTCAGCAGAGGAGAGATGAAACGGGGGCTGGCAATTGAGATCATTGAGAAGATCGTCGCGTCGCCATTTATAACCTATACGAATGAAAGCCTCGCTCGCGACGCGATTGAGCTTGCGCTGGCAACCGGACTGAGCGCGTATGACGCCTCATATGTCGCTCTTGCAGCGAGACTCAACGTTCGTTGTATCACCGCCGACCAGAGGCTCGTGCGAAAGCTGGCCGGTACGCCGGCAGCCGATCACATCAGACTCCTGAGCGAATACGTTCACTGACCCTCACTCCTCTTCGTGGTCCCCGTCCGGCGGCGGCTCGGGCATCTCCACGGCAACTTCCGGCAGAAGATGGTGCTCCAGGCGCGGAGCGATCGGGCCGCCGAAGTTCTTCCGGTATTTCTCCAGGCGCTTGAAGAGGTGGTGAAGGTCGTAGGTCAGGCGCAGGACCGTGCGGCGCAGCTTGTACTTGACGCGTTTGAACGCTTCCAGGTCGTCGCCCCGCAACGTGGGCAGGAAGGACTGGATCTCCGAGATGCGCTTGCGCACCTTGTCGAGGTCCTTGTCCTGAACGTTTACGAAGTGCTCTTCGCCGTTGATCAGCATCGGCTCGGTACCGGTCATCTGGTCGTCGAACCAGTGCCAGAGCTGGATCAGGTCGATGCGCCGTCCTTTGGAGAGGAAGCGGGTCTCCAGCAGGTCCTGCCGGAAGTAGCCGAGGAGCTTGCGGTCGTCGGCGTGATTGAACTCGTCGTCCGTCAGGTTGCGGGTGTTCCAGACACCGTAGCGGATGATGTCGTTGCGCGTGCTGCGAAGCTGCCGCAGCGTCTCATCGAGGACTTTGAACGGCACCTGGGCGAGCGTCTGTGGCTCGGTTTGAGTCATGGGCATGGCCCTGAAGAATACAACACCGCTCCGATCACTGTGCTGGAACGAAGATCGGATCGCCGGTAACGTTGTCGATGACGGACGCCCACGCCACCGTCAGTTCAAAGCCGGTGATGACCTGTGTCTCGACGCGGCCGTCGATGAACTGTGACGACGTCAGCGCATCGAGAGGGAACTGCACGACCCGGAGTGGCGCGAGCGTTCGTTCCGTGCTGCCGAGGGAATGGCCGGAAGCATCGTAGAGCGTGAAACGAAGCACCTGGATACTATCGGTCGGGTTGATTGCGCCGAGGTTCGTGCGGAAGGATGAGGATCGTTCGATGTGCAGAAGCTGACGCCGGGCAGCCGGGTCCGCAGGCAGGGCGTCCGGAATCGCTTTCAGTGGGATGAACTGTCCGTACGTGCCGCTGCTGGAAGAGGTGAAGGTGCGCGAGGTGGCGACCAGGTTGCCGGAGAGATCGGCGCGAACGGCGCCAAGCCCATTAGGCCGGCCGAAGTAGTTGCCAACGACGTCATCGAGCCGGATGGCTTGGTGCGGGGCCACGGTGCCGTGCTTCGTGATCTTCTCGCCGGACACGGCATCGACGTACGTCAGATCAAAGCTGCCTCCAATGTCGCCGACGGCGCTGAGAAAGACGTCGCTGCGCCAGAGGGTGTTCACGCCGGGCTGGCTGATCACCGGCGCGACGTACTCCCCGGAATGGGGAACCATGGCGGCAACATAGATCGGATCGCCGCTGTGGTTGTCGATCACCGAGCCGTACGCGGCGATCCGCGCATCGCCGCTGACGACGCGCATCTCGGCGGTCATCAGCGCGGCACCCGTCGCGGGGAACTGCAACTGGTCGAACGGCACGACCGCGAAATCGTTCTGGGAAACGGCCACGCCGGTCGCGGCATCAAACAAGGTCACGCGGACGGTGCCGCTGTTTCCGCTCACCTCCGCGAAGCCGGTGTTGGTTCGAAAATCAGCCGCGGCCTGGATCTGCGGCACATAGGCGAGAGTCGATGCATCTGTCGTGCTGACCGCCGGGATGAACTGACCAAGTGTTCCGCCGCCCGCTCGTGTGTAGGTGCGGCTGGTGATGAGAAGGGCGCCGGTGTCGCCAAGAAACTCGAGCTGGCCGGCGCCGCTCGTCTGCATCGCCGCCGCTACGACGTCATCGAGCGCCACAACCTGCGCCGGCGCGATCGACAGTTGCACTGCCGCAAAGTGATTCCAACCCTCCTCGCCGGCGTGTGTGAAGATCGCCGTGACCTTGGCTGCCGATGGGCCCCCGTTGAAGAGGCGAACATCAGTCTGCCAGCTTGTGCCGAAAGCGCCGGGAGCGTGAGCGACAGCCGCGATATGTTTGCGCGGCGCAAACGACGACGGCCGCGTCTTCGCAGCGACGTCCCCGGCGAATGTGATTCCGAGCGACCACGAGATGAGCGTCCCGCTGTTCTGTGGTTGCAGATCGCGGACCGTGAGCGTCCACCGCCCATTCGCGATACGTCCCTGGAAGATATCGAGTCGATCGGCCGGATCGGCGTCGACTCCGTAGGTCACCTGCGCTGCCGGCGAGCGGTCGCCGGAAGGGTTCTGCAGGATTACCGTGGTGCCGTCCGGGCTCGTGAGCACGATCTGCAGATCGCCCCGCGATGGATGAGCGACATTCACGCTGACAGAAAGCCGGTCGATCGCCCGGCTGTCGGTGATGTCCAACGTCGACGTAATACCGGCCGGGGTGTTGTCCGGAATGGACAGCGCGTGCTGCGGTGACTGGAACAACGTCACTTCACCGTGTGGCGCGGCATCGCAGCTTGTGCTGTCGAGAATCAGGCGGGCGATGAAGGCGGAGCAGATTGCACTCGCATGCGCTCCACCGTTGAGCGCGCGGTCAGCGTCGAGCAGCTTGCCTGCGATCACGGCGTACGTTGGATCCGAGGGCGCGCCGAACATCGACTCGAGCACGAGCGTATCGGCCGTCCGGCGGCCGTCGGCGACGCCGTGACGGCGGACCAGGGCATCGAAGATCTCGCGCAGCGCCGACGACCAGATCTCGCCGTTCTTATGCTCCGACCCCGAGACCTCGGCATTGATGAAGTCGTTCATCGTCTTCGTGCCGTCGACGCGCCGGAGACAGCCGGCACCAACCGGATAGCCGCATTCCTGCGACGAATCATCGCCACCGCAGCGCGCATCCCAGTCTGCGATGCAGTACGGGTCGCGGCCTGTACCGAGACCGGGCTCATAGTTCGACGAATACGCCCAGTAGTCGCTGAAGCCTTCGCCCATGGCACGGGACTGACTCGACGAGAGACCGAAGAAGACGGACGGTGCGATCGAATCCTGAACCGAGTGGAAGAACTCGTGCAGCACGATGTCGGAATCCTCAGCATCGTCGACACCACCATCGCCGAAATAGAGCGTGCCCTGCCCATGCACGGTGCTCCCGACGTAGATCGAATTGTCGGCACCGGAAAGCGCGTGCGGATCGACCGGGATCGCGTAAGGAACGATCCGTCTCGCCCCAACGTAGCCGAGGGACTGGATGTAGCGCTGGCCACGATCGATATGAAAGTAGACGTTGACCTCTTCGAACTGCGGCTGACTGCGGTCGAAGAGGAGAGGTTGCGAGGCATCGGCGTGAGGCGTGGAGGGTGGATCGGCATCGACGATCCGGACGTTCGGACCCGCCAGCATGCCGGTCGGATTGAGCTCGAGCAGATCGACGAGCGAGTACGCGGCGTCAGGCACCGCGGCCGCGGAATCGCTCTGATCGCGAAGCGACGGATCATTCAATTTCGCTACCGGATTCGGATCGAAGACTCGTCCCTTCGCCGTGATCCTGGCGAAGAGCGGCTGCGAGAGAAGGAGCGCGCCGGTCACCGCATCGATGTAGTGCGCCACCGGCTCGTGCGGATTCTGCTCGACGACGAGGCGCCATGCCGGCCGCGCTTCACCGCCGATGTTGACGGCGACGAGTTGCTGGTCACGCAACGCGCCCGCCGGCACGCTCGCCAACGCATCGCTTTTCGCGATCAGCGTATGTTTCGGCGCCGGCCTGGCGATGGCGCGATGCAACTCGCGGATGCTGCCATCCCGCTCGACACGCTCGATCATTTCGCCGCCGATGACCAGTAGCCCGTCGACGTATTGCGTGTAGTGGCGGTAGGTTCCGATGAGCGATTCGCGCTGGTAGTCGAGGCGCAAGTCCTGAGCACAGACGGCAGCCACCGGAGCTAGGAGAACGAGAAAGACAAGGAACCGCCGCATCCGTCCCCAAACCACAGGGTTACCGTGAAAATTCAAGAAAAGCAGAAAGCAGAAATGCTTCGCTCGGCCACCGTTGCTGCCTTCTGCCTTCTGCCTTCTGCCTTCTGCCTTCTGCCTTCTGCCTTCTGCCTTCTGCCTTCTGCCTTCTGCCTTCTGCCTTCTGCCTTCTGCCTTCTGCCTTCTGCCTTCTGCCTTCTGCCTTCTGCCTTCT
>JBBRNB010000155.1:0-9585 GCA_038230535.1 Thermoanaerobaculia bacterium
CAACGCCTCCGGCGTGGCCACCGGCTACCCTCACGCACCCCGTTGGGGTGCCGAGAAACGTCCAATCTCCTGTCACCACAGAGGCACAGCCCCTGTGGCCTGGAGTTTGGACGTTTCGTGGCGTAACGAAAGCACGCCAGAGGCGTGCGTGAAGGTAGCCGGTGGCCACGCCGGAGGCGTTGCCACCGGCTATCCTCACGCACCCCGTTGGGGTGCCGAGAAACGTCCAATCTCCAGTCACCACAGAGGCACAGCCTCTGTGGTGCTTTTTCGACAATCACACCCTCGCCGGCTTGAACGCGCGCAGCCGCTTGCACGCTTCTTCCAACGATTCGAAATCCTTCGCGTAGCAGAAGCGGAGCATCCGTTTGCCGGCGTCGGAGACGAAGAAGGCGGAGCCTGGGACGGAGGCGACGCGGGTGGTTTCGAGCAGTATCTGAGCGGCTTCCTTGTCGTCGCGGAACTCGTCCGGGATCTTGGCGAGCATGTAGTAGGCGCCCTGGGGAATCGACGGCGTGAAGCCGGCCTCGGAGAGCGCATCGGCGAGCATGTCGCGCTTCTTGGCGTAGCCGGCGCAGAGATCGGCGTAGTAGTCGTCGCCGGCATCGAGAGCGCGGGAGATTCCCCACTGCAGCGGCGTCGGGGCGCAGATGTAGAAGAGATCGTTCAGCAGGCCGATCGATGTGATGAGACGGGGATCGGCGGTCACGTAGCCGATGCGCCAGCCGGTCACGGAGAAGGTCTTGGAGAATCCGCTGATGGTGATGGTGACGTCGCGGCACGACTCGATCGAGGCCATCGATACATGACGCCGGCCGTCGTAGACGATGTATTCGTAGATCTCGTCGGTATACGCCCACACACCGAACTCGTGGCAGAGCGCGCCGATCCGTTCCAACTCGTCGCGGGTGAAGACCTTGCCACACGGATTCGACGGCGTGCAGACGACGATGCCGCGCGTCTTCGGGCCGAACGCCGCGCGCAAGGCATCGAAGTCGATGGTCCAGTCGGGGGCGTAGAGAGGAACGAACTTAGGCACCGCGCCCAGGACCTTGAGCGTGTTCAGGTGATAGCCGTAGTAGGGCTCGAAAAGGATCACTTCGTCGCCGGCGTTGAGCGTGGCCATCATGGCCGTGGCGAACCCGCCGGTGGAGCCGACGGTGACGACGATCTCGGTGGCCGGGTCGACTTTGAAGCCGTTGTGGCGCTCGATCTTCCGGGCGATCTTTTCGCGCAGAGGATCGATCCCTTCGAACTTCGAGTAGGTGGCCTTGTTCGTCTGGATGGCGTCGCAGGCGCCATCGACGAGCTCAGGAATGGTGGGAAGGTCGCAGATGCCCTGCCCGAGGTTGATGCCGCTGACGCGCTCGCATTCGCGAGACATACGGCGGATGTCAGACTGTACGAGGCCACGCAGACGGTCGCTGATCTGGTTCATGATGGAGGGAAGTTTACCGCGCGGCGCGGAAAGCGTTACCGTCGAGAATGGGAACAGTCTCGTCCGCGTCGAGCTCGGAGGCCATGCCGACGTCGTCCGTCCAGCCGGCGTCGATCAGCTCACGGCCGGAGATTGAGCCACGCAGCGCGACGGAAACATTGCCGCGCAGGGTCTCGAATGCGGATACCGCGGATTCGGCTTCGAGCGAGCGGCCGTGCGGCAGCCGGGCGATGATCGCACCGGCAGCGAGCCAGTCTTCGATCGCGAAGCGGAGAGAGTCGTCGGGCCAGCGTTCGCCACAGGCAATGACCGCCGCGGGGCTCTTGCCAATCCACCGGGCTACCGCAGCGGCATTGCGAAGGCAGCCGGCGACGATGTTCGCGAAGCCGGCCTCCTGCGCCGCAAACGCGATCGACGAGCCGTTGCGCGAGGGGAGCACCATACGCGTTCCGTGCGGAATCGCGCGCAATGCTGACGGCGATAGGCTGAAGGCAGTCTCGCGTGTCTTCGATGCCAGCCGCGCCCCTTCCGCCTCCGCCAGCGCGGCAGCGCGCTCGCCGCTCCAAGGGCATGGATAGATTCGCGCGCCGCGTCCGCAGGCGATGGTGACCGCGGAGCTGAACGAGAAGACGTCGACGACCACCACCACCGCACCGCGCGGTACGTTCACCAGGGCGTTCACGCCCCAGTCGCATGTCACCTGCACGTGAATCTCCCCGCCCACCACTCCCCTCTCGTTCGTTCCTCGGCGAGCGCGAAACCATGTTCGCCGCAGGCGAGGACGACGTCGTCGCGCTTGATCACCAGGATGCCGCTGAGGATGAGCGATCCGCCAACGTGCGCCTTCACCTCTCCCAGCAGCGGGACGATGACCTCGGGGATGATGTTCATGGTCACGATATCGAACAGACCACCGCGGAGCGCGTCAACGCTGCCGATGAAGACCGGCATCCGCCCGCCGTCGATATCGTTACGAAGCCGGTTGTCGCGGAGCGCGGCGAAGGCGTCCGGGTCGTTGTCGAAAGCGATCACCTGCTCCGCGCCGAGCCGGCACATGGCCAGCGCGAGGATGCCGCTGCCGGCGCCGATGTCGAGTCCGCGCGTCCCCGTCACATCGAGCGTCTCCAGGATCTCGATGCAGAGCGACGTCGTCTCATGCGAGCCCGTGCCGAAGGCCTGCTCCTGCGGCACGACCAGGGCGTGGCGTTGCGTGTCCGCGGGGATCAGTGCCGCGTCGGGCGCGACGATGAATTGGTCGCCGATGAAGAGCGGCTCGAGTGACTGCTGATAGCGATCGAGCCAGTCGACGCGCTCACGATCGGTAGCGTGCAACTCGATGCCTTCGACCTCGGCCAGTTCGCGCGCGGCGTGATCGCGCTCAACGGCGTCGTCAAAGTATGCGGAGATGATCGTAGTGCCGTTGCTCTCGATCGACGAGCTGCCGGCCGATGGCGTCAGATAGAGCCGCGACTGGACGAGATCCTCGAGTGAGCCGGCGCACGCGTCGAAGGAGATCTCGAGTATGAAGTCCTTCACGCCCGTGCGCCGAACAACTCGTCGTAGTCTTCCATCGCCGCTTGCACCACCAGCGCGGCATGCTTGTAGCCATAAGAACCGGACACCCGAATGCGCGCCGGCTCGCTTGGCACGAGCTTGTAGGTCGAGAAATAGTGCTCCAGCCGTTCGACGAGCACCGCAGGGACATCACTCAGATCGTGCGCCTTGCCCCAGACGTAGTCACCCTGCAGCACAGCGATGATCTTGTCATCGGCCTCGTCGCCGTCGACGAGCTGCAGTCCGCCGATGACACGCGAAGGAAGGATGATCTCCGACTTGGCAATCGGACGTTCACTGAGGACGCAGATGTCGAGCGGATCGCCATCCCCCCGCTTCGTCACCGGCGTCAGCGCCGCCACGCGCGAACCGCAGTACGTGCGCGGGATGAACCCGTAGAGCGCCGGCGGCTGCGAAGACGTCCTCTGCGGCCGGTCGACGCGAAGGTACCCCGACGCCTTGTCGACCTCGTATTTGATGAGATCGAACGGCGTGATCTCGATGTACGCGTTGACAACCGTGGGCGGATCGGAGCCAACGGGCAGTCCATGCCAGGGGTGGGGGCGCCATTGGGAGAAGGTCTGGTCGGCCACGGGGGGGATTGTAGCAACGAGAGGCTTTATCCCGCAGACTACGCAGAGGAAAACAGATGAAAGGCATGCATCGCCTTCAAGTCTGTCTTTATCTGCGTAATCTGCGGATAAACGTTCTCCAACCCTGAATCTACGGGTTGGTGAAGAAGTCCTTCACCTTGCCGAACACGCCTTTGTCGTGCAGCGGCGTCTCCCCCTCGGCTTCGGCATAGCGCACGAGCAACTCGCGCTGGGCATCGTCGAGCGTGGTGGGGATGCGGACGGAGACGTGGACGTAGTGGTCGCCGCGGCCGGGTCCCTGGAGGAACTGGACGCCTTTGCCGCGCAGGCGGAAGACCTGATTGGGCTGCGTGCCCGGGGGGACCCGCAACGACTCGGCGCCGTCGATCGTGTCGGTCTGCACTTCCGCGCCGAGGGCGGCCTGGGTGAAGGTGATGGCCTGGTCGGAATGGATGTCGTAGTCCTTGCGAGTGAACTTCGCATGCGCCTTGACCGAAAGGAAGACGTAGAGGTCGCCTCGCGGGCCGCCGTTGACGCCCGCTTCCCCTTCACTGGTGACGCGCAGGCGGGAGCCTTCGTCGATGCCGGCCGGCACTTTGACCGAGAGCGTCTTCTCCTCGCGCACGCGGCCGGCGCCATCGCATTTCGCGCACGGATCCTTGATGACTTTCCCGGCACCGCCGCACTGCGGGCAGGTGCGGGCCACGGCGAAGAAGCCTTGTGAATAGCGCACCTGTCCGTGGCCGGCACAGCCTGCACAGGTAACCGGCTGGGTACCCGCCCGGGCGCCGCTACCCTTGCAGGCCTCGCAGGTAGCGATGCGCGGCACGTCGATGGTGATGTCCTTGCCGAAGACAGCTTCCTCGAATTCGAGCGTCAGGTCGTAGCGAAGGTCGTTGCCGCGGGTGGCACGCGTGGCGCGGCGGCGACCGGTACCGAAGATATCGCCGAAGCCGAAGAGATCGCCGATGATGTCGCCGAAGTCGGCGAACTGGCTCGGATCGAAACCGCCGCCTCCGACTGCCTGATGACCGAAGCGGTCGTACTTCGCGCGCTTCTCCTCGTCGGAGAGGACGCCGTAGGCTTCCGCGGCTTCCTTGAACTTCTCCTCGGCGTTGGCATCGCCCGGATTCTTGTCCGGGTGGAACTTCACCGCCAGACGGCGGTATGCCTTCTTGATGTCATCGAGGGTGGCTTCGCGAGCCAATCCCAGGACTTCGTAGTAGTCACGTTTTTCTGTCGTTGCCATCGTCACACTGGTTACGTGGTCTCGCCGGGGATGTTCATCTTCAACGGGTTGTAGAGCATCACGCTGGTAAGGATACGCGAGGCCGTCTGCAGCTCGTACATGGCGTCATTGAGACGCTGTTTCTCCTCCGAGAGCACCGACTCCTTCGCTTTCGAAATGCACTTCTGGACTTTGTCACGGTCTTCGTCATTCAGCATCTTGCCGAACTCGCGAAAGACCTTTTCGTTTGTGTAAATCATCCCCTCGAGCTTGTTCTGCAGCATGCGCGTCTCGCGGCGCGAAGCGTCGACGCGCGAGTGCTCCGCCGCTTCGCTGACGAGCCGGTCGATCTCGTCCTTCGACAGGCCGCCGGCGGGGTTGATCTGCACGCCGGTGGACTGACCGGTGGCCTGATCGCTCGCCGTAACACTGACGATGCCGTTGGAGTCGATGGCGAAGGTGACTTCGACCTGCGGCACGCCGCGCGGTGCCGGCGGAATGCCCACCAGGTCGAACTTGCCGAGGGACTTGTTGTCGCGGGCGAACTCGCGCTCGCCCTGCAGCACGTGAACGGTGACCTTGCTCTGATGATCGGCCACGGTGGTGAAGATCAGAGAGTTCTTGGTGGGGATGGTGGAGTTGCGCTCGATGACTTTGGTGAAGACGCCGCCGTGGGTCTCGACGCCGAGCGATAGCGGCGTGACGTCGAGCAGGATCATGTCCTTGATGTCGCCACGGAGGATGCCGGCTTGCACGGCGGCACCGACGGCGACGACTTCGTCGGGGTTGATGTTGCGATTCGGTTCCTTGCCGAACGCTTTCTGCACGGCCTCGACGACGCGCGGCATGCGGGTCTGGCCACCGACGAGGACGACTTCATCGATGTCATTGGGTGTGAGCCCCGCCTGCTTCAGCGCGTCATTGACTGGGTCGATGGTCCTCTGGATCAGGTCCTCGACCATCTTCTCGAACTCACGCCGCGTGAGGATGTTGTTGAGATGCTTTGGGCTGCCGGAGGCGTCGGCGGAGATGAACGGCAGAGTGATGCGCGACTCCTCGGAGACAGAGAGCTCGTGTTTGGCGCGCTCGGCCGCTTCTTTCAGCCGCTGCAGGGCCATGCGGTCGTCGGCGAGGCTGATGCCGGTATCCCGCAGGAAGCCTTCGATCATCCAGTCGATGATCCGTTTGTCGAAGTCTTCGCCGCCGAGGTAGGTGTCGCCGGAGGTGGAGAGCACCTCGAAGAGGCCGTCCTCGAGTTTGAGGATGGAAATGTCGAACGTACCGCCGCCGAGGTCGTAGACGGCGATACGCTGGTTCTGTTTGTTGTCGATACCGTACGCCAATGCGGCGGCGGTCGGCTCATTGATGATGCGGAGAACATCGAGTCCGGCGATCTTGCCGGCGTCGCGAGTGGCCTGCCGCTGGCTGTCGTTGAAGTAGGCGGGCACGGTGATGATCGCTTCGGTGACCGCCTCGCCGAGGAACTCCTCGGCAAAGGCCTTGATCTCCATCAGCACGAACGCGGAGATCTCTTCAGGGGAGTATTCACGGTCGCGGATCTTCACCTTCATATCGCCGTTCGCGGCCGGCACGATCTGATACGGGAGGATCTGCTTGGCGCGCGCGACCTCATCGGTGTCGTACTTGCGGCCGATCAGCCGTTTGATGGCATAGACAGTGTTGAACGGGTTCGTGATGGCCTGACGCTTGGCGATCTGCCCGACGAGCCGTTCGCTGTCTTCCGTGAAGCCGACCACCGAAGGGCTGGTGCGGCTCCCCTCCCGGTTCGGCATTACCTGCGGCGTGGCGACGTCAACGACGGCGACGCAGGAGTTTGTCGTCCCGAGATCGATTCCAATGATCTTTGCCATGCGTTATGTGCCCGCGGTCCCGCTCTCCTCCGCGCCCCCCACGGCCACCTTGACCATGGCCGGCCGCAGAAGACGGTCGCGCAGGAAGTAGCCTTTCTGGAGTATGGCCACGACGGTGTGCGACGGTACCGAGGGATCTTCCTCCCGCACCACCGCTTCGTGAAAGTTCGGATCGAAGCGAACACCCGACTCTGCGATCGGCTTGAGTCCGTGACGCTGCAGGACCTCGAAGAGCTGTTTGTAGATGAGGGAGACGCCTTTGTGAAACTCGTCGCCTTCTTCGGCGTGCTCGAGTGCGCGGTCGAAGTTGTCGAGCACGGGCAGGAGCTCGCGGATCGTGCCGGCGAGCGCGTATTGCGTGAAGTCGATCTTCTCGCGCTCGGAACGCTTGCGGAAGTTCTCGAAGTCGGCAAGCGTACGAACGTAGCGATCGCGGAAGTCCTCGGCTTGCGGCACAGCGGAAGGCCGCCCCTCCACCGCCTCCTGAGCCGCGATCTCCATCTCGTGCTCGATGTCTGCCACGGACTCGCCGGTGTCTTCAATGATGTACGCGTCGTCATCGACGGCGTTGCCGCTCTGATTCTCGTTATCGCTCACAGCTGTTGCTCCTGTTCCTCTTCGATCTTGCGGCTGAGCGCCAGGCCGAGATAGTCGACCAGCGGTCCCATCCGCGCGTACTCCATGCGCATCGGGCCGATGATGCCGACCATGCCGAGCGGAGCGGCCTGGGTTCCGTAGCGCCGCGCCACGATGCTGAAGTTATAGACATGCGTAAAGCTGCTCTCTGACCCGATGAGGATCTGCAGTCCTTCTTCAGAGAGACACGAGTTCAAAATCTCCACCAGTTTCTCTTTTTCCTGCAGAGCCAGGAAGGTCTTGCGCAGGGAGATGGCGTCCGAGAACTCGGGCTTGGTGAGAATCGAGGCCGCCCCTTCGACGTACAGCTCGTGCTCCAGGGGCGAGACGTCGTTGACCGCCTCGATACCGAGGGAGATGGTCTTCTGCATCATGGAGTCATGCCGCGCCCGCTCCTCCTCGGTCATCCGGATGAGTCGCCGGCGGATGTTGTCGAGCGTCACCCCGGTGAACTCGACGGTGATGTAGCGCGAGATCTTCTGCAGTTCATCACGGGTGAACGGCTGGGTTGTGTCGATGATTTTGTTCACGACCACACCGTTCTGGCCGACGATGATGCACATGATCTTGCTGTCGGCGACGGCCACGAAGTCCATGCTTCGGATCGTGAATTGCAACAGCGTGGGCATGAAGATCAGGCCCACCTGGTCGCTGAGCCTGGACAGCACGCGCGAGGCGAGATGAAGGACTTCGTCGATCTCGTTTGCGTGGCTGACCTGGTCGTCGATCATCTCCCGGTCGCGTTGCGGGAGGGTGCGCGAGCGCATGAGGTTGTCGATGAAGAAACGGTAGCCGCGGTCCGTGGGAACCCGTCCAGCCGAGGTGTGGGGCTGCTGCAGGTAGCCGAGGTCCTCGAGATCCGCCATCACGTTCCGGAGGCTGGCCGGCGAGAGTTGGAAACGGCCGCACTTCGCCAGCGAACGGGAGCTGATCGGCTCTCCCGTAGCGACGTGCTGCATGATGATCTCGCGCAGCACCTCGCGGGCGCGTGTGTCGAGATCGTCACCGTTGAGCTCGATGTGTTGGACCATTACGGGTTACGAGAGCGGCGAGCAATCTCGCTATCCGACCGCTAACGCTCAGGGGAATGTAGGAATTGCGCGGGAAGGTGTCAAGATTGCTGTGGGGCTGAACGGGCGAAACTCGTTTGTTTCTCGAGAGGCGGCGACTGGCTTGAATTGCATGGTAGCAACCGCAGGTGGTACGCGTGGCGCGCGAAGGCGCGCGAAACAATCCAGCCCCGCGCTCGGCGCGGGGTACCGGGAGCGACCTGGATTTGCGGCCGATTTTCCCCTGGCAGAGCCAGGGGCTGAATTGTTCGACGCGCCTGCGCGCGCAGACGCTCGGTGGCCGCTTCGCCTTCCGCAATACATGGTTTTGGCTGCCCTCCTCTTCACAACCGCGCTTGCCGCGCCATCACCCGCCGCGACGGTCGATCGGATCGCTGCGGTGATCGATCAACAGGTGCTCACGCAGAGCGAAGTCAGACAGTTGGCGCAGGTCCGTCTCTTCCCGCGAGATGCAGGCAGGAGCGACGACGAATACAGGCACGACGTCCTCGAGGCGATGATCTCTCAGGTGCTGCGATACCGCGACGTCGAGCGGTTTGCGCCGGAGGACATCTCGAAGGACTCGATCGAGGCACGGCTGGCGGAGATCCGGCGCCGCTTCGCCTCGCCCGCCGATCTCGACTCCGCGCTCGCGCACGCGGAGCTGACGCTCGATGAGCTGCGCGCGCAGATCAAGCGCCAGCTACAGGTGGAGGCGTACATCCAGGAACGCTTCGCACCGCTGATCTTCATCTCGAATGACGACATCGCCACGTACTACAACGGCCCATGGCGGCAGCAACGCGTCGAGCATGGTCAACCCATCAAGCCCCTTGCCGGCGTGCGCGAGGAAATCCGCACTCTCCTTCGCTCCCGCCAGCTCGATCAGCAAGTCGAGACATGGACCACGCAGTTACGAGCTCGAGCGAACGTCGATGAATTGTGAGTAGGGTGCGCTCGTGCGCGTTGTCGGTTCTCGGTTGTTCGCGCAGTCGCGCGTGGTCTCGTACGGGCTCAACACGCGCGAAGCGCAGACAACGGATAACCGATAACGCGCGGCGGCCTAAGCCGCCGCGCACTGGAGATTGGACGTTTCGAGGCGCAACGAAAGCACGCCGGAGGCGTGCGTGAAGGTAGCCGGTGGCCACGCCGGAGGCGTTGCCACCGGTTTGACGGAGAATAAAAAGGCACCCCGGCAGGGGTGCGTGAAACGTCG
>JBBRNB010000156.1:0-9537 GCA_038230535.1 Thermoanaerobaculia bacterium
CTGACGCTCAGGTCGCGCTGCCAACCGGCGTTGGAGGGATCGGCCTGGGCCAGGCGACGGCTCACGTCCAGCGACTCGCGGAAGGCCGGGAGGGCGCCCGCCAGATCGCCTTGGTCCCGCAGCACGTCGCCGATATTGCTATGGCTCACGCTCAGGTCGCGCTGCCAAACGGCGTTGGAGGGATCGGCCTGGGCCAGGCGACGTCTCACGTCCAGCGACTCGCGGAAAGCCGAAAGGGCGCCCGCCAGATCGCCTTGGTCCCGCAGAACGTTGCCGATCTTTTCCTGGCTCACGCTCAGGTCGCGCTGCCAACCGGCGTTGGAGGGATCGGCCTGGGCCAGGCGACGTCTCACGTCCAGCGCCTCGCGGAAGGCCGGGAGGGCGCCCGCCAGATCGCCATGGACCCGCAGCACGTCGCCAAGCTAGTTATGCCTGATGCACAGGTCGCGCAGCCAAGCGGCGTTCGGGGGATCGGGATCGGCCCGGGCCTGTCGTCGGCTCACGTCCAGCGACTGGCTGAAGGCCGAGAGGGCGCCCGCCAGATCGCCCTGGTCCCGCAGCATGTCTCCTTGATCATTGATCAGGATAGAGCGCTCCCGCAGCCAGTAAGGTTGCTGAGCCTTGATTTCGGGAAAGCGTTTCAGCCAGTCCTCGACCGCACCCAGTGCAAGGCCCACCAGGTCGAGCCGGCCAAGTGCTTCGAGGCGATCCGATACATCGTAGAGGAGATCCCGCGCCAATGGGACCCACAGCCGCTGGTCATCATCCGTGTGCAGGAGAGCCGCGCCATGCTCCAACGCGTGCGGCAGCAGCGCGCCTTCCCGGCCGCGGCCGCCCGCGAGCACTTCCGCGATTTGGGCACTCAGCCAGCGCCCCAGGCTGTCGCGCAGCTCCGGGTCGGACCCGGTTTCCTTCCTCGCGAAGCTGTAGCCGAGCACGTGAGTGAGCTCCCAGTGGTCCGCTTCTCCGGACCTCCGCAGGAGACCGCTGTGGATCAACGATTTGAGCGCTTCGCGGGCACTTGCCTCGCTCTGGTCAGGCAAAGCCGCCATCATCGCGGCGAGCGGAAACGGTGCGCGAGCCAGGAGTCCCGCGGCTGCCAGAAGCCGCTGCGCCGTGCCGTCCAGGCCGCGAACACTCCGGTTGAAGAGCCATTGCAGCGTGTGCCCGGCGTTCTTCGGATCGCTGAGCCTCGCAAGCCCGCCCGCCTGCCAGTCATCGGCCAGATGCCGGGGATCGTCGTCGTCGCGCGCGAGCAGATTCCCAGCCCAGTTGAGCGCCAGCGGATGGCCTTCCAGCAGCGCAAGCACCCGGCCGCGGATTGCTCCGGTTACACGGCCCTTTGTGAGCGAGTCGAGCAGCCCCGCGGCGTCGCCTGGTTGCAGTGCCTCCTTCAACTCCACGCTCTCGGCTGGGTTGGCTTGCCTGCTGTCACGGGTCATCAGTAGCCAGCGGTTTTGCGGGGAGAGCACGCTGGATAGCTCCGGTATGCTGGCGCGGCCTTCGTTGGCGCTCGCTTCCTCGCCTCCCTCGATGATCACCAGGATGCTTCGAGCACGGCAGGCCTCGGTGGCACGGTCGCGGGCGGGAGACGTACCCATGAATCCCGCTCCTTCCAGCGCGTTGGCCAGGTTGTTCCACGCCGGCTCCGCCTGGCCTCGATCCTTATAGAGGTCAAGGAATACGACACCATCCGGGTACGGGCTGCAGGCGAGAGTGACCGCCGTCTTCCCTACGACCTCGCGCACAGCCTCGGCCGCCAGTGCCGTCTTGCCCAATCCCGCCGGCCCCACGACGGCGGTGTTCTTTCCCGAGCGCAGCCTCCCGATGAGTTGCTCCAGCTCGGTCCTGCGGCCGAAGTATTCGTCCGCCGCCGGTGGCAGTTCGCGGGGAATGCGGCGAGCGGTGCTGGGCTCGAGCCGGACGATCACAGGAGGCTGCTGGGCAGGCCGGACTGACTGTGATTGCGGTATGGGCGTGTCTCTGCGCCGCGCAAGGACGAAGTTTCCCAACAGATCCCTCGCCGCGCCGCAGACCAGTTCGTCGCGCTTGCGCGGCTTGGCGATGGAGATGTGGTCTTCATCGAGGCCCACCGGATCCGCGCCGGCGCCGGGATGAGCAGACGTTGGGTTGACGATCGGCAATACGCCCTTGATGCCCCGCAACTCGTAGTAAGTGACGGTTTCGACTCCCAGGCCCACGCTGTGGTTTCGATACCAGTCGTAAAGGTCGCGGAGGTGCGCATCGTGAGCACGCAGATCCTCGATGCTCACTGTGGCGCCGAAGACGGCGCTAAAGGTATTCAGCAGCGAGGCCAGAGTGGCGCCGGCATGCGGTGTGGCCAGGAACAGCACGGCCCGCGTCTGTTCCGCCACCTTTTTCTTCCGCCGATCGGCGTCAGCGTCGTCGGCCTTGCGCAGAATCTGTTTGATCAGCAGGCCGCCGAGGCTGTGCCCGATGAACAGAAGCGGACGCTCGCCGAGGCCCTTTTGCACCATGAGGTCGAGCACCTGCAAGGCACGGTCGGGGAGTGACATGCTGTAACCGGCATCGCGTCCACTGCCGAAAAAGCGAGCCCACTTCGACGGGCTGGCAGCGTAGCCGAGGGACCATACGCCGATGTCGGGGAGCTCCGCGCCGAGCTGATGTGGCCAGGATGTTGAATCATCCTTGCCATAGCGCCAGGTGCCGAATGCATCTCCGCCGAGGCCGTGGATGAAGACCACATCGGCCTTGCGGCCGGCATCGTCACAGCCGGAGATCTTGTGCAGTTGGCTCAGGGGTGCCGATCCTTTCAACGGACAAACGCCGAAGGCATTCCTTCCGGATAATTGTTTCTTTGCAGTGTAACAGGGAGTTTCCTACGGAACTGTCACTCCCCAATCTGTCATCCAATCTGTCATGCTGCGGCAGTCTCAGAGCTTGTGCAGAAATCGCCCGTCCCGAGTTCCCTATCATCCCCCCTGTCATCCTGAAAGCGTGTGCAGAAATCAAGTTCACTGTCATCCTGAGGCTGCCGAAGGACGCCGAAGGATCTCAAGCTTCCCGGCTCCGGCTGGAACCGCGCGGTGGAGATCCTTCGCCGTCCTCCGCCGCTCCACCACCCAAACCACCCACGCGGCTACGGCAGTCTCAGGATGACAACGGATGACAAGTTGGGGAGTGGGTGCTCCGAGGGAGTCTGTTTTCTTGCCAGTTGGGCGAACGTGATTCTTTATTCAAGCCACTCCGCGCTCAAGTCGGACCATGTCGGGTTCATGGTCTTGATCAACTCGATCTTTCGTTTGCGAGTCCAGCCCTTGAGCTGCTTCTCCCGTGCAATTGCATCGCGAATGTCTGTTGTCTGCTCGAAATAAACGAGACGGTCGAAATGATACCGGGACGTGAACCCTGAGCCTGTGCCACTCTTGTGATCGGAAACGCGCCGGAAGAGATTGTTCGTTACTCCGATGTAGAGAGTCATTGATGCATTGGAGATGATGTAGGTGAAGAAAAAGCGTCGTTCGCCGTAGGACGTCCAACCTGATCGCATTGTGCGATTCTCCCTCGGAGGTTCGAGGATGCAAGAAGTTCTACAACGGGTAGCGAGCCCGGTTACGCAGGCTCGAAGTTCCCTGTCATCCTGAGGCTGCCGTAGTAGCCACGTGGGCGGTGGTGCGGGCTCCACCACCCAAACCACCCACGCGGCTACGGCAGTCTCAGGATGACAGGAACGCCGGTTCGCGCGATTCCTTCACACGCTCTCAGGAGGACAGGGGACTCGGGACGGGCGATTTCTTCACAAGCTCCACCCGCTCACATGTGTGGAGCCGCTGCCTCGGCGGCCATGCGCCGCACGCGGCGCGCAGCGGACGCGATTGACGCAGCGCTTCATCGAGCGCGGCGTCTCCGAGACGCCGTCCCTCGCTTCGCGCTACCCTTACGGACATCCGTCGTCTACTTACGTGGACGACATTCACGGAGGTGTTGTGCGGGCCGGGCTCTTCGCAGTAACTCTCATCCTCTGCACACTCTCCGCGCGAGCGGCCATCACCGGGACGGTGGTGAATGACGAGGGCCGTCCGGCGGCGGCCAGCGTGTCGGCGTTCGGGATTGAGACCTCGGATGAGTGGCGGGAGCGGCTGCTGTCAAACGAGGCGCGCAAGCCGCTGGGGACTACGCATACAGATGCGAAGGGGAACTTCTCTATCGAGGTGAACGCGCCGGTGGCCGACCTTCGGATCGAGGTCACGGGCCAGCCGCCGTTGACGGAGCGGGCGGCGGCGAACGACGACGTAGGGGTGTTGCAGATCGGCGCGGTGCCGATGAAGCAGGGGACCATCACCGCGAACGGGCGGGCGGTGGCGGGGGCGACGGTGATCGTGGCTGTGGCCGGCGGAGTGGATGGCGTCACCACGACCGATGCGACGGGGCACTACTGGCTGCCCGATCCGAAACATTTGCCGTCTCGCGTCATTGTCCGGCATCCGGACTACGCGGACGTCGATCTGGAGTTGGCGTCGTTTCTGACGACGAACATCAATGTGGCGTTGACACCCGGTATTGTTCTTTCTGGGCGCGTTGTAGCCGAGGATGGCCAGACGGCGGTGGCGAATGCGATCATTCAGCTCGACAACCTGCCGGTTGTCTCGACTGCAACAGACGGCTCGTTCTCGATTGCGCATGCGCCGGCGAAGACAGAGAAGGTCATCGCGCGCGCCGGTAATCGAATCGCGGCACAGCGTTTCCGCAACGACAAGCCGTTGATAATCCGTCTCGGGCCGTCCGCGACGATCAGCGGAAACGTGATCGACCAGACAAGGGGACTTCCGATCGCGGGGGTGCAGGTCAATGCGACTACCGGGCCGTTCGGCCGCAGCGATGCCGGCGCCTCGGCGGTCACCGACGCCAAGGGGAACTTCACGATCACCAGTACCGGCGGCCAATACGAGTTGACGGCCAGGCATCCGGGCTACGCGATTCCGATCCTCGCCGCCGGCGTCCCGGCCGGTGGCAAGGTGCAGCGGGTGCTGTACGCCGCCGCGCTCGGGCGGATCAGTGGATCGGTGATCGACGAGGACCAGCGCGGTCTGGCCGGAGTCCGCGTCGACGCGCGGCGAACCGGAGCGAGCGACCGGCCGATGCGTCTCTCCGTCATGCGCGCGGGGTGGGCGGTTACCGCGCCCGATGGCCGCTTTCTGTTGCGCACTGAGGATGCCGGAGACTTGCAGCTACATGCGGCGAAGAAGGGGTTTCCGGCCGCGCACTCCGGGACGTTGCGTGTTGTATCCGGCGAGCGGAAGGCAGGCGTGACGATCACCATTCCGCGCGGAGTGGAGTTCTCCGGCCGCGTGGCAGACCGCGACGGGAAGACGATCGCCGGTGTCAGCGTGACTGCTGCGGAATCGGGTGCTGCCGCCGAGGCGCGGCGGATGGCTCTGAATAGCCTGGTGCGCGGAAACGACGATGTGGTGCGCACCGCGGGCGATGGCACGTTCTCGATACGGGTGAAGGAGGGGACGTATGACGTCTCGTTCAACGCCGTTACGTACGCGGCGAAGACGATTCGTGCGCAGAAGGTGTCGTCCGGTTCGAAGCCGGTCGAGGTCACGCTCGAGCCGGGAGTCGAGATAGGCGGCCGCGTGACGCGAGGCGGCGCCCCGGTGGAGGGGGTGACCATCTTCACGATCGGTGGTGACGGTGGTTCTCCGGCGCAGACCGGGCCTGACGGGACGTTCCGCATCACCGATCTGGCGCCGGGGCCGATGATGCTCGCGTTCAACAAGATCGGTGATTTCATCCGGATGACGCGTGCGGTTACCGCCCCTGCTGATGATGTCAACATCGACCTGCCCACCGGCGGCCGCGTTACCGGAAGGGTGATCGACAAGGCGTCGGGCGATACGGTGACGTCGTTCGAAGCAGGGATCTCCGTATCGCGCGGCGGCACGGCGATGACTTCGCCGCCGGAGATGCATCCCTTCAGCTCCGACGACGGCGTCTTTGTGCTCGACGGTGTGCCGTCGGGATCGCAGACGTTGTCGGTGAGCGCGGCGGGCTACGTGACGGCGCGCGTACGTAATGTCAATGTTGAGAACGGGAAGACGAGCGAACCGGTTGACGTCGCGCTCGAGAGCGGCGTCCGGGTTACGGGGCGCGTCACCAGTCCGGATGCCGGGCCGGTCGCCGGCGCGTTGGTGAGGATCGTCCCGGGAGCGAGAGGGGCTCGGGGTGGCGCGCTGGACGATCAATACACACTCACCGACCCGGGCGGCGAGTATTCGCTGGAGAACGTCGAACCGGGTGAGACCACCCTGGCGTTCAGCCGCAGCGGATTCCTTGCCGTTCAGAAAACGGTAACCGTCACAGGCGCTTCATCGAGAGTCGACGCCCAGCTCGCTGCCGGCGCGTCGATCACAGGCGTCGTTGTGACCGAAGGAGGAGCAGGCGTGGCGGACGCGCAGGTGCGGGCCTCGTCGGCGGCAGAAGCGGGATTCAGCAAGCCGGCGGGCACCGATGTCAGCGGTTCGTTTGTCATCGACGGCGTCGCGCCGGGACACTACGAGATCCAGGCGGTGAAGAGCGGGTACGCGAATGCCATCCTGCGTGATGTCGACATCACGACCTCCGGAGCGTTGCGTCTCATTCTGAAAAGCGGTGGCGTGATCACCGGCCGTGTGACCGGGCTGACATCCGTAGAACTACAGCACTCCTCAGTAACGGCGTTCGCAGCGGACGGGAGTGCATCGGCGCGCGTGGACAGCAGCGGCAATTACCGTATCGAGGGAACGCCTACGGGAACCGTGCGGGTGAGTGCCGGCGCCGGGCAGCTCGCCAATAGCTCGCGCAACGCGCCGGTCAAGTCGGTGCATGTCGAGGCGGGCGAAACGGTCAGTGCCGACTTCGACTTCACCGACGACATCACCGTGAGCGGCCGTGTGACCCGCGGCGGCGAGGCGATGGCTGGGGCGATGGTGTCGTTCTCGCCAAGGGTACAGGGCGAGCGTTATGCACGGACGTCTGCTGATGGCAAGGGGCACTACGAGATCACCGGTATCGACAAAGGCAGCTACACCGTAACCGTCAACGACCCGCGGCTGGGAACCTATTCGACTTCGTTCGATGTCAGCGGCTCAACGACGTTCGATGTCGACATCAGCGGCGCGACGGTGACGGGAAGGGTGATCGATGCCTCGACCGGAGCAGCCATCGCAAACGCGAGCGTCGTTCTGACCAGCAAGAACGCGAATGCGATGCCGGCCCGTTCGGCGGTCTCCGGCCCGAATGGTTCGTTCGCCTTCGATCAGCTCTCGCCCGGCGTGTACGACGTGACTGGACAGAAGCCGGGTTATGGCGCGGCGACCGTGCCAGCGGCTATCGGCGACAGCGCACCGCCGGCGCTGGAGGTGGCGCTGACGCCGTCGCCTGGTCTGACTCTGCGTGTCGTCGATGCTCGCGATCACCGTCCATTGAGCGCATGGGTTCACGCGGTATCGGGCGATGGTGTCGTGGTCAACGACTTTGTGTCAGCCGTGGCCGCCGGCGCGGACCCGGCGCCGGTTCTGCTCGCCGTGGGAACGTACCGCGTGACTGTCGGTACGTCCGCCTACGCATCGCAGTCGTTCACGATCAACGCTCCGGGAGAACAGACGGTCGGACTCACGCCGGGCGGGACGATTCTCATCTCGTCGACGAGTGACGCATTTGCGAACGTGCGCCTGCTCGACGCGGCCGGACAGCCCTACCGCTCCGGGCCTGGCCCGGTTGCCGGCATCTATCGTATTGACCCGGCGCCCGGACAGACACCGATCGCGAACGTTGCCGCTGGGACCTATACGTTGCAGATTGTCGATGACGGCAACCGCGTGATGCGCAGTGCGCAGGTGACTGTGAGGGAGGGAGAGATTGTGCCGGTGAGGCTGTGAGCCTGAAGTGAGGGAATGTCGCGCCCCACGATCTTCCTTACATCAGGTATACCTTCGTAAGGAGACACGTGTCGTTTTTCATCGACCGGCACGCGGCGCAACGCGCCTCCGCGCGCGCTCTCCTCACGAGCGCCGAAGAAGGCGAGATCGTCGCCCTCCTTCCGCAGTCGGTCATCTTCGAAGTTGCATACGTCGTGCAGAGCCAGTACGGCATCAGCGGCGACGACCTCGCCACCGTCGTCCGCGCCATGACCGCGTTCCCGGGCGTCCAGATCGTCGATGAGTGCCCATGGAAACGTGTGCTGGACATCTGGCCGAATCCGCTCGCCGGGCTGGCCGGCGCCGCCATCGTCGCCGTGGCCATGAGCACGCGTTGTGATGCCGTCGCGACCTTCGATCGGAAGCTCGCGAACAAGCTCCCATCGTTCGGCCTCGCCGCGCACTTCTGACCCGCCGCACCGCGCGACTCGCGCATCAACCGCGCGAACGTTCCACGTTCCGAGCCAGTCGCAAGTTGGGGGTCGGATCTGGAAAATCAATGTAACATCCCGCTCCCCCTGTCATCCTTCCTGTCATCCTGAGAGGGTGCCGGCGCTGCAGTGTAGGGCCGCCGCCCCGGCGGCCAGCGGCCGTGAGGCCGTGTGTTTGCTTCGTATCGCGCCGTGTACGGCGCCGGCCGCCGAGGCGGCGGCCCTACACTGCAGCGGAAAACACGCGATTTCTGCATAAGCTCTGAGTCGCCGCCCCCCGCTTGAGTGGCTGAGTGGTGGGAGCGGCGACGGCATCCTCGACCGCGCCGTCGACATCCAGACCGGCACCTTCCCCGTCGCCTTCCACGTAGTCGTGAGCTCCGCGAACAGCGTCACCTTCGTTCTGATCGACCCGCCGCCCGACGTGAAGTTCTTCGACACCAACGGTGGCATCCTCTGGACCCCCAACGCCTCCGCCGCCGGCACGAGCACCAGCCTGAAGCTGAAAGTCACCGCCGACGGCTCCACGGAAGTGATCACGATCCCGGTAAACATCCACTAACCGCAATCGCAGGCCGGACTTCGTCCGACGAACAGCAGGGGCCGGATGAGAGTCCGGCCCTTTTTGTCGCTGGACGCCCCTCCACCGACAAAACGGCCGCTCAGACTCAGAGGGTGTGAAGAAATCGCGCGACCCTTGTTTCCTTTCATCCTGAGAGGTTGTGCAGGAATCAAGTCCACTGTCATCCCCACTGTCATCCTGAGCCTGCCGTAGCCGCGTGGGAGGTGGGGTGGCGGTGCGGCGTAGGACGGCGAAGGACCCCCTGCCTGAAACCCGGAAAGGGAGCGGGGAGACGGTGGTTGAAGGCTCCGCCCCCGCCCTTCCCGGGTTTCAGGAGAGGGGTCCTTCGCCGTCCTCCGCCGCGCCACCACCCAACCGCCCACGCGGCTACGGCAGTCTCAGGATGACAGTGAACTTGGGACGGGTGATTTGTGCACACCCTCTGAGGCTGCCGGAGCGACAGTGTAGGGCCGCCGCCCCGGCGGCCAACGGCCGTGAGGCCGTGTGCTTGCTTCGAACTATCGCGCCGCGTGCGGCGCTGGCCGCCGAGGCCGACAGACAGCGGCGCCCTCGGTTCCCAGAGAATCCAGCCGACGTTTTC
>JBBRNB010000157.1:0-8969 GCA_038230535.1 Thermoanaerobaculia bacterium
GCATCGCCGGGCTGACGAAAGTGTTGCTGCAGATGCAGCATCAGCAGGTTGTGCCGTCGCTGCACTCAGCGCAGTTGAATCCACATATCGACTTCGACAGCACGCCGTTCGTGGTCAACCAGACGCTCAGGCCGTGGGAGCATCCGGTCATCGACGGGCGGAAAGTGCCGCGGATCGCGGGAGTTTCGTCCTTCGGAGCGGGCGGCGCCAATGCGCATGTGATTGTTGAAGAGTACCAGCAAGAGGCGCTGAAGCCGGCGTCCTTTACGAACCTAGCGATCGTGCTATCGGCGAGGACAGCAGGCCAATTGCATCAGAAGGCGCGCGATCTCTTGGACTTCATCCAGCCGCGGCTCGACACGCTCGACCTCCCCGCGGTTGCTTATACGCTCCAGACCGGCCGCGAAGCGATGGACCAGCGCCTCGGTTTCATCGTGAGCTCGGCCGGCCAACTCGCGGAAAAGCTTCAGGCTTATCTGGCTGGCGACCAGCAGGTCGAAGGCGCGTTTCAGGGGCAGCTAAAACGCAACGAACAGTCACTGTTAATGTTCAGCAGTGACCCCGATCTTCGACTAACAATAGAGAAATGGATTGCGAACAGGCGGGTGGCGAGGCTGCTGGAGCTTTGGGTCAAGGGCCTGGAGCTCCATTGGAACAAGTTGTACGGCGAGACAAAGCCGCAGCACGTCAGTCTCCCTGGCTACCCCTTCGCGAAAGAGCGCTACTGGATCGACGTCGATAGCGCCGGACCGGTTGTAACAAAGCGCGCCACCGCGGCGTTCCTGCATCCGTTGGTGCACAGCAACACGTCGGACCTGCGCCAGCAGAGGTACAGCTCGACATTCATAGGCGACGAGTTCTTCCTGAGCGAGGATCCCGCTAATGGCGGCAGAGTGGTCACTGTCGCGGCGTATCTGGAAATGGCACGGGCCGCCCTGCAGGAGGCGACGCGTGCAGGGCAGGAGATGTCAGTGGAGTTGCGTGACGTCGCGCTGGGAGAGCCGGCCTTTGTCCATGCTGGCAAGCAGATCCATGTCGCGTTGTTCGCAAAGAACGATGGCCAGATCGATTTCGAGATCTACAGCAATGATAGGATAGAACAGGCCATCCATTGTCAAGGCCGGGCATGGTTGAGCAGTCGAGTCGAGCCGGCCTCAATTGATCTCGGGCAATTGGAAAGAGACAGGCAATCCCTCACCCATCTTCAGCTGCCGAAGTCGTTGGAGAGCACAGCGGGTGACTATGTCCTCCATCCGGGCCTGTTGAATCTCACGCTGGAGGCCGCAAGGGGCTTGGTCGACGGTGAGCGACTATTGTCTGTCGTTGAAACGCTGCGCATCGCAGCGGCCTGCAGCCTGGACATGATCGCATGGGTGCGTCATGCTCCGGGCAGCAAGGCGGTGGACGATGTCGCAAAGGTCGACATCGATCTGTGCGATGTGCACGGCAATGTTGCCGCTACGATGCGGGGAGTAACTTGGCGTCGGGCGTTGGTGGAGATCGTCGGCGGCCCGATGATGATGGCAGTGGCTCCTGCGCGGCGCAAAGAAATCATGCTTGTGCCGCAGCCGAAAGCGGATGAGCGGAAACAGCGCAGAGCGATCTCTTTGGCCGCGCCGGGCGCGGTGCCCCCTTCAGCGGCGCCGTCCTCAGGCAGGGCGGTAATCACGCTGACTACCGCTGCGGCGATGACCTCGGAGTCTCCTGACGCGGCTGGCGTTCGGCTGTATGACGACGGCAACGGCATCTTCTCGATCGAGCTCGGCGCATCAGAAAAGGGAGTGATCGCGCACATGCTTCAGGGTCTGGAGAGGGTGCAGAAGGAGACAGCGGCCAGGGTCCTGCTGCTGAGCGGGCTTGGACGGTTGCGCGGAGAAAGGGAGTACAACGAGGGCTTCGAGCAGCTCTACGCGTCAATCCTATCGTTTCCCTATCCGATTATCGCCACGCTACATGGTGAGATCACCGGCGCACGCTTTCTGGCGGCCGCGCTCTGCGACTTCATTGTATGCGACGAGGTTGGGACCTACGGGTACATCGATACGCGGACGGATTTCTATCCGACCGCCGCGGTGGAGATGCTGTTCCGCGAGCGGTTCGGGACCGCCGCTGTACATGACCTGTATGGGTCACCCGTTGCAACGGGCCGACAACTGCGAGCGAAAGGATGGACGTGCCCCATCGTGCCGGCTCGGCAAGTCGAGGTGTCCGCGCGAGAGCTGGCTTCCACATTGGCGGCGAAGCCACAGGATGCGCTCCGCCTTCTGAAACAGCATCTCACGCGTAACCTAATTGGCCTGGCCGACAAGCTAACGCTAGAGAGACCTGCGACGGAAGAGCCATCGAATCTCGTCTCCTTGGCGATCACATCGCCGTCGTCGCGAATCGCCCTCGACACGCCCATCGAACGCGTTCTTGTCGTCACCTTCGGGGACGTGCTGGCCGAGGACTTGGCGAACGATCTCGGGGAGATTTTCACCGCAGTTCGCCAGAACGGCGCCTACAAAGCGATCGTGCTCGCCAGCAAGGATCGTGAGTATCTTCCGGCAGCCGTTGCCGACTATGTGGTGAATGATGTTCAACGCCTGATCATAGAATCCGAGATCCCGATCGTCGCGGCGTTGTCAGGGAATGCGAAGAACAATGCGTGGCTCATTGCCCAGTCCTGTGATGGTTGCGTTTACAACCGAAAGGGCCTGTACTCGTTGGCGAATATCTCGCCATCGGCAGCGTCCGTCGTCCTGTATCGGCTCGGCAATGAGGCCGCCGCGGAAATCCTGCTCACCGGCGCTGACTATTCCGGTGACGATCTGCAGCATCGGATCGGTACGGTCCGGGTTGCAGGGGAGGACGATGTCCTATCGGCAGCGGTTGAGGTGGCCTCTTACTGGACGAGCTTGCCGCGGACCGTGCTGGTCGCCTGGAAGCAGACCACTGCGGCGGCACTCGACGGGATGACACAAAAGGTGCCTGCTGCACGCGAGCAGCAGGGCGAACCGTCTGAGTTGCAGCTCACGGCGCCATCGCACATTCCACTTCAATCGCAGGTGGTGAGCGCCACTGCGCATCCGGGTGGCATCGTGGTGATTGCGATGGAGGACCGGGAAGCAAAGAACATGTTTTCCGACGCTCTCGTACAAGGGCTCACAGAAGTCTTTGCCCAGATCGATCAAACGTCGGCCTATAAGGTGGTCGTCCTTACCGGGCACGATCAGTATTTCGCGCTGGGGGGGACCAAAGAAAATCTGCTGGCCCTTCAGGGCGGCAAGGTCAAATTCACGGATTCGAAGGTCTTCCAGTTGGCGCTAGACTGCAAGTTGCCCGTAATCGCCGCGATGCAGGGGCACGCCATCGGCGCGGGCTGGTGCTTGGGGATGTTCGCCGACCTCGCGCTGCTGAGCGACGAAAGCCGGTATGTCAGCCCATATATGGACTATGGGTTTACGCCCGGCGCGGGCGCGACGTACATCCTGGCCGACAAGATGGGGCAGGATCTGGCCCGGGAAAGCCTGTTCACTGCGCAGACGTATACCGGCAGCGTCCTTAAGGCCCGTGGTCTGCGTCTACGTGTCGTGCCGCGTGCGGACGTGCATCACGCGGCGATGGTGTTGGCTCAGCAAGTGGCTCAAACCCCCCGTAGCCGGCTGATCGCTCTCAAACAGCATTTGACCGGACGCGTGCATGAAGCACTCGGCGAGACGTACCGTCGGGAAGTGGCCATGCACGACCAGACGTTTGTCGGGCGGGCGGACACGCTCACCCGAATCAACAGCAAGTTCTCTGAGCACGAAATCGCAATCGTCGCGGCGTCCCCGCAACTGCTACCCCGGGATCTTCCGTCAGACGAGGACGCACTCGTTGCCGTCACCGCGACGCTGCGAACCCTCCTGGCGAACGAACTCCAAATGCGGGAGAGCGACATTGACGACAACGCGCAGTTCGTCGACCTGGGACTCGATTCGGTCGCAGGCGTGAGCTGGATCCGCAAAATCAACGACAGGTATCAGACCTCGATCGAGGCGACCAAAGTCTACAACTATTCGACTCTGGCGCAACTGAGCCGCTATGTCATGGGCGAAGTCCGAACCGGCGGAAACCTCTCGACCGATCAGCCGACCATTGGCATTGCCCAGGCGGGTCCCGTTCCTGTGCAGAAGAAGGCGGCGCAGAAGCTCACTTCCTGGCGTAGCCGAACGGACTCGCGATGGATCGCGCCCGCTTCGGTATCCCCTTCGTTGGAGCCCATAGCAATCATCGGCATGGCCGGACAGTTTCCGCAGGCAAAGAACATAGAGGAGTTCTGGCGGAACCTCTCCTCAGGGAAAAACTGTATTGTCCAAGTGCCCCGCGAGCGGTGGGATGTCAATGCGTACTATCAGCCCGGCGACGTCGTGCAGGGCAAGACCAACAGCCAATGGGTTGGCGCTCTCGAAGAGTACGACCGGTTCGATCCGCTGTTTTTCAACATTTCGCCCACCGAAGCCGAGCACATGGACCCGCAGCAGCGGCTATTCCTGCAAGCGTGCTGGCACAGCATCGAGCATGCCGGATACGACGCGCGCGTGCTGTCCGGCAGTAAATGCGGTGTGTTTGCAGGATGCGCCACATCGGACTATCACCACCTGTCTCGACAGCATCTGCTGAGCGCCCACGGCTTCACGGGCAGCGCGACGTCGATTCTGGCCGCGCGCATCTCTTACCTCCTGAACTTGCAGGGACCGTGCGTTTCCATCGACACGGCGTGCTCGTCGTCGCTCGTCGCCATGGCCCAGGCGTGTGACAGTCTCGCCTCGGGTGTCAGCGATCTGGCCCTCGCGGGAGGCGTTTATGTGATGGCCGGGCCGGAAATGCACATCAGGACCGCTCAGACAGGAATGCTGTCCTCCGACGGGCGGTGCTTCACATTCGATCAGCGGGCGAATGGGATTGTGCCAGGAGAGGGCGTCGGGGTCGTGTTCTTGAAGCGGCTGACCGACGCTGAACGAGACCGTGACGTCATCTATGGAATCGTGCAAGGGTGGGGGGTCAATCAAGATGGTCGGACGAACGGGATCACCGCTCCCAATCCGGAATCGCAGACACGGCTGGAGCAGGAGGTCTACGACAAGTACGGGATCGATCCGGCCAATATTCAACTGATCGAAGCGCACGGTACGGGGACGAAACTCGGCGATCCGATCGAAGTGGAAGGCCTCAAGCAAGCCTTCAGGAAGTACACGCAGAAGAAGGAATACTGCGCGCTGGGCTCGGTCAAGAGCAACATCGGACACTGTCTGGCCGCCGCGGGTGTGACCGGAGTGATCAAGATTCTCCTGGCCCTCAAGCACAAACAAATTCCACCAACCATCAACTTCGAACGGCTCAACGAGCACATCGATCTGAGAGACAGCCCTTTCTATATCAACAGCAGTCTGCAGGAGTGGGAGCTGCGGGATGCGCCGCGTCGTCAGGCCGCCATCAATTCCTTCGGCTTCAGCGGCACCAACGCCCACCTGGTCATTGGCGAGTATACGCCGGCGGTCGAGCCGTGCTACGCGAACGGCGATGAGCAGATCATTCCGCTGTCCGCACGAAAGGCCGGGCAGCTTCACGAAAAAGCGTGCGACCTATTGAGTTTCATTCGCAATCACGCTGAGGTCGATCTCGCCGATGTCGCCTACACGCTCCAGGTCGGCCGCGTTCCGATGGATGAACGTATGGGCTTCATCGCCGGCTCGGTCGGGAAACTGGCGGAGATGCTCGAGGCCTACGTCGACGGCACACTACCGGCGAAAGACTTTCACCGTGCGCGGGTCGACCGCGGCAACGAGAGCCTGAGCATCATCGCGCAGAATGACGACATCAGGAAAGCCGTCATAGACAAATGGGTTGCCGGCAGAAAGCTCTCGAAGGTGCTCGACTTGTGGGTCAAAGGGCTGGACTTGGATTGGAGCCGCCTCCATGGAGAGCCGAAGCCGCGGCATATCAGTCTGCCCGTATATCCGTTCGCCAAAGAACGCTATTGGATCGATACGACGGCGAGCGTTGCCGCCGCGAGGGCAGATTCACACGCCACCGCCGTCCTCCACCCGTTGCTGCATAGCAACACCTCTGACCTTACCCAGCAAGGCTACGGCTCGACGTTTTCCGGCGACGAATTCTTTTTTTCGGACCATCAGGTACGAGTGATTGGCGGCACCGTTCATAAGGTGTTGCCCGGCGCAGCCTATCTGGAGATGGCGCGCGTCGCGATCGCGCACGCCCTGCCTGCGCGGCCAGCCTCGGAACTGGAACTGCACAGTATTGTATGGCTGCAGCCGATCGCCGTCAGCGGAGAGACAAACGTCAGCATCGCCCTCGTGGCCAAAAGCCACGAAACCATCGACTACGAGATCTACAGTCGGAGCGGGGATGAGGAAATCATCCACTGCCAGGGTCGCGCCGTGCTGGGCCGCCAATCGGCGCCGGCCGCGGTCGACCTTCCGCGACTCCGAGCCGAGATGAATCGAGGCCCCATCGATACGCGTGACCTATACCCGACGTTTGCCCGAATGGGTCTGATGTATGGACCGGGTTTTCAATCCCTCGCCGCCGTCGAGCGTGGGAGCGGAAAGGCGTTTGCTCTGCTCCGGCTTCCAAACTCGGTCGAGGAGACATTGGACGACTACGTCCTCCATCCGAGCATGCTGGATGGCGCAATTCAGGCGGCTATCGGATTGGTCGAAGCCTCGCTCGATCAGTTCCACGATCCTTGGCTGCCCTTTGCGCTGGAGTCTTTGCACGTAATCTCGCCGTGCACCCGCGAAATGGCCGCTTGGGTGCGATACGCGGCCGGAACGCAGCCGACGGATTCCGTCCTCAAGCTCGATATTGATCTATGCGATGAGCGTGGGGATGTCTGTGTACAAATGCGCGGCCTGTCGTTGCGCATTCTGAGCCGGGAGATCGGTGCGATTGCCGCGCATAGTGGCCCGATCGGCAGACTGCTTGCAGCGCCGGCCTGGCGGACAGACCAGATCGAGGTGCCGGGCTATGTCGAATACGCGGAGCACCACGTCGTTCTGTGCGAGCCATCAGTGGTCGACGCAGAGCAATTGACGTCGTTGCTGCCGCACAGCGAATGCATCTCGTTCCACGCTGAATCACAACAGTCGATCGCGCAACGCTACTGCGAATACGCGCTAGCGTGTTTCGAGCGCGTCGCAACGATTCTTCGGCGCAAGCCGCGGGGCAAAGTGCTGTTCCAGGTCGTCGTCCCCGGAAATGGGGAGCAGGTTCTGTTTGCCGGGCTGTCCGCCTTGCTTAAGACCGCGGCATTGGAAAATCCACAATTCGCCGGTCAACTCATCGTTGCCGCGTCGGAGCTGACGGCCGAGGAATTCGCGGAGTGTGTGCGGAAAGAGCAATCGCGCGTGCTGGAACCGCTTATCCGATTCGAACGCGGCGTGCGCCATGTACTGCGTTGGCAGGAGATACCGGCAGCGGAAATGCAGCCGGTCGCGTTTCGCAATGATGGCGTTTACCTCATTACCGGCGGCCTCGGCCCGCTGGGGACTCTCTTCGCCGCGGAAATCCTAGACCGTACGACCGAGGCCAGGGTGGTCCTGACGGGACGCTCGGCGCCAAGCGCAGCCATCCAGTTCCGCTTGAGCGAACGGTTCGTCCAACCGGGTCGTGTGAGCTACAGGCAGGCGGAGCTCGGTGATCCCGCCGATGTCGAACGGCTCGTCGCCTCCATGCGCGAGGAGTATGGGGGAATCAACGGTATTCTCCACTGTGCCGGGTTGATTGCCGACAACTTCATTCTGAAGAAGTCGCGTGCGGAATTCAGCAACGTTCTGACGCCGAAGGTCGCCGGCACGATCAACATCGATGAGGCTACGAAAGACGTCGGGCTGGAGTTTTTCGTTCTCTTTTCGTCAATCGCAGGGCCAAAGGGGAATCCCGGTCAAGCCGACTACGCTGTCGCGAATGCGTTCATGGACCAGTTCGCTGCGTACCGCAATGGTCGAGTGGCGGATAAGCTACGAAACGGGCGGACGCGCTCGATTAACTGGCCATTGTGGCAGGCCGGCTCGACGGCTCTGGCTGTGGTCAGCCGCGAGCTGGTGCGGAAAACGACCGGCATCGACGCCATGCAGACCTCGACGGGCGTAGACGCCTTCTATCGCAGTCTGGCCCTGCCATACGACCAACTTCTCGTCGCCGAAGGCGATGTCGCGCAGATGCGCCGTTCGCTGCTTGACGGGCCGGCCGTGCCCGAGCCGGAGACGAAACGGCCGACTGCAGCGCTCGACGAGGCTACGCCGGACAACTTCGCCCAGAAGATGCTGGACTACCTGCTCAATGAGTTTTCGGGTGTATTGAAGCTTCCGGCGCGGAGTATCGATCGGGCGGCTCCACTGGAGACATACGGCATCGATTCGATCCTGGCGATGAAACTGACGAGCCAACTCGAGCAGACGTTCGGCGCGCTGTCCAAGACCCTGTTTTTCGAACACCAGACGGTTGGTGAGCTTGCTGAATACTTCGTGCGGTCTCACTTCGCCCGACTGACGTCATTGTTCGCGGTTTCCGACCGCAAAGGGACGGATCGACCGCTTGATGCCCATTCGCCGGCGCCGCGGCCCGCGGCGTCGAGCACGATTTCGATCCGTCGCTCTGGCGGTCTGAGGATCTCTGCGTTCGTCCAAGAGGAATCCGAGCCGATTGCGATCATCGGATTGAGCGGCCGGTATCCGGAAGCAATCGACATTGAGGCGTACTGGCGTAATCTGCAGGCGGGGAAAGACTGCATCATCGAGGTACCGAAGGAGCGTTGGGACTGGCGGGAATACTACAGCGAGGACCGCACGGAGGGCGGACGCCATTACAGCAAGTGGGGGGGCTTCATCGACGGGGTCGACGAATTCGATCCTCTGTTCTTTAATATCTCGCCGAAAGAGGCGAAGTATCTCGATCCGCAGGAGCGGCTGTTTCTGCAGCATGCC
>JBBRNB010000158.1:0-8834 GCA_038230535.1 Thermoanaerobaculia bacterium
CGGAGTCTCCTGCTCGTTGATCTATGCCCGCCGCTCGCGTTCAGCCGTGCCGGCTGCTCAAGCGGGCTTGCTCACTTACCGCAACGCTCACGTGGTTACTTCTGGCGAGCACAAGGCGGTCACTTCTCGCGAGCGCCGAAGTGTCCCCCTCTCAAACTGGTCGCGTCGTCACAACTCCCGGTAAATCGAAATTTTGTTGTGTCATGAGGAGAAACCCATGCTTGCTCGAAAGTCCCCGTCGATAGTTGGGTTCGCGATACTCGTAACTGCCATGCTCTGTGTTGCTTCATGCACCACCACTCGCTCGGACGAGAAGGTTCGTCTTAAAACGGCTCGAGCCATTGGCGGCGTCACCTCAGAGCAGGTCACAATCAGCAACCTTCATACCTGGATGAAGACCGCGTCATTCCCGTTGGCCGTATCGCCGGTGTACGGGAACTGGGAAGCTGAAACGCCCAAAGGACACTACAAATGCGAGTCAGACGACATGCTCAAGCGCCGTGCCAACTGCCTCAAGCAATAGTGTCTAACCGACCGCACATCTCGCGCAACTCTGTGCCTTAGCTTTCGAGGCTCGGCGCCGCCCCTCGTTGCAACGGACAACACCCGGGCATTCGCCCGGGTGTTGCCGCTGAACTCAGACGCCGTTGGGCGGCTCAACGGCTTGACGCGCGGATCACGAAATCTCCGCCGGGCGACGTTGCCTTCAGTAGGGCGTCCAGCTTTTCCACCGTGGGGACCGAGTCTCCCCGCTCATAACGTGCATACGCGTTCCGCGAAGACGATCCGAGTCGCGTCGCAAGATCGCGAAGTGTAGTCCCACTCGCTTCCCGGCGTCGCCTGAGAAGCAGGGCGGTCATCGCGGCTGCATCGCTTCCTGCAACCTCAAACTCAGCAGAGCCGAGCGGGTAGACCGTCGCGTGAAAGTCGGGACGGTTCACCATGGTCTCGAGCCAGTCTCCAATCATCTCAAGAGCCTCTTTCCGCGTCCGCCCCTGGGTCATCGCTTCAAGAAGCGGCACCTCGGCCAACCACCAACGACCATCCCTTACTACGGTTCCCTCAAATCTCATGTCTGCCCCTTGCATGCGCGACGCAAAATCGCGCGAGCCAGCTGCTCATTCACCTCACGATGACGTGGAATCGCCTCTTCGCGCTGGCCGTCAGTCCAAACGTCGTGCCGGCCTCCGCTCCTGAGAAACCGCCACCCACAATTTGTCAGCGCGATCTCCAGATCTCGTCGCTTCACCGGTGTATTGTACACCGATGCGTGTGCGAACAGTCGGTCGCCGCCCAACTATCGGTTGCAGCGGACTTCGTGCCGCTCCTTACCGAGTCGCTGTGCCATACTAACGCGTGCGGCACCGTGCCGCTGAACCGAAGGGACGTTAGCCTCCTCACAAAGATGCGACGTCGCAAACTATCGACGCCACCGTTGCTTCTCGCATCGGAGCGCGTGCTCGCTTACGCGGTGCTCGGTCACGACGCGCCCTACATCGAGAGACAAACGAACTACGTCAATGGCGAACTGCTTGGCGCGGTACCCTGCATCGCTCTGACCGAGAATCTGTTTTCGGGCGCGCTGAACATCATGTCGTGCGATGAGCGCTGGAATGTTCTCGGCGTTGGCCCTCAGGTGACAAGCCTGGCCGAAGCCAAGCAGAAAATGGAGAGAGCCTATCCTGGAAGCAGTGTCAAATGGACTCGCACGAAAACCAACAAAACCGAGGCCAAGCGTCGTCTTCGAGAAGCGAATCAGCCGTTCATCTGCTCGTTTTGCGGAAGGCTGCCTCAGCAGGTGCAATCTGTGACCATGGGCAAGGGTGCGTGTATTTGCAACATTTGCATCGCGGCCATCACTGAGCCGGGCGGCTAACAAACGGCTGCAGCGGACTTCGGCCCGTGCCCTGCTAGACTGTGTTGCACGTGCCGCGTGGCGTGCCGAAGCCGCTGAGCTGCGGCAAGCCGTTAGCCTGCACAAGGATGAGCTTCGGTATCTTCAGCCTCCTCCGGCACGGCAATCGTGGTTGGCGGTTCTGGGGTGTCCTGCTTTTCGTGCTCATGCTGCTCAACATTCTCGTCAGATACTTCCATCACGGGGCGTAACGTCGCGAGGTGTACGAGCTCGTGCCGAGACGGCGCCCGGCCAGCCGCCGAGGACGCCGGCGTTCCGTTCGCATCCGCGGTATGGGAGGTTACGATCAGTGCCGGCTGCGACAAGCCGCGTAGCGATCTGTCGGGAGACGGATCGACTACCCAAAATTTCCGGGATCGCAGGGTCTGGGAAAGGGAGTCCTTCGTCGCGCTCGGCCCCTCAGGAGGCTACGGCAAGCCCAGGAAGACACTGCAACCTATAATCCGCGCCTTCATGGCGAAACGTCCCACCCTCTTCCTCATCGATGGCTCGAACAACGTATACCGCGCGTACTACGCGATTCGCAATCTGACGAGCTCGTCGGGGCTGGCGACGAACGCGGTCTACGGTTTCACGCAGACGCTGAAGAAGCTGCTGAAGGACTTCGAGCCCGACTGCATCGCCGTGGCGTTCGACATCGGCAGAGCGAAGACGCGGCATGAAGCGTTCGAGGACTACAAGAAGGACCGCCGTCCGATGCCGGACGATCTGGCCATTCAGTTGCCGTTCGTCAACGAAGTGCTCGAAGGATTCGGCATCCCGGTCATCGGTGTGAAGGAGTGGGAGGCGGATGATCTTCTCGGCACGCTGGCACTCGTCGCGCGCGACCGCGGTTACGACGTCGTTCTGGCGAGCTCCGACAAGGACTTCTTCCAACTGGTCGGCGAGGGGATCAAGCTCTTTCACACCGGACGTGAAGTTCTCTACGACGCCAAAGGGGTCGAGGAGGTCTTCGGACTGCCGCCCGATAAAGTCGTCGACGTGATGGCCATCTGGGGCGATGCCATCGATAACATACCGGGCGTTCCCGGTATCGGCGAGAAGGGCGCCAAGGCGCTGATCACGGAGTTTGGCTCACTCGAAGGCGTCTACGAGAACCTGGACAAGCTCAAGCCTGCCCAGCGCAAGAAGATCGAGGAGAACCGTGAGAAGGCGTTCCTCTCCCGCGATCTGGCCCGCATCAAGTGCGACCTGTCGGTGGACGACATCGACTTCGAGAAGCTGAAGCGTCAGGAGCCCGACCGCGCCAAGCTGCATGATGTCTTCTCCCGGCTCGAGTTCGCGTCGTTGATGCAGGAGTTCCTGCCGGCGGCGCCACCGGTCGAGCGCAGCTACCGCGACGCCTCGAGTGCGGATGAGGTGCGTGACTTCGTGGGCGACGCCGGCGAAGTGGCGATCTGGTTCGAGTCGGTGACCCCTGAAGCGCACGACAACCTGATGGCCGCCGCTCTTTCGGTGAAGCAGGCCGAATCGCTCATCGTGCCGATCGCCGGCTCCATGGGCGGCACTCCGGAGTTGCGCGAGGCGCTCCAGACGCTGCTCCGTTCCGATCGGCTCTTCGTCGCCCACGACATCAAGCTGCAGCTCCGCCGTCTGGCCGCGAACGGCTGGCCACTCCCGAAACGCTTCTCCGACACAATGATCATGTCGTATGTGATCAATCCAGGCCTGCCGAGTCACGCCTTCAGCAACGTCGCGCGCGACTGGCTGAAGCAGGACGTGGCTTCCCGGAAGGATGTTGCGAAAACGGCGACTCTTTTCGAGCTCGATCACGAGGCCGGCACCCCGCTGTCTCCCTATCATCAATACCTCGGTGAGAAATCCGACGTCACCGTGGCGCTGAAGGAGACGCTGGTGCCGGAGCTGCAACGCGATCCGGCGCTCGTCGACATCTACGACCGCATCGAGTTGCCGCTCATCCCTGTGCTCGAAAGGATGGAGGCGCGCGGCATCAAGATCGACGTCGCGCTCCTTCGCGAAATGTCGAACAGGATGGCGGTGCAACTTGCCCAACTCGAGAAGGAGATCTACGCCGAGGCCGGCACCGACTTCAACATCAACTCTCCGCAACAGCTCGGTCACATCCTCTTTGAAAAGCTGCAGTACCCGGTGCTGAAGAAGACGAAGGGGACGAAGGCGTTCTCGACGTCGATGGAGGTGCTGCAGGAGCTGGCCGGTCACGGGTTCGCGGTGCCGCGTCTGATCCTTCTGCACCGTGAGCTGCACAAGTTGAAATCGACTTACATCGACGCGCTGCCGCAGCTCGTGACGAAGGACGGGCGCGTACACACATCGTTCAATCAGGCCGTGGCAGCTACAGGGCGTCTGTCGTCTTCCGACCCGAATCTGCAGAACATCCCCATCCGGACCGAGCTCGGGCGCGAGATCCGGAAAGCGTTCATCGCCGAGGAAGGCAATGTGCTGCTCGCGGCGGACTACTCCCAGGTCGAGCTCCGCATCCTGGCCCATGTGTCGCAGGACGCCGATCTCATCGAGACGTTCCGCCGCGGCGCCGACATTCACCGAGCGACCGCTTCGAAGATGTTCGGCGTCCCTGAGGACCAGCTCACCATTGATCAGCGCCGCGCCGCCAAGACGATCAACTTCGGTGTGTTGTATGGGATGTCCGCGTTCCGTCTGTCGAACGAGCTGAACATCCCTACCGGTCAGGCGAAGGACTTCATCGATGCGTACTTCGCGCGCTATCCGAAGATCCAGGAGTACCTCGACCGGACGCTGGAAGAAGCTCGGCGTAGTGGCAAAGTGACCACGCTCTTCGGGCGTGTGCGCTACATCCCGGAGATCCACAACAAGTCGTTCACCGTGCGCGGAAACGCGGAGCGGATGGCCACGAATGCGCCGATCCAGGGAACGGCGGCCGACATCCTGAAGCTGGCGATGATCGCGCTCGATGGACGGCTGGATGCAGAAATGCATGGGGCCGCCCCGATGCTGCTCACGGTGCACGACGAGATCGTCATCGAAGTGCCGGAGGCGCGCGCGGACGACGTGGCGGGGATTGTGAAAGAGACGATGGAGAACATCTTCCCGCTCGCCGTGCCGCTCAAAGTCGATGCGCATCATGGCCGGAGTTGGTACGAAGCTAAGGAGTAACCCGAGGTGTGTGGCCGATTGGAGGGAGTCATCCCGAGCTCGAGGATGCCATTGGCGGGGGAATGACTCGCAACCCTACCATCGAGAGCCCTTCTCCCCCCTCGGGGGAGAAGGTGCCGAAGGCGGATGAGGGGGCATCTTCGCGAGGAGTAGGCTACACGCCTCACCCGCACTACCCCTTCCCCTTCCCCTTCCCCTTCCCCTTCCCCTTCGCTACGCTCAGGGTCAGGGTCAGGGTCCGTGTCTCCCTCTCCCCGCGTCTATGCGAGGGGAGAGGGTGGATCGATATGGGAAAGAGTCGCGTCAACAACGGTGCTAACGATCGTGGAGTGGCGGTTGCCTGCCTCCGTGCCTTGTTCACTGCCACCCTCGCGATAACGCTCCTGGCCGCCTGCAACCGCCTGCCGTCGCTGGTGAATACCCAGGCAGCGAACGAGCCAAAGCTTCACGCCACGGTCGTCACGATCCGCACCACGATCCAGCCGGCGAACAAGACCTTTACGCACACACTCGTCATCGCCAACGATCGCGCCCGCAGTGGCGACGAGGTCGACCAGTGGAGGCTGTTCGACTTCGCACAGAAGCGCGTGACCTTCGTCGACGAGGTGGCAAAGTCCTATCGCAGCGTGACCTTCGACGACATGGTCTCGTCGCATCGGGACGATCTGATGAAGCCGGTGCCGGAGGGGATGCCCCGCGCGCGGCTCACTGTCACCGGTGCTGAGAAAACACTGCAAGGCGTTTCGGCGAAGCAGTCGTTCATCCGCCTGGGCGCGTACCAGCGCGAACTGTGGATCGCCTCTCACCCACTCATTCCGCGCGGTCTATTCGCCATGCTGCAGGCCAGTGAGCCTGTTTCGTCGCCCCTGGCCGGTCTGATGCGTGAGGTTGACGACGCGCTCCTGAGCGTGCAGGGCTTCCCGTTCGAAGACCACGCCGAGCTGCCTTACGAAAACAGGCGGATGGTCGTCGATAACGCCGTCGTCAGAATCGAGCAACGCGACGTACCCGCATCGTGGCTGAACGTGAGCAGCGACTACAAAGACGTGACACCGGCGCCAAAACAAGCGCAACGGGAGCATCCGGCCTTCACAGGATCTTCCGAGAGTCCCCGACCCGCTTCGTGACGCCTTCACGGTCCATCCACTCCAACAGAGGGATGGCGATCTTGCGCGACAGACCGAAGTACTCCTTGAACTGGCTGACGTCGATGGTCTCGCCTCGGCGCAGGCTCATCCGCTCACGCGCGGCGGCGAGCGCGTCGCGGTGCAGGTAGATCCCTTCCGCAAGCCGGACGAGCGTCCCCTGCTTGACCAGGAAGCTGACCACCCCTTCAATCACCCGCGCCTTTTGAGTTCGTTCGTTGATGAGCTCTGACACCGGTGGCGGCTGCAGCCCCGCCTCGGCATAGCGCGACTCGATCATGCGCGCCAGTTCCCCCTCCGCGCCGCCGAGGGTTTTGGATCGGCCTGGTATGTCGAGAGCATCGCCGGAGATGGCCACGATCTTCTCGCGCGCCAGATCCTGAAGCAGGAAGTTGATCATCGCGCCGTCAGCGCCGCGCGGCAGGAGCTTCTGCACGAACTCGCTCTTCGGCACGTTGAGCGCCATGCGGTTCTCCTCGAAGTAGCCGCGCAGAAACTCCATCGCCCGCCTGCGAAAGTCGGTGAGAACGTCGTGATGAATCCAGCGCCGCTCGCCGCTGTCTGCGAGGTGCGGAACGTTCTTCAGCTCCTTCGCCAGCGTCTCGATGCGGATGCCGCTGCGTGCCTGGACCTCGTGAATGGTCAAGCCGCGCAGGCCTTCCAACCTGGCCATCAGCTCGACCCGCTGGTGCAGCGTGCCTCCGGCCAGCGTGTCGAGCAGCTCGCCGCGCGTGTTCCGGCTCAGCTTCGGGAGATGTGCGTCCAGGATCACGCCGCCACCGACCGTGTACGCCGGAGAGTACCGGCGGATGACGAAACGGTCGCCGGAGACAGCCACGACCGGCGACTCGAGCCGCACCTGCACGTAGGCGCTCGCGCCCGGCTTGAGCTCCGCGGTCTGGTCGATGAAGCGGATGCTCCCGAGGAGCTCGGCGGAGAGGTGGTGGAATCGGATGCGGGTCTGCTCTTTGAGCGGTTTCGCGTCAGGCAGCAGGTCGAGCCGTGCCGTGATGACCTGCGATTGCCGTAGCGTGTTCGGCGTAACGAGTTGCTGACCGCGTTGAAGGTGATCGAGATCGATGTCCGGAAGATTGACCGAGGTCCGCTCACCCGCCGAGGCGTATTCGCGCGGCTCGCCATGCACCTGGATGTTTCGGGCGCGACTCCGGCCCCCACCCGGCAACACCTCGATGTCGCTGTCGAGGTTGAGGCGTCCCGCATAGGTCGTACCGGTGATGACCGATCCGAATCCTTTCATGGTGAAGACCCGGTCGATCGGCAGCCGGAACACGCGCGTCGTCGCGTCGCGGTCGTCGACCTCAGCCACCGAGGCGAGGATGGCCTGGCGCAAGTCATCAAGGCCCTCGCCGGTGACGCTGCTGACAGGAACGATCGGCTTTCCGGCGAGGAAACTCCCCGCCACCATTTCCTCGATCTCGAGGCGAACGAGGTCGAGGATGTCGTCTTCGACGAGGTCGCGCTTCGTGATGGCGACAACGCCGGTGCGGATGTCGAGCAGCCGGCAGATGGCAAAATGTTCTCGCGTCTGCGGCTTGATCGACTCGTCGGCGGCAACGACGAGCAGCGCGCTGTCAATACCTCCGACTCCGGCCAGCATGTTCTTGACGAACCGCTCGTGCCCGGGAACGTCGATGAAGCCGATTTGGTAATCGTCTGTGAACCAGCTCGCAAAGCCGAGGTCGATGGTGATCCCTCGCCGCTTCTCCTCGGGAAGGCGATCGGTATCGACGCCGGTGAGAGCACGAACGAGTGCGGTCTTGCCATGGTCGATGTGTCCTGCCGTGCCGGCAACTCTTTTTTTTCGAGACATGGGGGCGAGAGTGTACCCGAGGGGCCATCTCGGCATCAGATCGGCATATCAACGTCGGGAATCGCTGAAACCTCAACCTCTCTTTTTACGTAGATTGACCGAACGGTTGTTCTGGAGTAGGCTTTCAGCCGTTCCCAAAGTGTTGGTTATGTCACAGCAATTGAGCGAGTTGTCACGTTGTTGTTACATTGAGAAATTTTTCACAAGGTAGTCACGTATTCTGTCGTATGGTTAGAAAAGAACGGTTTACTGGATGATGTGGGGGCGGATTAGCTTTCTGTTGTAACCAGCCCGCCTCTCGTTTTACCGCTTGAATTCTTCTTTGAATCTTACCGATCCAGCAACAACACTCCTCCGAGCGTTCGCGCCCACCCACATCCAGTAGATTTTGCCCGGCCCCGTCGAAAGGCGGGGCCGGTTTTTTTTGTAACCGGTTACTTTTGGTGGTTGCTTGGTTGGTTTGGACGTGTTTGTTGCCCGCTGCCGGTGTAGGGCCGCACCGGCGGCCATCGTCGATCGGCGCATGAACTTGGCCGCCGAGGGGGGCTGAAACCGGCAATGGTCTTAACGTAAGCCCCTCAACCGCACTACCCCTTCGCTGCGCTCAGGGTCCGTGTCTCCCTCTCCTCACTTCGTGGGGGGACTCGAGTTTGGACGTTTCTCGGCACCCCAACGGGGTGCGTGAGGGTAGCCGGTGGCCACGCCGGAGGCGTTGCCACCGGTTCCGTATGCAAAAGAAGGGCACCCCGGCAGGGGTGCGTGAAGACGGGCAGGCTCGATCGTAGGGAACGACATCGAGCTCGACGTTTCACGCACCCCTGCCGGGGCC
>JBBRNB010000159.1:0-8797 GCA_038230535.1 Thermoanaerobaculia bacterium
CGCTGTTCTTTCCGAAGCTTTTGACGTACGCTCTTCTTCACTCGAAAGGCCTCCTTGCGTTGTTCTGTTTGCTTGTAACCTACTGAAACAACGGGCCTTTCGAGTCACTTCCCTCTCTCCTCGCTTGTTTGAGGACTAACCACTCCCACTAACCAAATGCACCCCTTCGAGTCTAAAGCTTCCGGGATGGAGATACCGACCGACACTGCCGTGGTGAGCCGGGCGCGATCCGGCGACGCCGACGCGTTCCGGCAACTGGTCGAGCGGCACTCCAAAACGACATTTCGAGTGGCATATCGCATGACCGGAAATGAACATGATGCCGACGACGTGGTGCAGGAGACGTTCCTTCGCGCCTACCGGCAGCTCAAGCACTTCGAGGAGCGGGCGAACTTCGGCACGTGGCTGCACCGCATCACGGTCAACTGCTCGCTCGACCTGCTCCGCGCACGCAGCCGCGCCGACCGGCACTACGGCGGCGATCCTGAATCAGCTGAGCTGGCCGGCGCCGCGCGAACCGAAGCGCAGCAGGATCGCCTGCTGATGTCGGCCGATTTGCAGAAGCACGTCGCCGCGGCGATGGATCGCCTCAGCAGCAATGAGCGAACCGCGTTTGTACTCCGTCACTTCGAAGGCATGCCGGTCGAAGAGATCGGCAAGACACTGGGTATTCAGGTCAATGCCGCAAAACACACCATCTTTCGCGCCGTGCGCAAACTGCGCGAGGCACTGGAGCCGTTCGTGAGGCCGACACCATGCAACACATGACTGAAGAGCAACTGATCTCTCACTATTACCACGACGGTGATGGTGTGGCCGGCGCTGCGCATTTGGCGGCGTGCGACGAATGCCGCTCCCAGTTCGAGACCCTTCGTAACGTTCTGGCCCTCGTCGATCAGCTCCCGATTCCGGAGCGCAGCGATGCCTATGGCGAGGCAGTGTGGACGAGATTGCGCTGGAAGCTCGGCAGCGAGCGGCGGCGCTCGCGGGTGTGGGGATCGATCGCCGCAATCGCGGCGGTAGTGGCCATCGCATTCATCGGCGGCGCTCTCTGGCACGCCCGGACGCAACAGAACGGACCGGTGCACGCCACCGTCGCGCAGAACGTCAATCCGGCTTCGGCTACACCGGCGTCCGTCACCGAATCAGCGTCGAAGGACCGGCTCCTTCTCGTCGTAGTCAGCGATCACCTCGACAATTCCGAACGGATGCTGCTCGAGCTGGCCAACGCCGACGCCAGTCACTCCCTCGATGTCTCCTCGGAAAGCAAACGCGCCGGGGAGCTCGTGGCCTCCAATCGCATTTTCCGGCAAACGGCCGTGCGCAGGGGCGAGACGCGTATCGCTTCTCTGCTGTCGGACCTCGAGCCGGTTCTCGTCGAGCTGTCGCATGCCGGCTCGACTCTCTCTCCCGACGAAATCGCCGCTCTGCAGAAGCGCATCGATTCGAAAGGACTTCTCTTCAAGGTGCGCATTGTCAGCGCACAGGCTGGTGGCCACCAGGCTCCCGCCAACGCACCCCGGAAAGGAATGGACTCACTATGAAATCGAAAATGCTCTTCACGCTCGCTGCCGCGCTCGTCGCGCTTGCGCCGGCCGTGCGAGCCAACTGGACACCGGAATCCAACACATTGATTGTTGTGCAGGATGACGACCGCGCCGAGCGCGACCGCGATCGTGCACAGGAGAAAGCCGGCAAAGAAGAAGATCTCTATGACCGCGCCACCGACGCCCTCGACGATCATGACTGGCGCCGCGCGGCATCCCTCTTCCGCAAAGTCGCGGATATGAAATCGACCCGCGGCGACGCCGCGCTCTACTGGCTTGCATACGCGGACGGGAAGATGGGCGCGCGGTCAGAGGCGCTCTCCACGCTGCTGCAGCTCGAGAAGGCCTATCCGAAATCGAAGTGGGTGGAAGACGGCAAGACGCTGGAAGTCGAGATCCGTCAGTCGGCCGGGCAACAGGTCGAACCAGAGCACGTCGATGATGAAGACGTGAAGTTGATGGCCATCAACGGCCTGATGAACAGCGACCCGGAGCGGGCCATCCCCATTCTGGAAGGCATCCTGACCGGCCATCAGCCGATGAAGTTGAAGGAACGTGCGCTCTTCGTTCTCAGCCAGTCGTCATCGAAGCAGGCCTTCGACATCGTGGTACGCACCGCCAAGGGCGGAGCTCCCGATCTTCGCGACCGCGCCGTCCGCTACCTCGGCATCATGGGTGGAGAGCGTAACCGCGCCGTGCTGACCGGCATCTATACGTCGACGAACGACATCTCCGTGAAGAAGTCGGTCCTGAAGTCGTACATGATCGCCGGCGACCGCACGCGCCTTCTGGCTCTGGCGAAGGGCGAACCGAACGCCGAACTGCGCGCCGACGCGGTCATGCAACTCGGTGTGATCGGCGCCAAAAACGAACTGACCGAGCTATACAACACCGAGACGTCGGTCGACGTGCGCAAGAAGGTTCTCCAGGCGATGTTCATCGGCGGCAATTCCGAGAAGCTGGCTGAGATCGCACGCAACGAAAAGGTTCTCGAGCTCAAGGTCACCGCGATCCGCAACCTCGGCCTCCTCGGCGGCGGCCGCTCCGGCGATCTGCTGCTCTCGCTCTACAACTCTGACTCGCGCCCCGAAGTCCGCAAGGGCGTCATCGATGCGCTCTTCATTCAGGGCAACGCCCATACGCTCGTCAGCCTCGCCCGCACCGAGAAGGATCGGGAAGTGAAGCACGAGATCATCCAGAAACTCTCCGTCATGGGCTCGAAAGAGGCGACAGACTATCTGATGGAGTTTTTGAAGTAGGCGGGGGTGGGTGTGGGGGGTAGGGGGTGGGGAGTGGCAGAGGCGCGTCGCGGAACTCTTTCCCACCTTACCTCCCACCTCCACCTCCCTCACCCCACACCCCGTCTCACATCGTCTGCGCGAACAACCAGCACAGCAGCAAAACGATCGGTGCGTGGAACAGAAGCTGGAGTATCGAGTAGCCGGCCAGGTCGCGCGCTCGTACGTTCAGGATCCCCATGAGCGGAAGCATCCAGAAGGGGTTGATCAGGTTCGGTAAGGCCTCGGAGGCGTTGTAGATCTGCACCGTCCAGCCGAGGTGAACCTTCCAGGCGGCTGCGGCAGCCATCACGTACGGCGCCTCCACGACCCATTTGCCGCCACCAGACGGAACGAACATGCCGAGGACCGCGGAATAGATCGCGACGACGATCGGGAAGGTCGACTTCGTCGTGATACTCACGAACGCATGTGCGAGATGCGCGGCGATCGGCGTCTTCGAGATCATTCCGAAGATGCCGCCGTAGAAAGGGAACTGGATCAGGACGCCTGCCGTCGCCGGTACCGACTTCGCTACCGCGCGGAGGAACGAGCGGGGCCGCCAGTGCAGCAGAAGACCCGCGGCGAGGAAAGCCAGGTTGAAGTTGTTCAGGTCGAGCGCGGTGAGGCCGCCTTTGTCCCGGAACTGTGTAGCCAGGAACCAGAGCATCAGCGTCGCGACGACTACGTTGAGGATCGGACTCTCCTCGAGACGCTCGGCAGGCGTAACCGCGGGTTGAGCAACGGCCACTTCTTTGGAAAGCTCGATGCCCATCATCTTCGCGGTCCGTGCCTCCCCTTCGCGCGGAGCGGAGAAGTACGCGACGATGACAGACGCGCTCACGAGCACCGCCGCCATCACGAGGCTCTGCCAGAGAAAGATGGTCTGCGTAAGCGGAATGACGCCGGTGATCGGTAACAACGACGCCGGGATCGACGACTTCGTCGCCTGCATCAACGCCGCTGACGACGAGAGACCGAGCGCCCAGACGCTTCCAAGCCCGAGGTATGCGGCGGCGCCGATGGCGCGGTAATCGACATCGACGCGCTTCACGATCTCGCGGACGAGCAGGCCGGTGAAGACGAGCGACAGACCCCACGACAGGAGCGACGACAGCATGGCAAACGCCGCGACGAACGCCACAGCGCCGCGCGCCGTCTTCGGGATCGACGCCAGCCAACGGGTCACCCGCGCCACAGGCGGCGACGAAGCCACGACGAACCCGCCGATGATCACCATCGCCATCTGCATGGTGAAGTTGACCAGCGACCAGAAGCCGTTGCCGAACTCCGTCGCCAGCGTCACAGGCTTCACGCCGGAAGCCAGCCCGCCGATGAACACCAGTGCGATCGCCGCAAGCGCGAAGACGAACGCGTCCGGAAACCAACGCTCGCAGACATCGGAGATGCGCATCCCTGCGCGGGCCAGGAGGGGTGGTTGGTCCATGTGGGATTGTAAAACGTCGTTTTCATCGACGCTATCGACATCGAACGCGATCACTGCCTCCGCGACATCATGCGTCGCGAGGATGTCATCGTGCGCCGGGACGCTGACGTCTTCGATGACCTCGTTGTCGCAGTTGGTTGCGTCGCCGTCATCATCAACCGGGTGTTTTTGGTCACGGCTTGGGACGTAGACCCCATGATTTGGGACGTTTTCATCATGAATGGGCAATTTTTGCCCATTCATCATGTCGTCGTCCAAGTGAATGGGCAATTTTTGTCAGTTCACGATGTCAACGTCCCAATGAATGGGCAATTTTTGTCAGTTCATGGTGTCATCGTCCTGATGAATGGACAACTTTTGCCCATTCATCATGTCGCCGTCGCAGTGAATGGGCAATTTTTGCCCATTCACGATGTCGTTGTCCCAATTGGTGACCAATTTCTCCTGATTCGAGCAGTTCTCGAGGCAACGCTTCGGGTTGACGGGCTGCCCGCTCGCGGTTACGAGGTCTCGCGGCGTTTCAAACTACCACCGCGAGACCACGAGATTGCGTAACCGCGTGACCCGGTAGCCACCTACCAGATCACCCGCGCGCCGAGTTGAATCTGGCGCGGCTCGCCGGCCCCGCTCTGCACGGTACCGTCGAAGTTGAAGATGAGGCTTGTCACCTCGGGGCGATGCAGATTCTTGCTGTTCATCAGATTGAAGACGTCGATGGCTGGCTCGAGCCGGTAGTGGCCAAAGGGGAATGACTTCGTGAAGCGAAGGTCGAGCGATGAGTACTGGTTGTCCTTGCGCCCGAGGTTGCGCGTCGTCACCGAGCCATCCGGGTTGATCCGGTCCTGAGGTGTCTGGGCGATGGCCATGAATCGCGAATTGCCGAAAGCGTCCTTGCCGCAGAACGCCGCGCTCACGACACACGACAGCGAAGCCGGCTGCGCCGAGCGGTATGAATAGCGCACGTTCACGTCGATGCCGGCCGGCGCGTTCCACAGCAGCCACGAGTTCAGGCGGTGCCGCTGGTCGCGGTCGGAGTAACCGTATTCGGAGGCCAGATCCGTGATCTTGGCGTAGCGGAAGGTGAAGGGATCGCGCTCGTTGTCGTCGTCCGACTTGTCTTTGGAGTACGTGTAGTTCACCTCGAACTGCAGGTTGTTCGACGGCCGTTTGTTGATCCCGAGTGTGACGCCGTGGTACAGGCTCCTGGCCGTCGACTCGACGGTCGTCAGGGTGCCGATTCCGTTCGCACCGCCAGCGCCGAGGCCGGCTCCCCACGGTGAGCCGAGGAGCGGATCGTTGCGGTTCGCGAAGCGCGTGATGTGCTCGCCCTTCGCGTAGTTGTACTTGACCAGGAAGCCGTAGTCCTTCACCAACTCTTCCTCCCACGACAGGCTGGCGGACTTCGTGCGCGGGTTTTGGAAGTGCTTGTCGAATACGAAGACGTCGGGATCGAACGGAGCACCAATCTGGGACTGCGGAATGATGTTCGGATAAGCCGGCACCGGTCCCAGAATCGACGTCAGAGCGCTATTGCGGAAGATCGACTGTCCGAGCGAGCCGTTGGTCGAGCGCGTCGAGGCGAGGTTGAGTCCCGGTACGCGGCCGTAGTAAATGCCCGCGTTTGCCCGCAGGACCTTCTTGCCATCGCCGTTCGGGTCCCAGGCCAGACCGGCGCGCGGCTGCCACATCTTGTTGTCGCTCGGAATCTTACCGTTGGACGGGAACTCCTGACCCTTCGACGTTTTGCCGATGAAGCCGGCGTAGAAGACCTGATCGGGCGGCGTGATGGGATCGGGCTCCATCTCCGCTTCCCAACGCAGTCCGTATTGCACGTTGAGGTGCGGCGTGGCCTGCCAGGAGTCCTGCACGAAGACCGCGGGCTCGGTCTGCGGGATGCTCTGTGTTCCCGCCTGCTCCACGGTGGTGTTTCCTACGCCCGCCTGCTGCAGATAGAGCAGCACCGGACCGGTGATCGTTGCTGTGCCGGCGCAGGTTCCGGTTTGCGAAGACTTGCCGTCGGAGCACTCGACGTACTTCGGGTTTTTCAGGTAGTTCAGGAAGCCATCTGTCGAGCTGAAGATGTACCGGCCGTTGGCAAACCCGACGAACGTCTGGACCGAGTTTACGCGGTTGAGCTCCAGGCCGGCCTTGATGTCGTGCGCGCCGCGAAGGATGTTGAAGTTGTCGTTGAACTGCACGCGCGTGTCGTAGTACTTGACCGGGATGAAGAAAGGCTCGCCGAACCGGTAGCTGTGCGCGAAGTCGAAGGCCGTATCGGGCAGTGGCCGGCTTTGTCCGGCGATGTTCGGGCCGTTGTACGTGCGCGGTCTGTTCTCCTTCGCCACCTGGAAACGGAACTCATTGAGCAGTGTCGCCTGCAGCGTCGAGGTCAGGCCTCCGACGAGAGCATTCGATGAGTCTTTTTCGATCGCGTTCGCGCTTCGTCCCCACGAGTCGACGTCGAACGTGCCATTGGCCTGCTGCGAATATGTGTAGTTGTAGCGGAGGTTGGCGAGATTTTTCGACGAAGCGTTCCAGTCGAGTTTCATCAGGAGGACACGGGCATCATTCGTGCGTTGAATCGAGCCGTTTTCGTTGGGGCTGCCGAGAGCTGCCAGGGCGTCAACGACCCGCTTCTCGATGCGATTCGGGTCGGTCTGCTTGGTGGTGGTTGCCTTCTGATAGTCGAGCGCCCCGAAGTAGAACAACTTGTCCTTCTGCAACGGCCCGCCGAGCGTAAAGCCCGTCTGCGTCTGTCTGGATGGGAACTTGGGCGACGTCGATCCGTCGGGGTTCTGAGGCTGCGCGCTCAGCGAGTCATTCTTGAACGTTACGTGCGCCGTGCCGTTGTGATCGTTCGTCCCCGACTTCGTGATGACGTTGACGAAGCCGGACATGGAGCGCCCGAACTCGGCGTTCGCGCCGTCCGAGATGACCACCATCTCTTTTACCGCGTCGAGGTTGAAGGTGAACGCCGGCCGCTGACCGCCGCGCTGCTCGCCGAAGAACGGATTGTTGAAGTCGGCGCCGTCGACGGAGACGTTGTTTGAAATACCTTTCTGGCCGTTGATCGACAACTCGTCGCCGTCGGGGCCCTGCACGATGGTCACGCCTGGTGTGAGCTTGGTGAACTCGAGGAAGTTGCGGCCGTTGTTCGGCAGGCCCTCCATCGATTTCTGGTCGACGCGCGTCGCCCCTTCCGTGCGTGCCGTCTCGATGAGCAGCGGCGCCGCGGTGACGACGATTTCTTCAGCGGCGGTAGCCTGCTTCAACGTGATGGTCGCCGGCAGTGTCTGACCGACGCCGAGGTCGAGACCCTTCTGTACAACCGTAGCGAAGCCCTGCAGTGTGACTGTGACCTGGTAAGGACCGAGCGGCAGCAGTACTGCCCGGAAGCGGCCCGCCGAGTCGGTCACGACCACGACCTCGTATCCGGTTGCGGTGTTCCTGATGGTCACGGTGACGCCGGGTACCGCACCACCGCTGGCATCGATGACTGTCCCTTCGATGACACCGGTTGTAGCCTGGGATTGGGCGAAAATGGGAAGGGATACGAGGAGGACAAAGAGGGAGAGGACCACGAGGAGCAGACCACGCATACGGGTCTCCTTTTCTTTCGAGGGAATGTGGTTTACGGAGACAGGATAGTTCTGCCCCTGCGCAATCGCAATTCACTTGCTCACATTCGGATTGCCGCGAATGTAAAACCGCAGCGGCCATCCCGCCGCCTCGCCTGAGTTCTCCACCCCGATGCGATGGCTCACCGCGATGTCTTCCTCGGATACTTCGACATCGCGCGGTGCAATCCAGAAGGTCTTGCCAGCGAACGGCGCGCCGTCGAGCGATTTGTCGATGGCCATCGCCGAGCAGAGTTTCCCAGGACCGTTCATCAGGTCGCGGTCCCGTTTCGCTTTCGGCCGGCGCTCCCGCATCTTCTCGATGCCACGCACCGGTTCCGCCCCTCGCAGCAACACGGCTTCGGCCGTGTCTTCTTCTTGAGTGACGACATTCACGCACCAGTGCATGCCGTAAGTGAAGTAGACGTACGCATGACCTCCTTCGAGATACATCGACTCGTTGCGGGCACTGCGCAGACCGCGCCGAGCGTGACTCGCGGAGTCGTTCGCGCCGAGGTACGCCTCGACTTCGACCAGACGAGCCGCCAGCAACTCGCGGCCGATGCGCCGCCAGAGCACACAGCCGAGTAGGGAGCGTGCCACGGTGACAGTGTCGTGCAGGTAGAAGGAGTGGGGAAGTGCCGAGGTGATTGCGGATGGCCGGTTAGACATGAGCCATCCCTCGATTGACAGCCGTTGCCGCGAGTGCGAGGCAGTCGGCCGGCGAAGCAGGCGTAAAAACCGTAGCCCCCGGCTTCAGCCGGGGGGCTCGAGTTTGGACGTTTCTCGGCACCCCAACGGGGTGCGTGAGGGTAGCCGGTGGCCACGCCGGAGGCGTTGCCACCGGTTCCGTATGCAAAAGAAGGGCACCCCGGCAGGGGTGCGTGAAGTCGGGCAGGCTCGATCGTA
>JBBRNB010000160.1:0-8756 GCA_038230535.1 Thermoanaerobaculia bacterium
CCGTACGTCGTCCAGGCTAATGATGCCCATGACAACGACAACAAAGACACCTTCTCCAGCGGAAAGGGCATCCTCATGACGCCCGGCTGCTCGGATTTCACGGCGCAGTCGACCTGCGCCGCGCAGAACGGCAACGTGCTCGCCACGACCTCTGCCGCCGACGGGAAAGTCGAGGTGGTGCTGGAGACGACCGACCGCTACGCCGGTGACAACTATCAGATCCTTGCGAGCTTCGCTGCGCCGGGGGCGGACGGCAAGTTCCCCTGCGAAGTGCAGAGTACATGCGTGAAGAGTGCGGCGATCACGGCGTGGAAGCGGATCTACATGGAGCAACGGGCGATGTTCCGGCGGGGATCGTTCCTTTCGAGGGACACGGTCATCGGCGACACAGAAGTCTTCGTCAAGGACGTGAGGATGTTTCGGTCGGGCGACCATGTGGTCTTCCTGCACTCGCCCGGAGGGGGCGGGAGGCCTGTGAGTGAATCGCACTTCGTCGACGTCATACAACGCCAAAACGATACCGTGGCGCATCTGCACATCAGAGATGGCTTCCTTGCGAACGGTCTTAGCCAGAGCACCCAACCTACCCCTGAGTTCTTCGGTGACGCGGTAGGTGTTTCAAATGCAGGGGGCTCGCGGGATGACGTCTACATTGCGAGCCTTGGTCCGCCTGACGTCAATGGAACGCGACCGGTCGACGAACTGTTTAGCACGGCGTTCGTGGATGTACAGTTCGCGGCGCCGGAGTTGCCGTTCGTTCCTTTGATCGACAACCTTGCCTATGCGCCTCGGAGAGGCCAAGATAAATCCGATGCGCACATGTTTGCAGAGCACTGGTTTTCGCAGAACCTTTCAAATGGCGTCCCTTCGCCTAACCATAGGATGCTCATCGGATCGGCTCGGCCGGATGACAAGTCAATTATTGGTGTTACCACGAAACCCTTCGCGCTGGCCAGTTACTCTTTCCGTGGTCAAATCGAAGATTTCGTGCGCCAGGTTAACGGCGACCTTGAAGATCTCGATCCGGAGATTGCCACATTCGAAAACACCGCTCACGAGCTGGTGCATCAATGGCATGTGAACACGGCGCCTGTGCCACCCGGGGGTGATGGTCTGGGGCATTGCGCTGAGAATGCCTACGATAACCCACGGCTGTTGTGCAAGATGCACCGAGGTGGATATGACGCCAAGCACAATATCGAACGAGGCGACGGAATCATCACACTTCATTACGTGAAACTCAACAACGTTGTTGATAGCGAGTACGTAACGATGCGGCAAGCCATCGAGCCAATGCCTTAGGAGAGTGACATGAAGAAACGCACGTACGCGATGGCTACAGCCATTCTAATTTTCGCGGCATCTGCATTCGCAACACAGAACGCCGCCGTAACTCTTCACATCGAGCCCGATCATTACCTCGTGTCGCTGGAAGCAATGGTCTCCATTGTGGTTGCAAATATCGGCGCCGAACCCGTACAACTGTCTGGTAGGGTGCGGATCCGGGCAATTGCGCCGGATGGAACATCATCCATTTTGCAGCAAAGTAATGGTGAAGCTATCGTGCCGGGTCAGTATCCATTTGCTGAGAGCTATGATCCTCGCCTGAGGATTCCAGCGCTTCGTACAGAGACATTCTACCTGCGCACCTTCGTTACTACCCCTGACACAGGAGTCTTCCGACCTCTATTCTTATACGATCACCATTTCGACGTACCTGGAAAGTATTTGCTTCGTGCCGAGGTGCTCTCAATCGATCCGGCAGTTTCGTTTCTGTCCGATCAAGTAATTCTCAAAATCGACGCGCCGCATGGCCGAGACGCGGCAGTGCTGGCACTGGTCCGGGCTTCTACTGATCAGAGCGAGAACGTCAGTAGTCATATTGCATATCAAATCCTGACCGGCTATTCAGACTCGACATACGCTCCGTATTGGGTCGTTGACTACCATACGACTAACGAGATTCTTCGCGAAACTCTCTACAACGATGCCATTCAGCGGGCGCCCGAAAGCTATGCGACGGAGTTGAAATTGACTCTGCTCAGATGGGATCAGGAGAAGCTCATGGCCGAAGCGATCGACCGCTTCGACCTCAGCACTGCCCTTGCATATCGCGAAAAGGCCAAAGCCAGAGCTCAGGACCTGTCGAAGTCGCGCTTTCCGTACGCTGCAACTGCTGCGACCGCTGCACTCGACGAGCTCCCCACCCCGGCTCAACTACAGCGCCAATACAACGACCGTATCCAGAAATTCTCAGCGGCATCAGGCCTGATCGTCCCCTTCGTGCAGTGTGTCGACCGCGGGACCGGCAAAGATGATTCGATGATCACTATCTTTGGCTATGACAGCGCAAACACTATGGGGAAATACATCCCTCGAGGGGGCGCGAACCGGTTGCGCCCCGACGACGCTACCGCGAGTGTGCCCGTGTATTTCGGCCCGGGTCACATTCCTCGCGCCGGCGATGCCTACCCGATGGTCGCTATGACGAGGCATGAGGTAGCCCCATCCTGGTCTCTCGATGGCGGCGTCGCCACGGTTTCAACGGCCACACCCGCGTGTCCGCCGCAGCAGGCAGGTAGTTCCGTCACGCCGCTCTTCGACTGTCTGTCGGGGAACGGCGACGACGACAACCTCTCCGCTGTCTTCGGCTACAACAACCCGAATCCTCTGCCTGTTCGGGTTCCCAACGGAGCGACAAACTCGTTCGCCGGCAAGGGAACACCCCCTACGGTTTTTCTCCCCGGTGAGCATCACGGAGTATTCACGATCCAGGGGAAGAAAGACACAACGCCAGCGTGGACGATCCAAGGGGAGACGGCCACTGCCTCACAGCATGCGATCCGATGTTCTTCGGATCACCGCGGCGATGATTGATCCCGGGAGTGAAATGCGATCTGGATTCGCGGTGACGATCGGTATGCTTGCGACGGTGGTTGCGGGCGCATGTGCTTCCGTAGGTGTTTCTGCGGCTGGCTCCGTGACATGGATTGAGGCTCGGTTTGACGTTGCTCCTGCTCACGTGCTACCTGGCCTCCCCGCAATGTTCACGCTAGCCCTCTCCAACCGCGACACTGCTCCGCATTCGGTTGCGAATATCCTTCGTCTCAGAGCCACACCTTCGTCTGCACCTGGCTTCATCGTGCTGTGGGGCGGTGTGGCCGAAGGCGTCAGCATTCCGTTTACGGACGACATCGTCCTGCTCGCCCCAAGCCAAACGCGTGAGTTTTATTTTCCTGCCAATGAGGTCCTCGCTTTGAACGAGGCGTTCTGGGACGAGCGGCTCACCATTCCCGGGACCTATTACTTGCAGATGGAATTGGGCGACGGGTTCGATGTCCTCACGAACACTGTGCGCCTGGTAGTGGACCAGCCGGCTGGCGATGACCTTGCCGTGTGGCAACTGATGCAGAAGAAGACTGGGGGAGGTTGGCCGGTCGAGCGTTGGTCGTTCGGGGACACCCCCGCTCCACAATTCCCTCACTCGACGTACGCGCGGGCGACGCTCTTCCTGTGGTTGATGCCGCGCACGCAACTCCGCGCGGCGCTCCCCGCCGCGCTCGATGCGCTGAGCGGTCCCACCCGCGACGACCTCCGTCTGCTGCTCATCTCTTTGACAAAGAGTGCGGCTGCCGAGGCATTTCACAGCGGAGACCGGAAGACCGGCAACGGCCTGACCAAGCAGGCGCAGAAGCAGATCGAGCAATTGAAGCACGAGGCGGCCACCGGATATGCCGCGGCACAGGCGGATGAGGCCCTGGCCAAAATCACGGCTGAAATAGCGATCAGGGACGCCGATCCCAACGAGAGGCCGCGTTTCCACAAACTACTGCCGCTGGCTCCCTGCCGAGCAGGTGACGGCGCATTGATGTTCGGCTATCAAAACGACAACGATTGGCCGATTGTGAATTACGCCGGCACCGATAACCACTTCGACCCGGCACCCGCAGACCGGGGACAAGTGATCATCTTTCAACCCGGTAGGCACAAGAAGGCCTTCACAGTAGCTCGGTTGCCGAACGAAGCTCTGAAATGGATACTCGACGGGAACACGGCTGCTCTTTCCGCAGACGCGAAGAAGTGCGCCGAAGGGGACGACGACCACAATTAAGGGCGAGCCGAGACTGGGTTGCTCTCCAGCCTCGATGCGTGTGGTCAGGAAGACAGAACGATGAGAGTTTTTGGACAACTGATGACCACAAGAAATTTAGTTGAAGCGTCATCGCGGCGGCACCTGCGAATAGTCGTATGCCTGCTCCTCGGAATGGCGTTGGCGTGGCCGGCTCTGTCATGCGAATGCGCACGATCTCCGCTGAAGCGCACTTTCGGATACTCTCGTGCATTCTTCATTGGCACAGTTCTATATGGGGACGGTCTTTCAACCACGGCTCAAGTCCGCGTCCTGGAGTCATTCAAAGGTGTACGTCGCGGCAGCGTCTTGGACGTGGACGCAGGTGGACCCTGTGGCATGATCTTAAACGCCGGCCAGACGTATCTGATACAGGCATATCGTTCTTCGAGAGGCGATCTGGAGCTGGAATTCCCGAACGTCTTCAGAACTTCAATCTGCGCCTGCACTCTTCCAGTCGAAAACAGCTTCGCACAGAAACTGGTCCGCTCTCTGCGGCGATGGTCTTGGTGCTGGCGCATTGAATTCAGCGTGATTGACCGTTCACGATCACTGTGGTCGAAGCTTTGCGAACGCGACCGGTGATCTGGTGACATGCTTCAGCCGGTCTGCACCCACCGTGTCACGGCATGCGATGCCGAGGCGATGGCTGGCCGATGCGAACGCGAGGTAAGATCTTCGTGGCTTTGTCAGTACTGCTTCGTCGCCGAGGGTGGGTCGAACGTTCGCTCTGGCTCGTCGGCGATCACGTAGTCGCGTACGTATTGGACGAGGGCCAGGGTAGCAGCGCGCTTCTGGACGGCCTCGCGAAGAAATGCGAGGGCACTGCTCAGGTGGAGTTTTGCTCCGGCTCGCGCGAAGGCCTCGGCCGCTTCGCCAGCGACCGTGCCTGCCTCGTCCCACTCTTCAAGTCGCAAGAGCTCTTCCGTCAAGTCTAACTTCACGAAGCCTGCATCTGACAGCATACATAGCGATTCGAACGATGCGGTGGCATTTCGAAGCCTACGTATACCAACGTCAATATCACCAGTACGTAGATCGATCTGGCCAAGTGCCCACTCGGCCCGAATGACCTCCGACTCGGAACCCAGCTTCCGATACTGCGCCTGCGCGGACGCCACGAACGTCCGCGCATCGACGTAGTTGCCGAGGCGGAGGTGCGCGACCCCTATGTTCGTTGTTACGAGCGCCTGCATCATCGGATCATCGAGCTTTCGCAACTGCTGCTCGATGAGCAGGTAAACACGAAGACTTTCAGCCGTGTCCCCCTGCTCTGTGAGCGAGATCGCCTCGAGGTTCCTGGCGTGAATCACGCGGCGTACGTCGCCGTATTCCGCGAAGCGGTAGCACGCATCACGCGCTGTCTTGATTGTTTCGGAGAAGCTGCCCATTTTGAAGAGCACGGTGCCGCGTGTGTAGATGATCTGCGCGAGTGTGAACCCTCCAGTTGCAATGTCCTGGGCGAAGCGCTCAGCGGTCACGGTCGCGTTCAGCGCCTCGTCATATCTGCCCAGCATTCGCAGCGCATTGGCCCGGTTTTTCCACACGTCTGCGCGGCACTCGACGCGCGCGTTTTGAACGTGGAGGCGCTCCGCAATCGAATCAGCGGCATCGAGTAGCGAGAGAGCGTATGCCGGCTGGCGATCGAACTCTTCGATAGCCGTGTCGGTGATCCGCCGTACTAGCTGCTCGGTTAGCGCGTGCGGGTGTGAGACGACATATGCGGCCCATGTCTCAATCGGCTCTTTGATGATCGCGGCGAAGTCCCGCTCGGCGGCTCGCGTCTCACGCTCGATTCGGCCGGCTTCCGTTAGCACATCCATGATGCTTTGTGGCTGACTTTCGGGTAGTTGCACGTCCTGCCAGGTTTCACGGTCGGCCACCAGGCGTGCAAACAAGTTAAGTTCTCTCAGCCGTGCGCCACAGGTGCCGCACGATGCGACCGAAGCGGAGACCGCCGCGACATCGACGACATCGCTGTTCTCATCGAGGTAGGCGATGAGGTCCGCGGTCGTGTAGTGGCGATGGACGTTCACGAGTTGGCCCTCCTCAGCCGGCAAAAGGCCGCGCGGGCAGCGAGAAGACACTTGGAGATGAGGTTTTTCGCGGAGCCTCGCGCCAGCGAGGCCATCGCCCCGATCTCGTCTGCCGTATAGCCCTCGCTGTAGCGCTTTCGGAGGACATCGCGGCAGCGCTCCGGAAGACGGCGGAGCACGTCTGCGAGAAGGAGACGAGTGATCGCGTCCTCGGCGACCGACGTCGGGTCGATGTACTCCTCGACGTCGGGCGGCAGCTCCTCGCCGCGGTGCTTGCGCCAGTAATAGCGGCTGGCGTTGCAGACGCCGCCAATCAACCACGCGCGCTCGTCCGCGGGGCTCCTGCCGACCTTTGCCTCGTTCCGCATGAACGAGATGAAGACATCGTGAATGACGCCGCAGACCTCATCCACAGGTACCTTGAACCGGCGGGCGGCTATGAAGCGGAGCAGATCGTAGTGTGCCCGGTATGCCGCCTCGGCTCGTTGTGAGTCAGGAAGCGGTTCGGCGTTCGTGGCGTCCGGCATCGCGAGGGGCGCGCTGAGAGAAGTAATGTGCGCGGGAGCGAGCTGAGTATACGCTCCACCGTTTCGTATCCACCCTTCCTGCTTGGCACGATGTGACGATTTCGCGCGTCGTGTCATTCCTTCAAATGGAGAGCGCTCTCCCCGCAGCTTGATCGCCGCCTCGCAACCTCGAGTGCGGAAGGAGGAGGGCCTATGTTTGATTGGCAGAGCATCATCACTCTCGCGAGCGTTCTCGGTTTTCCACACGGCTAGAGCATCCGAGTTCCTCGGGCCTGGAGCCGGTCTCATGCTGGCTCCACGCCTGATGCCGGCGGTTGAAACGGACTATCGGAATCGACACCAGCACGGTGAACATACCGACGGACATAGGCCACAAGACTAGCGTCCGCGTTTCTGGCCGTAGTAGCGTCTCGAAGGAAAGCAATGGCCGCGGCGGCACTGACGTTCGCCCCGGCGGCGATGAAGATCTCTACGAGAGATCGGGCGAGCTTTTCAGCTTCCTTCCTCGCCGAAACGTCCGCCATCAGTTCCTCTAGCAGGTCGAGACCGACAAATCCTGCGTCGGCGGGCATTGACAACTTCTCAAAGTCACGCATTGCTGCCCGCAACTCACGCATACCGCGCGCACGGGCACCCTCAACGATCGAGATCTTGGCTCCACACCAGCGTGTGCGGGCCAGTTCGGATGACATGCCGAGCTGACGAAAGAGTTGCGTGGCACGATGGAGCCAGTGGCGCGCGATCACTGGCTCACGCCGCTTGAGATCGCACGCGCCGAGGTTCATGAAGAGAAATGCAAGCGTATCGCGATGCCCCCTTGCTTCCAGAGGCTTACGCAGACTAACGAAGACAGCGCGGCCTGCTTCGAGATCGCCGCGCTCGACCATGATGCAACCCTCGATCATCTGGGTGTGGAGAGAGCGGGTCCGATCGTGCTCCTCCTCGAAAATCCGCCGAGCTTGCGCTGCGGCCTGCTGCGCTTGCGGCCACCTCTCCATCTTGAAGAGGATGCCGGCACGCGTATACCGGACCTCTCCGATCTCGAAGCTGCAGTAAAGGGCATCGACGAAGTTCTGTTCGGCATCGATCAGCACTTGCATCGCTTCGTGATAGCGGCCGAGCATGCGCAACGCGTTTGCGCGGCCTTTCTCCGCATATCCCCTGAGCGAGGCGACGAGAAGCGGTGGCGATGCCTGGAGATGCTCCGTGAGTGTGATCGCCGCAACATAGAGTAGTTCCGCACGAGCCGGCTGCTGGTCGAGTAGCGGGAACGCAGCGTCCAGCAACTCGCGCATCGCGGCTTCAGTCTGCGCTGCGGCCGTTGTGCGAATGCGAGATAGCCACGCGTCGGTGTCTGATTCCGTTAGTTCGGCAACCGCGGTTGCGATGTTGCCGGCTGTCGCCGATTGACGCGGTTGCGTCGATTTGCGGCCGCGCCGGTCATCGACGGTGCTTTGCGGCAACAGCGAGTGAATTGCGACTCCTTCCGGCTCGAAGAGATCCGTCAGGGACACCGGCCGGCCAAGAGCGCGGCGAACCGCGGCTGTAACGGCCTCCTGAAATCGAACGGAGGTAGGCTCACCCTCGCGGGCGCGAACGAGGTGTCCTCGGCTGTAACCTGCCTTTGCAGCGAGAGCCGCAGGCTTCACTCCGTGACTCTTGAGGAAGAACTCAAGCCGTGTCCGCAATCCGCGTTCCTATCTAAGCCTCGCCCCATTCGAGGATGGGAGTGTTGCCACATTTAGGGAGTGACACCACAGGCATTTTCCCTACCTTCCGCCACGCGCAGTCTCAAATGTAACTACTCGGACGATGCATTGACGCCAACTGTTCGCGCGTGGTTTCCTCCATGACGGTCGTCTACACCTCCGTCACAAAACAGTTGGACTACCGAGGAACCCAAAAAGCAACCGTCGATCATGACTGGACTACGCTGGAAGGAGCCGATCTATCGCGGCGAGGCGCGGACGAGGCTGGAGCGCTTTGTCCGGGCGCGAGGGCTGTTTCCTGTTCGCGTCGCCAAGGCCTGCAGGATCGCGCGGACCCGCCTCGTACTCATCCGGA
>JBBRNB010000161.1:0-8601 GCA_038230535.1 Thermoanaerobaculia bacterium
CACTGCGTCCAACCGGAGGTCATCCGGTCGATTCAGGTGTGGGGGATGCGAGCCTCAAGTCAGGCCAGTTCGTGTCGAGCGATCACCAAGAGATTGAACGTGATGATCGAGCTCCACACGTAGCTCCTGAATGATGGCAAGAAGGGGTCGGAAGTTGGGGGTCGTATCTGGAAAATCAACTTAACGTTCATCTGCTAAGTTGATTTTCCAGATACGACCGTAACTCCCGACCCTCAGGTTCCTTCCGATTCCCGGCGTCCTCCGCCAGAGTCACCCCTGTCGTTGACCACATGGCCCTTATCAGTGGCGCCGCCTGCGGCCAGGCTTTGACCGGCCAGTCCTTTTTACTGCCTTTTTTTCGCTCCGGCCGTGACGTCCCACCCAAGGTAAGCCGAGAGCGAGGCGACTTGGGCGTCGATGTCGTCGGGACGGATGCCGGCCTTCGCTGCTGCCTGCTCGATGTGTTTGCGTGGAATCGGTTCGAGGGGATCGAGATACGGCCCAATGCCGTCGGAGTCTTGCGTTGGCAGGATGCGGCCGAACTCGCAGTGCATCCCAGCCAGCGCGGAACAGGCGGCACCGCGCTCCGAAATGTCCGGCGCTTCAACGGCGCGCTGGGCGAGCAGGTCGCGGGTGGTCTGGTCCGGCCACTTCTCGGCTAACGCCTGCAGCGCGGCGCTGCGGGTGTCCTCGTTGTCATCCTGGACGGCGCGCTGGGAGAGCAGGTCGCGGGTGGTCTGGTCCGGCCACTTCTCGGCCAACACCCGCAGCGCGGCGCGGCGGGTGTCCTCGTTGTCATCCTGGACGGCGCGCTGGGAGAGCAGGTCGCGGGTGGTCTGGTCCGGCCACTTCTCCGCCAACACCTGCAGCGCGGCGCGACGGGTGTCCTCGTTGTCATCCTGGACGGCGCGCTGGGCGAGCAGGTCGCGGGTGGTCTGGTCCGGCCACTTCTCGGCCAACACCTGCAGCGCGGCGAGGCGGGGACTACCGTGGTCATCCTGGACGGCGCGCTGGGCGAGCAGGTCGCGGGTGGTCTGGTCCGGCCACTTCTCGGCTAACGCCTGCAGCGCGGCGCTGCGGGGACTACCGTTGTCATCCTGGACGGCGCGCTGGGCGAGCAGGTCGCGGGTGGTCTGGTCTGGCCACTTCTCGGCCAACGCCTGCAGCGCGGCGCTGCGATAGTACATCCCGTCGGCGGCTCCATTGTGGGTATCGGCCAACCACGTGACTGCCGTGCGACTTCCCAGAACGAATGCCATAAGGTATGGCCAGAAATCCTCACCCCAACCGTAGTTGGTTACCCCATCCAAGTTGGTTTGCTCAAACGCGACAAGCATGTGTCGTCCAGGCCAGCGCTCGCCCAGTTCCTTGCATGCAGGTAGCAGTTGTCGCATTAAGAATCGCTCGCCCGAATCTGCAGCCTTTCGTACGCAGTCGACGACACTATCAAGCGTCCGAGCCCCAGCGGACTCAAGACGAGTTGAGCTGCGCACTTCGGCCATGGACCAAATTGCCAGAAGCAGTTCTGGCAACGGCGCTTCCCCATCCCAATTCTCCAAATCCGTTCGAGTGACTAGATGCTCGACGATCCTACCTACAAATGTTTCGTCGATTTGCCCGCATATCAGCCGCAACACCTCGCGCCATTCGTCGTCGCGGCAGTGGCGGTCAAATAGGGTGATCAGACCGTCGAGGTCCAGCGTCTTCGCGACGTTGAACTGATGCACGAAATTGGCGGCGCAGAAGTACTCCAGGAACGTGCGATGCACAAAGGCGTAGCTGTCCGCGCCGACGAAGCAGAGGATGAAGTTGCGTTGCCGCAGATGCTCGACCACCGCCCGGGCCGCAGCGCGGGCCTGGGCGAAATGGAGTTCGTTCTGCAGGTAGTCCTCGATCAAGCCGGTGAGCATCGGGCCGTCAATCAGGTTGCCCTTCAGCCCACTCGGACCGCCCTGCATGTGTGCTGCAAGGCGGCGGAGGATGTCGGTCTTTTCGCGCAGGCCGATCTCAGTGCTCATTCCCGGAAAGTCCGACAGTGCGCGCTCCGTGTCCCACTGATGCAAGAGCACGCGCGACGCCTGGGCATACAAGTCGGCCCGATCCCGCGGCAGTTCCTGATTGCGGTTCAGGATGGCCATCATCGTCAGCAACAGTGGATTGCCGGCCAGCATGGCGATGGACTTGGATTCGCGGATCGCCTTCTGCAAGCGGTCCCGCTTCGGCGCCGCCTGCGCCGGGTCGTCGAAGGTGACCTCGTGCCAGCGATTCACGAAGTCGGTGATTTGCGCGGTATCCAGGTCCTGCAGCATGAAGTGCCGGAACTCGGTCTCGCGCAACCGCTGCGCTTGATAGCCCACCACGCGCGATGTGAGGACGACTGGTACGTTGGCAAACTGACTGCCGAACCGCTGGATGTCGTTGATCACCGACTCGCGCATCAGGACGTCAAAGACTTCATCCAGTCCATCCAGCAGAAGCACGACCCGCCCGGGCTGTTCGAGCAGCCTGCCGAGCAGGCCGCGGGGCCATTCGTGCCAGACCGGGGCTTCTTCCAGGAAGCGGACGAAATCCTTGCGCCCGTCGCACTGCCAGCGGGCGTAGGGACCCAATTCAACCACCAGCGGAACCGGTTGCGTTTCCCGGACGGTGGGCTCGGCTGTCCCCGCCCAGCGCAGGGCCAGATAGCGAATCAGCGACGACTTGCCGGAACCCGGATCGCCCAGGATGACCAGCTTCCGCCCAGCCCCCGCTGGCGATGCACGAAGGGCCTCGTCCACGACATTCAGCACGGGACGGAGCGGCTGGTGGAAGTACTCCTGCCGTAGCCGATCCGCCTGCTGCTCGGCCTCCTCGAGTTCTTTCGCGGTAATCTCTCCAGCGTCCAGCAACCGCCGCTGGTGTTCCTTGGGGATTTCCAGCAGACGCGGGTTGTACTGGTGGCATTCCCGCACTGACTGTGGCACGAAGACGCTCCACAGCCGGACAGCGTTGTAGAAGGCCCCGGTCGTGTCGAGCATCTCGAAGTTGAGCTTGTCGAACCGCTTGAGCACCGCAGCCCGGTAACGTTCGGCGTCGAACTCGGAGGGTAGGGCGAGCGCGGTTGCGCCGCCGGTGGTGGCAACGTGGGTTGCCAGTTGCGCGGCCCACGGTCGCGCGGAGTCGGCCAGCCATTGGTTCAGGTCGCGCTCGAAGACCTCGGCAAATCCGGCCGAGCTCGGATACTCCGCGTAGAACACCGGGTTCTTCGGGTCCTGCATACGCTTGCGGAAGGAGAGGACCTTTTGCCATTGCTCCAGCGCCTTGATCGCTTCCGCCGGATCTGCCGATAGCCCGTCCAGCGTGTCTACTCTGCGGAAGAACCATTTGATCTCCGGGAAGCCCGAGGCCTTGTGGCTCTCCATCGCCCAGTTGAACTCTTCCTCCGTTCCCGATTCCGCCTTGCCGGTCGGCGAGCCGAACCGCTGGCCCATGATGCCGATGACCAACGCCAGCGACTCCCGGTACTTCTCCAGTGTTTGCCCCGTGATCAGTTCCTGGGGCCGGCCAATGCCGATGGTCGCGTAGTTCTCACAGTCCACAACCTCGAACCGGGCACGCCAAATATGGGCGGTGTGGCGGTTGTATTCATCGAAGAACCTGCGCACGTATTGCCGTTCCGCCCCCACGTCACAGGGCGATGCAAGGAACACGTGATACTGACTGAGTGGGTTTGGAGTAGGTTTCATCGCAGCAGAGTCCTATGGCAGTACGTGAAAGTGATCGTGGCTCCGGCGTCGATGTCCGTGACTCCCGGACGCTTCACGGTCAACCGGATATTGTGCTTGCCGGTCGGCATGCAGAGAACCAACACGCGCGAGAACTCCAGCCCTTCCTGGATCTTCGCCGGGATACTGTCGCTGGGCTTGAGCAGCCATTCATCGAACCACATCTTCAGTCCGTCATGCCGCCACGCTCCGCCGTCCTTCGTACTGGCAGCTTGTCCGCCGAGTTGTGGATCAGGTGGGGATCGAAGCTTGATGAATAACAGACTAAGGGGCTTACAGCCGGAATGATCGTAACATGCTCCGGCTGTTCGGGTTCGCTGTGTTCGGTTGATGTGCGTGGGTGCTTATGATCACAGCACCCCGTCTACTCGCTGGTTTTCTGATGAATCGAGTTTTGCGCGCACCACAGGGAGATTGGGTCCGGGCCGGCCACCCGCTCTGATCAGGAAGGCTCCTGCGACTCTTCCAGCGCGCATCGGAGCCGGTGCCTTCACTTTCTTCTCCGCCGTGTTGGCTCTTCACAGACCGGAAGTCCGTCTTCCCTTTCCGGACGGCTTTCAATGGGTAGGTGTCGGGCCGGCAGCGATCGGAGTTTCTCACCTGATCGTTTACTGGGTAGGTAGGAAACGAGAAGATTGAAACCGGCCTTCCGCGATCACGGGCCCGTATCGGCCCTCATCCCATGACACGGATCGCCACGCGATATCCACGCAGCCGCTCGAACACTGTTACCGCGGTGATCGTCAGCCGCCCGAAGCCGGCCAGGTACTCCAGCGCGCGTTTGCTGACGTGAGGATTCCCTCGGCTCAGCTCCGGCAACGTGTCGGTATCGAGTACGGCAGGCTCACGGTCCATCGACTCAGGGTTCCCGCTCGCCGAGCTTTCGGGTGAGCACGTCACGTTGCGAAGCTGGAATATCAACGAGGCTGGCAACTGCCAGTGCAAGGATCCCTGCCGGCCCCGGAGCGATATCGACATCCTCGCCGTAGTGCCGGCGCAGCAAGGCGATCACCTGTCCCTCGAAACTCCTGCCGCATCGCTCCGCATCCGCTGCAATTCTCTTGCGAAGCGCAACCGGGATGCGAATGGTGCGTGCAATCGTGGATTCTTGCGGGTTGGTTGCGGCTCGCTGACTCATAACCAGAATGATGCCAGATTGGTGTAGTAAGGGCGAGTTTCCTCACCCAAACGGCGCCGGTCGTCCTTGGTGGCAACGGTGCCCTCCGGCGCCACCGGGTCCCTTCGCGGCAAGCATCGGCGTCAATCGTGGCGATACACCGCGCCTGCGGTGTCTTCCACGGGCGCGCCTACCGGGGCCGTTCGGATCGCGACGGCTGGGACGATTTCGACAAGTACGACGGCGAGGAAGACGATTCCGATGACCACGATGTGCCCCCCTCGGACCTGATCGAAAGCGAGATCGAGTTGCGAAGCCGGGCCGGTTCCAGGAAACCGGCCGCGATCTCGCCGGCGGTTCGAGATGATGAGCTCTGCTATACCCGACGGTCAGAGGTCTTGAGCCCGTTCCAGAGCGAGTACACAAGCTACCGAAAAGGGAGTGACGCACACACTCGTTCATTTCCGGCGTGCGTGACGGAGTTGCTGGGAAGGATCTTGGGGATGAGACTGGTCTCGCTTTGACCGTGAGCGAGCAACCCCCTTCCGACAAAACGCTTCGCGTATCAATTCCGATGGATTTGAATCTCCAAGGAGTAGAAGTGATGTCGGATTTCCGGCTCGAGCAACCATGGACGGAGCAGCTCGACGGCGCTTGCGGGTGCGTCGAGGAGTCTCTCCGCAGGTAGATGTTTCGTGAGCCGCTCAGATCTGACACACTAAGCTCGTGGAAACGGTTCGCGCGATCGAGCAGCGCCTCGGGAAGAAGTGGGTTTCGATCTCCGGGGCGCTTGTTGCCACGAATCAACTGCTTGACGCTCTCCGAGCATCAGTCGCCGATCTCGACGACCCGAACTACTCGATCATCGTCACCGGTTCCCTCGGTCGCGGCGAGGCTGGCAGCGATAGCGACGCGGACTGGATGCTGCTCCTGGATGGTCTTTCCAACCCGGACCACGCGGCGATGACAAGGACGATCGAAGCTCGAATCAGGCAGGTGGTTCCTAATCCGCCAGGATCAACCGGGACCTTCGGTGGGATCGTGGTGAGCCATGATCTCGTTCACTACATCGCCGGTACGCGAGACACGAATGAGAACCTGACACGCCGCATTCTCCTCCTGTCCGAGTCTCGCGCGCTCACCAACGAGATTGTTCGAGGGAGAGTCATCGGGAACGTTCTGGCCAGATACGTCGTGCATGACCGCTCCGTTCCGAGCAAGACCGGAAAGCAACCGGCCATTCCCCACTTTCTCGTCAACGATGTGGTCCGCTACTGGCGGACCATCGCCTCGGACTATGCGTCCAAGATGTGGGAGCGAGACCGCAAGGAATGGGGGATACGAAATATCAAGTTGCGCTTCTCTCGGAAGTTGTTGTTCGTGTGGGGCCTGATCGCCTCGTTTTCGGGCGAGCTTTTTCCTACGCCGGAGCTCACGACTGCGAAGTCGGATGACGAATACCTGCGGATCTTGTCGGATGTAATCCGCCAGCAGACGAACGTCACGCCTTTGGAGTTGTTGGCGCGAGTAGTCGAACAGGCTGGCGATGATCAGATCGCTGACGAGATCTTCACATCCTATGATCATTTCCTGGAAGTGTTAGCCGGCCAGGATACACGCGCTGCGTTGCAATCGGTTCGTTTCGAAGATGCTACCAGTGACCAAACATACGATGATCTTCGAGAGACCAGCAGGAAGTTCCGAGAAGCATTGGTCAAGTTGTTTTTCGACAAACATCAACAATTACCGCGGTTAATGCGCGATTTCGGAGTCTTCTAATGAGGCCAATCGGGTTTTCCACCGGAGCGTTGGCGAAAGGTGATTTTGCCTGCGGGGTGCAATTGCAGCGAGGTGTCGATGGCATCAACGCAATTGAGCTCTCCGCGTTACGTGATCACGAGCTTGTTCCGTTGGTCGAGGCGCTTTCGACTCTTGATCTATCGGGATTCCACTATATTTCGTTTCACGCGCCGAGCAGATTGACATCACTGAGCGAGGAGAAGGTGATTGGCTTGCTACTCTCGCTTCCTCGGAGCTGGCCGATCATCGTTCACCCGGAGATCATCAAAACGCCGAGCTTATGGTTGAAACTCGAGAGCCGTCTCTGCCTCGAGAACATGGACAATCGCAAGTCTGGCGGCAGAACGTTGACGGAGTTGCGAGAGTTGTTTGCATCATTTCCTGATGCGACGTTCTGCCTGGATGCAGGTCACGCAAAACAGATCGATCCGACAATGGCCATGGCAATCCTCATGCTTCGCGAGTTCGGCAGCCGGCTCAGGCAGGTACACGTCAGCGATGTGGGAGCGGCGGGCGAACACCTTTCTGTCGGCATCATGGCCCGCGTCGCCTTCAGCCGGCTGGCACAGCATGTTCCCTCTTCCTGCCCGCTGATCATTGAGTCGATCATAGGCTCCGAGCTGATAAGAGCCGAGGTGCGGTCAGTAACGGCGGCCTTTGAGCGGTGGCTATCGTTCGACGCGCCAGAAGCGAGCGATGCTGCGGCAAACTGAAGACGTTCGACCATGGCGCGGTAGCTGGCATATCGTGGCATTCGTCGGTCGAATATGTCTGCCCTGCAGCACGGCATGCGCGAAAACCGTCCGCAAAAGGCCTACCAACGTTGGATCCAGCGTTTTCCGGCGGAGTACCGGGAGTCGGTGCTGGACGAGGCGCTCCCCCCTCCAATTACGGCAGAAGCGGACCCGTACTGTCTGGCCATGCTGAAGCACTATCGCAGCCTGATGCCGATGGCGATGGAGGCGCGCAAGCCCGTGTTCCTGCTCAAGCCCGCGGACGGAGCGATCGGCGCACACAACCAGGCAGTGAGAAATGCCTATGACGATTTTCACAAGCTTGCGGCCAGGATCGCCGAACGGAGCGGAACGGTCTTGTCTTGACGATGACCCAAGCCGATCGACAACCAGATGATGAAGGTCAGAGAGAAGCCCATCCAGCCGTTGACGGCCCTGGGAGCGCGGGCGTCCCGCCCGCTCTCTGAAGATTAGACGTTTCCCGGCACCCCAACGGGGACCCCAACGGGGCATACGCGCCAACCCTTGGAGCGCCGGCGTCTCGCGCCCAAATCTGGCGAGGATGGCGGCGGGGACGCCGCCAAGCCAGCCGGCGAGACGCCAGCGTTCCGTCGCGCAGACCTTAAGTATGCGCACGCCTCCGGCTTGCTTTCGTTACGCCACGAAACGTCCAATCTCCAGAGTGCGGGCGTCCCGACCGCGCTCCCAGGTGTCGTGTCGCAACGCTGCCCGCTGGGGACGCACATGGTCACGACCTCGATGCAACGCCGCCCGCTGGCGAGGCACATCGGTCACGACCTCGATGCAACGCTGCCCTCTGGCGAGGCACATCGGTCACGACCTCGATGCAACGCTCCCCACTGGCGAGGCATATCGGTCACGACTTCGATGCAACGCGTCCCGCTGGTGATGCACGTGCGCCACGACCGCGACGCAACGCGTCCTACTGGTGACGCACGTGCGCCACGGCCGCAACGCAACGCGCCCCGCTGGTGACGCACGTGCGCCACGGCCGCAACGCAACGCGTCCTACTGGTGACGCACTTGCGCCACGGCCGCAACGCAACGCGCCCTCCTGATGACGCACGTGCGTTACGACCGCGACGCGTTGCATCGAGGCCGTGACCCGTGTGCCTCGCCAGCGGGCCGCGTTGCAACGAGGTCGTGACGCATGGACACTCTCTTC
>JBBRNB010000162.1:0-7889 GCA_038230535.1 Thermoanaerobaculia bacterium
CGAAGTGCAGACAACGCACGAAGTGCAGACAACGCACGAAGTGCAGACAACGCACGAAGTGCAGACAACGCACGAAGTGCAGACAACGCACGAAGTGCAGACAACGCACGAAGTGCAGAAAACGCACGAAGTGCAGACAACGCACGAAGCGCAGACAACGCACGAAGCGCAGACAACGCACGAAGCGCAGACACCGCGCGAAGCGCAGACAACGCACGAAGCGCAGACAACGCACGAAGTGCAGACAACGCACGAAGCGCAGACAACGCACGAAGTGCAGACAACGCACGAAGCGCAGACAACGCGCGAAGCGCAGACAACGCGCGAAGCGCAGATAACCATCAACGCGCGAAGCGCAGACAACGCGCGAAGCGCAGACAACGCACGAAGTGCAACTACCCGACAACGCGCCGAAGGCGCACAGAAGACGCCCATGAACAGATCGGGCAGGCATCGAAATCGTGATTGCGGGCGGGGCAGTATTCGCGGCCGAAGTAGATGATCTGCAGGTGGCGTTTGGCCCACTCGCCGCGAGGGAAGAGCCGCTTGAGGTCGCGCTCGGTCTGCTCAACGTTCTTGCCTGTCGACAGGCCCCATCGTGCTGCCAGGCGGTGGATGTGGGTATCGACGGCGAAGGCCGGCTCACCGAACGCTTGCGAGACCACGACGCTGGCGGTCTTGTGTCCGACGCCGGGAAGCCGTTCCAAAGCCTCGATGTCGTTGGGGACGCGTCCGCCGTGTTCATCGACGATCGTCTGCGCGAGCTTCCGGATGTTGCGCGCTTTCCCCGGAGCGAGGCCGCAGCTCCGGATGAACTTCAGAATGTCAACCTCGCTCATCGCGGCGATCTGGTCCGGCGTCGAGGCGCGCGCGAACAGCGCCGGCGTCACCTTGTTGACCTGCACATCGGTCGTCTGCGCGGAAAGGACGACGGCCACGAGCAGCGTGAAGGGGTCGCGATGTTCGAGCGGAATCGGTGGCGCGGGGAAGCGCTCATCGAGGATTTCGCCGATCTTCGTTGCTTTGTCTTGTTTCTTCATCGGAGGAGACATTCACGCATCAAGGATCGCCCGCCACGCTTCGATGTCCGGCGGGATCGGCGGCGAGGCCATCGATGTCATCCCCGCCAACTCCAACAGCTCTTTCGGCCGGACGTTCCCTTCTCTCCCGCGAAGCAGTCCGCGTACGTACGCGTGTGCCGCTACTTCGTCGCGCCGTTCGAGGATGTGCTCGAAGTAGAGCCACTTCTCATCCCAGCAGACGATGTGGGAGTGGATGGTGAAGCGCTCGAACGGCAGGAGCGACTTCCTGTAGCGAATGAATGCCGCCCCGACGATCGGCCGCCATCCGCGCCCGAGGACCTTCCCCAGCATGCGCGTCCGTGCCAGGATTTCGACGCGGCCGATATCCATCATGCTGAGGTACCGGCCGCTGTTCATATGCATGTTGAGGTCGAGGTCATTCGGCCAGACCCGCATGGTGATGACGCAATCGTCGAGCACGCCGAGGGGCGGGCGGAACCGGCTCTTCAGAAGAGCGAAGAGGAATCTGAAGAGGACGATCATGGAGGGGAGGATAGTGGATCAGTGGATCAGCGGATCGGTGATCAGTAGATTGGTCAGTGGATTGTGCAGAAATCGTCCGTCCCGCGCTCGCTGTCATCCTGAGTCGCCGTAACCGCGTTGGGTGGTGGAGCGGGGGAGCGGCGTAGGACGATGAAGGATCTCGAGTTACGCGGTTCCAGCCGGAGCCCTTTGACTTGAGATCCTTCGCCGTCCTCCGCCGCTCCCCCACCACCTCCCAAGCGGCTACGGCAGTCTTCCAAGAAACTCCCAGGTCTTGTGCTTTCTGATGTCTTCGCTCGAACCGTTGACGGCGACCTGACGCGGAGGCATCGCCACCGCCGGTGTGGCACGTCGCGCGCGAAGGCGCGTCGAAACAACTTAGCCCCGCGCTCGGCGCGGGGTATTTCGAGTCGGGGAATCTGCGGCCGCGAAGGCGGTCGCTACAAGATTCTGGCGGTGGTCGCGGTTGTGGCGACCGCCTTCGCGGCCGCAAACATCCACCACCGACGAATACCCCTGGCCGAGCCAGGGGCTACATTGTCCGACGCGCCTGCGCGCGTCGACGCCGGCAATCGCGTGCCTTTCGCCCAGCACAATGTTTCTTTTCCCAGGTGCAGCGCGCGCGCTGTCCCTCGCTCGGGATGACAGGGAACACGGGAGGGGCGATTTCTTCACACCCTGCCAGCATGACAAGCCCTGCCCGTTGTCCTGACCGACCAATCCACTGATCCACTGACCCACCACTCCGCTCAATTCAAATCGAACAACAGCACCTCTCCATCCCCTGCAATCGTCACCTGCGGCTCCTGCTCGATCGCTGCTCCGTCGCCGGCCGTGAGCGCTACACCGTTCAGAGACATCGAGCCCCTCGTCACCTGGACCCATCCGTAGCGGTTGGGGAGGAAGTCGAACGTGACGCTCGCACCATCGTGAAGGTTCGTCCTGTAGAGATCGACATCCTGATGAATGGTGACTGAGCCGTCGCGGCCGTCCTGCGATGCCACCAACTGAAGATGCTCCGACTCCGGGAACGCTTTCTGTTCGTAGCCCGGTGTGATGCCGTGACGCTCGGGAAGAATCCAGATCTGGAGAAAGTGTACCAACTCATCCGATGCGTTCTTCTCGCTATGCATGACGCCGGTGCCGGCGCTCATCCGCTGCACTTCTCCTGGGCGGATCACCGAGCCGGTGCCCATCGAGTCGGCATGCCCCAACGCTCCTTCCAGAACGTAGGAGATGATCTCCATGTCGCGGTGGCCGTGGGTGCCGAAGCCTCGTCCGGCCTGAACGCGATCCTCGTTGATCACGCGTAGCGAGCGGAAGCCCATGAAGCCGGGATCGTGGTAATCGGCGAATGAGAAGGTGTGGTACGTGTCGAGCCAACCGTGGTCGAAGTGTCCTCGCTCATCAGACTTGCGCACTCGGATCATCGAACGCCTCCTGCACTCGCTAACAGAATCGTATTCCGTGCTACAACAACCTCACGCATGGCCGACGACTTTCCGAGGCGCACGATGAACGAACGGACGGGAAAGCATGTCTGCGTCCGCTGCCTCCGTGAGGTGGAGGCGGACGAGTATTTCCGCAGCGACCATCTCTGCGGCCGATGTGCAGGGGAGGGGGATTATCCGCTGGCTTCGACGCCCGCTCCGAAGCGGAAGAAGACCGATCCGCGATGAGTGAGCATCCGTCCTTCGGCCGTGTCGCGGTCATCCATGACTGGCTGACCGGAATGCGTGGCGGCGAGCATGTGCTCGAAGCCATTCTGGACCTCGTGCCGGAGGCGGATCTATTCACGCTGTTTCACTTCCCCGGCAGCGTCTCGCCTTTGATCGAGTCGCGCGTCATTCACACCTCCACTCTTCAGGCTGTGGCAACGCGCGTCGCCGACTATCGCACCCTCCTGCCGCTCTACCCGCGCGCCGTGCGCCAGTGGGACCTCCGCGGGTTCGATCTCATCATCAGCTCCAGTCACGCGGTGGCAAAAGGCGTCGAAGCGCACGGAAGACCGCATGTCTGCTACTGCCATACGCCGATGCGCTATATCTGGGACCGGTTCGACGATTACTTTCCGGGTGGCCTGAAGCGTCTCGTAGCCCGTCCGCTTGCCGTGCGGCTGCGGCGCTGGGACGTGGCGGCGTCTGCTGGCGTGACGCGTTTCGTCGCCAACTCGAACTTTGTGCGCAAACGCATCCGCACCTACTACGGCCGCGATTCCACAGTGGTCCACCCGTTCGTCGACGATGCCTTTCTCTCCGCGCCGCTGAACGGCCGCCGCGACGATTTTCACCTCGTCGTCTCTGCGCTCGTGCCGTACAAGCACGTCGAGCTGGCGGTAGAAGGGGTTGGCAGCAGCGGCCGGCGGTTGGTCGTCATCGGCGGCGGACCTCTCCTCCCCGCTCTCCGCGCACGCAGCGGCCCCAACGTTCTGTTCCTCGGGCACGTATCGAGAGATGTGATCATCGATCACCTCAGCCGCGCGCAAAGCCTGATCCTTCCCGGCGTCGAAGACTTCGGCATCACGCCGCTGGAGGCGATGGCCCTTGGTACGCCGGTTGTCGCTCTGGGCAAGGGCGGTGTGTGTGACTCCGTCATTCCCGGCATGACAGGAGTCTTCTTCGAGACCGCGGCGTTACACTCGCTTCGCCAGGCTCTCGACGAGGTGGAACGCCGTACGTGGGACCGCGCGGCTATCCGTGCGCACGCGGCGGCTTTCTCGCGTGAGCGGTTTCAACGGGAGATGCTGGCCGAACTGAGGCAGGTCGTCGCTTGATCGAGAAAAAACGCCGAACCCTTTCGTCGGTCTACCTGATCAACGATGCCGTGGCATCGAACCTGGCCATGCTCTGCGCGTGGTTTCTCCGCTTCAGCGTGAAAGTCATCCCGGTCACGAAAGGGCAGCAGGAGGTCGAGACCTATCTCCAGCTCCTGCCGATCGTGACCATCGTTTTTCCGCTCGCTTTCGCTGTGCAGGGGCTTTACAGGATTCGTCCGACGCGTTCGAAGACGGAAGAGTGGCTGTCCGTTGCCATCGGCTCGATCGTGGCCACGGTCGTATTCTCCGGCGTGCTGCTCTGGGTTCGGCCCGGCCGTTCGGACATTCTCTACTCGCGGGCCACGCTTCTGATCTTTCTCTTCTGCGCGGTCATCTTCGTGATCCTCGGCCGCGCCATCGTGCGGGCGATCGTCGAGCGCGGGCACCGCGAAGGGAAGCGTCTCGACCGCGTGCTCGTCGCCGGCAGCGGCGAGCTGGCCAGCGCAGTCGTCGATCGGGTGGACGGGCATCGCGAGCTCGGCTTCCGTGTGGTCGGCTATCTCCGCAATGGCGAGGAGTCGAAGCTCGGCTCGCTGGAGTGTCTCGGGACGATCGACGATGCCGAGCGTGTGATCGAAGAGCAGAAGATCGACCACGTCTTTGTGGCCCTTCCTCACGCGTCCTCCGAGGCGATGATGGCTCTGCTCGACCGGCTCGTGCGCAGCGTCGTGTCGATTCACGTCGTCCCCGATCTGTTGCAGTTCATGGTGCTGCGTTCCCGGGTCGAGGATCTCGATGGCCTGCCGGCCATCAACCTTTCCGAGGCGCCGCTCGAGGGCTGGAGCCGTTTCCTGAAGCGCGGCTTCGATCTTCTCGTCGCCAGCGCCGCGCTGGTGGTCTTCTCGCCGGTGATGCTCGCCGTGGCCATCGCCATCAAGCTCGGCGACCGCGGTCCGGTCTTCTATCGTCAGGAACGGATGGGGCTCGACGGCAAGCCGTTCGATATTTTCAAGTTCCGCTCGATGCGCGTCGGCGCGGAGAACGACACCGGCGCAAAGTGGGCCGAGAAGGATGACCCGCGCCGGACGCGCGTCGGCCGCTTCATCCGGGAAACGTCCCTCGACGAGTTGCCGCAGCTCTTCAACGTGATCCTGGGCGACATGAGCGTCGTCGGTCCCCGCCCCGAGCGCCCGCAGTTCGTCGAGCAGTTCCGCGCCGAGTTCCCGCACTACATGCTCCGTCACAAGGTCCGCGCCGGCATCACGGGATGGGCACAGGTCCACGGCTGGCGGGGCAACACCTCGATCCGCATCCGCATCGAGCACGACCTCTACTACATCGAGAACTGGTCGCTGATGCTCGACCTGAAGATCCTCTTCATGACGGTGGTCCACGGACTGCGGCATGAGAATGCGTATTGATGATGGGTCAGTAGACTAGTCGATCAGTGGATCAGTGGATCAGTGGATCAGTGGATCAGAATCACTGTGTGGATCGATTGGTCAGTTGATCGGCAGGTAGGACTGGGAGTGCTGATCTGAGCCACTGACCCACTGATCTACTGATCCACTGATCGACTGATCCACTGTTCGCCGATCCACCAATCTACTGCGCCCCCGTATAATCCCGCCCTCTGATGGGTAAAAACTCCGAAACTCTCTTTCAGCGCGCGCAGGAAGTGATCCCCGGTGGGGTCAATTCGCCTGTGCGGGCCTTCAAAGGCGTCGGTGGCACGCCGCGGTTCATAGACAACGCCATGGGCTCGCGCATCTTCGACGCGGACAACCTCCAGTACATCGATTGTGTCGGCTCCTGGGGGCCGATGATCCTCGGGCATGGTCACCGCTACGTGGTCGAGGCGGTGAAGAAGGCGGCCACGCGCGGCTTCTCGTTCGGCGCACCGACCCTTGGCGAGATCGAGCTGGCCGAGATGATCGTGCAGGCCATTCCATCGATCGAGATGGTGCGGCTGGTCAATTCAGGCACCGAGGCCACCATGAGCGCGCTGCGGCTGGCGCGCGCGGCAACCGGGCGCAAGAAGATCATCAAGTTCGACGGCGGATACCACGGCCATGTCGACTCGCTGCTCGTGAAAGCGGGGAGCGGCGCAGCGACCTTCAACGTTCCCGACTCCGCCGGCGTGCCGAAGGAGATCACCGAGCTGACGATCAGCGTCGCCTACAACGACCTCGACGCGGTCCGCAAGGTCATGGACAACGAGGTGGCGGTGGTCATCGTCGAGCCCGTGGCCGGGAACATGGGATGCGTCCTGCCGGCGGCCGGTTTTCTCAAAGGACTGCGCGACCTTTGCACCGAGAGTGGCGCGCTGCTGATCTTCGACGAGGTGATGACCGGCTTCCGCCTTGCCTACGGCGGCGCACAGTCCGTGTTCGACGTGAAGCCTGACATCACGACGCTCGGTAAGATCATCGGCGGCGGGATGCCGATCGGCGCCTACGGTGGAAGCAAAGAACTGATGCACTTGGTCTCGCCCGTCGGTCCAATGTACCAGGCCGGCACGCTGTCGGGAAATCCGGTGGCCGTGGCGTCAGGCAAGGCGACGCTGGGTGTGCTGAAGAACTCGTCGATCTATGCCGATCTCGAGGAGCGCGCCGGCGAGTTCGAGACCGGCGTCCTGAAGGCGGCCGAGAAACACAACGTGCCGCTGACGATCAATCGTGCCGGCTCGATGTGGACGATCTTCTTTGTGGATGGCCCCGTCACGGACTACGAAAGCGCCAATCGATCGAACCGCGAGAAGTTCGCCCGCTTCTTCCACCTCATGCTGGCCGAGGGCGTCTACCTGCCGCCGTCGCAACTCGAGTCAGCATTCTTCTCCGCCGCCCACGCGAAGAAAGACATCCTCCAGCTCATCGAACGCGCCGATCGAGTGCTGAAGAAGGTGGCGTGGGAGTATGAGAAGTAGGTCTCGGTGGATCAGTGGATCAGTTGATCAGGATCGGAACCGAGGAGTCCACGGATCACTAACTGACTTCATAGATCCTGACCTACTGATCTACCGATCACTGACCTACCGGTCACACACTTGTCCAAATTAGCCGCGACGGAGCTCCTTCGGATCACCATGCCCTCTCAATCGAGAGTCCCTCTCCCCGCGGAACGTGGGGAGAGGGAGACATGGAGCGAAGCGGAGTGCGGGTGAGGGGTCTCGACATAGCCCGTTTGAACTCCCGTGCGAGGGGACCCCTCATCCGCCTTCGGCACCCTTCGACTCGCTACGCTCGCTCAGGGCAGGCTCTTCTCCCCTCTGCGGAGGGGAGAAGGACTCTCGATGGGGATTCTTCGTGCCATTTCAAAGAGCATGTCTGAGCTAATTGGGACAGGTGTGTACCGATCTGCTGATCTACCGAGCACTGACCTACGGTCACTGGAGTTTGGACGTTTCGTGGCGTAACGAAAGCACGCCAGAGGCGTGCGTGAAGGTAGCCGGTGGCCACGCCGGAGGCGTTGCCACCGGTTTGCAGGGGCATGAAAAGGCACCCCGGCAGGGGTGCGTGAAACGTCGAGCTCGATGTCGTTCCATACGATCGAGCCTGCCCGACTTCACG
>JBBRNB010000163.1:0-7556 GCA_038230535.1 Thermoanaerobaculia bacterium
CCGGTGGCCACGCCGGCGGCGTTGCCACCGGATTGCATGTGGATGGTAATTGCACCCTGGCAGGGGTGCGCGAACCGTCGAAATTCACATCGTTCTGCGCGATCGATCCTCCGACTTCGTTCAATACGATCGAGCCGGCCCGTCTTCGCGCACCCCTGCCGGGTCCCCGTTGGGGACCCCGTTGGGGTGCCGAGAAACGTCCAAACTCGAGTCCCTCTCCCCAACTTCGTGGGTAGAGGGTGGATCGATCGTTGTGTGCTGTGCGTCATTAAAAGGGCTGCTCGGAATGACCGGCTCCCGGTTGTGGTTTCACGCCCCGGTCCGGTAGGATTGCCGGCCCGATTCAGTCAAGGAGCATCAGACGACATGTTGAAGATTCGCCTGCGCCGCCAGGGCGCGACCCACTCGCCGTTCTACCGCGTCGTCGTTTCCGACTCGCTCAAGACGCCGAGCGCGGCAACGGTGGAGCAGATCGGCCACTACGATCCCAAGAAGAACCCCGCTGACGTCAAGATCGATCGCGCCCGCGTCGACTACTGGGTCAGCAAGGGCGCCCAGCTCTCGCCGACCGTCAAGTCATTGCTGAAAAAGAACAAAACGGCGTAATCTCGCTCCCCTGCAAAGACGATGGAAGAGCTGATCGAGTTCATCGCCAAGTCGCTCGTCGATGACGCCGAGGCGGTGAACACGCATGTCTACAACCGCGGCGATCAGACCATCGTCGAGTTGGAGGTCGCTACGAACGATCTCGGCAAGGTGATCGGACGCCAGGGCCGGACCGCGCGTGCCATGCGCACGCTGCTCGCCGCGGCCGGGCAGAAAGCACGCCGCCGCTACACTCTCGACATCGTCGACTGAGCACATGGCCGGCGACCGCATCGCCCTTGGCATCATCCGCAAGGCGCACGGAGTCCGCGGCGAGGCGAGCGTCGAAGCGTGGTCCGATTCGCCCGATCGCTTCGCGGACCTTACTCAGGTCACCCTCGTTTCGCCTGACGAGGATCAAACCCGCGAAACCGCCATCGAGAGCGTGCGCCTCCATTCCGGCCGCGCGCTCGTAAAGTTCTTCGGCGTCGATACTCCCGAAGACGTCCAGAAGCTGCAGAACTGGACGCTCGAGATACCGGAGGCGGACGCACGCAAACTCGATTCAGACGAATATTTCCTCCACGACCTCGTCGGCTTGACGCTGGTCGATGCCGATGGGCGGGAGCGGGGCCGAGTCATCGGCACCGAGGAAGGAGCAGGCGGCATCCTGCTCAACGTCGACCGGGAAGGTCACCGATTCGACGTCCCCTTCGCCGCTGAGATCGTGACGGACATCGATCTCGTCACCAAGCGGGCAACCGTCGCCTTTCCCAAAGGGCTGGACGACCTCGATACAGTCGAGGAGTGACGTCCGCCCCGCTGTCAGGAATCCCCAGCCGGTAGCCCGTCCGCCACCGTCACCGATTCCGCGGATATTCGTTGATCCAGTGGAAACCTCGGGTGAGGAGCGGAAACTCGGCATCCGGCATCCGATGAAGTCTGGCTCTGATCCTGTCGCCGTACAGCGTGCCTTGAATGGTGAGATCCGGACCGAGACTGGCATAGGTCAGCTTGAACTTCTTCGTCATGTCGTCCCGTTGGGTCAGCTCGAGCGACTTTGCCTTTTCATCGATTGCGGAGCGGAAGCGGAAGCGTGCCTGATCCATCCCCTGCATCGAATCGATATTCTGGGCCGTTTCGGTCATCAATGATCCCCGGAGTTGATCGTTTCCGGCATCATTAAATCACCAATGACCGCCTGTCAACGAGCGCCTCGCTATCTTGACGAATCGTTCACGATCCAACCGGATTCGCGTAGTCTTCATGTCAATGCGGATTGATTTCGTCACCATCTTCCCGAAGATGTTCGAGCCGCTGCTGACTGAAGGCATCATCGCGCGCGGCGTCAAACAGGGGTTGCTCGACGTTCGCATCTGGGACCTGCGCGACTACGCCACCGACAAACACCGGTCGACTGACGACGAAGCCTATGGCGGCGGCCCCGGAATGGTCATGCTGGCCGAACCTGTGTTGCGATCCACCGAGGCAATCGGAGGCGGCCACATCATCATGACGTCGCCACAGGGCCGCCTCTTCACGCAGGAAGTCGCGCGCGAGCTGGCATCGCGGCAGTGGCTGGTCATCCTTTGCGGACGGTACGAAGGGTTCGACGAGCGCATCCGCGAGACGTTGCGGCCGGATGAGATCTCCATCGGCGACTTCGTCGTCACCGGCGGCGAACTGCCGGCGATGCTGATCGCGGACGCCGCCGGCCGGATGATCGCAGGCGTGGTCGGCAACAGCGGCTCGGTCGAGGAAGATTCATTCTTCCGAGGGCTGCTCGACTATCCACACTACACCCGCCCTGAGGAGTTGCGGGGAATGCGGGTGCCAGAGGTACTGATGTCGGGGCATCACGAGAAGATTCGCAAGTGGCGAAAAGAGCAGGCCTTGCGGGCCACGCTGAAGAAACGGCCCGACCTCCTGGAGTCCGCGGAGCTGGACGACGAAGGGTTGGCCGTCCTGCGGCGGATCCGGGAGGAATGACTTCGCCAACTCTGCCGTTCAACAGTCTCCGCGGCAGGATCGGTTTCGCACTACTGCTGACGGAGCCTTGGGCAACAAGCGTCGCCGGCCGTGGCGGCTTGCCTAAAGGGAGTAAATCGGCGATGCTTATGGGCTCGCTTTGAACACAGGAAGGTTGTCATCATGGCTCAGGACTTCATGAAACTCGTCGAATCGCGTGAGACGCGCACCGACATCCCGAACTTCGCTCCGGGGGACACGGTCAAGGTTCACGTCAAGGTCAAAGAAGGCGACAAGGAACGCATCCAGATCTTTCAAGGTCTCGTGATTTCGCGTAAAGGCGGTGGCGCGCGGCAGATGTTCACCGTCCGCAAGATCTCCGGTGGAATCGGCGTGGAGCGTATGTTCCCTCTAAACTCCCCCAGCATCGATCGCATCGAGGTTGAACGCCATGGCCGGGTCCGCCGCGCGAAGCTCTACTATCTCCGGGATCTCCGCGGCAAAGCCGCACGCATCGAAGAAAAGCGCAAAGGTTAAACAGACACCGGCCGAACGGCTGGTGAGAAACCTCTTCGCGGAGTTGGCGCGCGTCGCTGAGATGTCAGCGATGGAACGCCGGCTCCGCGATTTTGGTTTCCGCGCCATCGCCGGAACGGATGAAGTGGGCCGCGGCTGTCTGGCCGGGCCGGTTGTGGCCGCCTGCGTCATCCTCGACACCGACCCCACCCTTTTCGGAGTCAACGACTCCAAGCTCGTCGGCCATGAAGACCGCGTCGACGTTTGCCGCCTGATCCTCCGCCGCGCCCGCTCTGTCGCGGTCGGCGTGATCGAACCGAAGACCATCGACGCAATCAACATTCTGCGAGCCAGCAAGCTGGCTATGATCGAGTCAGTGGAGAATCTCGCGGTCCGTCCGGACGTGCTGCTTCTCGATGCCGTGACCATCGATATGGACCTGCCGCAGGTGCCGCTGATCGGAGGCGACCGCCGCAGTGTCTCCATCGCCGCCGCATCGATCGTCGCGAAGGTCTATCGCGATCTGTTGATGGAGTCGTATCATGCCCTCTACCCTGTTTACGATTTTCGACACAACCGAGGGTATGCGACGGAGGGGCATCAGGCAGCATTGAAACTCTACGGCCCTTCGCCGATTCATCGCAGGTCTTTCGAAGGGGTGGATGAGCGGATGATGCTGTTCGCGCGGAACGGAGCCGATGGCGATCCAACGGGATAAGATCATCGCCACCGCTGAAAAGCTGGTGGCGAAGGGGAAGATCGAGCCGGCGATCAAGGAGTACGAGCGCCTCCTCGACGATAACCCCAGCGACGTCAATACCCTGAATCGCATCGGCGATCTCTGGGTGCGCATCAACCGCACCGACGAGGCGGTCAAAGTCTTCTCCAGAATCGCCGATCACTATTCGCGCGACGGTTTCTTCCTCAAAGCGATCGCGATCTACAAAAAGATCAACAAGCTCGATCCCTCCAAGCTAGACATCTACGCCAAACTCGCCGATCTCTATGGCAAGCAAGGGCTGGCCATGGAGGCCAAGAGCCAGTACCAGGTTCTGGCCGACTACTACCTCAAGCACGGCGATCCTGGGAACGCGCTCTCCATCTACCGCAAGATTTCCGAGCTCGACCCGAACTCCATCAACGTTCACGTCAAGCTCGCCGACCTCTACTCCCAGAACAACCAGACCAAGGAAGCTCTCAAGGAGTACGACCGCGTCGGCCGCATGCTGCTCAAGCGCGGCATGCTCGACGAAGCCGTTCAGGTCTTCAAGAAAGCGCTGAAGATCGACGCCGGCAACATCGAGCTCGTCGAGTCTCTGGTCACGGCCCTCCTCGAGGCGAAGGACTACGACAACGCTCTCCAGATCGTTCAGTCCTCGATCGAGGCATCCTCCGACAATCCGCGTCTCCTCGCCGTCTATGGCCGCATCCTGCTGGCCAAGGGCGACGCCACGGGTGCCCGCAACGCGCTCGAGCGCGCTCTGTCGCGCGATCCCAACGACATCACGGTACGCGAGGCGCTGGCCGACCTCTACCTTCGCACTGGCAACACCGACGGCGCGCTGGAGATGCTCCTGCCCGTCGCCGAGAAAGCACTCGCCCGAGGCGAGCGCGGTGCAACGGTGGAGATGCTGACTCGCATCCTGCGTGTCGATGCCGGCCACGCGCCAACGCTGGAGCGTCTCGTCGCCATCTACATCCGTCTCAACGAAGAGACGAACATCCTCTCGTCGATGAGCAGCCTCGCCGAGGCGCATGTCGCAAAAGGACACTACGAAAGGGCGGCCGACGTCCTGGAGAAGCTGATCCTGCGCGAGCCCCAGAACGCTCAGCACCGCACCAAGCTCCAGTTCGTTCGCACGCAGATGGGCGGTGTCGACACCATGCCTGTCCGGCCGAGGCACCCGGACATCCCGATGGCCCCGCTGTCGATGGAGATCGAGGAGCCGGTGCCTTCGTTTGATTCGTTGGAGGAAGGGCCCTCCCTCTCGTTCGACCTCGACGCCTCGGAGCCGCTGGATCTCGACCTCGACGCCCGTTTTGAGCCTCCCCCACCACCAGCGCCACAACCAACACCTCCTCCCGTCAGCGCTCCATCATTCGCGCCGCCGCCAACGCCGCGTCTCCAGTCTGCCGTCGAGCTGACCGCCGCCGATCTCAGTCAGAGCGAAGGCGAGCAGGATCTCGACTTCATCACCGAGCACCTCACCGAGGCGGAAGTCTTTGCCAAATACGGGCTCGCCGAGAAAGCCACAGAGCACCTGCGCGCCATCATCGAGCGAGCCCCGAAGAATCTCACCGCGCACGAAAAACTCTATCGGCTCCTGCTGGACGAAGCCGATGTCGACGGAGCCCGAGCCGCGGCCAATCAGTACATCCGCGTCCTCACCGAGAGGGGTGAATCCGCGACCGCTGAGAATGTCCGCGATGAATTCATCATGCGCGGTCACACGCTGGAGCCGCCTGCTCCGGTACTACCGCCACCCAAGCCGGTAGCAGCAGCGCCACCGACCCAGGAACGTGCGATGCCGACTCCTGCCGAAATCGAGGAGGAATTGAGCTTCGATCTCGATTCGGGCGCGCCTGATTTCGCTCCCGTCGCCGACGAGCCCGAGCCCACCTTTTCGTTCGATGAACCGGTGCCGTCTCCGCCGGCCCCCACATTTGATGCACCGTCATTTGATACACCCACATTTGAGGCACCCACATTTGATGCGCCGTCATTTGAGGCTCCCTCATTGGAAGCGCCATCATTCGAGCCTGTGCCAGCGGACGAGATCTCGTTCGACTTGCCGGCAGAACAGCCTGTTCTCGGAGACGAGCCCGCACCGTTCACCGAAGCCCCCTCGCCCGAGGAGCTCCGCGAACTCGATTTCTACATCGAGCAGGAGCTGTTCGATGAGGCTCGTGAGAAGCTCGACGCCCTCGGATCGCGTTTTCCCGGAGACGCCGCCGTGGAAGAGCGCCTGGCGCGGTTCAATGCAGCTTCGGCACCGGCCGCCCAGCCTTCTTCGGACATTTACGCACCGTTGAACCTCTCACGCGACGAGATCGAGAGCGAGCTTCTCTCCGCTCTGCCCGATGACGACGACGACTTTCCCATCTCCATTCCGCCTCCGCCGCGCGCCGCGCCACCTCCCCCTCCGCCGCGTGTCCACGAGGAGAACCTTTTCGCCGATGAGGACGATTTTTTCGATCTCGCCGCCGAATTGGAGTCCGAGCTCGAGGAAGAATCGGATGAAGTCTCTCTCAGTGAAGAGGAGCAATCGCTCGAGGAGATCTTCAAGGAGTTCAAGAAGGGCGTCGAGCAGCAGCTCGATTCCGAGGACTATGACACGCACTACAACCTCGGCATCGCATACAAAGAGATGGGCCTCATCGACGAAGCCATCGGCGAGTTTCAGCTCGCCTCGAAGGACCCGAAGCGCGCCGTCGAGTGCGCCTCCATGCTCGGTATCTGCTTCCTCGAGAAGGGGATGCCGCAGCTCGCCATCAAGTGGTATCGCAAGGGATTGGAGATGCCGGAGATCAGCCCCGAGGAGAACGTCGGACTCCTGTACGACCTCGGCTCGGCATATGTGGAGGTCGGCGATACCGACAGTGCGCAAAAAGTGTTCGTGGAGGTCTACGGTTTGAATTCGCACTACCGCGACATCGTCACGCGCATCAAACAGCTCGAAGACGTCAACCGATGAATCGAAACCTCGAATCGCTCCTCCGCTTCGTCAACCTGACCACCTCCGGTCTGCTTGCCGGCTCCCTCGGCTTCGGCGAACAGGCCCTCGTTCCTGGCTGGCAAAACGAGCTGCCGAAGCACGCCGAGCAGCGGACGCGGACCCTCGCCGCACTCGCCGGCGCCAGGAATTACTTCAACGCCATCGGCCCGGTAGCGCTGGGCACCGCCGTCACGCTCGTTGTCGGCACCCGCGGCGTGAAACCACTCAAGCGCGCGCTCGATGCCGCAGCCGCGATCAGCCTTGCCGGGGTGCTCGCCGCCACCATCATGGTGACTGTGCCAATCAACAAAGAGCTGGAAGGTCAGGCGCCGACCGACTACCCCAGCGACCGCTCGCAATCACTGGCCAGGAACTGGTCACGCGCCCACGCCGTCCGCACCACCCTCGGCGTCAGCGCCTTCCTCTGCGCCGTGGCGTCGAACTTGGCAAGCCCGTCTCAGAAGTAAGGAGGGGCTGTTCCGGACTACCTGTCATTTTCAGAGCTTGTAAAGAATTTGCCGCGTCTCACATACCTGTCATCCTGAGCCTGCCGGCCCTGCACTGCAGCGGAAAATACGCGATTTGTGCACACTCTCTGAGGCTACCGCGGAGGCTCGGCGTTGCCCGCAACCAGGACGTGTGTTCCATGAACCGGGGGGGCCCCCCTCCCAAAGCGGTGGCTGGGCGCCACCGCACTCCAAAGCGCGCCTCCGGCGCGCGAAAACCTGTTCAGAGTTGGCGAGGATTGTCCACATCATTTCGCGCGAAGCG
>JBBRNB010000164.1:0-7440 GCA_038230535.1 Thermoanaerobaculia bacterium
CGCCGACACTGCCGCGCCGTTGGCGCGGCAGGATGATTTCGCCGGCCGGCGTTGGAGTTCCGATCGCTGTTCCGAATCGTGTTCTTGATGGTGGTCACTTTAACCGAGCACAAAGTGGTCACTTCTGCCGAGCGCCGAAGAAATGGTGAGAAGTGCGGGCTAGCGCGGGCGTTTCAGCCTTCAGCCTTCAGCCTTCAGCTTTCTGCTTTCTGCCTTCAGCTTTCTGCTTTTCCAGGCCCGTTCCTTGCTCTGCAATAGCGCATGAGTGAAGACGAAAAAGGCGCTACCGAAGAAGACATGCAGAAAATCGACGTGATCCGCGGCGCGGAGGTCCTCGGATATGAGGGCGCAGGCCGCGAGGAGCACAGCGGCCAGAACTCGCCGAAGCGGCCGGCTGATCCCAAGGACGAGTTGGCGGACAACAAACCCCAAGACGTGCGATAGACGCATCAACGACGACGGTGGAACGCTCGAGGCCGCCGGCCACGAGACCGAAGTCTTGGGTGAATCGGTTCGATGTGCGGAATCGCCACGTCGCCGATTCCTCGAGCCGCTCGAGCTCGGTTACGCTCTCGTGCTCTGGCCACTGATCCACTGATCCACCGATCCAAAAACCAGGAGGCACCCATGCCACCAGTCATCGTTCGCTCGTCTAGCTCGCTGCGCAACGAAATCGAGGTCGGTCCGCACCGCTTCGTTGCGGATGAGCCGGCCGGAGCCGGAGGAACAGAGGCGGGGCCGACTCCGTACGACTTTCTATCGGCGGCCCTCGGCGCGTGTACCTCCATGACGATGCAGGTCGTGGCCAGGCGGGAGAGCATCCCGCTCGAGGGTACCGAGGTGACCGTGGAGAACGATCGGATGTACGCGAAGGACTGCGCGGATTGCAACGCCACCAGCGGCTACATCCACCGCTTCACGGTCGGCATCAAGCTCATCGGCAATCTCACGCCGGAGCAGCGCGAACGAATGCTCACCGTCGCTAAACGCTGTCCCGTCAACAAGACGCTGGTGTCGGAGATCCGGATCGACGAGCGGCTTGTCGACTAACTAATGGCACGAATCTTTCTTGCACGGCAAGTGGAGATTCGTCCATGACCCCCAGCCCCCAGGAAGACCCGCCCCACAGAATCCTCGTTGCAGACGATGATCAATCGATTCGCCAGCTCGTCTCGACCATCATCAAGCGCGAGGGTTTCACTACCGACACCGCCATCGATGGCCTCGAAGCCATCCAGTTGATCGAGCAGCATGACTACACCGTCATCCTTCTCGATCTGATGATGCCGCGCCTTGATGGGTTCGGCGTCATTGACTGGCTGAAGAAGAATCCGCCTCTGAACAAACCGATCGTCATCGTGATCACCGCGTACGCCGATCAGCGATTCAAGGAAGTCGATCCCCAGCTCGTCGCCGGCGTTCTGCGGAAGCCATTCGAGGTGGCCGAGCTCGGCAACATCGTCCGCGCCTGCGTCAATGGCTTCGTCGAGGAGGTGAGCCAGAAGCTCTCGTTCTCGACCGACCGGGCTCTCCGTGACTTTGCGAGGGGCGGCGAGACGAAGGGCAATTCGTAGGGTCCACGATCGTAGCGCCGGCGGGCCGCCGGCGCTACGGCTAAGCCCAGTTCTCAATCCAGTACTGCAGAACGATCAGCGCCCATAGCGGCTTGGCGTTGTTTGCACGGCCGCTGCGATGTGCGGCCAGCAACTCGCTGACGTGATGCTCGTTCAGCAGCCCCTGTTCACGCAGGCGTTCCGGCGCGAGAAGACGGTCGGCCTCGGCGCGCAAACCGTCGTTGATCCAACTGGCCACGGGGACGCTCAGTCCCCGCTTCCGCCGATAGATCACATCCTTCGTCAACCAGCGCTCCGCGGCCTTTTTCAGGACCCACTTCGTCTCGAAACGGCGGAGGCGCAGATCGGGAGGGAGTGACAGCGCGAAACGGGTCACATCGCGGTCGAGAAACGGAGCGCGCGCTTCAACGGACGACAGCATCGTGGCCCGGTCGACTTTTACCAGCAGGTTGTCGCGGAGATAGCTCCGGTAGTCGAGCAGCATCGCCCCCGCCAACGGATCATCGCCTGATGGAGCCACCGGCATCTCCGGTAGCTCGGTCTGCATCTTGTAAACATCCATCGACAGACCGGTGCCGAACCACGCCAGATGCCGCTCGATCCACGGTTTCTCGGCATCGGAGACGAAGCGCTTGAGTAGAAACTCCAGCGTCACCTTCTTCGTAGATGACGGCACACGCTGCACGGCCCGCCGCAGCGCCGCGCGCACAAACGACGGCAGGGCATCGTAAATCGGCGCAACCTTGTGGCCGATATAAGTCGGGTAGCCGCCGAACAACTCGTCCGCCCCTTCGCCGCTGAGAATGACTTTCACCTGCTGCCTGGCGGCGCGCGCGAGCAGAAACGTCGGCAGGATGGCCGGATCGGCGAGCGGCTCGGCCACGCCGCGAACGACGCACTGGAGCGCCTCCATCAACGTCACCGCGTCCGCCGGCACCGGAACGTAGCGTGTCCGGATCCGTCTCGCCAACTCCTCGGCCACGGGACTCTCGTCGTATGACTGCTCGGCGAACGCCGCGGAGTAAGTATGTACTCTGTCGACGCCGATGAACTTCGCCGCAAGCGTGGCCAGGATCGAGGAGTCGAGTCCGCCGCTGGTGAAGACGCCCACCGGCACGTCGGACGTCACCTGTTTTTCGACCGCGCGCTCCACCAGGCGTTGCGTCTCGGCGACCGCCTCGTGCGCCGGGATCCGTTCGATCCGGAACGACGCCGGGTCCCAGTAGCGGACGGTCTCGGCATCCCCCTGACTGAACCGGATGAACGTACCCGCTTCGACGCGACGCACATCGCGGAACGGCGTGCGCGGCTCAGGGATGTATCCGAGGCGGAGATACTCGCCGATGGCGATGGGGTCGAGCTCGCGGCTGATACCGGGATGACGCAGCAGACATTGCAGCTCCGACGCGAAGATCACCTCGGCGCCGGCATTCGCGTAGAAGAGCGGCTTCTCGCCGGCGCGATCGCGGGCCAGAACAAGCGTCTGCGTTCGCCCGTCCCAGATGGCCAGACCAAACATGCCGTCCAGCTCCGGAATCGCCGCCACACCGCAATCGAGGTAAAGCGGCAGGATGGTCTCGACGTCAGAACGCGACTTGTAGGGATAGTCGTCATAGCGCGCCCGGATCTCCGCGGCGTTGTAGATCTCGCCGTTGCATTCGAGCCACACCTCCCCGCCGGGAGCGGCGAAGGGCTGGTCGGCGCGCTCATGAAGGTCGATGATGCGCAGCCGCTCGGTACCGATCACGGCCTCGGGCCGCGTGAATTCGGCGTGCCCGTCCGGCCCCCGATGCCGCAGAGCGTCGCCCATAAAGCCGAGGACCTCGGGGTACTGCAGCGCCGCGCCACTCGCGACCATTCCGTAGATGCCGCACATCGAGGCGACTATAACCGGAAAGATCAGGCCGTCATTCGCTTCGAAAAGCTCGCGGATGTCGTCGAAAAGTTAGTCGATGCCGGCGAGAAGGTAGGCCGATATCGGCGAAACGTTAGCCAACATCGACGAAAAGTTCGCCGGCATCGGCGAGAAAGGTAGCCAATGTCGACGAGAAGTTCGCCGATATTCACGAAAAGTTAGTCAATGTTGGCGAAAAGTTCGCCGATATTCACGAAAAACCAGTCAATGTTGGCGACAAGTTCGCCGATATTCACGAAAAGTTAGTCAACGTTGGCGAGAAGTTAGTCGACATCGACGACACTTCACGTCACTGATCCCGAGAAATCAGGCAAAGTTTACCGATTGATCCGCAAAGTCGCAGTGACTACCGCCCGAACGCCACATACCGCGCGTCGCCTGCCACCACCCGTAGCCCGCGTGTCACGAGCTGCCCGCGATGCCTGGCATCGTTGACACGGACGATGAAGATCCGCGGTGTCGAAACGTCAGCCAGCGCCCCGTCAAGCCATGACATCGGCTTGATCGACGATCCACCGGCGAAGCTCGCGTAATGCCGGATCAGGTAGTTGCTCGTGAATTCCTCCGCATCCGACGTGACCACCACCATCGGCCGCTGCAGGTAAAACGTCATCGAACCGGTAAAGGCCTCGACGCCGACGACCTCGGTACGCGGCGTCACCAGCGGCCTAAGCTGTTCCATGAACGCGGCCTCGGAACGCCGCGCCCCGATCGCTCGCATCATCGGATTGGCCGCGAGCGGGATGGCGATCACCGGAATCGTCAGCGCGATCAGAGCGATGTCGCGCCACTTTACGAAAGAGAACATCCCCCCGATCAGGAACGTCACACCGATTGCAATCGCTGAAAGACGTGCCGCATCTTCGTACTCGGCGCGCAGGGGCAGGAACGGCGGCGCGATCACGAGAGCGAGTCCCAAGACCAGCAACACGATCCCGGCCACCTTCGAACCGTTACACGCATCACGCCAGATGCGCGCCACCAGCAACGCGATCGGCGCCATCAGCGGCAGGATGTACTGCGGCCTCTTCGACTGCGAGATCGAAAAGAAAAGGAACGGGATGGCCATCCACAACAGCATGTAGATCGTCGAGCGGTCACGCCGGTCGATGGCGCGCGGACTCCCCAGCAGCACCACCGACCACGGCAACGCACCGCCGATGAGATACGGGATGAAGTACCACGGCGGCCCCGTCCGCTTGAGCGCCTTCGTCGCCAGCCGCTGCGCCGTCTCCGTCACCACGACGTAGTGCAGGAAGTCGGGGATGGCGAGCGAGATCGCCCAAACCCACGGCGCGATAGCGAGCACGAAGAGAGCGAGACCACCCCACGACCAGAGCGCCCGAAACCGCTTCCGCCAGATCGCATACGGAATCGCCACCAGCAACGGCAACGCGATCGCGACGGGTCCCTTGGTGATCACGCCGAGACCGATGGCCAGCCAGGCGAGGGAGGAGCAGCGCCTTCCTGGGAGCGCGGGCGTCCCGCCCGCTTGCTGCTCTCGGATCGATGTCGATGCGGGCGAGACGCCCGCGCTCCCAGAGGATTCCACTGCCAGATAGAAGAACCCCGTCGCCGTCGTGATGAACAGCGACAGCGCGCTGTCGAAGATCACAGTTCGGGAGAACGCGACTGCGAACGGCGTCGCCAGAAAGACAATCGCCGCGATCGCGGCTTCATCCCTCCCCCACACTCGCTTTGCGAACCACCAAAGGAAGGCGGCAGTCGCGATCGTGAAGAGGAACGCCGGAAGCCGCGCGGCCACCTCGGTCGGACCCAGTACCTCCATCACCGCTGCCTCAGCCGCAAAATAGACGATCGGTTTGTCCAGATACGGCAAACCATCGAGGCGCGGCATGACGTAGTCGTTCGTCGCCGCCATCTCCCGCCCCACCTCGGCGTTGCGCCCTTCGTCAGGGTCGAGCAACGGAAACCCGCCGATGTGGATCGAGAGAGCGATGACGACAACCAACAGCCACCACCGGAGAAGTACGGAAGGACCTGCCAAAGCGGGCGAAGGATACAGCTAATATTCACACCCATGTATCGACGGATGATGACGATCGTTCTCTTTGCCGCCGTTTTGAGTGTAGGGCCGCCGCCCTCGGCGGCCAGCGGCGGGAAGGCCGCCGGGGGCGGCGGCCCTACACTCAAAATCGCTCCCGCCGCCATCGCCTCCCACATTCACTTCCTGGCCAGCGATCTGCTGGAAGGGCGAGAGCCCGGCACACACGGATTCGAAGTCGCAGCGGAGTACGTCCGCGCGCAATTCGCGGCGATCGGCCTGCAGCCGCTTCACGACGACTGGTTCCAACGCTTTCCGCTTCGAGCGGCGACGCTCGACGAAGAGCACTCTTCGCTCACTTTCAACGGCAAGCCGCTCGTCATCCGCAAAGACTTCCTGCTGCGCCCGGATTTCGCGCGCGACAACACCACGGTCGATGCTGGGATCGTCGTGGCCGGCTTCGGAATCACCGCTCCTGAACTGCACCACGATGACTACGCCGGCATCGACGCACACGGCAAGATCGTCGTGATCCTCAGCGGCGCGCCAAAGCCGTTCCCGACGGACCAGCGCGCCTACTACTCATCAAACGAGGTGAAGCGCACCAACGCCGCGGCGCACGGAGCCGTCGGCATCCTGAACATCTCGACGAACACCGACGAGTTGCGAAACCCGTTCGAGAAACGCGCGAAGCAGAGCAACATCGTGCCGATGACGTATCTCGACGCCGCTGGTAAGCCGGTCGACGTCATCGAGTCGCTGGCCGGCTCCGCGTCGTTGAGCCGGGAAGCGGCCGGACAGCTTTTCACCGGAGCCACCATCCCGCTCGATCAAATACTCACCGACGCGGAGACCGGTATCGCTCACTCGTTCGCGATCAACGGAACCGTCGCGATCAAGACCGTTACCCGCTTCTCGCAAGTACAGAGCGCGAACGTGATCGGCGTTCTGCCCGGCAGCGATCCGAGGCTCCGCGAAGAGTACATCGTCGTCTCCGCGCACCTCGATCACCTCGGCAATCACCCGCAGGCCGACGGCAGCGACGGCCTGTACAACGGCGCGTACGACAACGCCTCCGGCATCGCCTGTCTCATCGAGATTGCTCGCGCCCTCGCTGCCGGACCTCGGCCGAAGCGTTCCGTCCTCTTCATCGCGCTGACCGGCGAAGAGAAAGGCGAGCAGGGTTCGGAGTACTTCGTCCACTTTCCACCAGTGTCCGAGGCGCAGCTCGTCGCTGACATAAACATGGACATGTTCCTGATGATCTACCCGGTCGCCGATCTGGTCCCGCTCGGAGGCGAGCATTCATCCCTCGGCGCGATGGCTGCCACCGCGGCCCACGCCGCCGGCTTCGAGGTCAGCCCCGATCCATATCCCGAAGAAGTGCGCTTCATCCGCAGCGACCAGTACTCGTTCGTCAAGGCGGGCATCCCGGCCATCCACCTCAAGCCAGGCAACAAAAGCACCGATCCCTCGGTCGACGGCGCCAGGATGACCCGCGACTGGCTGCGGACGATCTACCACTCCCCGCACGACGACCTATCGCAGAAGTTCGATTTCGCCTCGGGCGCGCGCTACGCAGAGACCAACCTGCGGCTGGTGAAGGCCGTAGCCAACGCACCGCGATGCCCGGAGTGGACGAAGGGAGATTTCTTCGGCGAGACGTTTGGACATCGGGCGCGCGCCACGATCACGTTGAGGTGAGAGGGGCGGCCATCACTTTGGTAAGACCATCTCAAAGGCAAGCGCGTCTTTCCCAATCGATCCACCCTCTCCCCACGAAGTGGGGAGACTCGAGTTTGGAAGTTTCTCGGCACCCCAGCGGGGTGCGTGAGGATAGCCGGTGGCCACGCCGGAGGCGTTGCCACCGGTTTGCTTGTGTTAAGAAATGCACCCCGGCAGGGGTGCGCGAAGTGCTGCAACTCATTGAATTCGAAATCGTTTTC
>JBBRNB010000165.1:0-7351 GCA_038230535.1 Thermoanaerobaculia bacterium
GAGGCGTTGCCACCGGTTCCGTATGCAAAAGAAGGGCACCCCGGCAGGGGTGCGTGAAGTCGGGCAGGCTCGATCGTATGGAACGACATTGAGCTCGACGTTTCACGCACCCCTGCCGGGGTGCCTTTTCATGCCCCTGAAAACCGGTGGCAACGCCTCCGGCGTGGCCACCGGCTACCTTCACGCACGCCTCTGGCGTGCTTTCGTTACGCCACGAAACGTCCAAACTCCAGTCGCTAGCGCTAGCGGCTATCGGTCGTCGCGGCTGTACTCGGGGACATGACCGCATCCTCGCCGCGCTCCTCCACTACCGGCAGTGTGATGTAAAACTTCGTCCCCTGCCCCGGCTCGCTCTCTACCCAGATCCGGCCGCCGTGTGCCTCGACGATGCCCTTTGCGATCGGCAGTCCGAGGCCGGCGCCGAGCCGGGCTGTGCGCTTGGCCTGCCAGTAAGGGTTGAAGATATCGCCGAGGTTCTCTTTCGGGATGCCTGGCCCGCTGTCGGCAACCGTGATCAATACGCTGGCGCCCTGCGGCTCTGCGCGAAACGCGATCGTGCCATCCGGCGGCGTAAACTTCATGGCGTTGCCGATGAGATTCGACATCACCTGCTGTATGCGGTGACGGTCGGCAAAAACCGGCGGTACGTCATCGCGAACGCGATACTGCAGATCGATGGAGCTGGAGGCCGCCTGCGACTTGAACAGCTCGTATGTCTCGCCGAAAAGCGATTCGATATCGAGCGATGCCCTCTCGATCGGCAACCGCTTGCCGCCTTCGAGGCGCGTCACGTCGAGCAGGTCTTCGATCAGACGCTGCATGCGTTTCGCAGAGATGTCGATGATATCCAGCTCCTCGCGGTCTTCCAGGGCGACCTTGTCCGACGTCTGTAGCAGAGACGCCGCCAGCATCACCGCGTTGAGCGGACTGCGGAGGTCGTGCGAGACAATGGCCAGCACCTCTTCACGCGCCTGTACCGCCTGCTGTGATTCGAAGTAGAGACGGGCGTTGTCGATGGCCAGCGAGCCGTGACGCGATAGCTCACCGAGGAGTGAGGCATCATCCTGCGTGAAGAGCTTCGAGTCCGCTGACGCGGCGAGGATGACGCCGAGTATCTGACCGCGGCTCATGAGCGGCACCGCCAGCAACGACCGCCGCTCGTCCGGTGCCCCGGCGTACGCCATCAGCGACGACGCGTAGCCGATGATGCGTGTCTCCCGCTCTCCAATCACCCGCATCAGCGCCTCGGGAACGTCGTGCATGACCTCTCCGACGCTCGCCGCCAGTACCGCTTCGCGCTCGCCGTCGATGTGCGCCACGGCGGCGCGGCGTAGGGATCCATCGGGCTCGGCAAGGTCGATCACGCAGATCTCCGCGATGTTCGGCACGATCAATCGGGCCAGCGTGGCGATGGCGTGCTGGTAGTCGAGAGATGCAACCAATTCCTGTCCAGCGGTGGCCAGAAACGCGGCGCGCCGCTCTTCGCGCTCGGCGTCCGCGCGGGCGAGCTGCGCATCCGCGGCATCGCGCTCGGCGTCCTGCCGCTGGCTCATCGCTTCACTTGCCAGAAGCCGCATCTGCCGGCCGAGTCCGGCCACCAGAAGCGCCGAGGTCAGTGCGAGCGTTGTGAGGATGATCGTCAGCGATGCGCTCAGCTTCTCGACATCCTGGATCTTCGTCAGACGGTCATCGATCGCATCCTGAATCGAGATCTCCAGCGCCTCCGACACACCCAGCGCCGTGTCGTGAAAATGCTGTCCCTCGTACAGCCGCCCCATGAAAACCTCAGCCGGCAACTGCCGTGATTGGAATTCGTTGGCATCGACGTTGTCATGCCACTTCTTCGTCTCCGTGAACAACGCCCGAAGGTTCTCTCCCACTTCAGGACCCAGCCTGGTGCTGAGAGGGACGAGCCGGCTGTGGTTCTTACGCTGCTTGGCGACCAACAGGCGATAGCGGTCACGATACTGAGTCTGATTGGTGAATTGAAATGCGATGATTTCGTCCAATTCTGCCGAGAGGTCGTTCTGGAACTCGTTCGCGGCGGCGCGCGACGGCTCGGCGACCTCCGTGATCTCCCTCCGCATCTCGGATGTGCGCCTGCCGAAGAAAACCGGCAGCAGGACAAGCGTCAGCAGAGACGCGATGATGAACGCGACCGGGACGACCGTCGTCCAGGTGCTATCGGGGTCGACCCGCCAGATACTTCGCCGCTCGGGTTGTCGTTTCGCCACGCTACTCCTTGGACGCAAGCTTGAAAATGCAGCAATATGCTTGCCGCCGCTCCCGCTCCCCATGCTCACCAACGATCGCAGAGTCTTCCAGCGCCTCCGCCTTGCCAGGCCAATCCTCGGCGTGATCGACGATCAGAATGCTCTCATTATCGATCTTGGAGTTGCCGGTGCATTCGTCGAGCACTACGGGGTTACGACGTCAAACACCCGCTGCCGGTTGCAATTTCACTGGCAGAGCGACCGCATCGAATTTGTCTGCGAAGTGGCGCGGAGCCACGTCATCCGCGAGTCGGGGACGGACGTCGTCTCGCATACCGGCCTTCGCTTCATCGAAGCGGTCGGAGACTCCGAGGCCTTGCTGCGCGACCTCATGGCGACCTACGTCGGAAGCGTTCTGGCAGCGCAGAAGGCAAATGCGAACGGTATCCGTCATGACAGCCAGAACCTGATGCTGATGGAAGTCGGCGGTGCGCGGCGCACGCGCGTCCGTGGCTTGATGAGCTACAGGCTGCAAGAACCCGGGACCTGGAAGCGCTCGACGACCCTCGATCCGAGCCAGCCTGCTGACGGATTCACCGTCGCCGCCTACGAAGACGAAGACGATCTCGAGATCCTCTGCCGCGCCTACGAGAATGCGAACGATGAGGGGCGGCGCCTGATCCGCCTCGTGGCCGAGCTCAGCGTGCGGACCGTGACTCTGCGATGAGCGGCATCGACGCGGAGTTCCGCCAGGTACTGTTGCGCGTCGTGCTCGTAGGCGGCACGATCATCGTTGCCGGCGCGGCCGGGCTGTTCTTCGCGCTTCGCGCATTCGCGCCGGGAGCAAAACAGGGCCGCGACTTCCGCGCTGTCGTAGCCATCATCGCCGTGCTGGCTTTCGTGATGGTGGGCTGTTTCGTCCTGCTGATCTTTTCGTACTCGAAGCGCTGACGCCTAAGCCGAGCTCGCGCAATACCGCCTCCGTGTGCTCTCCGAGCGATGGCGGGGCGGAGCCGATGGCTTGCCGCTGACCGTCGATACGCACGGGATTGCGCACGGCTTCATAGGCTCCGATCTCGGGATGCCGGACTTTCCCGACGAGAGCGCGAGCAGCACTTGTGCGCAGCGCCTCGCGTACACCGCGCACGAGCGAGGCCGGGATCGAGGCTTGCCGGCATCGCGCCACCCACTGTGCGGCCGTCCGTTTGAGGAGCTCCTCCTCGAGAATCGGTACCAGTGTTCCCCGATGCTTCACCCGTTGGGCGTTCGAAGCGAAGCGTCCGTCCTCGATCAGGTCCGGCCGGCGCAGCACCCTCTCGCAGAGCTGCGCGAAGTGCCGGTCCGTGCCGGCGCCGATCGCGAATGGACGATCGCTGCCGTGAAACACCTGATACGGCACGATGGACGGATGCGCGTTGCCATAGCGCGCCGCCTCGGTGCCCGTGACGAGCGCGTTCTGAGCGACATTTACGAGCGAGGCGATCGTAGCGCTGAAGAGCGACACTTCCAGCGAAGTCCCTTTCCCAGTCCCCTCGCGCCCGCGGAGGGCGGCGCAGATCGCGCCGAAAGCGTAGTGCGCGGTCAGCACATCCGCGAGCGCCACCCCGATCTTCATCGGTTCGCCGCCGGCCTCGCCTGTGATCGACATCAATCCCGATCCAGCCTGTGCCAGAAGATCGTAGCCGGGCGTATTGGCGTCCTCCGTATCGCTGTCGAAGCCGGCGATGGTGCAGTGAACGACTCGGGGATTGACCGAACGCGGTGCGAAGTTCAGCGACTCTTTCTGCGCCGGCAGGAAGTTGTCGACGACGACGTCGGCCCTCTCGACCAGCCGCCGCGCAACCGCGGCGCCTTCGACTGATTTCAGATCGAGCGCGATCGATTCCTTGTTGCGATTGACCGACAGGAAGTACGCGCTGACATCCCCGGCGAAGGGCGGTCCCCATCGCCGCGTCTCGTCCCCACGTCCGGGTTCTTCCACCTTGATGACGCGCGCTCCCCAATCGCCGAGGAGTTGCGTAGCGAGGGGTCCGGCGAGCACCCGCGAAAAATCAGCCACGAGGATGCCGTCGAGCGGAAGAGTGGTTTTGCGGCGCGGCACGGAGCGGATGCTATGACATTCATGGAGTTGTGAACTTTCTGCGGACATGAGTGTTTTTGCAAACCGGCGCTTGACAAATGTCATTATGACACCCTGCAATAAGTGTAGATAGAACGGACACACATCATGCGAATCGCCTTCAAGTTCGTCGCTCTGTTTTTCGTCCCGGTGTCCCTCGTGGCAGTCGAGTGGTCGACTCACGGCCCGACCAGAGGCGCGGTTACAGAGGCCGCTTTCTCGTCCGCGGCGCCGAAGACGGTATACGCGGCCGGTGGCGCAGGCGTGTTTCGATCCGATGATGCCGGCGAGTCCTGGCGCAACGTCAGCGGACCGTTCAACGCGGTCACGCATCTCGCCGTTGACCAGACAAACGCGAACAACATCCTCGCCACCGCCCAGCAGGGGGTCTTCAAGTCGGCCGACGGCGGTGTGTCGTGGCACAAGGTTACCAAGGGCCTGACAGCCTCAGACCCGTCTGCTCTGATCATGGATCCCGTAACGCCTTCCACGGTCTATCTTGGATCGCACTGTGGCCCTTCCATCGCCTTCAAGACCGGTACTCAGGCTGGCGGTGTTGCGGCGCTCGACACTTCCTCCAGCAACCCGCTAGCCGGAGCGGGTGCTTTCAAGTCGGTCGACGGCGGAGAATCGTGGACAAAGATTCAGGGACTCCTCGGGGCCTTCGTCCAATGTGTCGAAGAGCTCTCGCTCGATCCCGCCGCGCCGCGGCACCTCTTCGCCGTGGACGTCAACGGAGAGCCTTCGGAGTCCTATGACGCCGGAGAGACATGGACGCGGGCAGCCGCGCTGGTTCCAGGCCGCGCCGTGGCCGGCCATCCGGTGTTCACAATGTCGCGCTTCGGCGTCGAGCTCCTTCATCCCGGCAATTTTCTGCGGAGCATCGACGGAGGCTCGAGCTGGACCAACGTCACGACGACAGGCGTTCCTCTCGTTCACTTCAATGACCTGTCCACGGATCCTGCGACCGGGCGTCTGTTCCTGGCGACAGACGCCGGCATCTATCGTAGCGGCGACAGTGGAAGCACCTGGATCGAAGCGGGCGCACCGCGGATTCCCACCTCGCGCGTGGTGGTCGATCGCGCTGCCGGCTACGTTTTTGCCGCGAATGCGCTCGGTCTCTTCCGCGCTCCGGTCACCCTCGGTCCCTGGCAGCAACTCACGCTCGCAGACCCATCGACGAATGTGAGGCATGTGATCGCTGATCCGCACGACCCGTCGACTCTCTACTCGTTGATTTTCGACTTCGATAGCGTCTTCGAGCCCTTCGCGGATCACGGACGAATCTTCCTCAGCCGCGATGGCGGAAGCTCCTGGCAGCTCCTCCGCGAGAACGACCAGCTTGCCTTCGCCAGCGCTGCGGCCGACGGCGCGGGGGATCTGTACGTGTATAGCGGCGACAACTTGTGGCGATATTCGTCCGCTGCGCAGGAATGGACCCAACTCCCCAAGCCGCCCGCGTACAACCTCGTTGCCGGCCGGCAGCGTGCGGGGCACATCTACGCATTCGACTACACGCCACGGTTCGCGGCCTCGGATGACGGCGGTCAGACATGGCAATCCTCGTCACCGCCGATCCAAAGCCTGAGAGCCGTCGCGGTCGACGACTCCACGCAGCCATCGACAATCTACGCGGGCGGTGATCGTGGGATCAGCAAGAGTGCCGACAACGGTATGACGTGGTCGATGGTTTCGACGGAGCAGGCGCAGTTGCTCGCTGTGGCGCCATCGATGCCTTCGCGGCTCTATCGCATAGCCAGCGCAAAGATCGGCATCTACTCGGGGATCACCGTTTTGCGCAGCGACGACCGCGGATCGTCCTGGACGCTGTTGCGCTGGCCCGACGAGCTCGTCGGGGCCATTTCGATGGCCGTCGACCCCAGCAACGCGCAGTCGTTGTGGGTCGGATCGCACGCCGGCCGGATCTTCCACACTTCGGATGGCGGTGCAACGTGGGCTGACTCCGGTTTCCCCGTGATTGCCGGCGAGCTGAGCATCGCAGCGGATGGCTCGCGTCTGGACGTCGCCACGAACAACTTCGGCGTCTGGGACGCGTTGATCTCGCAACAGCGCCGCCACCCGTCAAAGCCCTGACGCGAACGCAACCTGACCCGCCGCGAGCGTTTCGCATCCTTTCAGGATGACGGCCCGCGGTTTGCGTTCGCCATCGAGATAGTCTTCTGATTGGATTCAACCGGTGAATACGACATCCGTTGACGCTGTTTCTGCCACCCGGCGAATCTCTTTCGTGTCATCGCGAGTGGCGTCGATGTCATGACCGATGAGGACAAATTGATCGTGAATTGGGACGCGGACATCATGAATGGGCAAACGTTGTCCATTCATGATGAAAATGTCCCAAATGATGACGACAGCGTCCCAAATCACAGGGCAAATATTACCGATTGACGATGACGTTGACGCAATCAACTGCGACACGGAGGTCATCGAAGATGTCGCCGTCCCGGCGCACGATGACAAACAAGCGATGCACGATGTCGCGGAAGCAATGATCACGTTCGATGTCGCTGGTGTCGATGAAGTTCACGACACGAACGCTGTTCCGCATGGGAAGGCTCTGGTTCAGCGAGGGTTGGAGCAGCTCCTCACATCGGTGATCGTACGTCGCTCCCTCCAGTCAAGCTCGAAAGTGCCGCTGTCACTCCAGGGTTGGCTGTCTCGTAGGATGGGGACGTCTTTGACCGTGATTGTTCCTGTCATCCTGAGCGAAGGCACAGCGTGCGCGCTGCACCTGGGAAAAGAAACTTATCCGCATGTCTTGCGGAGGTCTGGAAGTGAGCTGTCTGACGCGCTGGAACCCGCATAGATACTGGGAGTTTCTTGAAGGATGTGAAGGAATCGCGCGTAGCACATACCTGTCATCCTGAGGCTGCCAGCGCGACAGTGTAGGGCCGCCGCCCCGGCGGCCAACGGCCGTGAGGCCGTGTGTTTGCTTCGAACTATCGCGCCGCGTGCGGCGCTGGCCGCCGAGGCGGCGGCCCTACACTGCAGCGGAAAA
>JBBRNB010000166.1:0-7252 GCA_038230535.1 Thermoanaerobaculia bacterium
CATGCCCCTGCAAACCGGTGGCAACGCCTCCGGCGTGGCCACCGGCTACCTTCACGCACGCCTCCGGCGTGCTTTCGTTACTGCCACGAAACGTCCAAACTCCAGTCTCCCCACTTCGTGGGGAGAGGGGCATCGATGTGAATGTGCTTTTATGACAACAACTTACAGTCGATCGCCTTCTCCCCTCCGCAGAGGGGAGAAGGTGCCGAAGGCGGGATGAGGGGTCCTTTAAGTTAAGGCCATTGGCGGCAAGCCGGGGGCTACGATTCTCACACTGGCTCCGTCGGCGGCGTACACCGTTGTCTCCTCGGCAGGGTGCCAAAGGCCATGGAATCGTCCAGACTCGAGAGGTCCATCGTCGACCGATGCGCAGAGCATGGCCGCCTGCTACTTCGGCGTGGCGATGAACCACTGGTTGTCGAACGGATCGATCACAAACGCTCCGCGCTCACCGTACGGCTTGTCTTCCGGCGCGCTGACCGATTTCGCGCCGGCGCGGAGGGCGCGCTCGTAGGTGGCGTCGGTATCCGGCACATAGAGATGAATGGCGGCAGGCATCGGCTCCGATTCGTCGTGCGCTTCGCCGAGCTCGATCATCGAGTCGCCGATACGCACTCCCGCATGCGCGACCTCACGGCCGGCCATCTCGGTGACGTGCTCCACTTTGGCGCCGAAGGCGTTCTCCATGAATGTGATGAGACCTCGCGCGCCGCGTGCGTGGAGGAACGGCGTAATCGTCCGATAACCCTCGGGGGCCGGGCCGGCGCCAGGCTCTTTGCGCGGCTTGCTCCCGCTTCCGCTCCACCGCAGTTGCAGCTCCTCTTCGGTCACGTTCTCCTGATGCGTGGCCAGATACCAGACGTTGCCCCAGCGATCCTTGACCCCTGCCTCGCGGTCGCCGTAGGGCTGGTCGGTCAAGGGGTGGGTGGTGGTGGCGCCAGCGGCGAGCGCGCGGGCATAGACGCTGTCGACGTCGTCGATGTAGACGTGCATCGCCATTCCGAAGGCCTTGAATTCGCCGCTGGGGTCGCCCATCTCGACCATTGAATTACCGATGCGCAGCGAGGCGTGCATCACCCGGCCGTCCGGTGCAGGGACGCGCATCTGGATCTCGGCTCCCAGAACGTCCTGCAGAAATGCGATCAGGTCGTCGGCGCCGTTCACGAGCAGATACGGCGTGATGGTGTGGAAATCGCTCTGCACTTCTTCGACAGTCATCGTAGTCATCTCATTCTCCAGTGCGGGCATAAGCTCCGCTTTCAGTTTCGATCGGAAGTTCGAATCGGGCAGATCGCGCAGATCGTCCGCGACCATCAGCAGCGTGGCCAGCTCGGGCTCCGCCAGTGCCAGTCCATCCCGCCGGCCGGCCAGGATGTCTTCGACCGCTTCGTCGAGCCGTTCGATCAGATCGTGCTCAGCCATGGTTCTCAACCATCTTTGCCCGCAGCGTCTGCAGGCCTCTCCATTGAAGTTGTTTGACCGCTCCCTCGCTCCGGCCGATTGCCGAAGCGATGTCGCGGATGCTGCGTTCCTCGCCGAACCGCATCACCAGCACCCGCCGCTGATCGGCCGGAAGGCGGTCGACAAGGCGGAAGAGCGATGCCCGGCTCTCCACGTTTTCGATCTCGCGAGCCGTCACGTCGCTCCCCACCGCCCGCTCGCCGCCGCTCTGTTCTCTCGACGTTCGGGTGAAATGGCCGGCTACGGCGTTTGCGGCGATGCGATAGAGCCAGGCCGCAAACGGCACGCCGCGCCACTCGAAGCGTTTCAGGTTTGCCAGCGCCTGATGAAAGACCTCCGAGGTCACGTCCTGTGCCGCGGCCCGATCGCGTACGCGACGGATCACAAAGGCCCACACCCTGGCGAAGTTCTCCTCGTACAACTCCGCGAACCGGCTCGGGTCCTGCTGCGCCGCCTCGATCAGCAGCCGCTCGCGGTCATCTTCGTCAGCACGATCCATGAATCGCTCATTAAACCGCCAGGGAGGAGAAAAGTTACGGTCCGCGGTGATAATCGCCATTCATGAGACCGCGGACGTGGATTACCTCGCCGCTGCTGCCGGCGATCATCGTCGCGGTCTGCTACACCGCGTTCTTTATCCCGCTTCTCGAGACGCGCCATGGTGATGTTTCGCTCTTCGTCATCGCCGGCGGCCCGAACGCCGACGCGTCGAAAGTGCCGCCCGGGCTGACAGTGATCCCGAACATCGGCGGATACGACGGAATGTGGTTCTACCGCCTGGCTCTCGATCCCTTCACGCGCGTGCAGGCCGCGCACGGGATCAGGCTGGACAACCCGGCATACCGGCAGCAACGGATCGGCTATCCAATGCTCGTCTGGATGCTGTCGCTCGGTCATGCCGCCTGGGTCCCGGCGCTGCTTGTCGCGGTGAACATCGCCGCGGCCTCCGCGATGGCGTCCTTTGGTGGGGCATTCGCCAGGAGATTCGGAAAACACGCGTTGTGGGGGCTGATCGTCCCGCTCTACCCCGGTTTCGTGCTGACGTTCTCCCGCGATCTGTCAGAAATCGTAGCGGCCTCGTTTGCGATGGGAGCAATCTGGGCGATCGCCTCGCGCCGCAACATCACGGCAGCGCTTCTATTGACGGGCGCGGTGCTGACGAGAGAGACGACGCTGATGCTGGCGCTCGCGCTGGCCGCGGCGTGGGGAATCGAGCGGCTGCGCCGCCATGAGCGCCGGATCGGAGCCGTGACGTTCGTCCTCCCGATCGCGATCTACGCTCTGTGGCAGGTTTTTCTCGCGCTCCAATGGGGCGTCACGCCTCTTCGCGCCGGCGCGCCCGGCCTTTCCGTACCGTTCGTCGAGTACGCCCGTTTCCTCGCCACCGCGTCGATGCGCCGGGATCACCAGGAACGTCTTTACTTTCTGGAGAGTCTGTTTCTGGCCGGCGTCGTCATCACCATCGTCCTGGTGTGGCGACGGTCCAAAGCGGCGATGGAATGGCGATTCGCCTGGCTCGCCTACCTCGCCCTCTTCTCGATCCTGCCCCACACGATCTGGCTCGAGGACTTCGGCTTCCTGCGCATCTTCTCCGACCTTTTCCTCGTCAGCGCGGCCCTGATCATTCCCTCACCCGCGCCCGCGCGATGGTTCACACTGGTGACGTCGGCCTGGCTCTGGTACTACCTGGCAAAGCACGTCGTGCTGGTGTGGTGACGGTCGGGAGTGGCGGGACCCCCTGGACTACCTATACTGTTCTTTCAGCGCGGAAAGCTCCGCGACCGCCTTCCGGAGGATGTGAACGACTTTGTGGACCTCGGTGCCGTAGAGCTTCAGCTCGGCGTCGCAGTCGGACATGGAGTAGACGGCTTCGTCCTTCTCCAGGCGCTCGCGCTCGAAGCGCAGGCGCTCGGCCAACTCCTCGATTTCGGAAATGAGGATGAAGTTGAGGTCCTTCTCGCCGAGGTAGCGCTTGCACTGCGGGCAGTAAATCGACTGGTCGTCGGTATTCTCGACGAGCTCGAAGACAAACTGTCGCTGGCACTGCGGACACTCAAAAACTTCGGGCAGCACGATCTCATCCTCGCCCGGCGATTGTCGCACGAAAACGGAACGCCGCCGCCTGTGCCCGATGCCGGAATGAGGATGTTGACCGATGCGTTTCGCGCCGTGTAGCATCCACAGCCCTGCCGATACTGGGAGATCGTTCAATGGTAGGACAAGCGGCTCTGAACCGCTCAATCGGGGTTCGACTCCCTGTCTCCCAGCCACCGGCCACGGGCCGGTGCGTAGGCCCGCCAAGCCTCGGCCACCTTTCCTTCCAGTCAGGCTACCTTTGCGAGCACGCGGTTCGATACTCATCCAGTGCTCCAAGCAAAGCTCATCCATCGCGCGCCCGCTTGCCTCGGTTGGCCTAACCTCCTCCAGAGCTGTTCTCGATTCAGTTTATCGCGGGCTCAGCCGTGGGACAGCATTCGCCTGGTTCGGTCTCTTCCCCGAAACCTAGAGGTGTTTCATCATTGCGCGACGAGTCCCCCCACACTCGTGGACAACATGCACCGGCTGAAACGAGCGATGGCCGTGCTGCCCGACAACGCAATCGCGTTGATCGCTGACGACGAGCGTGTGGCGCGGCACTAACGTTCGCCCGGCACATCAGCTCCCCCGATAGGTGGAATAGCCGAAAGGGCTCAATAGCAGTGGCACGTGATAGTGCTGCGCCCCGGCTCCCACGTTGAACTCGATTGCCACACGAGTTATGGAATGCATGCTCGCCAACGGTCGTTGGCAGAGTGCTCGATCACACGATTAAAGATTGATGCGACACGAGCTAGACAATCCTCGCCCGGGAAACGTACCTCCGGCAAGCCACTCGTACACCGGCGGAGGTCGTCAATCATGTTCAGAAGCGTGCTCGGGAGTTTCCTCCTCGTCGTTGCATCGTCCGCATTCGGTGGTCACGCCGCCGGTCCCGTGGTCACACCGGAGAATTCGGTCTTGGGCGTGGGAGACACAACGGTGCTCTCCGCGGTCAACTGGCCGGGCGGACTGTCGTCCGGATTCCCTTACTCCTGGCAATTCGAGAGCGACAATCCTCAGGTGGCCGAGATCCACGGGTTTGCATCGGGGCCGGGATATGCGCGTTTCGATCCGATCCCACACAACGGCGAAGTGTTCGTGACCGGAGTAACGGCCGGCGTTGCGCATGTCAGGATTCAGGGATTTGCCGGGTCGTGGGCCACCGTCACAGTCGAGGCGCCGCAGATGCCTGTCGTGGTCAGCCCTTCTGCGGTGTCCATCTTGTCGGGCCAGACAGCGACACTGAGCGCTGTGATCCCCGACGCCAATGGCGTCACGTTCGCCTGGTACCTCGGGCGCCTTGGCGATGCGACCCACTTCCTGCAGGCGTCGACCAATCCAATCCTGCGGCTTACTCCGGTGACTTTCCCAACGGCTTACGTCTGGGTGAGGGCGTTGAGTACGCGAGGGGAATCGTCAGCAGAAGCGAAGATCAATATCGAGATGCGGCGCTCGCGTGCGGCTCGGCACTGAGGTTCGCTCCGGACGTCAACTCCCCCGATAGGTCGAATAGCCGAATGGACTCAACAGCAGCGGCACGTGATAGTGCTGCGCTCCGGCTCCGACGATGAACTCGATCGCGACGCGAGGAAAGAATCCGTCGGGGTTGTAGCTTCCGGTATCGAAGGTGATCCGGTAGATCGCCGGCTCCGGCGCATCGTCCACGAGTTTCAGTCTTCCGTCGCCGTTCGTAGCACCCGTGGCGATGATCTGCCAGCCGCCACGGTCGATCTCCAGCGTGATGGCGACACCGGCTGCCGGCCGGCCGTTGGCGGTATCGAGAACGTGCGTCGAGATTCCCATGGTTGTCTCCCAATGCGGCGTCGGGACGCCAGCGAGCCAGCCGGCGAGACGCCCGCGTTCCTATCCGACCAGTTTCATCAAGCGGAGTGTCGTGATCTTCATCTGCTCTCCGGCGGCGACGCGCAACTCGTCCTCGGGAGAATTCTCGAGACGGTGCCGGGCCATGGCCAGCATTTCGCCGGCGCTACGGCCGGTGGCGCAGACGATGTAGATGTGGCCGAAGCGCGCTTCGTATTCGCGATTGGCGGCGGCAAGCGCGTCCATGCTCTCGCTCGACGCGGACGAGGTACCCGACTGCTCCTGCCGCGACCAGCGCGAGCCTGACTGGTCGCCGATTCGCGGATGCGCCGCGAAGGCTTCACGCCAGGCGTCCGGACCCAGCGCGAGCCAGATGTCTTCGGCGGTGCGAATGAGATCGCTCCAGGAGGGGAACGGCCGCGCCACCATCATCCGACTCACCCATTCGGTCGAGCCGCAGCAGTTCCTGAGCTGCACGGCCGCGACGTCGTCTGTCAACGTGTTCGTGTATCTGGCAACGGCATCAGCACGCCCTTCCTCGGTTGCCACGCCGTGCACTCGAAGCCGGCTCACGCCACCATCCGGAAACACGTTCAGCCTCAGATGGGTCACCGGACCGTTGTGCGCCAGCTCGTCAATGAAGACGTGACGCGTGTGGGCCTGCAGCTTCGTTCGTGGCAGCACCTCGAACCATTCATCGCTCGCAAACGCCCGCGTACCTTCGATCGAGCAGGTATCCGGGTAGTTCCCCTTGAAGTGATTGGTGTCGATCTCAACGCGCCGGAGCAACCCCTCGGCTGCCAACTGAACGATCACCCAGTCGTACCCAGGCCCGCGCCGCCGCTTCGTTTCCCAGCCGTCGCTCATATTGACGGCGCGGCCCGGCATGATCAGGTTGTGCTTCGGCCCGAAGAACATGTCGCTACACGCCAGCACGTCGCCGCCATGTTCCGCCGCCGCGAGATCGGTCTCGATCGACAGACCTCCCTCGCGCCGCCAGTCAGGGACCACCTCGCCGTGAACACGCAGCCGCGCCACGCCCCCGTCGGGGTAGATGTGAAGGCGCAGATGGGTGAAGGCGCTCGGCGAGTCGATCGTAAACAGGTTCTCGCTATCGCCCTTCAGCTCGGATTTCGGAAGGATCTCGATCCAGTTTGCTGCCAGCAACACATCGACATCGCTCTCCGGGCGAACGGCACACGCTTCGATGGAGCAATGCGACGGATAGTTCCCGCGGAAGAATGACGTATCAACGACCACGCCTCTCACCACACCGCGAAGTCCGAGCCGGATGATGGCGAAGTCATGTCCTGGAGTCCGCTTACGACGGCTCTCCCACCCATCCATCCACTTCCCTCGGTCGGTGTACTCGTGCTCCTTCCACACCGCCTTGGCCGGACGAAGAAGGTTCTCCTTCTCCGCGAAGTAATCCTCGGTGGCATACAGCACCGAGCCGCCGAGACGTTCGGAAGCGAGGTCGAGTAGATCTTGAAAGTGTGTGTTGGTCATGGTTCTTGGCGTGGTGGATCAGTGGATCGGTGATCGGTGGATTGGTGGATTGGCGGATCAGTGGACAAGTGGATCAGTACCACAGTGCAATTGGCTTTTGGGCGAGGCAGCGAGGACCCTCTCCAACCGCGGGCAGCTCGCGATGCCACGAGTTTCCGTTGCCATTGTCCTGCGGAGGAGCCAACAGTGTCCTTTGCCGGCGGAGTCGGCGTGTGAACCGTCGCCCCCGGCTTCAGCCGGGGCACTGGAGATTGGACGTTTCGAGGCGCAACGAAAGCACGCCGGAGGCGTGCGTGAAGGTAGCCGGTGGCCACGCCGGAGGCGTTGCCACCGGTTTGACGGAGAATAAAAAGGCACCCCGGCAGGGGTGCGTGAAACGTCG
>JBBRNB010000167.1:0-6923 GCA_038230535.1 Thermoanaerobaculia bacterium
TCAATTTGCTACGCGTTCAGTTGGTCGCCGACACTGCCGCGCCGTTGGCGCGGCAGGATGATTTCGCCGGCCGGCGTTGGAGTTCCGATCGCTGTTCCGAATCGTGTTCTTGATGGTGGTCACTTTAACCGAGCACAAAGTAGTCACTTCTGCCGAGCGCCGAAGGCGCTCATGAGAAGCTGGTCCACCACTCTTGGTAAGAGCGGATTCGAAACGTCGCACGCGAGGTGATGCGCGAACTTGGGCCAGCTACCAAAAGAGAAAAAACAGCTCGTGGCCATCTAATCATGGTGGTGACGTGTGGTGTCGCAAGAATCCCACAAATACGATGTTTTTCTCAGCTATCACCGGGTCGACCGGCAGTTCGTCGCGGTTATTGCGGCACGTCTCGAGGATGAAGCGCAGCTCGAGCCATTCTTCGATGATTGGCATCTCATAGCGGGTGAGTCTTGGCAGGTTGCGCTCGAGAGTGCGCTCGAACGCAGTGCTGCCGGTGCGATCTTTCTCGGAGGACAAGGGCTTGGCCCGTGGCAGGGCGAGGAAATGCGGTCGATGCTTGACGAACACGTTGCCGGCCGCGGCTATCGTCTCATCCCGGTCATCCTGCCGGGGGCAGATCCCGGCAGCCGGCACATCCTGCCGCGCTTCTTACGCAATCGAAACTGGGTCGACTTCCGGCGTGGCAGTCATGACGCTAGAGCGTTCCGCGAGCTCGTCGCAGCCATTCGCGGGCAACCTCCGGGGCGGCCACCAAGCGACCGACATACTCTTCTGACGACGTTTGAGACCGGCAACTCGCGACAACGTCAGGAGGCCTCCGAAGCCCTTGGTGCTCTGAAAGACCGTACGGTGATTCCGATTTTTGAACGCAGCTGGCAAGAAGAAGAAGACCCCACGGTTCGGCACTGGATGGCTCTCGCCATTGGCGACATCGGCGGCGGTGCGGCAAAGGCGGCGCTTCAGCGGCTGAGTGGTGGCGAAACCGATCTTTTTGCGAGGCTTGGGATTGACCAGGCCCTGCAATCGATCACGTGCAAGGAGGCTTGACATGAAACTCCGGTCGCAGCTTCGTCGTTTTACTCGCGTCTTCTCCTTTTTGCTTTTGATCGCGTCAGTGTCCCTTGCCCGATGCGGTAAGGAGAAGAGCGAGAACGTGCCCCCGGGTCCGCCGATTGACGAGATTGCAGCAGCGACGATCAGCAAAGGGGTGGGATCTGTGCTTGCGGTAAACGATGCCGGAGCGGCGCGCATCGTCGTATTCGACGAGACGCACGCGTCTCGCATCGGACAGGTCGAGATCGCCACAATGCTTGTCCGCCTTCACGACCGATACGGAATGAGGCGCATGGCTCTGGAAGGGGAGTTTTTTGCCAACGGCCCGCTGAACGTCAAGTGGTTTCACTCTCTCGGCCAGGGAGATGCTTCCCGAGCAGCCGCTCTTCGCCTCCTTCGCGAGGGCGAGATTGGCGCCTGCGAGTTCGTGGCCATCGCGTTGCCTGATGTACAGGTCACTGGGAGCGAAACCGCTGAAGAATACAATGTGATGCTATCCGATGCAGGCTCGGAAGCGCCAATCGGTTACTTGCTTGCAATCGCTGAAAAGTCCCTATCTCAGGATCAGATCCGCGAAGCGAACACTCTCATCCAGCAGGACCGAAAAGAGGACGCGCTAAAGTACATGCTCAATGCGAATGACTGGACCCGTGAACGCTACGCGAAGCTCGGCGATCGGTCGCTGATCATGTCCGCGGAAGATCAAATCGCGCTTCTGCGGGAGCTCGAGGCGAAAGCGAGTGAGAGCAGTGCCCAAGTGGATGCCGAAATGCAGCAAGGTCTGGCCGATGCCGTGAAGTTTTACGAGATGGCCGTGACACGAACCGGCACGATGGTCAAGAACGCGATTTCGCTCGCAGGCGATGGCTCCGGCGGCATCGTGGCGATGAACGTCGGCGCCGCACATACACCCGCACTGATCGAGGCGCTCAAGAAGGCCGGCGCCACGTTCGCGGTGATTCGCCCCGCATCTTTGACCGCACACGAAGAGCACGGCGGACTCTCCATGGCCGCCTTTTCTCGAAAGCAGCGGCTCGAGTCCGTGGACGCGCGTGGTCTGGGCGGCTATCTGGACGGCCGCAATCACAAACCACGGTCAGTGCTTGGAAAAGGCTGGTTTCACAGCAAAGCGGAGATTTACCATGCTTCCGCCCTGATCGCCGCTGCCGTTGCGAACGGAGGGGAGCCACCCTTCGACGACATCGCCTCGACGCTCGCCGCGTATGATTCAATTGTCATCGATAAGAAGTCGTTCGCCGTGGTCGACGACCACGGACACAAGTCGGTGATCTTCAAAGTCTCCGCCAGGATCGATGATGATGACCCATCGAAGACCGTCGAGCTGTGGGTGAAAGCGCTCAAATCCCCCCCAGTTCCTCCGGGGAAGCCTCCCGGAGTCGATGGCGTCGCGGGCCCCATCGACGACGACCATTCAAACGAGAAGAGCCTCGAAGCGTGGTTGATCGACGAGCGCGATGAGTTGAAGAAAGAGGAGACACGGGAAGAGAAAAAAGGCGAAGCGGATGCGCCTCGCGAACGAGTCCTGCTGTCGATTGCGAAGGATACGAAGGCCGTCTTTGCCAGGTCGCGCGAGGACGCGATGGGGGCGGCGATCTAGGGATGGCTGACGCTCCGCCGAGCGTGGACGAATCTCACGCATTGCATAGAAACGGCTGCTTTCATTTGATGTCACCGGACATCAAAGCATGTCTGCGTTTTACTTTGGGTTGATGTGCCTCGACATCAACGACACCGTAGAGGGAGGCTTCCTTTGATGAACTGCGGCATCAACGTAGGCTGCCAACGAACGCTCCGTTGATGTGACTCGGTATCAACGTGAAAGTCGATTGTCCTCAACGTTGATATCTGATCACATCAACGTTGATGCCTGACGAGATCAAACGATAGGCGTGAACGGCCCATCATTGATGTCACGCCACATCAACGAGTCCCTGCGCGACACCGACTGAGATGGGGCCGGACATTAAAAACACCCCGATTCGCCCCTTCGAGGAGCACGTTTCTTGACAATCGAAAGCATGACGGCGCTTCATGAGTCATGACAGACCATCTCGAAGTCGTGCCGATCGGTCCCGAAGAGCTCATCGAGGAGCTTCGCCGCCTGCGCGCGCGAATCCCAGGATATGAGCAGTTGACCACGCGCCAGCGGCGGTCGCTTACTCGGGTGGCCCAGCTGAATGTTGAATTCGTCGAATCCGGTATCGCAGCGGCGGGGGCGTATCCCGCGGCGAAAGATGTCTCTGGACGATGGACCACCGTCGAGCACGAACTGAGCTCGATGCTGGGAGGAGTTGCCGGCGCGAACCTGAAACGCCGCCACGGCATCGGCGCAGCCATCCTGCTGATCTACGGCGTCATCAGCCGGCTGGTGAGGAGGAGCGAGCACTCCGAGCTGATCCCTTTCGTCCAACAGATGAAACGGACAAACCACATCCGCGGCAAGGGGAGGAGGAAGGGCGTCGTGGAGAAGGAGACCACGTCATCAGAGGCTCCATGAGTTGAGTGCAAGTAGGTTAGTCCTATTGGTTGCAAAGCCACGCGACGATTGAGAAGACGTTGTACGTGTCCAGCAGTTCGGATGATGTGATCACCGTGAAGCTCGCGGAAATCCTGCGCGATCACGCGCCTCCCGGATTGCACTGGCACTACGAGCCGATGCCGGGGCGAGAAGCATTCGACGATTTACCATCCGGCCGCGCTCAAAGCGTTTCGGGCGGTGTTCGGGCCGGCGTCGAAATAGGCCTCACAGCGACTCAGTTCGTCAATGGCCCCTCCGCGTTATAGAGCGGCGCGAGATAGATTCCATGCCGCGCGGCGATGGTCTCGAGCTCTTCGACCCGCTTCTGCGTGATGAACCCCCGGCCCTGGGAGAAGGGCTCGAACCGGTGCTCCAGCGCCAGAGTCATGCCTTCGAGCAGGCATCCATGAACCACGTCGGGGAACGGATGCCGGTTCAGGATTCCCTGAAAATCCGGCGTGAAACTGAGTCCGCCTGTGATCTGCCCGAGGCCGCCGAAGAAGATCCTGGCGTCCGGCATCTCCGCGGTTGGGGAGAGGTTCTTCGGATAGCCGGCATCGCAAATGATCGCGTTGGGGACGATCTGGCCCAACAGCAGAGAAGGGGAGGCCAGGCTCGCCGCGCAGATCACGACATCAGCCTCGCAGGAGAATGGCTGGTTGTCCGTCGCGATCTCCACCTCCGCCCCATCCGCTTCCAGCTCCGCGGCCAGTCTGCGCAGTCGCTCCACATTGCGTGCTTTGAGCAACACGCGTTTCACAACAGGCGCGAGACAGCGGGCGCAGCCTGACCCCAGATCTCCTGTGGCTCCGACGATGAGCAGCGTCGATTGTCGCAGGTCCCGCCCTTCCAGCGCGCACATCTTCCGGATTCCTTGAATGATGAAAGCGACGGTCAGTGTATTGCCGGTCGTGAAAGCCGTATTGTGTCTCTCCGGAAGCTGATCAAAGTTCCCCTCGATCAGAATGGAACTGAATCCGCCGAGACTGACGATCTTCGCTCCCGCTTTGATCGCGCAAGACGCCGCTCCTCGAACGCGGAAGATATTGTCGCGAAGGTAGCGAGCGTCCAGATGGTCGGGCGGGATGAAAGAGTCGATGTAGAGACCGTGTACTCTCGCGCCGGCAATCGATCCGACATCGACGTGACAGACCGCCCTCGGCGGAATCCACGGGAGAATGTACCGGATCTCGTCGTCCGGCAGTGGCGTACGCTCCGGTCCGCGCAGGACGTGGAGTACGTCCGCGGCGGCGCGCCAACTTTCCTGATGCCCGACCAGAGCGAAATCGACATCGGTCTTCTGCTCCTGCTGCGCTAGACCGGCAACTGAGTCACCCATACAAGTGTTACCTCCCCGGGCAGTCCCAGCAGGTCCAACGTCCTCAGGTACTGTTGCAGCGACGCTCCGCGCAACTCGGATGCGGTCAATCGGATCTCTGGCAGCGACGGCTTTACACAACTGCCCTGGCACACTTCGCAGTGTCCATGCGCGCACTCCCTCGCCGTCATCTCCGCGAGGGTTGTCATCACCTCGAAGTGCAGCCGGCGGAGTTTGTCGTCGAAACGCTGCGGGTCGAGGGCTCGCTCCGCTTTGAGAATCGCCATGGCATGGTCGATGTGCTCTTCTTCTTCCGCGGCGATGGCGGCGAAGGTCTTACCGAGAGTGCCCGAGGCTACTTTCCCGACGCGAGCGTAGGTGGCGACGGCGAACGACTCGAGCATGATCTCCTGAACGATCAGACAGCCGATGAAGTCGCGCTCTGCGACGCGGCGCATGAACGCCTCGTGGAGCCGCTTCCAATGCTTTGCACCGGTGTTGCTCGGTACCTCCACGCCGATCTTGCGGCCCTCGCGGGCAAACGCGGCAGCGTGCCCTTTCTCGATCTGCGCGTGTTCAAGGGCGTCGGCCACTTCTTCCGGATCGTCGCAGATCTCCGACAAGGCGGTGTAGTTCATCGCGGCGATCAGTTCGCCGGTCATTGCCTGCGCCAGGACGTCCTGCCAGATCATGGCAATCGGAGAGAGAGAGGCGCATGCAGTGGGAAGGGAGCAGTTCAGATCAGTCGCGGTTTCCATTGTGTCCTCCTGAACATCGAGCTGAGAAATTGACTACCTCGGTTTTTCCTTACGAGCGTGATCAGAGCGAATGCATGCGAATCACATCGGTTCCCGGTTGCGCCGCAGCCGTACCGCTGCGGCCAGGAATGCAGCGGCGAACATCAGTCCGATCCAGAGACCGGGACTGCTCAGGAACCTCAACGGTTCGAGTTGTGAGAGCCGGGTGATCGCGGTCGCTCGCGGGTCCATGGCGAAACCCTCATCCATGGCGCCCGACAGGCGGTACTTGAGGAAGGAAGCGAAATGCGCTGTGCCGAATGCGACCCTTTCGACGACATAGATCGCAAAGAAGGGGAGTACAGCCCATAGAAACGCTGCGCGGCGCGCCCACGCGGAGACCAGCAGCAACCAACCGTAGACCGGCGCATACCAGAACACGTGCAAAACCAGACCGTAGAACAGCACCAGTGGCATCTGGAACGGCATCCGAGTCCACAGCTCCGCGGGATTCAGCCTGTTCGCCATCAGCACCGCGGTGCTCAGGAACAGCATGATCGCCTGCGTAGCCAGCGCGAACGCGAAGCAGAGCAGCGGGAGAACCGCGAACGGAATAAGGGCCTTGGAAAGCACGGTCGTGCGATCCGAAACCGGCAGCGATTTCCAGAACAGGATGCTTCGGTCGCGGCGCTCGCTGTTCAGCGCGTCCAGACTGTAGAACACTCCGATCAGGAACCCGGTCACGATGATGATCGACGCGGCGATGCCATAGGGCACGGCGACCGCGTCGACTTGCTTTGCCGGGTCGAGCGCCGATAGCCCGCGCATGCGGTGCGGCAGCGTGACCGTACTGAGCAGAAAACCGAATAGGTAGACCGTCGTGACGATCAGCGGCGCGAGATAAATCGAGCGGCTCTCCCACAGTTCGCGCCGCACCGACCAGTACATCGGCCGCGTCGGTGACATGGCCGGTGGTGGCGTTTCCTGCGAGCCGGCCGCAGCTTCGAGCACCGCAGTCGATGGTGTATTCATAGGGCAACTCCTTCTGCTCCGGGCTGGTTGCCCATCACAGCAACGAAGAGGTCAGCGATGTTGGGGGTGCGCACATCGCCCAGTGTGGCGAGGTGGTCGCGGTCGGCGTGGTCGAACAGCAGGATGCTGCGGCCGAAGACCTGACGCTCGCGAATCGGTCCGAGCGCCCGGGCCGCGGCCACATTCTCGGGGCGTACCATCACTTCCAGATAGCGCGACTCGAGCTCTTCCATGCTGCGGCTGA
>JBBRNB010000168.1:0-6757 GCA_038230535.1 Thermoanaerobaculia bacterium
CCCACGTCTGCCCGCGCCTTCGTCCAACTGAACTCTTTCCCGCATCCTGACCCCAGCGCCAACACGAGCATCGTCGACCCAAGCTCCCGGCCCTCGGCACCATCACTCTCTAGCGGGATGCAGTAAAGAGTCCTATGAGTTTGGCGGCGACTCGCGCCGGTCTCCGCGCGCCATCGACAACAGTGCGTGCAAACGAATGAGCTCAAACGAGGAACCACAGAGGAGCAACGCCTCAGCGAGCCAAGTGACGTCTGGTAAGTGCCACACTGTTTTCGCCAGTTGATGGAGTGGCCATAGAACGATGCCAAACACGAGGCCTGCTAAGGCAGAAGAGCCGTTGGCCGAGACGGGCCGCTCATCGCCGTGGAATAGGCGAGAGACGAACGCATACGAGTAAATCATCGCGAAAAACACCAGCGCGAAAGCAAGACCTCCGAGAGGATTGCCCCTAACCACCCGAACTCTCCAACGTCGCGATTGTGGAACAGAGAGTACGCGCCGGCATCGACGAGGAAGCCAACGAAGGCCAACGAGGCATAGATTGCTGCAGACAGTCCATTCATTAAGCCGCCTAACGTCCCAGGCCAACTGCTTCGGCCCACTCGAGGAACGTGCAAGCAAGCGTATCAGACGCTGGGCCAAGTCCGCTCCACCTTACCCAGGTCGCCGGTTGATCCTTCGAGTTGGGAAACGGTTGAGGTGCTGTGAATCAACTAATGCCGTGGCCGCAAGTTGGGTCGCGGCGTCCCAACTTACCGGGAGTTAAGTTGATATTCCAGATGACCCATCTTCCGTGGACTGCCTGATGAATGGAGGAGAGGCGTCCGTGGTGAAGAGACTCGATCCCATCTTCTCGTGCCTTGCGCCCGGTCTGTCGAGTGAGCCGCGGACGCCAGGACTACCGATGTTCATGGCCACTTGACATTGCGCTGCGGTGCTGCTAGAGTTGCTGGATGATTCAATTTCGAGTAAAAGGAGATCGGTCGCAAATGCGAGTGAAACTTCTGCCCACGGCGGTCATTCTGTTTGTATTGTCAGCAACGATGGCCATGGCGGCTACGCCTCAAGTTCGTGCGTCGGTAAGCGACCGAACTGTTGCGAACGTTCCGAACGGTGAAGTCCAGGATTCGCCGAAGGATTTGCCGGCGGTTGCCCGCAACCAACAGAGGCCCAAGCCGCGCGCACTTGATTGCGTTGACGGTTGCCCACTCGATCGTGATGGCTACACCGACGGAGGGTGTAACTGCTCTCGCATTTGTTATGAGAACCACTCGGGATGCAACCTCTCAAGTGCGAGCATCGGCTGCACGGCAGGGGCGTATTATCCCGTTTCGTGCTCGTCCTGCTCGATCTCCTGCGGTTGGTAGCAGTTCAGGAAGCAGCAGATCCATGACAGGCCGGCTTCGTGCTCTCCTTGGGGTCGTTGTGACTCTGCTGGTGGCGCTGCCTGCGCTTGCATATCGGCGCGAGTACGCGACAACCGTCGAAGGAAAGCGGAAGGAAGGTAGCGAGGTTTGCTTCTACCGGGGGATCCAAGGCGACCCGTTTAGCCTCTTCTTCACGCCGGGCAGCGTCGCGTGCCGCCCGGCGGACGTAATTCTGGACTTTCCGCCAGGACTGATTCAGGTTTTCGCTCGCCACAAAGACGGCTACGCGGGTGTGCACCGCGACTACACCGTCTACGAGGGACCCCCCAACCCGGAAAAGGGATACGAAAAACTGGAGATCCCGATGGTCCGGGCAGGTGTCGTCGATTTCGGCAGCACCTTGAAAACCCTCGGGACAAAGCAGCGCCTCGGCCTTTGGATCGCATCGTCCCCGACTTCTTCAGGGACGTTCGTCCCGCTCGTACCCGGTGAGTCCACGATCCTGACGCCGGCCGAAATGCTCGTCGTACCGCTGCTCATTGAGGACGGCCTGCCGGCCGCCGTCGGTGAACCGCTGTATCTCGCGCCTGGAGAACGGCAAGCGGCGGTGCTTCGGCCGGCGCAGGACAGATCCGATGTGATCGTCTGGACACGCGTGGATCGTGCGTCACTGGACGATGTCCGAAGCGAGCTTGCGCCACCGACGATCACAATCAGAGCCGGCGAACAAACCTATAAGCCGGTCGCGCCGCTCTTCGCCGAATTCAACTCCATCCTCATTTTCCGCGGGATTCCTCGTGCAAAAGCGATCCTGACCGTCGAAGGCCGTATGTGGAAACCTGTCAGGCGCGACATCGATGGTCTTTCGCAACCGGTGACGGTCGAGCGCGAACCGATCCCGCTCGTTGCCGGCGGCAGCATCCTGCTCCGATGGTCGAGCGACGACGCACGTCCCGCCGCGGCCGAATGTTCGCCTGCGCAGATGTCGGACGTTCCCCGCATCAGGACCGCTCTCCTTCATTGCACGACCGCATCGGATGGAGAGAAGAAGTGCTCCCCTGTAAGCCAAAAAAGCACGCCGTTTGGCGCGACATCGAGCGTCAGCTTCGATGGAATGCCGGCCGGTTCGTATCGCGTGTTGATCGAACCGCCCTACGGCAAGCGACAGTCGCTCGCGGCCGACGTGGCCGGCGGGCGCCTAACAACGATCGATGTGAATCTGCCGGCCTTCAGCTTCTTCGGATCTGTAAAGCTGAACGGTAAACACATTCAAGCGCGGCTCGTTTTCGCAAGTGGTCAGGCCGTGACGGATCGCGACGGGCGGTACACCGCGACGCTGGCCGGCGACCCGCTCGATAACCAGATCAAGATCGAGCGCTGTGATGACGCGCGGACGTTCACGCTCATCCCGCACACATCACCACAGCCGAACGCAGTGTATGACATTGATCTTCCGCTCGCGAGTCTCGACGTCAAGGTCATCGATGCAGATCATGCCCCCGTTGCTGACGCGTCGGTCCGTTTCTCCCCCATCAAGCAGATTCGCCCTGAGGGAAACGAAGTCTATTTTGCGTCGGCTGAGAAGCAGACGGATGGCGAGGGCCACGTCACTTTCGACGACGTACCAGCCGGCTTCAAGATCAGCGTATGCGCTGTCCAGAAACGGTTCGGGAGAAAGTGCGGCGCCCCCATCGATCTCGAGGAGCTCGGCGATGGTGCCGCCGTGGTTCAGTTCGATCCCGTCGGTATGCGTGGCCGTGTCGAGGGTCACACGGGAGAGGGAGCGATCACGATTGTCAGTCCCGCTGGTCTTGTGACCGAGGAAACACAACTCGGCGAGGACGGATCATTCCTGCTCCACGCGCGGCATTCTTCGCCCGAATACCTCATCTATCTCAGCAAGACCCGCGCGCTGACCGTTCTTCCGCTACCCATCGTGCCTCCGGCCGATATTGTGATCGAGGTGCCCGCTGCTCCAGCCCGCACATTTACGGTGAGAGCACCGGACATGAGGGCGGATTTCGGATTCGTGGGCGTTTGGGTAGGCGGACGTTATGTGCCGCTTCAGGTGCTGAACACGAATCAGGAGCTGAGAGGCTTGGATTCGGTTCTCTATCGGAACAAAAGCCTCGAGATTCGCGACATCGCAGAAACGGGACCGATTACGATCGCCTTCGCCCTCCCCGACTCGGCCGCCCGAGACTTCGTCGATGTGTTCACGCTTCCGCAATATGCGGGGGTTGCGCGGGTCAGCGTGAATGGATCATTGCTTGTGCTGGGGCGTTAGGCTGTCTCGCGTTGCATCGCAACCAAGCCCGCGATTCCCAAGACGCTCGGTTTGAAAATCGAAGGTGTGACCCCACTCTTTCCCAAGCGATGACCCATTCAGGCCCATTGGCTCTCGACGTGGACAAGGCTTCCCGTCTGGCCGCCGGCTATCGAGCACTCACGGTTGTCCGCCCGACCCCGCACTGCGGCCTTTACGCCTCGGCTCCCCTTACATTGCCGGCAGCGGGCGTTTGCTCGGCGCGAGGATCTCGTCGAGACGGTCGGGCGTAGCATCGACGCGCTCCAGGGAGGGGATGCGCAGGCCGCCGTAATACGGGATCGAAAACGATTTGTATTCTTCTCCGCGGCGGAACTGGAGCTCGATCGGTTGCTTTGCGTGTTCGGCTTCGGTGATGGCATCGCGCAGAACACTGGCCGTATACGCTTTCCCGTTGACGGAGATGATTTGCATGTCGGAGGTGACACCTGCGTTGAAGGCCGCACTGTTCCACCAGACACTGCCGAGGGCGTTGGATGGCGCACCCGGGGCAGGCTCGCCGCGTGCGCCGCCGCCGACCGAAAAACCGAGCGACGTCGAGAAATCGGACCCGCCGCCGCCGGCGGTCTCTGCTCTGGTCAGCCAGGAAGGGATCTTGTCGCTGTAAACGAGTTTGTAGCCGCCGCGGGTGATTCCGTCCGAGGGCACGGCTGGATGCAGCGCATAGACGCGCTCCTGGAAGAATTTCATCCAATCGTATGGCGCAATCCTGTTCAGGATCTCGACGATGTCCGGAAGATCGTAGGTATCGGTGACGAAGCTGCCGTCATAGGGGCTGAGGAAGTCCGCCGCGAAGTCGTCGAGCGATTTGCGGCCGTTGGTGAGCTCGCGGATTTTGGTGTCCGCGTCAAGCCAGATCAACTGGCCTTCGGTGTAGTAGTTTTCCGAAAGCTGCCAGCTCACCCAGCTCACCGGACGGCGCTGCGAGACCGTGGGCTGATTGGTGGTATCGACCAGCGGACGCCAATTGCGGCCCGGACTGATCTCGAACCCGGCAGCGACGCGCGCAAAGACATATCGGGCCTGCTCCGCCGTCCGGATTCCCGAACGCGCGGCGAGCACGCTTCCCCAGTACTGTGTCATGCCCTCGTAAACCCAGAGCAGGTCGTCGCGCATCGGGACATTGAAATTGGGAGTCCAAAGGCCGGCCGGACGCCGGAACTTGCCGTTCCACGAATGCGTGTATTCGTGCGCCAGCAGGTCGCTGCGCAGGCTGCCCTTGTCCCACTCGGCGAAGTAGTTCGGCCGCGAGCCGTCTTCGCTCGATTGATGGTGCTCCAGTCCGATGCCGCCGACCGTGTTGCTGAGCAGCAGCAGGAAATCGTAGTGGTCGTAATGATGCGACTGATAGAGCTTGTCTGCCTCGATGGCCAGGTTCTTATGTTTCTCGAGGGCATCGGCGGAGATCTCGAGATCCTTTTGCTCGTCGCCGAACACGTTCAGGCGAACCATGTTGGACGGCGACGGCGAGAGGTCGACCTGCTTGAAATGGGTCCCTGCATACAGGGGCGAATCCACCAGAATGTTCAGAGTGGTTTGTTTGAACTTAACTGTGGAACCTTCATTGGAGGCGGTCTCGAGCGCGGTGGCGTATTTCCAGCCCGGCGGGAGTTTGAGTGTGACATCGAGCGGGATGTCGCGCGAAAAGAAGCCCGCCGGATACATCACCACCTCGTTCCATGCAAGATCGACGATGGCGCCGGACCACTCGATCCGGCCTTCGGCAGGCTTTACCGGCGACAGGTAGTCGAACTGGAGCTGTACGGCTCGGGCACCCGCACCGAGCGGAACGTGGAAGGCGTACACGTTGATCTGATCGCGGATCCACTGCACGCGCCTTCCGTCGACGCTGGTCACAATCCCGGCGATGCGCGAGATCGGGCCGATCGGTGAGTGGGCGCCGGGGATCCACTGCGGATACAACAGCAAGAGCTCTCTTGCGTTGGGCTGGACAGGAATCTCCTCGCGCACATGCGCCACGCGGTCCCTGACGTTGGTGAGATCGACTTCCAGTCGCACGGGGCCGGCATAGGGCTGATCGACGGGAGCGGCCATCGGCGGCGGCATCGGCACCGGCCGTGGTGGCGGTGGGTTCTTGACCGTTTGCGCGGACAGCGCCGCGAACGCGGAGATAGACATCGACACCATCAGAAGAGAGAACCAAAGCCGGCGCACGTTCATGGGGGCGGGAGTGTACGTCGAATCGAGCGCCAACAAGTCAATGACTCGAGGGCGGCCGGCCGCGTCGTGCTCTTAGCCGGCATCGTGGAATTGGCTCACGACGGGCACAGACCACACTTGTACAAATTACGTCGGGAATCTGACTTGTGAAATGACCGATGTCTCTCCATCGAGAGCCCTTCTCCCCCACGGGGGAGAAGAGCCTGCCCTGAGCGAGCGCAGCGAGTCGAAGGGTGCCGAAGGCGGATGAGGGGGTCCGGCTCAGCGGCGCACACGGTTTGCGCCTCGGTCCACACACTCAGGGAGTGAAGAGAGACGCCATCATTCTGCACGACCTCGCGAAAGCGACCTCTCATCCGCCTTCGGCACCTTTCCCCTCTGCGGAGTGGAGAAGGGCTCTCGATGGGAAGCCATCGCTCATTTCAAAGACAAGTCTCCCTAATCTTAACTCCGTCGGAGGCCAAAGACTCAGGCCATCAGGACCAGATCCGACCCCAACTTGTTGCGTTCGCGACGACGTGGGTGCGCAAGGGACAGCTGGCTTACGACGGGGTTGATGCGGACGCGTGCGACGCGCACCTCGTCAAAAGGTGCCACACACTTCGCCAGAGTCTTTCCGACCCTCAGTCAAGACTCGTAAGTGTCGCGGAATCAGCCTGTTTGCGGAACGGTACGTCTGCGGGCGATGCGGTTAGGGTTAGGTGTCACCGCAAACGCAAGTAGATATCCGTCGTGACCTGGGACTTCGGCGCTCGGCAGAAGTGACCACTTTGTGCTCGGTTAAAGTGACCACCATCAAGAACACGATTCGGAACAGCGATCGGAACTCCAACGCCGGCCGGCGAAATCATCCTGCCGCGCCAACGGCGCGGCAGTGTCGGCG
>JBBRNB010000169.1:0-6351 GCA_038230535.1 Thermoanaerobaculia bacterium
CCTTCGCGGCCGCAAACCATCCACTACGACGATTACCCCTGGCCGAGCCAGGGGCTACATTGTCCGACGCGCCTGCGCGCATCGACACCGGCAATCGCGCGGCTTTCGCCAGCACCATGTTTCTTTTCCCAGGTGCAGCGCCTGCCCTGTCCCTCGCTCGGAATGACAGAACTCTCAACCCGCCCCTACACCTCGAACACAATCTTCCCAAACGCCTCTCTCGCCTCGAGGATGCGGTGTCCTTCGGCGACTTCGGCAAGCGGCAGGACGCGGTCGATGACGGGGTGAAGACGGCCGGCTTCCACGAACTTCATGATCTGGTGGAGCTCGGCAAGGCTGCCCATCGTCGAGCCCAGGATCGAGAGCAACTTGAAGAATACGAGGCGGAGGTTGACGGTCGCTTCGCCGCCCGAGGTGGAGCCGCAGGTGACGAGACGTCCGCCTCGGGCGAGGGCCCGGAGGGAGCGCTCGAAGGTTTCGCCGCCGATGTGCTCGAAGACGACGTCGACGCCGCGCTTGGCTGTGAGACGGCGGACTTCTTCGAGAAAGTCGGTCTGCGTGTAGACGATGGTCTCGTCCGCGCCGAGGCTCTTCGCGCGGCATGCTTTATCCGGAGTCCCGGCGGTGGCGTAAACCGTCGCCCCCCACAGTTTCGCGATCTGGATGGCTGCGCTTCCGACGCCGGAGCCGCCGGCCTGGACGAGGACGGTTTCGCCTGGCCGGAGTTGCGCGCGCGATACGAGCATGTGCCACGCCGTGAGCATGTCGAGCGGGAGTGCCGCGGCCTCGGCGAAGGAGAGTGCTGCTGGCTTGCGGATCAGGTTGCGGACCGGAACGGCAATCTTTTCCGCCGCACCGCCGCTGACCGTCTCGCCGAAAAGACCGTAGTGGCGGCAAAGAGGATCATTGCCGGAAAGGCAGGCGACGCAGAGTCCACATGAGTAGCCGGGAGCTACGATCACTTCGTCTCCCGCTTTCCAACGCGGGTCGCCGGCGGTCTCGACCACACCAGCCACCTCGGAACCTGGGATCATCGGGAGCGGGAACGTATGTCCGGGCACTCCGCGGCGCAGCCAGATGTCGAGGTGATTGAGTGCGACTGCGCGGACTTGAACGACTGCTTCCCCCCGTTTGGCGGTGGGCTCGGGAACGTCGGCGAGCTCCAGCTTGTCGACGCCTCCGTGTTCGCGGATCAGGATGGCTTTCATGTTTTTGGTGGCCGTTGGTGGTTGGGTCTTGCCTAGGCTGCCAGACCCGGCATCGACACCACAAACGGCTCTTCGCCTGAGCTGTGATCGCGATGCATCTGGACATGCCAGATGAGCAATAGCAGCAGACCGATGAGAGCGATCATGGCCAGAAGCGCGGTGATCCGTCGAAGCACGTTCATAGCAGAGGCAATGAGTGTGCCCGGTATTGTAGTGGCAACAACACACCCTCACCGCGAGGTATGAACGGAGAACTGCACCTTGTTGCTCTTCCGCTGATCAGGTGCGCGAAGGGTGTGGGCAAAAAGTACAGCCACGAGGACCTGGTAGTCGCGCACGGTGAGGGCCATCTCGGTACCGAGGCCGGCATCGACCGCGAAGTCTTTGGTCCAGTATAGATCGCGGTAGCCGAAGCCGGCGTTTCCGACGCCGGCGTAGGCGATCGCGTAGACGGTGTTGAAATGCACCTGGCGGTAGCGGTAGTCGCGATTGCGGAACAGGGGAACGAAATATTCGTTCGTCATGTGAATCTCGTTCGTGCCGCTGGAGACGTCGCCGGAGGTGTTGAGCGAGCGCAGCGCTCTACGCCCGCCGAGGCTGAACATCTCGTAGCCGGGGATCGAGTAGCACTCGATCGGCGGGACGGTGGGCGTGTTCGCGCAAAGGTACTGTTTCGTCAGGAACGTTCCGAGGTGGGCGCGGGTGACGATGAACGACGTCGGAGAGACATCCCAGCGGTGGATGGCCTCGCTCTCCAGCTTGCTGTACTTGTAGTCGCCGGTCGAGACCTTGCCCCCTTGCGTGACGGCCGCGGCAAAGCTGAACTTCTGCGGTCCCAGATCGCGGAAGACGGTGAGGACGGGCACCAGCAGGCCGCGCGACTCGCCGACGATGGAATTCAACTCTTCGTCGAACTCCGTGCCGTACTGGAAGCCGAGCTTCGTGTAGATGTTGTTTTTGCGATTGTCGACGCGGGTCACGTCGCCGAAGGTGAGGCGGTCGTCCTGCAGCAAGGTGAAATAGCGGTGGTTGTAGTCGTGCGGGAATTCGAGCAGCAGCAGCCCGCCGCGAACGCGTTCGAATTCGTCCTGGTGGCTGCCGATGGCGCCGAAGGAGATCGTGTCGAACACGCCGATTTTGTAGGTGAAATCCTGGGCGTAGTACTTGTACCGAAGGAACGTGCTGATGTCGCCGGTGACGAACTTGTAGTCGATCTGGCTCTCGAACAGTACGTTCTTGATCAGCTTCCGCAGCCGGATGCTGGCCCGGCCGTCGGCAAGATAAACGTTCGGCAGCGAGTCCGGGCGATCATAGTGGCTGGCGGCGATCGAAGAGAGCGGAGGCGCTGGCGGGGCAGTGGTTGCTGGCACTGTTTCGGTTGCCGGCTGAGCGGGAGCCGGCGGCACAGGAGCTGGCGTTACAGGAGCCGGTGTTACCTGCGGCGGCCCGGCCGGCACGGACTCTGGTGTTGGTCGTGGAGGCGTCGTGGGGACGGGAGGAGAAGGCGGTGGCGGCTCCTGCGCGAGAACGCTGGACGCTGCGAGAGCCACCGTAAAAATGACAGCGATCAGTCGGATTCGCATGACCGCATCGTATCAAAGAGGCTGCGCAAGGTCGGAGATTGCGTGACGCAGGTATGGTAAGCTCAATTCGTTGAAGCCTTTATCGTTTTTACTTCGTATGGCTCTGGCACACGTTTTGTAAGCCGCGCGAGCAGTACCTCGCGGACGGACCGTGCGAACTTTAGGAGGTGTTACTTTGCAATTGAGATTTCGATCTTTGATCCCGTTGGTTTGTTTACTCATCGTGCCGTCCCTGCTCGCGCAGACTGACTCCAGGGGAATGAGTGCCAGTTCGCTGGCATCGATCTCGCCGGCGGATCAGGCAGCGCTCGTGGCGCCGACGGCGTCGGGCCCGACAGGGCTCTTCACCGTCATCACAGCCGATACCCTGCGGCGTGGCGACTGGTCGTTCGGCGTCTACTATCAGAACTGGGGACTCGACGCGGCTCCCGGCCCCTTCGTCATCCCCTCGGCGCGTGCCCACAAGAACATGGGCTACGACCTTTACCGTCTGAGCGGATCGGTGGGGTACGGTCTGACCGACAACTGGGAAATCAGCGCATCGCTCCCATATGACCGGCTCACCGGCCATGGCGGCGACCGCAACGGTTTCATCAACGGCTTCTACTACCAGGGGAAGTTCTCTGACGGTGGACTCTCGCCGCTTCATGTGGCGACGAAGATCGGCTTCGGGCCGTCCACATCAGGCCGGTTCGCGGTCTCGCTCTTCGCTGATCTTCCGACCGGCAACAAAAACAGCGGCATCTCCAGCGGTGCGACGAACTACGGCGCCGGCATTCATTACACTGCCAGCCAGCTCACGGTCGGCGCGACGTACTCGATCGTTGGAACCCGCAGCGCCAGCGATTCGAACTTCCCGATTCTCGCCCCCGATTCGGTGTCGCTCCCGAATGAGCTTCGCGCAGACCTCGGCTGGAATCATCCGCTCGCTCACTGGCGGACTACCAATTGGATCACCGAGGTCAGCACCACGATGTACACCGGCGGCGATGTGAAGCCTCAGTCGCCGATCCTGCTCCTGACCGGTCTGCGCCATTGGATCGGCGATACCGGCTGGTCCTTGAACGGGGGCATCCGCTGGAACGCGGCGAAGTTCAGCCGCGATCACAGCGAGTGCCGCGCCACCGAGCTCGATGACTGCGGCCTCTCCGCACTCGTCGGCATCACCTTCTCGCCGCTCCATCTCGCGGCTGTCGCTCCACCGCCTCCTGCGCCCACTCCGGTGCCGGAACCTCCGCCACCGCCGCCCACACCAACTCCGGTCGCCCCGCCTGAGCCACCGCCAGTGACGCCGCCACACGTTCCGACGGAGCTCCGCACCGACGAGATCCACTTCGAGTCCGGTTCGGCACGTCTGACCAACATTGCCAAAGCCATCCTGGACGACGTCGCTCTGCGCATGAAGCAGGAGCCGGCCTCCACTGCCATCGTCATCGGCTACAACGACGACCAGGAGAACGCAGGTCCGAATCACGATCTCGATCGCCGCCGCGCCGAAGCGGTCCGCGACTACCTCGTGAGCCGGCATGGCATCGACCCGTCACGGATCACAGTCGAAGGCCGCGATGGCCGCGAGCCCGCCAGCGATGCCAAGACAGCCGAAGGCCGCCTGCGCAATCGCCGCGTAACGATTCGCCTGATGCTCCCGTAGCGCAATTTGACAGCAGTCGAGTGAGAAGGGCAGCCGAGAGGCTGCCCTTCGTGTTGTGTACATGTCTTGGAGTAGGTCGCGGAGTAGACGAACAGCAATGTTGAATGTTGAATGTTGAGTGTTGAATGTTCAATGTTGAATGGGAAGGAGAGAGGGAAGACGGCTGGCCGTTTCATTCAACATTCAACATTGAACACTCAACATTCAACATTTTGTCGACCTGACGCTCGCCACCGAACCCGTCGTACCACGAGCCCGCAACCGCGCTAACCTACTCCGGCAACACGATCTCGGGCTTCTCCTCGCGAGCGCGATAGAGAATCGCCAGCTTTCCGATGCTGCCAGCGACATCCGCGCCGCACGCGTGCGCCAATTCGCTGGCGATGGCGCGGCGTTGGGCTGGCAAGTCGTTCTCGATGCGTACCTTGATCAGCTCGTGCGCAGCAAGGGAGCGCTTCGTCTCTTCGAGCACGGAGGCGGTCGCGCCGGCACGTCCCACGCGGACGACCGGCTCGAGCGGATGAGCGAGTCCTCGCAGGTATTGACGTTGGTTCGACGTGAGCACCATGGCGGCGCATGGTAGCAGAGCGCAGCCGGCGGGTCATGGGTCAGTTTGACTCGTAAACCGTAACATCCCGGTTCAGCGCCCGAAAACGTCATCAACGTTGGTGTATCGGAAGATCAGCCGTCCGCATGCGTCCGCGATGCGCATGGCGGTAAAGATTCGGCAGTCCGCCGTTCCCATCCGCAGGCGGTACAACTGCTGCCGACTGACGTGGGCTTCCTTCGCCAGCGCTGCCGGTGTGATGCCATGGGAGCGCATGAACCGCTCCAGCTTTGTCATGACTCCCGGCGTCGTCTTCGTCATCTCGCCGGGAGTGTCTCGTACTTCACTCATATTGTGCAAGGTAAATGACTCATGGTGTGACACTCTTAGTGTGCCGCGCGCGTACTCGAATCGATCGACCGATGCGAAGCTATTCGGGGCTCGGGTGAAGGAGCTGCGGACGAAGCGCGGGCTCTCACAGCAACAACTTGCGGACCTGACCGGCATCCATCGGAACTACCTCTCGGGTGTCGAGACGGGCGCGAGGAATGCGTGCCTCGTGAACATCCTCCGCATCTCGACCGCGCTCCGGGTCGCGCCGCGTGAGCTGTTCCGGCCGTGGGATTGATTGGGTCAGTTTGGCGGGCCAGAGTTCACGGCGCGCCGCTGACATCCGGCCGGAGGGGTGCTAGGGTGGTTGCTATGATCAAACCGCTCTCTCCTGCCGATGCTGACGAAACCGCCGCAGATGAATCGCTGGCCTCCGCGCGATCGATCCTTGAAAGAGTGACCGGCGAGAGGATGCCGAACCGGATGACGCGGGAGCGGGCTGCGCTCGGTGGGGCAGCGAGGGCGGCGAAGCTGACATCCAAGCGGCGCAGCGAGATCGCAGCGAAAGGAAGCGCTACGCGCTGGAAGAAGTAGCGCGCTAGATCAAAACTTTCGTCACCATTCCCCGCCCTTCTTAGTTCCCCTTGGAAGTGTCCTAGCGCCGCTAACACCTGCCTCATCCGCGCCGATCGCAGAACGAAGTAGCCGTTTGAGGTTCTCAACATCGGCGTTGTTGTAGAAACCGGGGAGCGTGAACTCGAAAATGTTCGTTGGCGCTCCGGCGTCGTCGATCGGGAACCCGATGCTCTTCAGGAAATCTTTTTGGGTGTCCGTCAACTCAGCCCTGTTTATGAACAGGTAAGTCACCTTTTCTTCGTCAGGGCTAAGCGTTCCTTCGGCGCTCGCGAGAAGTGACCGCCTTGTGCTCGCCAGAAGTAACCACGTGAGCGTTGCGGTAAGTGAGCAAGCCCGCTTGAGCAGCCGGCACGGCTGAACGCGAGCGGCGGGCATAGATCAACGAGCAGGAGACTC
>JBBRNB010000170.1:0-6281 GCA_038230535.1 Thermoanaerobaculia bacterium
GGAGGAGTCAATCTCGATCCATTCACCGAGCGCCCACAGGGGGCTTTACGAAGCCCGACGTGTATCACAGCAACAACAGTTATTGGTATGCACCAAAAGGGAGGGGGTGGACCTTTCGCAACCGCCAAAACGGCCCAGCTCCTCGCTTGTTTGAGGTCTAGATACGTAGGTACCCTCCCGTAGGACGGAGAGAAGCGTCACAAAATATTGATCGGATCCACATCGATCGCCACTTCCACCCCCTTCCACTTCTTCCCGATCATCACCCCCTCCACTGCCTTGCGCAGCGCGCCGCGTTGCACGGAGCGGAGGAGGATCTGGTAGCGGTAGACGCCCTTGATGCGCGACATGGGGGCGGGTGCGGGACCCTGGATGCGAATGCCGGGGAGTTTCTTCAACGCAGCTTCCAACTTGCCGCCGCAATCGAGTGCGGCGCGGTCGACGTCGGCGAGCTGTTCGCCGCGGAAGAGGATGGCGATCATCGAAGTCACGGGTGGGTAGTGGAACGTTCTGCGGAACTCGATCTCGGCTTTGTAGAAGGCCTCGTAGTCGTGGCGGAGCGCGTGCTGGATGGCGTAGTGCATCGGAAAGGCGCTCTGGATCAGCACCGTGCCGCGCAGCTCGCCGCGGCCGGAACGGCCGGCTACCTGCGTCAACAGATAGAACGTCTTTTCGGCGGAGCGGAAATCGGGATAGCCGAGGATCGAGTCGGCGTTCAGGACGGCGGTGAGCGTCACGGTAGGGAAATGGTGGCCCTTGCTCAGCATCTGCGTTCCGATCAGCGCCTGCGTCTGTTGCGTGCGGAAGCGGTCGAGGATGCGCACCAACTCTCCCTTTTTGCGCGTCGAATCGCGATCGAGCACGTCGACGACAACGTTCGGGAAGTCGCGGCGGAAACGCTCCTCCACCTTCTCCGTACCGAAGCCGATCGGCTGCAGAACCTCGCCGTTGCACAGCGGGCATCGCGCCGGGATCGGCTTTCGCAGACCGCAGTAGTGGCAGATCAACATTCCGGCACGGCGGTGTACCGTCAGCGTCACGCTGCAATCGCGGCAGCGGAACTCATGGCCGCATTCGCGGCACAGCAGGTACGGCGCGTAGCCGCGGCGGTTGATGAGGATGATGGCCTGCTCCCCTGCCGCGAACGTCTCTTTCAGTCTCTCCTTCAATGCGTGACTGAAGATGACGAACCCTTTGTCCTCCTTCTCCGCGCGCTCCTTGCGCAGATCGATGACCTCGGCTTCCGGCAGCGGCCTCGACTCGACACGGGACATCATTCGCAGCAGCGTGTACTTGCCGCGTTCGGCGTTCTCGCGCGACTCCAGGGATGGTGTGGCCGACCCCAGGACGATCGGAATCTTCCGGAACTGCGCGCGGACGACCGCCAGATCGCGAGCGTTGTAGCGCGGCGCCTCGTCCTGCTTGTACGCGCCATCCCCTTCCTCGTCGACGACGAGCAGCCCCAGTCGCTGGAACGGGGTGAAGAGCGCCGAGCGCGGACCTATGGCCACATCGACTTCGCCGCGGCGGGCACGCCACCACTGATCGAACCGCTCGCTCGCCGAGAGACTGCTGTGCAGGATGGCGATCCGCTCCCCAAAACGTTCCTTCAGCCGCGATGCAAAGACCGGCGTCAGCGAGATTTCGGGAACGAGCAGCAAGGCCTGTTCCCCTCGCCGTACCGCGTCGCGCATCAGTTCGATGTAGACCTCAGTTTTGCCGCTGCCTGTGACGCCTTCGAGCAGAAACGGCGCGAATGTTCCCATCGTCGCGCGAACGGCGTCGATCGCGGCAGTCTGTTCGACGGAATGACGGATCTCCCCGACGCTGGCCGGATCAACGCCGGCCAGGAACGCGTCGAGCGTGTGCCGCCGCGCGCGGCGCTCAATCCTGACGATGCTCTTCTTTGCCAGCGCCGCTAGCACGGCCGTGCTCACTCCAGCGGTCTCCAACGCCCGCACCGACATCTCGCCGCCGCGGGTCGCCAGCAAGTCCACCGCGTGTTGCTGCTTCGGCGTCAAGCTGCCTGGAGTGGTATCGAGGACTACGAAGCGATCGAAGCGGACGCCTTTCGCATCCTGCAGACGATCACCGATTGTGACCAGTCCGGAATCGCGGAGCCGTTCGATCGCGGATCGCGAGCTCGCCTCGATCGCGGCCGCAAACGGCAGCGGCCGGCGGCGCAACTCATCGACGAGCGTCAAATCGGTCTCGATGATCTGTTCCGCGTTTATAGCGGCCGCGATCATCGCCTCATCGCCAACTAGCGACAACTCGCGCCTTCCTCGCGCCGACATGTTGGCCGGAAGCGCCACACGCAGCATTTCTCCGAGCGGTGCGATGTAGTACTCCGCGGCCCATCGACAGAGCTCGATGATTTCTGGCAGCAGGGCCGGCTCATCGTCATCGAGTACCAGGCGAATCGGCTTGATCCTGCTCCCCTCGGGAGCGCGATCGGAGAGTGCGACGACAAAGCCGGTGTTCCTCTTGGCGCCGAACGGCACTTCGACGCGCGAGCCAAGGCGAACGGCGTCGCGCAATTCCAACGGGATCGCGTACGTGAAGGTGCCGTGGACCGCAACGGGAATCGCCACCTCGGCGAACTCAGAGATGCCGGATGCCATCGTCCGTTACTTTCTCCGCCCGACGATCGCAAGCGCCGCAACGATGGCGATGGCAATGTAGACCGCGGCCTCGGGGCCGCGGATACGCGTGCGCGGTTCCGGCGCGAAGCTCATCTCGTACGCGCAGGCATCCTGCGAACCGGGGACGATCTGCGTACCCGCCGCGATGACGCGGCCATCGCCATTGACGCCGCGGATACGGATGACTGCATGATCGATCGTGACCGCAGGAAAGAGTTGCCGCGTGTCGGTGGAGACGTGCTCGAAGCGGTCGAGGAAGAGGCGCTTTTCACCGAGCGTCTGGCCGTGCAGATCTTCGATCGAAACAACGATCGACAAGGCTACGCCTGCGGTCTCGACCAGGTAGAGCTTGTACTGGGCATCGCGCGAGCCATCTCCATGCAGCAGTGCCGACTGGCCGTTGCCTATGCCGAGCCGCGTTGGGATGCCGGTGAGCGCCATCGAGACCGCCGAGTTCGGCCCCTCGGAGGGCAAATAGCCGTACATCCGCGCCGATGCCACGATATCGGCATTCGATTCGATGCGCAGTGCACCGATGCCGTCGACCGATGGCAGGATCGGCGGGCCGAGAGGATCGAAGACGCGCGTCTCGCGCGGTGCCAGCGTGATGTTGGTCTGCCTCGGCAAGCGGTTTGCGTGGCCGCTCTCGAAGTACGACAGCGTGAGCACGGCTGGATGATCGTCCGCGTTCGTGATCCAGAGCGCGGTAAGGAAAAGGCGGCCCGCGCCACCCGAGGCGCGGCCGGCAACGGGGATGACAAGATCGCGGTCGGCGTACGCGCCAAGGAGTGGATGAGCCGCCACGAGAAGCAGAAACGGGAGTGCGATTCGTCGCATTCGCGCAGTATGAACGACGAAGTCCGGAGTCGGGAATCGGGAGTCTGGGGTCGTGGAGATCCCAGGATAATGGCTCCGACCCCCGACTCCCGGCACCCGATCGCTTCCGAGCACGGGTACAATCGTGAGTCGAGTGGCTTAGTCCACCGCTCAGGCCTCTGTGGGCGCACTCCTCTATCTTCTCTCCGCAGCCGGCACGGTCGTCATCGTCCGTCGATTCGTGACGCTCTCGCGCCGTGCCTCGGCGGTACTGATTCTGCTGCCTCTCTGCCTCACCGGCCGCGCGTTCATGACCGGCAGGGTCTATGCGCCGGTGGATCTCGTCTACCACTTCGATCCGCTGGCCTCGATGGCAACCCATGCCGGCATCGATCGGATCGCCAATCCCCTCCCTTCGGATGTTGCCGTGCAGTTCCTGCCGTGGAGCGCGGCTCTGCGGTGGGCGATCGCACATCGCCAATGGCCGCTCTGGAATCCGTTCGAGCTCTCGGGTAACGTATTGGCTGCGTCAGCGCAGTCTGCGCCTTTCCATCCCATCACGCTTCTCAGTCTGCTGCTTCCCGCGCCGGACGCCCTCGGATTCGTGGCCGCCATGACGTATTTTCTTGCGGCGCTTGGGATGTTCCTCTTGCTGGGCAAGCTCGAGCTCCACGCATTGCCCTCGCTCTTCGGCGCCGCCGGTTGGGCGCTGTCAACGTATGTCGTCGCGTTTACGCACACTGCGCACGGCAACGCCATCGCGCTCCTTCCGCTGGTGCTGCTCGGCGCGCGCCAGGTTGCGCTGCATCCAGGCATGCGCGCAACGGCGCTGCTGGCACTCGCGCTCGTTCTGATCACGCTGTGCGGTCATCCTGAGACGACGCTGCACGTAGTCGCTCTCGCCTCCGCGTACCTGATCTTCTCGGCGCGCAAACGTCTCGTGGCTGTCATCTCCAGCGGTCTGGCCGCCGGCGTCATCGCACTACTGCTCACGGCCTTCTTCCTCCTGCCGATGATCGACGCCATACCGCAGACACGCGAGTACCTCCATCGGCGTTCTGGTGCGGAAGCCGTGAGCGCGTCGTGGAGCGTGGTCGCGCATCTGCTTCGCAACAACATCGTGCCGTTTGCCGAAGGGAGTCCCGGCGAGGAAGAGTCGCAGCATGAATATGAGGTGCAGCATCGGTCCATGGGCAGCGCCTATGCCGGCGCCATGCTTTTTGCGCCGGCGCTCGTTGCGCTGCTGTTCTCCAGAATGAGGGAGAAATGGTTCTTCGCGGGAGTGGTGCTGTTCGGACTGCTGGCCGGAGCTGAAGCGCCAGGACTCAGCGGTCTCCTTTCACGGCTGCCTATCTTCAGTCTTGCCATCAACGGACGAATGATCTCGTTCGCCGCGTTCGGCATCTGCGTCCTGGCGGCCATCGGATTGCAGGTCTCGATCGGGGAGCGTGGGAGGCTGGCGTGGTTTTTCTTCAGTGTGGCCGTGGCGATGACAGCCACCATCGCGCTGATTGCCATGCGCAGCACGCTGACGCCCGATTTCTTCCGCGCCAACGCCATCCGCGAAGTCGTGCCGCTCATACTCGCGTTCGCATTGCTGCGTGCGCTGCACACCCAACCCGCGGCGATGGCGGGTCTGCTCGGACTGCTGCTGCTACAGCGCGTGACCGAAATCGGCGGCTTCATCCCCGCTGTCGATCGCCGGGCGTACTTTCCAGCGATCGCGGGCTTCGAGCATTTTCCCCGCTCCGGCCCTCCATATCGCATTGTTGGGCAGGGTCCGCTTTTCGCTCCGAACACCGCGACTCAATACGGTCTCGAAGATGTACGCGGCTATCAGGCGATGACGTTCGCGCGGCTCGCGGAGACATTTCCTCTTTGGTCGATCCCACAGCCTGTCTGGTCGAACCGCGTGGACGATCTCACCGCGCCGATGCTGTCGCTCATGAATGTCCGCTTTGCGCTCGCCCTCCCCGAATCGGCGGTGCCGCCAGGATGGCGACGGCTGGGTCTCTATCCCGGCTACCAACTGCTGGAGAACAGCCGCGTTCTTCCACGCGCATTCGTGCCGCGTGTGATTCACACCGGGACGAACGATGTGATCTCCAGCATGAGCGCATGCCGCGATTTCGGTGCCGAGGCCTGGATCGAAACAGAAGGACCGCCGGCGGACGTGAACAACGGTGCGGGCGACGTCAGCGTACGCGCCGAAGGCTCGCGTTTGATGCTGCATGCGTCGATGCGCGCTTCAGGGTGGATCGTCGTTTCAGAAACGGCGTGGAAGGGATGGCGCGCGAAGATGGGTAGGAGCCCAATCAAGGTTCATTTCGCCGACCGCGCGTTCCTCGGCATCTACGTTCCCGACGGCGATCACGACATCGAGATGACTTATCTCCCACATGCCGTGACGACCGGCGCGATCATCAGCATCGCCGCGGCGTTGCTGTTGGGAGTCTTCGCTTTGGCGCGAAGACGATGGACGTGAAGGCCGGATTTGGCTTGCACACGGTTGACGGCTACATCCTCACAGCACTGCTCTTTGCAGCTGTGTCTCCCTCTCCCCACTCACGTGGGGAGAGGGTCTGGAGATTGGACGTTTCTCGGCACCCCAACGGGGTGCGTGAGGGTAGCCGGTGGCAACGCCGGAGGCGTTGCCACCGGTTCGGTCATGCGAGGAAGGCACCCGGCAGGGGTGCGTGAAGTCAGGCAGGATCGATCGCGTAGAACGATGTCGAATTCGACGGTTCACGCACCCCTGCCGGGGTGCCTTTGCTTTCGCCTGCAAACCGGTGGCAACGCCTCCGGCGTGGCCACCGGCTA
>JBBRNB010000171.1:0-6182 GCA_038230535.1 Thermoanaerobaculia bacterium
CGCCACCGCACTCCAAAGCGCTTCGCGCGAAATGATGTGGACAATCCTCGCCAACTCTGAACAGGTTTTCGCGCGCCGGAGGCGCGCTTTGGAGTGCGGTGGCGCCCAGCCACCGCTTTGGGAGGGGGCCCCCCCGGTTCACGGAACACACGTCCTGGTTGCGGGCAACGCCGAGCCTCCGCGGTAGCCTCAGGATGACAGTGATTTGAGAAGCGTCTCATCGCCCCCAACCCCGCAACCGCTACAATCCCAGCATGCGCTTCCTCGCCATCCTCGTTCTGGAGGTCCTGATGTCCGTAACGCTCGACGCTGCCACCACACTCGATCAACGCATCGATGCTGCCGCAAAGAAAGTCGAATCGAGAGTCATCGAGACCCGGCGCGACATCCACCAGCATCCCGAGCTTGGCAACCGCGAAACGCGGACGTCGAAGATCGTCGCTGACCGGCTGCGCGAGCTGGGCATCGAGGTGAGGACGCCCATCGCGCATACCGGCGTCGTCGGCATCCTCAAAGGCGGCCGTCCGGGACGCGTCGTCGCTCTGCGTGCCGATATGGATGCGTTGCCGGTCGTCGAACAGGTCGATGTGCCGTTCAAGTCGACGGTGCGGACGACGTTCAACGGTCATGACGTCGGCGTCATGCACGCCTGCGGGCACGACGCGCACGTAGCCATCCTCCTCGGCGTGGCCGAAGTGCTGGCCGGCATCAAGGACGAGATCCCCGGTACGGTGAAGTTCCTCTTCCAGCCTGCCGAAGAAGGAGCACCCGAGGGTGAGGAAGGGGGCGCGAAGCTGATGGTGAAGGAGGGAGCGCTCGACAATCCGAAAGTCGACGCCGTCTTCGGCCTGCACGTCACCTCGCGCTATCCGGTCGGCGAGATCGCCTACCGCTCCGGCTCGATGATGGCTGCCGTCGACTCGTTCAAGATCATCGTGCACGGCAAACAGACCCACGGCGCGTACCCATGGCTCGGAATCGATCCGATCGTCGTGGCCGCGCAGATCGTGATTGGACTGCAGACCATCCCCAGCCGTCAGGTCGACTCGTCGCTGGCGCCGTCGATCGTCACGGTCGGCGCGATCCACGGCGGCGTCCGCAACAACATCATCCCCGACGACGTCGAGATGATCGGCACGATCCGTTCGCTGGACGCGAAGATGCGCGACGAGATCCACGCCCGCATCAAACGGACCGCCGAGGAGATCGCCAAGAGCGGCGGCGCGACCGCAACGGTGACGATCGACGAAGGCTACCCGATCACATACAACGATCCCGCCGTCACCGAACAGATGGCCCCGACGCTCCGCCGTATCGCCGGCGCTCCAAACGTACAGATCATCAATGCCGTCCTCGGCGCCGAAGACTTCTCCTTCTTCCAGCAGAAAGTGCCAGGCCTGTTTTTCTTTCTTGGCACCCGCCCGAAGAACGAGACCGCGGAACAGGCGGCGTCGAATCATTCGCCGCTGTTCTATGTGGATGAGAGCGGATTGGAGTTGGGGATAAGGGCGATCGCGCACGTGGCGGTGGATTACCTGTCTGCGAAGTAGTGCGCCGCGCGTTGATTGCGCTACGCGTGTTCTCGGTTGATTGTGGCCTTCGACTGCCTCACTGCACCGCAATGACGAAGTGCAAGTTGGATCGACGAAAGATAGAGATATTCAGGAGCGCACGTTCGAGGGCATGTGGTGGCGAGCCGACACTCCGGACGAGAGGTACAGCGGGCGTTTCTCGTTTTCGCCCGCGGTTGGTTGCCATCTTGAGGTATTCGGCGCGATCTCCACAGAGGATCTTTTCTCAGTCAACGGGACTCGTGTACCCGTCATCCGTGGGGTTATGAGCTCGGGCGGGGATGGCAACGCCACCACGTTGTTTGACTCACTTTGCACCAGAACGACCTCACAAGGAGGCTTTCATCAGCAAGAGCTGCGGTCTGCCTTAGCTGCGTTGGGACCGCATCTGAAGTCACAAGATCAGCTCAAAGTGCGATCGTGCGAGATGTCATTCACACAACTACCAGCGTGGCTAGCGGTTAGTGGCTTCTCCAGCTCGACCATTCGAGTGAGCCGTTCCTGAGCGAACGTCTCGCGCGGCTGTTCGATCGCCTCGGTCAGCCATTCTGGTCGTGCATGTTTCCATCGAAGAGCGAGAGGAAGAGCCAACTGTGGCGGATCGTCAAGTGGCGAAATGCACTCGTGCATGTTGAGATCCTTCGGCGTCCTCCGCGGCTCCCACCCACCACGCCACCCGACGCGGCTACGGCGGCCTCAGAGGGTATGCACAAATCGCGTGTTTTCCGCTGCAGTGTAGGGCCGCCGCCTCGGCGGCCAGCGCCGCACGCGGCGCGATAGTTCGAAGCAAACACACGGCCTCACGGCCGTTGGCCGCCGGGGCGGGGGCCCTACACTGTCGCGCCGGCAGCCTCAGAGCGTGTGCAGAAATCCAACCGCGCGGTGATTCTCAAAGAACGGGCGGTTGCGAGTATGTCGTACTCCACCCCCCCGGTTCATGGAACACACGTCCTGGTTGCTGGCAACGCCGAGCCTCCGCGGTAGCCTCAGGATGACAGGTATAGGAGAACGCGATTTCTGCACAAGCTCTCAGGATGACAGGCTGGATGAGAGGCTTGCAACAACGGTCCTGATCCCACTGATCCACCGATCACCGATCGGCCGGCTCAAGGAATCTAACGATCCACCAGGACCCCGCTTTGCACTAACATCCAGCGCATGCGGAGAGTGCCGTTTGCGCCCGAGGGATGGCTGTTCCTGATTCCGGTACTGGTACTCACCGCGGTGGCGTTGCTGATTCCGTGGACCATCGCAGCCATCGTCCTCGGCCTCCTCAGCCTCTTCCTCATCAACTTCTTCCGCGATCCTCACCGCAATGGGTCGCAGCATCATGTCGACGTACTCTCCCCTGCTGACGGCACCGTCGTACAGATCAAAGACATCCCCGACGGCGAGATCTGGCCCGGCCTCACCAGGCAGGTCAGCATCTTCATGTCCGTCTTCGACGTTCACGTCAACCGGGCGCCGATCAGCGGACGGATCATCCACTACCGCTACAACCCAGGGAAGAAGATCGCCGCCTTCTCCGAGAAATCGTCGTCCGAGAACGAGCAGAACCTCATCGTTCTCGAAGATTCGCACGGCGCCAGACTCGCCTTCAAACAGATCGCCGGCTTGCTGGCGCGGCGCATCGTGTTCGACAAAAAGGAAGGCGATGAAGTGGCCCGCGGCGAGCGCGTCGGCATGATCAAGTTCGGATCGCGCGTCGACATGTTCTTCCCCGCCGATGCCGTCATCAGAATCGGCATGCGGGACAAAGTGAAGGTCGGGCTGACCATCGTGGCCGAGCTCGGAGTGAAGTGATGCAGCGCCCTGACGTCCGCAAGAACCTCCGCCGCGGCGTTTACATCGTGCCGACGCTGTTCACGATGATGAACATCTTCTTCGGCTTCCGTTCGATCGTGAGCAGCATGCGCGCCGCGCAGGCCATCACCGCGGGGCAGTCCAATCTGGCCATCCACCACTTCGAGATCGCCTGCGTCTCTCTGCTCATCGCGGCGCTGTTCGACACCTTTGACGGCCTGGCCGCCCGCCGGCTCGGCGCAACCAGCGAGTTCGGCAAGGAATACGACTCGCTGGCCGACGTCGTCACCTTCGGATGCGCCCCGGCGGTCCTGGTGTGGGCCTGGGGGCTGCAGTCGCTCGGCAAACTCGGCGTCGGAGTGGCCTTCATCTTTCTGGTCAGCGTCTCCCTGCGACTGGCGCGCTTCAACGTGATGACCGGCAAGACCGACTACCGCTACTTCGTCGGCCTCCCCAGTCCGGCCGGTGCGCTGACTCTTGGCGCAGTCATCTACTACGCGCCGGCGCCCGTCACCGACCAGCGCTTCGCCATCGTCATCCTGGTCCTCACCGCCTGTACCGCCGTCGCCATGGTCTGCCCCCTTCGCTGGCGCGCCGGCAAGGGGATCAACTTCCAGAAGGGCCGTTCGCTGATGTACATCGTGCTCCTGGCCGGGATCATCGCCATCGGTTGGTCCTGGCCACGCCAGTTCGGGCTCGGCATGGCCATCAGCTACCTCGCCTCGGCGCCGATGGTGCGGCTCTGGACGATCGCCTTTCCGTCCCACAAGGTGGATGACGTGCTACAAGTCGCGCCGCAATGATCGATCCCAAGTCCCCCGCCGGCTACCGCCTCGGCATCGTCAATCCTCTGACACTGGTCGGAAACGAGATCCAGACCATCCTCCGCGAGCGCTCCTTCCCTTTCAAGAAAGTCTCCCTGCTCGACAGCACCGGCGAGGCCATCGGTGCATTGACCGAAATCGTCGATGAACCGGCCATCGTCGTGGCCGTTTCCGATGACGAGCTGGAAGACTGCGACCTCGTCTTCTTCTGCGGCCCCTCCGACGGAAACGCCGAGTGGATTCAACGCTTCGACGAAGACAACTTCATCGCCATCGATCTGTCGCAGCCCACCAGCGCGATGGAAGGGAAGCTCGCCGTCGCCGGCGTGAACATCGAGGATGTCACCGGCGACGACCGCCTGCTCGTCTCCCCCCATCCGATCGCCATCCCCATCGCGCTCATCCTCCATCAGCTCGAGCTCCTCGGCCGCGTGGAGTTGTGTACCGCCACGGTCGTGCAACCGGCGTCGATGTTCGAGCAACTCGGCATCGAGGAGCTGGCCAGGCAGACCATCAACGTCATGAACATCCAGACCGTGCCGCAGGAAGTCTTCGGCCGGCAGCTCGCCTTCAATCTCTATCCCGCCTCGGAGCGCCACGAAGAGATCATCACCGCCCAGATCCGGACGCTGACCGACCCCGACGCCAAGCTCGCCCTCTTCGTGACCCAGGGGACTGTCTTCCACAACCACACCTTCTCCCTCTTTGTGGTGATGAAAGACGACCTCGGCATCGACCGGATCACCGCCACCCTCCGCGCCAACGCCGCCATCGCCTTCGCCGAAGGCGACCAGGCATTCGGCACGATCGACGCAGCCGGAAAGGACGAAGTCCTGATCGCCGAAGTCCGCCCCGACCCCGCCATCCGAGGCGGCTTCTGGATCTGGGCCGTCTGCGACAACCTCCGCCGCAGCTCAGCGCTAAATGCGGTGCTGGTGGCCGAGAAAGTGCTGTTCGCCGGACCAACAAACTAACAAAAAGGCTGATTACGCAGATGGAGAGCCAAGCCAGCCTTTATCTGCGAACATCTGCGTCATCTGCGGATGAGCCTTCGTAAGGTCCAGCTCACAAGCTCGGAGTACGCTTAAACAAAACACGAGAAAGCTCATCCGCAGATGACGCAGATGTCCGCAGATGAAAAACCAGACCCGCCTCTATCCGCGTAATCTGCGGATAAGCTTCTAAGAACAGGAGACGACATGCAAGACTTCTACGAACCGAAAGCCGGCGACATGGCCCCCGACTTCAAGCTCCCCTCCACGCGCGGCAAAGAGATGACGCTGAAAGAGCACCGCGGCAAAGACGTGATCCTCTACTTCTACCCGAAAGACGACACCCCCGGCTGCACCGCCGAAGCCTGCAACTTCCGCGACCACGAATCCGACCTCTCCAAAGCCCACGCCGTCGTCCTGGGCGTCTCGACCGATTCGCTCGCCAGCCACGACAAGTTCCGCGGCAAATACGACCTGAACTTCCCTCTCCTCGCCGACGAGACCGGCGACATCGTCAAGATGTACGGCGTCTGGAAAGAGAAGAACATGTACGGGAAGAAGTACTGGGGCGTGGCGAGGACGACCTTCTGGATCGGTCCTGATGGGAAGATCAAGAAGATCTGGAAGAAGGTTGATACCAAACGACACGCGGAGGATGTGCTGGCGGAGTTGGAGGGGGCGGGAGGGAAGAAGTAGGGGGCAGTTCGCTGCATTTAGGGGAGTTCGCTGCATTAAGGTGTCATTCCCGGTTCCTCAACCCCAATAATGCGTGGCACGCCGAAGGCGTGCACTGGAGATTGGACGTTCCGTAATGCAAAGAAGGGCACCCCGGCAAGGGTGCGTGAAGCCGGGCAGGCTTCGATTGTATGGAACGACATCGAGCTCGACGTTTCACGCACCCCTGCCGGGGTGCCTTTTTCATGCCCCTGCAAACCGGTGGCAACGCCTCCGGCGTGGCCACCGGCTACCTTCACGCACGCCTTCAGCGTGCA
>JBBRNB010000172.1:0-5595 GCA_038230535.1 Thermoanaerobaculia bacterium
CGTGGTGGTGGGAGGGTGGAGCGGGCGTAGGACGCCGAAGGCCTCCCTCCCTTGTTGCGCGTAGGGTTGGGGGTAGCGAGGTTGCGAAGTCCCCCGTTCCTCCCGGCCTGCAATTGGGGGGTCCTTCGCCGTCCTCCGCCGCTCCACCACACACCCACCCACGCGGCTGCGGCAGTCTTCCAGGAAACTCCCAGGTTGTGAGGCTTTCTGATGTCTTCGCTCGAACCGTTGACGGTGACCTGACGCGGGGGCATCGCCACCGCCGGTGTGGCACGTCGCGCGCGAAGGCGCCCGAAACAATTTAGCCCCGCGCTCGGCGCGGGGTTTTTCGAGTCGGGGAATCTGCGGCCGCGAAGGCGGGCGCTACAAGATTCTGGCGCGATGGTCGCGGTTGTGGCGACCGCCTTCGCGGCTGCAAACATCCACTACCGACGAACACCCCTGGCCGAGCCAGGGGCTATATTGTCCGACGCGCCTGCGCGCGCCGACGCCGGCAATCGCGGGCCTTTCGCCAGCACAATGTTTCTTTTCCCAGGTGCAGCGCGCGCGCTGTCCCTCGCTCAGAGGGTGTGCACAAATCGCGTGTTTTCCGCTGCAGTGTAGGGCCGCCGCCTCGGCGGCCAGCGCCGCACGCGGCGCGATAGTTCGAAGCAAACACACGGCCTCACGGCCGTTGGCCGCCGGGGCGGCAGCCCTACACTGTCGCGCTGGCAGCCTCAGAGTTTGTGCAGAAATCGATTTCTCAACGCTTTTGCACAGCCATGCACTTTGCGACAACAAGTGACGCACGGGAATGGCCCTGGAATCGACGATCGCCATGCTCCGAAGGGTCGGACTACCCCTGAGAATTTGGCCTTGCGAAGTCCCGTCGATTTCTGCACAAGCTCTCAGGATGACAGGTTGGCGGAGCGCTTCATTCAGCCCAACCTCTGGGAATCACGGGAGCTCCTCGAGCACTTCGCGCAAACGCTTCGCCGCCGCGGACCAGCGATGCTCGCGGCGGATTCGCGCGGCGGGAGAGGCTTTTGGGGGACGCGTCCCATCGACGATGCTGCGGATCACTACGGCGGCGGACTCTTCGTCCGGCTTCCACCAGTGTGCGCCGTTGAACCAGCGGCGGTCTTCGGCGCCGGCGCGGCCTTCGATGATCGCGGGAACGGCGGTGGCGGGGATCAGCTCCGCGTCGTTGTCGCCGAGGTATTCGCAGTAGGCGGTGTGGCGTGGGGCGATGAGCTGGAGGCCGGAGACGGCGGCCTCCATCATTGGGAAATCCCATCCCTCGCCGAACGACATTGAGAGGTAGTGCGTCGCGGAGCGGTAGAGGGAGCGGAGCTGCTCGTCGGAGAGCATGCTGGTCATGAAGAGCACTGGCGCCGCGTTGGGAAACGAAAATCCGATTGCCGCGAGGTCGCGCCGGAAAAGGTCGATGGTGCGCGGATGGACGGCGGTGCATTTCAAGATCAGAACGGCATCGTCATCGGCGCGCGTCGCCTGCGACCAGGTCCGCAGGAGGCCGAGGTGATTCTTGCGCGGACGAAGATCGGCGATGTTGAGGAAGCGGTGGGAGTAGGAGGCTAGCGGGCGTCCGTCCGGCAGCGTGATATCGAGTGGCGGCGCGTCGACGGCAAGGAAGTCGCCATCGACGGCGAGCGGCACGATGCGCAGTTGCGCATCCGGTACGCCGCGCGCACTCCACGCGAGCCTGGAGGCTTCGGTCGGGACGACGATCCGGTCGTGATCGGCGGCACGATCCACCCATTCCAGAGGGATGCGGTCCGCCTCGAACATCGTGTAATTCACGTTGCTCATCCCTGCACGCGGACGGCAGAGCGTTGGCATGGTGAAGTGCAGCGCGACGTCCGCATCGACGGGCGCACTCAGCGCGTCGAACCAGGTCTCCCGCGCGCCGTCGGGCATCGCGATGGACCACCCTTCGAGCGGTGTGAGCTGCGCCGGCACGCCCTGCTGCACGAGGTGCCGCACGAACTCGCGCGTGTGCCGGTCGTGGCCGGTCGAGCCGCGAAATGGTCCGATCACCTCCAGGCCGCGCATCACTTCACGGCGAACACCGGGCCTTCGCGGCCGGCGACGACGACGGGGCGATCCACGGGATAGTACGCAATCGCCTCGTGCAGCTTCTCGGCGTTCGCCTGCAGATGGGCCGCCGAGGTACGAAAGCTGGCAAGGTGGAGATGATGCTCGCGGGAGAAGGTGTTCCGGCCGTGGTAGTGGTAGAGGTAGAGATGTCCTTCGCCGCGCAGCTCCGCGACCGGCACCGCCGCGTAGATCTGTTCAAGCAGCACGGAGTCTTCTCCCTGCCGTGCGTTCGGGCCAGTAGCTGGATAGCGGAAGCGTGGATCGTTGAACATCATCAGCGTACCGGGGAAGAGCCGCGCGGTCCCTTGCGCGCCGCCGAGGGTCCAGTCGACCCAGCAGAGCAGGCGCTGGTCGGCGAGGAATTGAAGATGATCGGTCATGAAGGAGGCGCGCGCACCGGCGCGAAGCATCTCTTCGCATTGCACGCGCAGGCGATCGGGATGGCTGCAGTCGTCATCGTCCCACTGGCAGACGATGTCGCCGCGCGCCGCGTCGAGGGATAGGTTGCGCAGCGCACCAAGCGTCTGCCGTGATTCCGAATGAATGAAGCGGACGCCGTCGATCGCGGAGGCATCAACGTAACGAGCGAGTGCCTCGCGGAATCGCGGCGTGCCGTCGGTGACGATGACCAGCTCGCGGTTCGTCCAGGTCTGATCGGCGAAGGAGCGGATGGCCCGCTTGGCGAGTGAGAGGCGGTCGAGCGTGACCATCAGGCAACTGATCATCGATCCTGAGACCGCGGGCGTCTCGCCCGCTGCCGGCTCTCGTATTGAAGATGATGCGGGCGAGACGCCCGCGGTCCCAGGGTCGTGTACGGTGAGCACTGCGTCGAGGAACCGAGTGTGGGTGAATTGCCAGGAAGCGTTTGCGCGGAACGCAGCGGCGCTGCCACCGGTGAGTCGCGGGCCGCGCGCATCAAAATCATCCACGCCGCTTGCGGGCTCGGCGTCGCCGAGGCGTCCGGTGGGAGTGCGGAACTGGCCGTAAACGAGCGTGCAGGCAGGATCGGCAAACGCGGCGCGGATGTTCTTCAGCGCCGCGACGCCGGCGAGCCGGTCGGTGGGCGAGAGGGGGAGCACGATGAGGTCGGGATCGGCATCGCGGAGGAACTCTGTCAGGCATGTGCCGGTTCCGCGCGATGTCTCGTGGCGTACGAGCGTCAGGCGTGAATCATCAGACGGGATGCGGCTGGTCTGGCCGCTGCGCGATCCGTCGTCGATGAAGCGCACATCCCACTCTCCGTTCTCTTGTTCCAAGAGGCTCTCGACGCAGTCGTCGAGCTCCGGCCCGGGATCGCGGAAGACCACGACGACTCGCAGGCGTCCTGGATCGCGCGATTGTGTGCTGCGCGGAACGAGCGCATCGACGCTATAGCGCCGGTTGCGGATCACCTGCTCGATCAGATTCGCCGGCAGTTTCCCATCGCGGAGCAGCCGGTTGCTGGTTTCGATGGACGTCTTGTAATCGCAGGTGTAGTGGGAGGTCACGGCGTATTCAGCTGCGATCTGGTACTCGTACAGTGCGCGCTCGACGAAGAGCCGGTTCGCCTCAGGCTCGGGGATGGCCATGGCCCGGCTTATGAAGAGATGGGCGAGGTGATGCTCCCCCTTCGCCAGGTAATACAGCGCGATCCGGTACAGCGGTCCTGCGCGGTCGGGACGGTATTGATACGCGGCGAGGTAGGCCTGCAGCACCTCCGGCCACGGCGCGTTCATCCGTTGTTGGATTTGCGCGATCTGGTAAAGCGAGAACCAGACCTCCTCCTCCCAGCCCTTCATTGCGACGCGTTTCTTGTAGTAGCGCAACGCCAGATCCCACTCTTTCGCGTCGCGGTAGCTCTGCGCGAGATAGAAGACGGTGCGGCTGTTCTCCGGCTCGTCGAGGTGGGCCTGCTCGAGCATCAACGCGTCGCGGCGATAGGTGAGTGGGTCGCGGGCACGTGCTCCGTCATGACGCGGGATGGTCGTCAGCCCGGGCAGTCCCTCCTCGGAGACCGCCTCTGGCGACGTCACGTACTCGTGCAACACGCCCACGTACCGCCATGACCTGCCATCGCGGAGGAACTGCCGCCGCGTGTACGAATAGCCGGCGTAACGGACGGCGACCGAGTAGATGTCAGCGCTGAGAGGCGGCATGACGAAGCCGTCGTCGATCTGGACCACCTCATCGGCATCGATGAGGAAGAGGTAGTCGCCACCGCCGCGCGCCAGCTCCAGCGCCTCGTTGCGGTTGTGAGCGAAGTTCACCCACGGGCGCTCGTGCAACTCACCGGGCAGGCCGCGCAGCGTCTCGCGGATGATGTCCTGCGTGCCGTCGGCCGAGCCGGTATCGACAATGACCCATGAGTCGATCAGCGGCCGGACGGATTCGAGGCAGCGGCGGATCACCGGCGCCTCGTTCTTCACGATCATGTTCAGACAGACAGTCTGTTTACCCATCGGACCCCGCGCTCGCGGTCGATTGTAGCCGCTCGTAAAGGGAAGGATGAAATCGGGCAAAATGACGCTGTGCCGGTGTTCCTCAAACAATACGGTGCCCGCAGGACCGGAACCAATCATCTCCGTTCGCTGATCCGAATGAACTACGCCGGCGTCATCCCGCTGATGCACATCCTCGGCGACAAGCATTCGGCGCCCGCTCCCTTCCCACAGCTATGGTCCGAGGCGCAGTTGGAGCCCGACCCGGCCTTTGCGTTCGTGATGAAGGCGTCCGCGCACGCGCCGGCATCGTCGACACGGCTGGATCGATTGGAACAGCGACGCGAAGTGCAACGCGTGGCCGGTCCGCTCGCAGAGGCGTATGCCAACGATGCGGCCGGCTTCCTCATCTCGATCAAGGATCCGTACGCGTGGGTGCCGAGCGTAGCCCGCTACTTCGGCTGGATCTCCTGGACCGGCCGAAAGACAGTCCTGGGCTCTGCTCTCGTCCCCAGGATCACGGAGGTCTGCGCGGGATTCAATACGTCCTACGCCTCCTGGCTCGCGCTCGCCCGCGAACGTCCGGAGCGTTGCCAGCTCATCCGTCACGAAGATCTGCTCGTCGATTCCGATGCCACTCTCTGCACGCTCGAGGCCCGGTTCGGTCTTCGGCGAAGTACCGCTACGCTGGTCGATCCACCATTTGAGTCATATCCGCTCGACTGGGACCAGAACGCCGAGCGGCCGGGAGGTGTGAAATTCGACAAGAGCTACTACCTTGAAAAGAGGTACCTCACGCGCTTGTCGCCACAGGTGCGCGATGCGATTACGAAGACGATCGATTGGGAATTGCTCGCTTGCGCCGGTTACGCTTCCCTGTCATCCTGAGCGAGCCTGAGAGCTTGTGCAGAAATCGCGCGATCTGTATTCCTGTTACCCTGAGCGAAGGACAGCGCGCGCGCTGCACCTGGGAAAAGAAACATGGTGTTTGCGAAAAGCCGCGCGATTGTCGGTGTCAACGCGCGCAGGCGCGTCGGACAATATAGCCCCTGGCTCGGCCAGGGGTATTCGTCGTGGCGGA
>JBBRNB010000173.1:0-5235 GCA_038230535.1 Thermoanaerobaculia bacterium
CGGCCCTGCACAAGAAACAGCCCTGTCAGTAACGGTAGTGATCTGACTTGTAGGGTCCTTCGACCGGCGTGCCGAGGTACTTCGACTGATCCGGCGTCAACCGGGTCAGCTCTACGCCGAGGTGCGCCAGGTGCAGGCGGGCAACCTCCTCGTCGAGCTTCTTCGGGAGGACGTAGACTTCTTTCTGATACTCGCCTTTGTTCTGCCAGAGCGCCAGTTGCGCAAGAACCTGGTTGGTGAACGATGCTGACATTACGAATGACGGGTGCCCCGTTGCGCATCCGAGATTCATCAATCTCCCCTCGGCGAGAATCAGCACGCTGTGCCCGTCGGGGAATACCCACTCGTCATACTGCGGCCTGATGTTCACCCGCTTCACGCCGGCGAACTTCTTGAGGCCGGCCATGTCGATCTCGTTGTCGAAATGACCGATGTTGCTGACGATGGCCTTGTTCTTCATCCGCGCCATGTGATCGGCGGTGACGACGTTCCTGTTGCCGGTAGCGGTCACGAAGATATCGGCGCGCTCGACGACGGAATCGAGCGTCCGTACTTCGAAGCCTTCCATCGCCGCCTGCAGCGCGCAGATCGGATCGATTTCGGTGATGACGACACGGGCCCCCTGGCCGCGCAACGCCTGCGCGCAACCCTTGCCCACTTCGCCGTAGCCGCAAACGACGGCCAGCTTACCGGCGATCATCACGTCTGTAGCGCGATTGAGCCCGTCCACCACGGAGTGACGGCATCCATAGATGTTGTCGAACTTCGACTTCGTCACCGAGTCATTGACGTTGATGGCCGGGAAGAGCAACTCCCCCCCTTCCATCATTTGATAGAGGCGGTGTACGCCGGTGGTGGTCTCCTCGGAGACGCCTTTGATGTCCGCGGTTACGCGCGTCCAGCGCTTTGGATCGCGTTTCAGTTCGGCGCGCAGAAGATCGAGGATGACACCCCATTCCTCAGGATCATCGCTGGCATTGAAGTCAGGGACACTCCCTTTCGCTTCGAACTCGACGCCTTTGTGGACGAGAAGCGTGGCATCTCCGCCGTCATCGACGATGAGGTTCGGCCCCGCTCCATCCGGCCACTGCAACGCCTCGGAGGTACACCACCAATACTCCTCGAGTGTCTCCCCTTTCCACGCAAAGACCGGAATGCCTTTCGGATCGGCAGGTGTCCCGCCGGTCTCAGGGCGCCCGACCACGACCGCCGCCGCCGCGTGGTCCTGCGTCGAAAAGATGTTGCAACTCACCCAGCGCACGCCGGCCCCGAGAAAGTGCAGGGTCTCGATGAGAACGCCGGTCTGCACGGTCATGTGCAGCGATCCCATGACGCGCGCTCCCGTCAACGGCTTGCTCTTGCCGTACTTCTCGCGGACAGCCATCAGTCCCGGCATCTCATGCTCCGCGAGCCGGATCTCTGCCCGTCCAAGCGTGGCCTGGTTCAGGTCCTTGACCTTGAACGGCTCCCGGCCCACCGCACGTGCGGCGTCAAATGAATGCGTTACTTCGAGTGTAGCGGTCATGTGATTGGGATGCTCCTTACGAAGATTGCGCCCTGCCGGCCAGGCAGGTCAGAGGCGGACGCGAGAGACGGATTGTAACGCATGCCCGTGCGTACTTCTCGCTACTGGTCAGCGAAGGCGGAGAAAGGGGTGCATGAACGTAGACGCAATGACGCACCCGTTCATGACTTGCCTTTTGAATTGACGCGATGCCCCCCAATCGAGAGCCCTTCTCCCCTCCGCAGAGGGGAGAAGGTGCCGAAGGCGGATGAGGGGTCCTCTCGCGGTGTGCATGCGAGCTGACTTCACTCCTCAGCGACGGAGTGCGGGCGATTTGAAGAAGCCCACATGCGCCTCAGGGCAAAGCACCCTCATCCGCCTTCGGCACCTTCTCCCCCGTGCGCGGGGGAGAAGGGCTCTCGATGAAAATCCACCGTGTCAATTTCAAAGGTAGTCAAGGCTCAGTTGACTACGCCCGTCGAGACCAGTACACTCACGTTCGCTACTGAGACTCAGTCTCAAATACATCACCACAGGATCGATTTCAAATGCATGATGTCTTGCCGTTCACCGGCCGAATCATCGGAAGGTTCTCGATTGCGGCGCTTCTCCTCGTCGTCTTCATCGGAGCAGATCGCCACGCTTCCGCCCAGGAATCACCGTACTTCATCACCTACACCCATCACATGGAGGAGCCCGGCAGTCTGGAGCTCGAGCTCGAGCCGGTCTTCGGAGTGCCGAAGGGAGGCCTCGAGCATTTCGTCTCCTCGTCCGTCGAACTGGAATACGGAGTCAACGGATGGTGGACTTCCGAGCTGTACCTCGACGGGCAGAAGACATCGCCGGACAGCGCCGTCTACACCGGCTGGCGGCTCGAGAACCGTTTCCGGCTGTTGATGAAGGAACACGCGGTCAATCCGGTGCTGTACGTCGAATATGAGGACATCACCGGCGCCGACAGGATTTTCAAAGAGGTCGTCGGCTTCGATTCGTGGCACGACCTGGCGGAGCCTTCCGCTGAGATGCGGCGCGAGAAGAAGCACGAGATCGAAACGAAACTGATCCTCTCCAGCCAGATCCGCGGATGGAATCTCGCGGAAAACATCATCGCTGAAAAGAATCTCGCCGGCAATCCGCTCGAATTCGGATACGCACTCGGCGTGAGCCGCCCTCTTTCACTCGCCGCCTCTCCCGCCCCCTGCTCTCTTTGCCCCGAGAACTTCACACTCGGCGTCGAGCTCTACGGCGGTCTCGGCGAATGGCGGCGGGTGACACTCTCCGGCACCTCGCACTACATCGCGCCAACGGTCGCCTGGAGTCTTCCGAACGGCGTGACCTTCCGCTTCAGCCCGTCGATCGGAATCAACGCAAACAGCAATCGCGCGCTGGTGAGGTTCGGCGTCTCCTACGAGATCCCCGCCATCGGCCGCCAGTTTTCCAGCGCGAGGATGACCACACCATGACTTCCAACATCCGTCTCACGATCGTATGTCTCACGCTCCTGACCTGCGCCGCCGCCTGCCGCGTCGCGCAGCAGACGCCCCCTCCCCCGCTCGCAACGCCAAACGCGAACGACGTCCTGGCCGGCGCAAAACTCTTCTCGCAGCACTGCGCCGTCTGTCACGGCCCCGACGCCAGCGGCAGTCAACGCGGCCCGAATCTCCACACTCCATCAGTACTATCAATGTCCGATTCCGGCCTCGTCCAGTTCCTGGCGGACGGCAATCTGCGGAAGGGAATGCCATCGTGGTCGCGCCTGCCCGAGGAGCGGAGACAGCAGTTGGTCCGCTTCCTCAAAACGCAGCCGGGGCAGGATCTGCCGCACGCGCCTTAAATGCGCGCAACACTTATTTGTGTAGGGCTATCGCGTCTTCTTATGGCCTATCGCCGTAAACACGCACATCGCGAGGATATCCAGCCTATCCGTTTCCATAAGGATATTGCATTTGCAATGTATTGCTCAAGTAGGTAACCGCATGAAATGTGCAACTTTTGCCAAGACTTGCAATCACGATCCAATCGTGTATGCTTACCTCACATACACCAGAATTGACGTGTCATGCGATGCAACCACGACTTCCGGCCCTCTCAGGAGCGTATCGCGGATGGCAAATCCGGAGACGCGAGGTGTGTCCAGGAATCGTTGGCCGGGGGCCGGGAGTTGGACCACGGCCTGACTCCCAACCTCGGAGGTCCGGCTTCCGACACGGATTCTGCCACCGATCGGGGGCTCCGGCAGAGAAAAGTCAAGCCGCGCAAGCTTGAAACCTTACCGCGCAAGCTTGAAACCTTACCGCGCAAGCTTGAAACCTTGCCGCGCAAGCTTGAAACCTTACCGCGCAAGCTTGAAACCTTACGGCGCAAGCTTGAAACCTTACTGCGCAAGCTTGAAACCTTGCCGCGCAAGCTTGAAACCTTGCCGCGCAAGCTTGAAACCTTGCCGCGCAAGCTTGAAACCTTACCGGGCAAGTTCGAAACCTTGCAGTGCAAGGTTGAAATCAGCCGATATCAGCGTACGCGCTGGTACTCAGTCACCCAACCTCGTGCCCGAGGGCCTCCGCTGTGCCGCAACGTGGCGGCTTGTAGCCGGCCGCGCCTGCACCTGATCGCGCTGCGCTAATCGTGGCGCTGCGATCCCCCAACCCACTCTAATCAACGGAGAAACCATGACAACAATACCTGAATCACCCGGCGGTACGTCGACAACGACGCTGGTAGCCAATCCATTCACCGCGGACGCGCAGGCCAAGATCGCCAGTATGCGTGCCATCGCTGAGACCTTTCCCGACGACTCGCAGGAGAAACCGCTGACCAAGGCGGAGATCCGTCTCGCCTCTGGTACCCCCATCGTCTTCCTCGAGAAGGCGGCGCTGCTATCCGAAGCCGCACCGAGCGTGCAGGGAGCACTCTCAGTCAACTCATCTTTCCTGCGCGAATCCATCGCCTCGGATCTCGCCTCCGGAGGCTGTATCGATGAGTCCCGTGTTCTGACGAAGCGCATGGAGACATCGAGGCTGCGGAAGAAGCTCAAGGCCGTACTCGTCGCCCGCGACATTTATCGCATGGCGAAGGGATTCGCGAAGACGAACCAGGGGAACACGGTCGCGCAGCACGTCCAGGAAATGAAGCACGCGCTTCAGAAAAAGCGCACGAAGAAGGTAATACCGACAAAAGCGGCACCGGCCGCTCCGGCGACCGACCCTTCTTCGACCCCGCAGCAGAAGTGAGCGAGGGGCCGGAGGAGGGAACGATTTTGGCAATCAACCTCCCCGGCTCCCCGGACGTCCGGTTCGACTCACGAATCGGTTTAGCACCCGACCCGCGGCCAACTGGCCGCGGGTCGATTTTACCGCGGAACGGCGAGGATGTCGGCGACCATCTGAAGCCGTAGCAAACTGAACCGACTCGTGGCGATCGACATCATCCGCGCGGTAGCGCGGCAGGTGGCAGGTATGCTGGGGTCGGCGGGGAAAGGAAAAGCTCCGGTGGACGCCGGAGCTTTTGTTTGTGAGGACGAGCACCAACGAAGGTGCGCAGCCGACACGAGAGAACGGCAGCGTGACACAGCGTTGGTGCAATGTCCAGGGTTCGCCCGCGGGAGGCGAACTGGATGGGCGAATCTTCGAGAGATGTGGCGGTTCTGCATGCGCGGAACTGCCGGGAGTGCGAGGGGCCGTTTTCGATCTGTTGCGGCTGTGATCGCGGTCATGTTTATGGGAGCGATGACTGCC
>JBBRNB010000174.1:0-5156 GCA_038230535.1 Thermoanaerobaculia bacterium
CCCCTCCCTCCCCGCCTGTAGTCAGGGGGTCCTTCGGCGTCCTCCGTCGCTCCCCCTACCACCACCCACGCGACTGCGGCAGCCTCAGGATGACAGGTATGTGAGGAACGCGATTTCTGCACAAGCTCTCAGGATGACAGGCAAGTTCATCGCGGAACCTTCACCGACAGCGACTGCGGCACGGCCGTGATCACGAACGGGGTCTCCATCGTGACGACTTCGCCGTCGATGCCGAGGTGGAGATGGTGTTTCGACGATTGGACCTTCACGCGCGACGTGCGGAAGGAGCGGAAACCGGGACTATCGTGGACGCGGCCGGCGAGGTAGTGGGCCACGAAGCTGGTCAGGGCAAGGCGCGGCATGTGTTGGAGCCAGTAGACGGAGAGGCGGCCTTCGTGAAGAACCGTGCGCGGCGCTTCGATGCCGAGGCGGGAGAGATCGTAGGAGTTGTTCGAGATCATCAGCACATGAGTGCGGACAACCTCGTGATGGTGCTCGCTCTCCAGTGTCACGGCAACGTGCGGGTACTTCCACAGCGTCCCGAATGCCGCGTAGAGTCGGGCCTTCCAGCGCGGGTAGTCGCGTCCCTTCTCCTCACGGCTGGCGACAAACCTCGGATAGAGGCCCATCGAAACGTTGTTGACGAAGAAACGGCCGTTGATGCGAGCGGTGTCGATCGGCACGATCGCGCCGGACATGACGACGTCGAGCGCTTCGCGCCAGTTGAGCGGCAGGCCAAGGTCCCGGGCGAAATGATTGTACGTGCCGGCCGGGATCACACCGAGGATTGCATCGGTATTCACCAACTCCTGGATCACCATGTTGATCGTACCGTCGCCGCCGGCGGCGACGAACAGGCGCGTTCCGTCGCGCATCCTCTGACGTATCAGCGCCTGGCAATCGAGGTCGCGCGAGACGCGAACCACCTCCAGCCCTTCATTCCTGGCGGCCTCTTCGAGCGCCGACAGCTCTGCCGCCGGGGTCTTCACGCCCGATGACGGATTGAAAAACATGACTCCTCTAATCACTTGGCTTGATACCGGTCGGGCAATTTCAGCTCCTGGGCGTACGTTTGCAAAGCGTCAATGAAACGGATCGCACTTCTTCTCGCTCTGCAAGTTTCCGTCCTCTCGCTCGCAGCCGCTGAACCGCCGAAGGAATGCGCCCTCTGCGCGGGTGCGGTTTCAGACCTTCAGCTCGCCCCGGCGGCGGCCGTACCCCTCTTCGTCCGTCTGAAACAGGACGACCTCGCGCCAGCGGGCACAGCACTCGATGCCATGCCGCCGGCGGTCCGGGCGAAGATCACCATCATCGTCAGCTATGCCGTCGACTCCGGAAAGGATCCGATGGCCGAGGTCGAGACGCATACGAAATCGATCGTCGACTGGGCGCGCCAGCATGGGCCGTTCGATGCGATTGGCATCGTCGTCGACAACATCGATGCTGCCGTGGGCGGCTACGCGGTCAAACGTCTTGCAGTTACCGCGCAGGGGCAGAATGCAGCCTCGCGGATCATCCTGCCGCAGTCGACTCCGGACGCGCTTGCAAAGCTTTACGAGACCGGCGCGCAGTCGTACGTCGACATCCTCCTCACGGACGCGGCGAGTGTGAAATCAACGGCAGCCTGGGCAGCGGAAAAGGATCCGTCCAAGAAGATCTGGGCCATCGTTCCGCCGCAGTCGCCGAACGTCTTTTTCGATCTCGCACGAGCCCTCGCCGACGGCGCGACGCACGCATACGTGAGCGCGCCGGTAACGCCCGAGCTCCTGGCGTCGCTGGCAGGATTCGATCGCGCACTCATCGGTGAGTATGCGTATGACTCCACCACCCGCATCGACATGCTCGACGCGAAAGGGAACAAGATCGACGTGCCGGCCGTGTCGTTTGTCCGCGGCGAAGACCTGCGTACCGTCATCGTCCCGCGCGGCGACGCCGCGGCATCGACGATCGCTTCGCTTCCCGGCGACTACTACAAGGGCCCGCGGCGCTACGACGCCTCCGGGGAGAAGGATGTCACCGACGTCGGCAGCAAAGGCGGACGGTTCCTCATCGGGATGCCGCCGGTGACGCGGCCATTCGTCTTCACCGTGGAGCACAACGACGCTCCCCGCGCGAACGTGACGAAAGAGGCGCTCGACATCACCACCCACCGCGGCATCACCGTCGAGGAGATCATCCGCAATCATCAGACCTACAAGTCGTATCAGGAGTCGATCCAGCCGCGATATGTAGCGCGCGACGCGACGAAGCTTCGCTTCACGATGACGGGCGGCGAAGCGATCGAGGCGACCATCGCCGGCGACTACTTCTCCGATCCGCACGGCCGCGCAGACTGGGTGTGGCAGGACTTCTACCTCAACGGTGTAAAGTGGAAGTACGGCCGCATCCCGGAGCTCCCGCTCATTCAGCCGGAGAAGGTCACGCAGCTCCCGCTCGACATCCATCTGACGAACGAATACCGATACGAGCTGGCTCGCGAGTCCGACCTCCTCGGCTATCACACCTACGAAGTCCGCTTCGAGCCGCCGCCGCACGCCGCGGAGACCCTGCCTCTCTACCGTGGCACGGTCTGGATCGATTCACGGACGTGGGCACGCATCCGGCTGTCGATGGTGCAGCTCAATCTCAAGGGCGAGATCCTCTCGAACGAGGAGCGGGTCGACTTCCAGCCATTCGCCCGTACCACGCACACACCTCTCACCGCCGCTGACGCAGCAAAGAGCGATCCTCGCGACATCATCTGGCTGCCTCTCAGCGTCAGCGCGCAGCAGGTCATCTCGGCGGCCGGACACGGAACGGTTGTATTGCGAGAGACCGACTTCACCAACTTCCGTCTCGATCCTTCCGACTACGAGACGAGTCTGGCTGAGGCTGAGAAGTCCGATGCGCGGATGGTGCGGGAGACGAAGGCCGGCCTGCGCTACCTCGAGAAGACCAAGACCAGCAACGGTGAGCGCGTGGTCAAAGAGGGATTCAATACTTCGCAGACCTTCCTCCTCGGCGGGATTCATCACGATGCCGGCTTGCAATATCCGGTGGTCCCCCTCGGCGGTATCGACTACTTCAACTTCGATCTCAGCCATCGCGGCATCCAGACGAATGTCTTCTTCGCCGGCATCGTGCTGGTGGCGAATCTGACGAATCCGAACGTCGCCAATACGCGCACCAACGCCGGCCTCGACTTCTTCGGCATCGCCCTCCCTTCGACGCAGTCGTTCTATCGCAACGGGAAGGAGCAACTCGGCGAGGAGGTGAAGGCGCTTCCGACGCGGCTCTCCTTCCGAGTAGGTCATCCCTTTCTTCAATTCGGCAAGATCGACGTCTCCCTCGGCATCGAGCACAACACGTTCATGCGGAGCGACAACACGGCGTCGTCGTTCGTCATCCCGTCCGATACGTTCGTCATCACACCAACGGTCGAAGGTCAGTACGCCCGATGGGGGGCGACGGTCACCGGTTGGTACAGCCATAAGATGAGGACGACGTGGAAGCCGTGGGGCAATCTCGCGGAGTTCGATCCGAAGCAGAAGACCTACAACGACTTCGGCGGGTCGCTGGCGAAGAGCATCTACCTCCCGAAGTTCCAGCGCATCGGCGCGGAGGTCGACTACATGGACGGGACGCGCCTGGACCGCTTCTCGCAATACGGCTTCGGATTCTTCGGCGCGCAGCGGATCCACGGCATCAAGTCAGGATCGGTGCTCGCCGACCGGGCCATCCTGGCGCATCTTTCCTACGGCTTCGTCTTCTCCGAACAGTTCCGCCTCGAGGCGTTCTACGACCACGGCCTCATCAACAACAAGCTTGCCGGCTACCACAACGAGCCGTTTCAGGGCCTCGGAATCGCCGGACAGACCCTCGGACCGTACGGGACGCTGCTCCGCCTCGACCTCGGCAAGACGGTCGGACGGAACGCCCAATCAGGCTTCGTAGCGGATGTGGTCTTCCTAAAGCTGTTTTAGTCGGAGACGTTTCTCTGAGTGTAGGGCCGCCGCCCTCGGCGGCCATCTTCGCGCAGCATGAGAACCAGGCCGCCGCGGGCGGCGGCCCTACACTCTGAACGCTTAGCGGGCCACGATCACGATGGCCCCTTCGATTCCGCCGTGGTTCGTCGGCACGATGCGCGGCTCGCCGCAGCCGTGACGGCGCATGATGCCGAGGACGCGCGGCTGGTCGTACTCATTCATCTGCATGTACGGCATCGGCCTTTCGCCGCGCAGTCGCTGCGCGATGCGATGAACGAGCGGCACCCGCGCGCGGACGACGCGTGCGATCCGTCGTAGCGATGAGCCCGGGCGGCGGAAGGTGAAGTGCAGCGCCGCGATGCCGCCCGGTTCGAGATGACCGAGAAGCTCGTCGAGCAGCGCTTCGCCGCGCCGGACAGGGATGTGCTGGAAGACGATGAGCGACACGATGAGATCGAATTGCAGGTCCGGGATCGTCAGCGAGAACGTTGCATCCGGAACGTTCTCACGCGCGATGCGCAGCATGCTCGGCGCGGCGTCGACACCGGCGACTCGATCGACACGCTTCGCCAATGCGCGGGTGAGACGTCCAACGCCACAGCCGAAGTCGAGCGCCGACCGCGGCACGAAATCCGGCCGTGCGATGAGATCGAAGATATTGGCAACATCCGCGTCCCCGCTGGCGAAGAATGCATCGCGGGCGTGGTCCGACATCCGCCCGCGCAGGAACCGGTCCTCGGTGAGGACGGCGAAGAACGGCTCCGTTTCGCCGAGGGTGTTCCAATCACGGGTAGCGCGGTCCATCTCTTGTCGTTCCTTATTCACTGTCATCCTCAGAGCTTGTGCAAGAAACGGAGCGTCCCACATACCTGTCATCCTGAGCGAAGGACAGCGCGGGCGCTGCACCTTGGAAAAGAAACATTGTGCTGGCGAAAGGCACGCGATTGCCGGCGTCGACGCGCGCAGGCGCGTCGGACAGACTAGCCCCTGGCTCGGCCAGGGGTATTCGTCGGTGGTGGATGTTTGCGGCCGCGAAGGCGGTCGCTACAACCGCGACCATCGCGCCAGAATCTTGTAGCGACCGCCTTCGCGGCCGCAGATTCCCCGACTCGAAGTACCCCGCGCCGAGCGCGGGGCTAAATTGCTTCGCGCGCCTTCGCGCGCGACGTGCCACACCGGCGGTGGCGATGC
>JBBRNB010000175.1:0-5068 GCA_038230535.1 Thermoanaerobaculia bacterium
CCGTACGTCGTCCAGGCTAATGATGCCCATGACAACGACAACAAAGACACCTTCTCCAGCGGAAAGGGCATCCTCATGACGCCCGGCTGCTCGGATTTCACGGCGCAGTCGACCTGCGCCGCGCAGAACGGCAACGTGCTCAGCACGGCCTCGGCGGTCGACGGGAAGGTCGAAGTGGTGCTGGAGACGACCGACCGCTACGCCGGTGACAACTATCAGATCCTTGCGAGCTTCTCCGCTCCAGGAGCAGACGGCAAGTTCCTCTGCGAAGCGCAGAGCACATGCGTGAAGAGCGCGGCGATCACGGCGTGGAAGCGGATCTACCTCGAGAACCAGCGGATGTTCAAACAAGGATCGTACATTGACTCGCGTGGACCGACAACCGGAGACACATTCAACGTCCTGGACATCTCACCGTTCCGGGAGTTTCAGCAAGTCCGATTCGTTCATGCCCCGGCCGGACCTCGTCAGCTTCCCAGCAGCCGATCTGAGTACTACTCCGATGATTCCGTGATCGCCAAGGATGGAGTGCTGCGGTCGAGTGATGGCGCAGGCGGCACGATCAAGCTTCAGTCGTCACTCCCGCCGGCGCACTCTTATTTTGCCCAACCGTTGCAGCAGGCTAATGGACGGCCGCTAGTGGATAACGGCGACTACGTCGGTCTTGTCACCGGCGATGATCGTAGTGATTTTTGGACCGCGAACGATGCGTTGGTCGCGCCTTTGTTCGAGCTCGCGTTCGTCGAGTACTCTCCATCCCTTTCGCCTGTCGCAGAGCTGCCGTTCGTGAGAGAGTTTCAGGACTTCGGTCGGCAAGGTGACGAAGTCGACGTGTTCGTCAAACGCTGGTTTGAAGGACTCGGGCTCTCGAACTACGCGCACCTGATGGGCGTCTCTGACACAACGAGCTGCACAAGCCGAAGCGATCCGGCCCGAGGTTCGACTCACGTTGCCTGGGGTTATGGTTCATCCTATACGTGCACTCGCGAGATACTGGGCCGTAGTGGCACGCCCAGATTGGTGCGCTTGCTTGGTGCAGTCACAGCGCACGAACTGTCTCATCAATGGCACGTGGACCCGAAGCAGATGTATTCGCGATCGCCGGATCGCACCGAACACGACAATCTCTTCCGCTTTGACAATTCCAGACTGGTTTGTTTGATGCATTCGAAGTACGACGACGGTCAGGGAAACGATCTTCCTGAGTTCTTTGATGGTAAAGCTGTGTTTCACTACAAGAGCGACGCGAGCGGCGCCGACAGCGAGTACCGATGGATCCGTGAGCGGTGCGAGCCGATTCTGTATCGTTACCCGCCGCCTGGCGTTGATTGGTGGACCGTGGCGGTCAGGCCCTGCAACTGAGAAGGAGCTCACATGCGATTGAAAATGACAGTGACCATATTTGTGCTCGCGTTGTCAGTGGTGTTGCCATCGAGAGGCGCCGAACTGCCAAACGGGTCCCTTCTCGTCTCGGTATCGATCAGCCCCGATAAGAAACTGGTAGGCTTGCCTGCGACAATCCGGATCAACGTATTGAATCCGACGCAACAGCCTCTGGAAATGCCAAGGTACATCGCCTTGGGCGGCCGGTATGCGCTCACAGGTGATCGGTTTATCGTCCGCCGTTTGAGCGACGGTGGAACTCTTCAGGTGACTCTCCCTTCTGACTACGACGACTCGCTGATCATCGGGCCTGGGAAGCACCAGATCTTCCAACTACCTGTTGGTGAGCCTGCCGGTGAGGCGTTGCTCACTCAGCATGAACTCTTCCGGCCCGGTCGCTATCAGGTTCAAATGGCATTCAGCGACGGGTTCGGAGCGAAACTTGACGCCAGGAGCGACTTCTCCGGACTGCAGAGCGAAATGCCTGCGGTGTTGCTCTCGAATACAATCGACCTTACTGTCCTGGCACCTTCTGGCGAGGACGCGAGCGTGTGGCAGTTGATTCTCCAGCGATCCGAAGGGTTAGGCTGGGGCGGAGTCGGCTCGAATCTGGATGACGAGCTCTGGGACAATCATCCGAAGTCGACGTACTCGAATTATTTCGGAGCGATCGTTCGGCACACGGCATCCGATGAGCGAGTGGCTGCCATCATTGAGCGGCTCTCGGCATCGGATAAGCCTCATAGCCCGATGCTCGACTGGCAGTTGCTCGAAAGTGCCAGCCGTCATACAACCAAGAGCGGTCGCGCATTGAACCTAAAGCCGCGGAACGTACCCTTGGCGATCAAGGAGGCAGAAACCGCGCTGTCGATCTACCGGGACCTCGCTAAGTCGACCGACAACGATCTTGTCCGCTTGCGCGCCCAAGGTATTGCGAAATTGATCATGAACGCTGATGCCATCAAGGCGGATGCACGGCGACTGGACATGTTCGACAGTCCACCACCCGAACAGAAAGTGATTCCCCTAACGCCCTGTGTAACGAAAGAAAAAGACGGATCGCTTTCTGCTCAATTCGGATACGAGAACCCCAATGTATGGGAGATGACCCTGATGCCTCCGGGAGGCCCGGCCAACCGCTTCGATCCTTCTCCCGCCGACAGAGGCCAGCCGAAAGTGTTCCACTCAGGCAAGTACCCAAAGGCGTTCAGAGTGGTGTTGACACCGGGCGTGACGTTGACGTGGACGTTGAACGGTCTTCAGGTAATGGCGCCGTCGGGGAGCGACAAAGATCATGAGTGCTCGGACGACGACGACAACCAGAACGGTCATGATTAGTGCATTCCACGAATGCTCGCCTCTTCGGGAATACTGCCACCGCTCGACCGTAAGGTTGGCGGGCGGCCCTGGCGTGCGTAGGGATAACCCGCACGTTCGACATGACGTCCCGGTCCTTTGCTCTTGGTATGCGGCGAACAGTCGCGGCTTTGGGCGAGTTGTATCTCTCATCCGCGCGCCGTCGTATTGACATATTGTCAAAGCTCGGCGACCTCGATCGCTGATCGGCCAGCGTACTTCGGTACGGCCACGCCGATGGTGACTACCAGCCGTCGTGGTGTCTGTCGGCCGCTTACCGCGGCTATGTGACAGGCGGCAGAAACGGCCCGTGTCCACCAGTCACGTATTCTCGAACATACTGCACGAGGCTTGGTGTTGCCCGCTCTCCCTCAACAGCAGTTCGCAAGTAGGACAACGCGGTGACGCAGGCCAGCGTCACGCCTGCGCTCGTGAATAGCTCGATGAGCTCGCGCGCGCAGATAGCCGCTTGTCGCCACTCTTGCCGGTGTAGCAGTTCTTCGGTGATGTCCAGTTTAACAAATCCGGCATCCGCAGCCATTCCAAGAGACTGAAACGCCACTGCCGCGCGGTAGAAGAGTTCGAGCGCTGCGTCGTGTTCGCCAAGCGCGAGACGGATTGCACCAATGGTCCACTCGGCTCGTATCCTCTCGGTATCCATCGACAGGTCAGCAAACACTCTTGCGGCGGCTTGTGCTACCGCGAGAGCCTCAGCCGGGCGGTCAAGTCTCATGCTGCATTCCGCGAGATTCACCCGAACGCGGGCCAGCTCGATGCGATCCTCAAACTGATCGAGCATCGGCACAACCTCACGCCACGTGGCCTGAGCTTGCGCGACATTGCCCTGTTCGAACCGGATCGCGGCGGCCAGCATGAGGGTCTTCGCGAGCGGCACCGTATTGCCGAAGTCGCGCAGAGTGTCGCTGGCACTGCCGAGCACCTGCAATGCCTCAGTGTACTTAGTCATCTTGAAAAGCGTACAAGCTCGCGTGTAGAGCGCTTGCCCGACATCGAAATGGCCAAGAGTCAGTGACCGATAAAAAAACTCCGCGATTTCGGCGGCGTCGAGAGACTCCGAGTATCTACCAAGATGCCGAAGAGCATTCGAGCGGTGTTTCCAGCAGTCGCCGGCACAACGGCGAAGAGCAGGATCGTTTAGTGTGCTCGCGATATCCTCCGCGACGTCGATGAGTTGCAGCGCGTACGTGGGACGTCGATTCAGCTCGATCTGCACTTGGTGCATCAGGTGCTGGACCATGCTTTCTGTGCGCTCTTGCGGACGCGCTTCGACCACTGTCGGCCACTCCTCGATCGGGAGTCGCATCAACTCTCCGAAGAAGGTCTCGGCGCGTGCCTCTTCCATTCGGAGTCTCCTGTGAGTGACGGTGATGTCTGATCGGGCAAAAGTTCGATCACGATCCTTCTCACGAGCGTCCAGGAAATCGAAGATCGCTGCGTCACGAAGCAGGGAGGCCATACTGCACAGCTCGTCCAACTCGCGGCGGCACACGCGGCAATCGGCGAGATGCGCCGCGATCGTGAGGCGATCAGTGCTTGTGTCGCCGTCGATGTAGGCAAGCAGCGTGGCCCGTTTAACATGTGAGATCACGGAAGCCCCGCGAGGGCGCGTTTCGCAGCTTCCAGGCAGCGATGGACTTTGAGTCGAACGTAACCTGGTGATGTTGCGCAACGCTGCGCAATTTCCAGAGGAGCAAGGCCTTCGACGTAACGCAGGCGCAGGACGGCGCGACATTTCGCGGTGAGGTGGGCGAAGAGAATCGCCACGTCAAGACGTGCGACGGCATTCGTCCGCAAGCTCCCGTGGATCAAGCAGTTCCGCGGGCAGAGATGTGTCGGGCTTCATGTCACGCCAGTAGTTCCGGCACGCATTGCTGACCGAGGTCGTAAGCCATCGGCGCGAGTCGCCGATCGCGTGTTCGTGTCGCATGTACGCCACAAATACGTCATGGATGAGCGGCCGAACGTCGGCCGCGGGGATCTTGAAGCGCTGTCCAGCGATGAACCGCAAGAGGTCGTAGTGCCTCTCGTAGGCGGCCGTGATCCGATCGTGGGCCGCTGTATCGATCTCGTCGGCCATGGCGTCCCAAACCAAGAAAGTATATCCGCGGCGCCTGGTCTGATAACAGAGCCCGCCTTGCGGGGTCAGCTCCCTTTGACGAGAGGCCTCTCCTTCGGCGCTCGCGAGAAGTGACCGCCTTGTGCTCGCCAGAAGTAACCACGTGAGCGTTGCGGTAAGTGAGCAAGCCCGCTTGAGCAGCCGGCACGGCTGAACGCGAGCGGCGGGCATAGATCAACGAGCAGGAGACTC
>JBBRNB010000176.1:0-4825 GCA_038230535.1 Thermoanaerobaculia bacterium
CTCGACGTTTCACGCACCCCTGCCGGGGTGCCTTTTCATGCCCCTGCAAACCGGTGGCAACGCCTCCGGCGTGGCCACCGGCTACCTTCACGCACGCCTCCGGCGTGCTTTCGTTACGCCACGAAACGTCCAAACTCCAGGCGCCTTCGGCGCGTTTTGAGTGCGGTGGCCTTGCGACGGCTCAGGCCGCCGTGCAGATTTCAACCAACAACGCGCGAAGCGCAATCAACCGACAACCGGCAACGCGCGCAGCGCAATCATCAAAACCCCTCGAGCAGATTCGTAACCAGCGACTCCGCGAAGCGGACGGCGATCTCGTTGATGGCGCGGGTCTCCTGGTCGAAGGCATCGGTCGAGTCGGTGTTGACCTGATAGTTCTCGGTGAAGCGGTACTGGTCGTTCTTCCAGAGGATTTTGTCGTCGGCGCGGTGGTCGAGCAGTTCGATCTTGGCGGTGATCGAGATCTGGTACTGCGTGGCGCGGCCCTGGGCGTTGAAGGCGACCGGGAAGATGCCGAAGGAGTCGATCGAGCCGCGAAGGATGACGTCCGCGGCGGCGGGAGTGTTGACCAGCTTCAGCCGGCCGCGCGACACAACCTCGGCCGCCACCGACTGCGTCACGCGCTGCTCGAGCTCGACGCGCGTCGTGTGATTGACGAACGCCGGCACTTCGATCGTGTGGACGGCCGGCGCCAGCAAGTTGTTCGACTTGCCGACGAGCGCATACCCACAGGAAGCGAGCAGCATCGGCAGGAGCAAAAGGGCGAGGCGTTTCATATGGCGAAAGGTAACACGGGCGCGTGCGGCGTAGCGCCGGCGGCGCTACGCTGACTCACTTCACTACGATATTCACCAGCTTGCCCGGGACGTAGACCTCCTTCACGATCTCTTTCCCCGAGATCCACTGCTGCACTTTCGCGTTGGCACGAATCGCAGCGAGAACGACGTCCTTCTCCGGCGGGTTCGGTACTTCGACCTGCCCACGCAGTTTGCCGTTGACCTGGATGACGATGGTGACGACTTCTTCGACCATCAACGCCGGATCAGCCTTCGGCCAGGACGACGTGAGGATGAAGCCTTCGTTGCCGAACATCGCCCAAAGCTCTTCGGTGATGTGCGGCGCAAAGGGATGGAGGAGCTTGAGCAGCGTCGTATACGACTCGCGGAGCACGATCGGATCAACATCGCCCGAGGCCAACGCATCACCGATGGCGTTCGATAGCTCCATCAGGCCCGAGATGGCGGTGTTGAACTCGAAACGGTCGAACCGCCTGGTGACGGCATCGATCGTCTGATGGGTCTTGCGGATGACGGCGTGAGACGCTCCGAGTGTAGGGCCGCCGCCCTCGGCGGCCTGGTCTCGCGCAGTGTTGACGCCGGCCGCCGAGGGCGGCGGCCCTACACTCGTATAAAGCAGCGCGAGTATCTGCTCCCCCATGTTCCAGACGCGGTTGAGGAAGCGGTGCGCGCCGTTGACGCCGTCGTCCGACCACTCCGCCTCTTTCTCCGGCGGGGCGATGAAGAGCGTATAGACGCGTTCCGTGTCGGCGCCATACTTGTCGATCAGCTCATCCGGCGGGACGACGTTGAGCCGCGACTTCGACATCTTGCTGGTTTCGGCGATGAGAGCCTTCCGCGTCACGCGGTGCACCGGCTTCTCATCGACCCATTCGACATCACCCAACCCAACCCACGTCCCCTCGGCGGTGCGATAGCCCTCTTTCGTGATCATTCCCTGATTGAAGAGACGAGTGAACGGCTCTTCGTGGCCGACCAACCCCATGTCGTACAGCGTGCGGCAGATGAAGCGCGCGTACAGCAGGTGGAGGATGGCGTGCTCGATGCCGCCGATGTACTGATCGACCGGCAGCCAGCGGTTCACCAGCTCCGAGTCGAAAATCTTCGTGCTGTCGTTCGCGGAGACGAAGCGCGCGTAGTACCACGATGAATCGACGAACGTATCCATCGTGTCGGTCTCGCGCCGTGCCGGACCTTTACAAAGCGGACAAGTGGTGTTGACGAACCGCTCGTGTTTCGCCAGCGGATTCCCCTCTCGTCCGGTAAACGGCACATCGAGCGGCAACTCCACCGGCAGTTGCTCCTCGGGGACAGGAACGATGCCGTCACGATCGCAGTAGATCATCGGGATCGGCGTCCCCCAGTAACGCTGCCGGGAGATGAGCCAGTCGCGCAACCGGTAGCGGACCATCTTCTTACCGATGCTCCGTTCCTCGATGATCTCGATGATCCTGTCGATGGCCTTCGGCACCGGCAGCCCGCTGATCGGTCCGGAATTCACGCTGACGCCGCTCTCGTCTTTGAAGGTGAACGCTTCGACCAGGTCATCCGACTTCGGCTCGTCGCCGCCCGCCGGCATCACCACGATGCGGATCGGCAGGTTGTACTGCTTCGCAAACTCGAAGTCGCGTTGATCGTGTCCCGGCACGGCCATGATCGCGCCGGTGCCGTACTGCATCAGCACGAAGTTGCCGAGCCAGATCGGGACTTGTTCGTTCGTGAATGGGTTCGTAGCCGTCTTCCCGGTGAAGCGCCCCTCCTTCCCCGCCTCCTGCCGCTCCAGATTCGACTGATTGCGCACGCCGGTGATCCACTGCTCGATCTCCGCACGATCGGGGTTGTCCGCGATGAGTGTCGCCACGTCGGGATGCTCCGGCGCGAGCACCATGAAGGTCGCGCCGTAGATCGTGTCGGGCCGCGTCGTGAAGATACGAATCACCTTTCCTAACGATGGCACGGTGAACTCGACATCGGCACCGACCGAACGGCCGATCCAGTTGCGCTGCATCAGCTTCACTTTTTCCGGCCAGTGCTCCAGCGTATCGAGGCCGAAGTCGAGCCGGTCGGCGTAGTCGGTGATCTTGAGGAACCACTGCTCCAGGTCGCGCTGTACGACGATGGTGCTGCAGCGGTCGCAGCGCCCGTCGATGACCTGTTCATTGGCGAGCACCGTCTGGTCGGACGGGCACCAGTTCACCGGCGCCTTGCCACGATAGGCCAGCCCACGTTCGTACAGCTTCAGAAAGAGCCACTGATTCCAGCGGTAGTACGCCGGATCGCACGAGGCCAGCTCCTTCGACCAGTCGTAGAGGATGCCCCAGCGCAGAAACTGCTTCTTCTCCCGCTCGATGTTCGCCCGCGTCCACTGCCCCGGATGGATACCGTTCTTGATGGCCGCGTTCTCGGCAGGCAGCCCGAAGGCGTCCCACCCCATCGGATTGAGCGCCACCTTCCCCTGCATCCGGAAGTACCGGTAGAGAGCATCGCCGAGGATGTAGTTCCGCCCGTGGCCGACATGAAGGTCGCCCGACGGATACGGGAACATGTTGAGCATGTAGAACTTGTCGCCGGCGGCAGCGACGTCGACTTCCGCGACTTTGGCATCCGCCCAGGCGTTCTGCCACTTCTCTTCGATCAGTTTGTGTTCGTAGGGCATGAGGCGGCGGAGTATAAACGGGGGATACAGGTAGCGAGGAAGCCGGGCGACGCTTCGACGCGCGAAGGCGCGTCGAACAATGGCGCACGAGCCTTGAACCAGGGCTAGCGTCACGGATGCCCGGACATCGGCGCGCGAAGGCGCGTCGAACAATTTAGCCCCTGGCTCGGCCAGGGGTAAACGATGTCGAGAAAACATGCGGTCGCGAAGGCGACCGCAACAGGTGTACCAACATTCGAGCGTAGCGGCCGCCTCCGCGGCCGCGATCCATGTTGCATTCACGAACCCCGCGCCGAGCGCGGGGCTGGATTGTGCCTCGCGCCTTCGCGCGCGCCGCCAGACATTAGAAACCAGCGCGACGGGACGCGAAAACCCGAACCGTCTTTTGCACCCGGAGAGATAGTTGACGCCGGACGCATCGACGCGCGAAGGCGCGTCGCACCCCGAATCTTAGAAACCGGCGTGACCGGACGCAGAAGCCCCAACCGTCCGTGGCACCTGAAGAAACCGTTGACGCCCTACGCATCGACGCGCGAAGGCGCGTCGAACAATTTAGCCCCTGGCTCGGCCAGGGGCTAACCGACGTCGAAGAAACATGCGGCCGCGAAGGCGGTCGCAACAAGCCCCCCGCCGAGGTACGATTGCGTCGGGACTTCCGCATGGTTCGTTGCGAGCCATGCATACGTACACAGCCATTTACGTCCACGTAGTCTTTGCGACGTGGAGTCGCCGCCCGTTTCTCAATCGTGAAATGCGGTCGGACTTTCATGCCTACATCGCCGGAATCGCCCGAAACCTCGACGTCGCCGAGGTGCATGCGGGCGGCGTGGAAGATCACATTCATCTTCTCGGCCGTTTTGGTCCGGCCCTTGCGATTTCCGATGTGATCGGGCGGATCAAGAAGTCTTCCGGAGACTGGCTTCGGGAGCGCATCCCTGGGTTTCGGTGGCAACGTGGGTTCGGCGCCTTCTCCGTGAGTCCGGATCGAGTGCGGTCCGTTCTGCAATATGTGATGCGTCAGGAAGAGCACCACCAGAGCCACACACTCCGGCAGGAGCTCGAAAAGCTTTGCGCGGATCTCGGGATCGCCATCGAGGATCTCGATATTCAGTAGCGGCCGCCTCCGCGGCCGCCAAGATTGGGTCATCAATCGAACCCCGCGCCGAGCGCGGGGCCTGGAGATTGGACGTTTCGGGGCGTAACGAAAGCACGCCGGAGGCGTGCGTGAAGGTAGCCGGTGGCCACGCCGGAGGCGTTGCCACCGGTTTGCAGGCGAAAGCAAAGGCACCCCGGCAGGGGTGCGTGAACCGTCGAATTCGACATCGTTCTACGCGATCGATCCTGCCTGACTTCACGCACCCCTGCCGGGTGC
>JBBRNB010000177.1:0-4818 GCA_038230535.1 Thermoanaerobaculia bacterium
CCCCCCCGGTTCATGGAACACACGTCCTGGTTGCGGGCAACGCCGAGCCTCCGCGGTAGCCTCAGGATGACAGTAGCGCTACTTCCTCGCCAGTTCCACGCTCCCGGAGTACTTCGCCGGATCGAGAAACTCTTTTGCGTCTTTCTTGTCTTTCAGGTACGAGTCCCAGAACATCAGCGAGACCGAGCGGATCGATGCGAAGGTGCCTCGGTCGCTGATCTGTTGTCCCCGATTGTCCTGCTGGTAGGCGCCGGGCAATTGCTGCCCGGTGCGCGGATCGACAAGCGGCTGCTGGCGCGTCGTGTCGAACTGCTCCCCGAGTCCCGAGGCCACGCCGGTGAAGGTCATGTGAGTAGCGCCTTTGATCAGGACGAAGTATTTGTCGCCGGCCGGTGAGTGCTCATACGCCAGGCGGCGCCAATCCGGACCTTCGGTCTCGTTCGCTCCGAAGTCACGCGAGCCTGCCATGTACATCGCCGGTACGTGAACGTCGTGCCACGAATCGGCGGTCAGTCCGCGATTCGAGGCCACTCCCTGCGGCGACATGGCGATGATGGCCTTGACGCGGGCGTCGCCGAGCGACAGAGGCGGATTGCCGAATGTTTTCGCACCGGCCGTGAGCATGGCCGTGAACGCCCCATACGAGTGGCCGCCAACACCGATGCGGGCATGGTCCATTTTACCGGCCAGCTCGGGGTAGTTCTTCTCGAGATCGTTGAGCGAATCGAGGATGAGAACGATGTCGCGTTCGCGGTCGCGCCACTGCGGCTCCTTCTCCTTTTCCCAGATCATCTCGGCAGGATTCGGACGCGGATGCGCTTGTGCCTCGGATACGGGGTTTGGATTCCTGCGGGCATTCTGGCGATCTTTGTCGCTCGTGCGCTGGTCTTTCCTCATCGCCAGGAGATCACTCATCGCGTCGCGCAACGCGCCCGCATCTGCGTGCGACGCCCGGATGCAGACGTATCCATGACTGGTCCAGTACGAGATCAGCCCTTCGTAGCCGTGATTCGATCCGCCATATCCCGGAGAGAAGATGATGATTGGGAAGGGGCCTGCGCCGCGCGTTGGATACTCGATCGAGACCTCCAGGTCCTTGTTGCGCGCGCCGTCATGGAGCATTGCCGACGGGATTACGCCGACCGGCGATTTCCCCATTTCGAACCCGTACGACGGCGCGGCCGGCACAGGCTGCGCCGCGGGGGGAGTCTTCTGCTGTTGCGCGGTTGACGCGCCTCCAATCGCTGCGATCACACCAAGAATGACAACGAATCGTTTCATGAAGCCTCCGTGCGAACTTACACGTTGAATAACACAGAAAAAAGCAAAATCGGGGGCCGCATTCTTCCGATCGATGACAGAACCATTACAACCAGCCCTTTTCACGCGCAATCCGTGCCGCTTCGACGCGATTTTGCGCGCCGAGCTTGCTGATGGCCTCGGATAGGTAGTTCCGCACCGTCCCCTCGGAAAGATGCAGGGTCTCGGCGATGTCGCTGGTTGCCTCCCCTTCACCGGCCATGCGCAACACCTGACGCTCACGGTCGGTGAGCGGGTCGGGCTCGCTCCACGCCTCCGCGGCCAGTTCGGGATCGACAGCACGGCCGCCGGCATGCACGCGCCGGATGGCGTTGGCGAGCTGTTCCGCGGGCGAGTCCTTCAGCAGATACCCCGAGGCGCCTGCTTCGAGGGCGCGCCGAAGATAACCAGGGCGCGCGAACGTGGTCAGAATGACGACGCGCGTCGTCAACTCCTCCTGCCGCACCGCTGCCGCGACTTCGAGCCCGGTCTTCGACGGCATCTCGATGTCGGTCAAAAGGACATCCGGCCGGTGCGTCCGCACGAGCTCGAGCGCCTCATCGCCGCTGCGCGCCCGCGCCACGACCTCAATGTCGGACTCGATCTCCAGCAACGCCGAGAGCGCTCCGAGGACCATGGCCTGATCCTCGGCGATGACGACGCGGATCATGCCGAGCGCTCGATGGCACTCAAAGCCTGTGGCCCGCTCGCGAGCGGGAGCGTCACAGTGAGCGTTGTACCGTTGGAACCATCGCGCGTCACCCACCCTCCTAACGCCCCAATCCGCTCGCGCATGCCGCTGATGCCTGCACCGTCTTCCCCGCTCTTCTTCGCGCTGCCGCGGCCGTCATCCGACACCACCATGTGGATCTCATCGCCGAAACGCCGCAGATCGATCGTGCAACGCGCCGCCTCGGAGTGCCGGACGACGTTCGTCACCGCCTCGCGAAGCGCCAGGGCAAGAATCGCTTCCTGTGCAGGGGAAAGAGGAACCGGCTCGAACTGCGTGGTCAGATCGATCGAAGCGGTGCGCAGCATCTCAGCAGCGTGGTCGAGCTCCTGCTGCAACCCGGCGCGATAGCCACGCACTGCCTGCCGCACTTCCGACAACGCCTCGCGCGAGATCCTCTCCACATCGCGGATCTCTTCACGCGCCCGTTGCGGATCACGATCGGCCAGCTTCGAAGCCAGCTCCGATTTCAGGATGATCAGCGAAAGAGTGTGGCCGAGAACATCGTGAAGGTCGCGCGCGATCCGCTCCCGCTCGGCCACTTTCGCCAGGTGCTCGATCTCCTCCTGCGCCATCCGCAAACGTTTGTTGGCGAGGCCAACCTGTGCAAAGTGAGCGTTCACCGCGCCGATGACGATGGTAAAGAGCGCACTCCACCACCAGTACATCACGCTGAGACCGATCAGCTTCACATCGACGAGCAGCACGAGCAGCACGATGCCGATGATCGGGAACGCGCGACGCCCTCCGGCAAACGAGCCGGCGAACGAGGCGGCAAAGATGAAAAAGGCTCCCGCGCCGTAGTTCACCGGCATGAATGCCACACCAAGCGCGGTGATCGCCGCGATGATGAAGAGCACACGGTTCCCGCTCACCCGGTACGCCGACAGATAGAGAACGAGGAAGACCGCCGTAGCGAACAGCGTGAGCGCGATGTGCGCCGTGCTTGCCTTCAAAGCGATCGGAAAGACGGCGAACGGGATGACGTAGATCAGCCAGACGTACTTCGTCCATCCGTAGTAGTCGCGGTCAGGGTTCACGCTCATAGTGTACGGCAGCGCAGATGACCTGCATCACAACCGCCTCCCCTGCGATGACGTATCTTGCCGCTCGTTCTCATCAACAGCTAACCGGAGGTTATTGAGCATGTATCGATTCCGATCGTCCCTGGCTCTCGTTCTTCTTGCGTTCACCCTTCCCGCACTCGCCGCCGGCGGCAAGGTCGACGGCTTCCTCACCGCGAACGGCAAGAAGGTCGCCCTGAAACACGCCTACGCGCAGACGCGCAAAGACCCCTTCGACAAAAAAAAGAGCGTCGTCCTGGTGATCGTCACTGACCAGGAGATCTCCCCCGCCGCCGTATCGGACGACATGGAGCTCATGCAGGCGCAGGACAAGCAGCAGTTGAGCGGCTTCACCGCCTCGATCAATGACGAGAAGCAGATCATCAGCGGAACGGTCTTCAGCCCGGCATTCAAGAAGATGAAACAGTTCTCCAGCGTCGGGACGCAGAAGCTCGAACTGACCTCGATGACACCCACCCAGGTAGCCGGCACAATCGGGATGGCGAAGCCTGACGATTTCTTCGACGAACACTACCAGTACAACGCCACCTTCGACCTCCCCATCGCCAAGCCCGCCGGCCCCGCTCCCCCACCCGTGCTGAAGGGAACACCTCTCCCGGCCGGCGGCGGCGAGCCCGGAAAGGCGTACATGGCTTACCTCAAGCTCCTCGCCGCCGGCGACATGAAAGCCTTCCTCGGCGCCGTCAGCGCCGCGCACGCGAAAGAGGCGTCATCCGATCCCGATTTCAAGAAACTCTTCCCTCTGCTCCAGGCCATGCAGGCAAAGAACGTGAAGATCACCAAAGGCACCGTCGACGGCAACAGCGCCACCCTCCTCGCCACCGGCAAGGAAGACGATCAGGCCTCGAACGGCACGATCACGATGGTGAAGGAAGGTGGGGCCTGGAAGGTGGAGAAGGAGGAATGGAAGACGCGTAGCGAGTGATGGGGTATGGGTTGCGCGGAAATCGCGGGTTCGGTTTTATCTGTCATCCCACCTGTCATCCTGAGACTGCCGTAGCCGCATGAGTGGTTGGTGGGCGGAGCGGCGGAGGACGGCGAAGGCCCCCCTGACTACAGGCCGGAAAGGCAGGGGGTCGGACCGTACACTCCTTCACTTCGCCACCCACTCCGCTGGAGACTCAGGATGATGGGAAGAGCAGGACGCGCGATTTCTCCACAGATTCTGAGGTAGTCATAGTCACGTACGTGTGGTCGCTGAAAAGCCAACTCTCCGAACCCCGAGTTAAGTTGATTTTCCAGATCCGACCCCCAACTTGCCTCGGCGACCCCCAACTTGCCCTCGGAGCTTCGGTTCGCCTCTCCTCTGGGTGGGTCTCTGCGGAAACCATAGAAAGAACACGGGTTACGGATCTCGTCGCCGGTGTCGATGACGTTTTGATCACGGTCGCGGAACTCGTTCACTGGTTAAAACAACCTGATGTTGCGTTCGCGGAACACGTTCACTGGTTAGATCTGGCTGATGTTGCGTTCGCGGAACGCGTTCACTGGTTAAATTAGGCCGTTAACTGCTGAAATTCAGGCGTGATCAGGTAGTTCTTGCGCGATGTTGCGGCCGGCGAACGAGTTAACGACTCAATTCCAGGAGATGTCGCGTTCCGGGAACGCATTGATCCCCGCATTTCAGGGGCATTGCGTGCTTTTTCCACGGCCGCTCCATCCTGGCCGGCGACGGTTCCGATCCTGCTGGTGTGAACGGAGCCG
>JBBRNB010000178.1:0-4749 GCA_038230535.1 Thermoanaerobaculia bacterium
ACAGCGCGCGAGGTGTCAAACACAGCGCGCGAGGTGTCAAACACAGCGCGCGAGGTGTCAAACACAGCGCGCGAGGTGTCAAACACAGCGCGCGAGGTGTCAAACACAGCGCGCGAGGTGTCAAACACAGCGCGCGCGATGAGAAACACAACCCGCGAGATGTCAAACGAATTGCGCGAGATGTCAAACGCAGCGCGCGCGATGAGAAACACAACCCGCGAGATGTCAAACGAATTGCGCGAGGTGACATGCACATCGCGGCAGGTTGCTGATGCAGCACGCTCACCTCAGAACCAGGCACGCGTCCGCGGCGGTCACAACCAACCTGTTGCAGGAGTCAGCGAGACGGCGTTCACCGGGCTGTCTCGGACGATCATTTTCACCATCAACAACGTCAACGGACAGGCCCTGATCGATACACCCCCGTTCCATTCAGAGCCGAAGGCGCGGTGAAGATAGACGCACGCACCCGGCTCGAATATGGTAGTATTCCCTGAGTATGGCAACCAAGGCCACATTCACGCTCGACGACGCCACGATCCGTCGTCTGCAATCTGCGGCCGAACGGCTGGACCTGCCGAAGAGCCAGATCATCCGGGACGCGGTCGCAGATTTCCATGAAAGGATCGGACGCCTCAGTGAGACGGAGCGGCAGCGGCAGCTTCGCGTCATTCGGGAACTGGTTCCGTCCATTCCTTCCCGCCCGCTGCGCGAGGTGGAGAAGGAGATCGCCGAGGTCCGGGCGGCACGCCGGACCGGAGGACGGGCGGGAACGCGTCGAGGTCCCCGTTGATCGTCATCGACACGTCCGCATTGATCGACGCGCTTTGCGGCCCGAGACGCTCTCTGGGGAGGCTGACGGAGTTCATCGCCTCCGGAGAGCGGATGGTCATGCCGTCCGTCGTCCTCTACGAGTGGTTGCGAGGTCCGCGACTGGCGGAAGAGCTGGATGTCTGCGAGGAGCTCTTCCCGGAGGATCAGGCAGTTGTCTTCGGAACACCCGAGGCAAGAGTTGCGTCGCGCCTGTATCGCAAAGTACGTCGCGCGCGCGGCCGCGAGATTGACCTCGCCATCGCTGCGACAGCGATCGCTCGCGACGCCGCACTGTGGACGCTGAATCGCGACGACTTTCGCGACATCGCGGAACTGCCGTTGGTTTGAGCGGTTAAACGCGGTTAAACGTGGTTAAACTACGACCGCGCCGACCAGATCGTACGGATGCGCATCCGTGATGGTCACGCGCGCGAAGGCGGGGAGCGTTTCCGGCAGCAGCTCGATGCCGTCGTTGATGAGCAGACGGCCGTCGATCTCCGGAGCCTGGCCGATGATGCGCCCTTCGAGAAGGTGCTCCGTCTCGGCGCAGACACCGCTGATGAGCGCGTCAAAGGTGAGTCCCAGCTTCGCTTCGTTGCGAGAGTGCGAGATCTCCTGCTGCAGTTCCATCAACTTCTCGCGCCGCCGCTCGGCGGTCTTTCGAGTCGGGAGATCCGGCATGCGCGCGGCGATGGTGGAGTCCTCGGCGGAGTAGACGAACGCCCCCATCTGGTCGAACTGAGCCCATTCCACGAACTGATACAGCTCGCCGAAGTCGCCCGGCGTCTCGCCCGGGTGGCCGGTGATGAAGGTCGTCCGAAGAGAAAGGTCAGGAACCAGCTCACGCATCCTCGTGACCATCTCGCGATACTGGCCCGGCGATCCGGGACGGCGCATGATCTTCAGGACGCTCGCCGAAACGTGCTGCAGCGGGATATCGCAGTACGACGCGAAACGCTTCTCCTGCCCCATCAACTCGAAGAGCGACCAATCGATCGAGCCTGGATAGGCATAGAGGAAACGGATCCATGGGAAGCTGGTCTCGGCGAGGAGCGTCCGGACGAGCTTCGTCAGCCCGTTGGCGATACCGAGGTCTTCGCCGTAGCGGGTCGTGTCCTGAGCGACGAGGCACAGTTCCTTGACTCCCAGCGCCTCCAGCGACTGCGCTTCGCGCACGAGCGAATCGATGCCGCGGCTGCGGAACTTTCCGCGCATCTGCGGGATCGCGCAGAACGTACACGGATTCGAGCATCCCTCGGACACCTTCAAGTAGGCGTGCGCCGTCCCCTGCGCCAGCACACGCGGGAGATCTTCGTAAAGCCGGACCGACATCTTGCGCCTCGCCGGCGCGGCATCGTCGGTCCGGCCGGTCACGGCCGCGGTGATCGCGTCGAGCGAGTCGAGACCGACGAAGGCGTCGATCTCAGGGATGGCCTGCTGCAGATCGGCGCGGTACTTCATCACCATGCAGCCGGCGACGACCAGCCGTTGCACGCCCCTCCCCTTCCGCCCGGCGATCTCGAGGATGGTGTCGATCGACTCCTGCTTCGCGGCGTCGATGAAACCGCAGGTGTTGACGATGACGACGTCCGCCGTTTCCAGGTCGTTCGTGATCTCGACCTCGGACTCCTCCCGGAGCTGACCGAGCATGATCTCGCTGTCGACGAGATTCTTCGGGCAGCCGAGGGAGATCATCCCCACACGGCGTACAGGCCTGCTGACTGATGCATCAATACTCATGGACAGCCGTGGAACAGGGGTGGGCTAACGGGTATTCTGCGCGTCGTACGGCGTGATCCTCGAATGCACTCTCATGGAGAAGGCGGGATAGGCAGGAGCGATCCCGAGGTTCTGAAGTTGGCCGCGATCCCTCTCCAGAATCGGCGCCAGCACGAAGATCCTCAATCCAACCGCGGGATGAACGTCCTCTCGAACGCCGCAATCGGCGGCAGCTCCGGCGCGATGATCGCCCGCAACCGTTCGCGGAACAGCTCGGCGCCCGGCAAATCGGTGTGCAGCAGCTCGTGAAGCGCTTCCACCTCGGCGGCTCGGATGCGGCTCGGCTTTCGTCCCAGGCATGCGTTTGTCTTGCAGCGCTGTGTGCAGTACTTGCGCGTGGAACGTGTCAGCGGGAACGAGCCCCCGCACCAGTTGCAGACTCCCATCGTCTCCCCTCCCCATCACCACCACCGCGAAGGCGTTGATCAACGGTTGAAGAATCCGGCGCGGGACGTAGAGCGAGATTCTCGCTTCTCGCCTCCGAACCGTTGATCAACGCTTTACTCTTCGCAGCAGTGCATAAAACTTTGTGCACTGCGAACGGTAACCCCGCTTCGCTCCGGCGTCAACGTGTTACCGTTAGTACCGGCCCCGGTGGCGGAATCGGCAGACGCTGCGGACTTAAAATCCGCTGCCGCGAAATCGGCGTGCCGGTTCGAGTCCGGCCCGGGGCACCAGCGTTTCGATATGATGCGCTCATGACCACCGAGACCATCGAGACCGCTACAGGCCCGCTCACGCTCCTCTCTGAAGAAGAGCAGATGTTTCAGCAGAGCGTGCGTGACTTCGCCATCGAAAAGATCCGCCCACTCGTCCAAAAGATGGACCACGAAGCTGTGATGCCGAAGGAGCTCATCAGCAGTTTCTTCGACCTCGGCATCATGGGGATCGAGATCCCTGACCAGTGGGGGGGCGCAGGATCATCCTTCTTCAATGCCGTGCTCGTGGTCGAGGAGCTCTCCAAGGTCGATGCCTCCTGTGGTGTGCTCGTCGACGTCCAGAACACGCTCGTCAACAACGCCATCATCCGCTGGGGTAACGACGATCAGAAATCGAAGTATCTGACCATGCTCGCTCGCGACACGGTCGGCGCCTATGCGCTATCCGAGGCCGGCAGCGGCTCGGACGCCTTCGGCCTGGCCACGAAGGCCGAGGAGAAGGGCGGCCACTGGGTCCTCAACGGGCAGAAGCTCTGGATTACCAATGCTTTCGAGGCCGGTCTCTTCATCGTCTTCGCCAACGCCAATCCCGGCGCCGGCTACAAAGGCATCACCGCTTTCCTCATCGAACGTGACTTCCCCGGCCTCGAGGTCGGCAAGAAGGAGGACAAGCTCGGCATCCGCGCCTCCTCCACCTGCGAGCTGATCCTCGAAGACTGCCGCGTACCGAAGGAGAACGTCCTCGGCGGCAAGGGCTACAAAATCGCCATCGAGACCCTGAACGAAGGGCGGATCGGGATCGGCGCGCAGATGATCGGCGTGGCCCGCGGCGCCCTCGAATACGCGATCGCGTACACGAAGGAGCGTAAGCAGTTCGGCCATCCGGTATCGGAGTTCCAGGGCGTCCAGTTCCAGATCGCCGAAGCCGCCACCCAGCTCGAGGCAGCCCGCCTCATGGTCTACAACGCCGCGCGGCTCAAAGACGCAAAAAGACCGTTCCTGCGCGAAGCCGCCATGGCCAAGCTCTTCTCGTCGCAAGTGGCTGAAAAGATTACCTCTCTGTCCGTCCAGCTCTTCGGCGGCAACGGCTATACCAAGGAGTACCCGGTCGAGAAATACTGGCGCGACTCCAAAGTCGGGCAGATCTACGAAGGGACGTCGAACATGCAGCTCGCCACGATCGCCAAGTCGATCCTCACCGGGCAGTTGTAGGGTTTCGACAGCTCGAGGTGCGGCGCGGGCGCCGAGCCAAGCTCAGAGCCTGTGAAGCAGGGCGGGGTCTCACATACCTGTCATCCAACCTGTCATCCTGAGACTGCCGCGGAGGCTCGGCGTTGCCCGCAACCAGGACGTGCGTTCCATGAACCGGGGGGCCCCCCTCCCAAAGCGGTGGCTGGGCGCCACCGCACTCCAAAGCGCGCCTCCGGCGCGCGAAACCTGTTCAGAGTGGCGAGGATTGTCCACATCATTTCGCGCGAAGCGCTTTGGAGTGCGGTGG
>JBBRNB010000179.1:0-4705 GCA_038230535.1 Thermoanaerobaculia bacterium
ACCAGAGAAACAAAGACCACCAGGGACAGAATCAACACCACAAAGGAGGCGGTCTGGCGACCGCACCGTCTGTTACAAAACCGAGACCGACCCCACAGTTTCTAGTTGTCGCGACCCCACAGTTCTAGTTGACGCCGGACAACCAGGATGTGCCAGTCTGCTCCCACGGTCGCGAAGCTCCTCAGCGCACCCCGACCTGCTTCCCGAAAGCCTCGGCTCCACCCGAGGCTTTCTTTTCTTCCGGCCGGCTTCGCCGAAGTCACCCACCCGGCGCGCTCACGCGCGCGATGATCTCCGCCCGACCAATGGTCCGTTCTTTTCAGCGGGTTCCCGGGAGCGCTGGCAGCAATGACGCTCGAGAGCCGCTCAAACCTCGGATGCCGGAACGTCAAACTTGATCAGTACTCGTAGAGGCCAACTCGAAACGGTAACAAGTCGATTTGGCTCCTGGAGCTCCTGAGCGGCTGCCCAGCCCCGACTTCAAGGCCGCGCGAGCGGGACCCTCCGCCGGATATGCATCACCAACCATGCAAAGGGCCTGGCACCGATACCAGGGGTGTTCAATCTGCTCAGCGACCCGAAGCGCGGCATCGGGATCGCTGGTGTACAGCCTCTGAACACTCGCGCGTCCAGAGACCCCGGCTTTCACATGCTTATCCCGTTTTTTCGGTCTAACGGAATCTGCCGCGGCTGCGCGGCGCCCGATTCTCAGAGTAGAAAAGTGCGGCGCTGTAAGTTTGGGGTATCTGGAAAATCAACTCAACGCCCTTGATCGAGTCACCTAATTCTGTCGGACTGGCACTGCCAAACTCCATACGTTGCGATCGACCGGTCCGTGAGACCCTCACTCGACGCCCTCGCGCCGCTCGTGCATGATTGCTCACTGCATGGGGCTGGCGGGTGATATTGGGAGCGGATCGATCGGATCAACGTTCGGACGGGCCCGCGTTAAGTTGATTTTCCAGATACGCCAACTTGCAGATACGCGCGGAGTAAGTTCGGGGCGTAGCGCACGATGGGAGGCCTCGAGACTTCGCGGCGACTAAGCAAAACACCTGTCATTCCGAGCCTGGCGAAGCCCCGTTCGAGGCGTTGACGCTTGCGCGGGGGAGGTTTCGGGGCGTAGCGCGGCGAGGAATCCCCTCCCTGGAACCGGGAGAGGGCGGTGGCAAGAGGGATCTTGCCGCGCAGCAGGTTCTGGGAGCACAGCGGCGCGAGGCACGGCTGGTGTTGCCGAACACCGCCAGACAAGAGTGTCTGTGCCACAAGGCCCGCGCCTGTGGCCACACTCCTGGCTATGCCCCAAAACCCGTGCCTATGTGGCAGCACAGACACTCATGTCTGCGCCGGCCGAGGCTTCCACACGGGATGACATCGCGAGCATGTCCACGGGGTTTCGTAGTCGAATACGCGAGCTCTCCCCGCAATACTCCCACTGATCCTCCCGATGCTCCGCGCATTCTCCGCGATGCTTCCGCCAATCCTCGCGATGCTCGACGCATTCGTCGCGATACCTTCCGCTGATGTGCGCGATGCTCGATGCTCCTCCCCGTGATCGCCGCTGTATCCCCGTCAATCGACTGAGCATTCCACGGATGACCCAGCGCATCGATCGGATGACTCTCGAGCATTCCCTGCAAGACTCGCGAGCACTCCTCGGATGACTCACGAGCATTCCTCGCAATCGGGTGAGCGTTCAACGCAAGACTCGCGCGCATGCCTGGCAGGACTCTCGAGCACTCCTCGCAAGACTCGCGCGCATTGATCGGATTGTGGAGCGCATTCCTCGCAACAGCAGCGGCTGTTCACAGGAAGACTCGGCGTCATGCGAGGAGGACTCAGCGCCATTCCCATCAATGCTCGGAAGTAATGAAGGGAGTGCTCGGAGTATTACGGGGACGAGCAGCAGCCAACGGAAGGATGACTCGGCGTCATGAAGGGAATGCTCTCGCGTCTTCTCCACACCACACGCGCGCTATCCGGCCGAAGACACGCAGCGTTCCTCGGGACACCCGGAGCCAGCCGAGGAGTACCGAGGTCCTTCGACGTCATGGACGAGCTCCTATCGACGCACTGCAAACGTCCTTCATTAAGGACACTCGCTGCAATAGCATGACTCTTAAAGAGAGTCTGCGAGATACCACTTGACATCGCCATGCTGGCGACCTATAATACTAGCACCGTTGAGGTGGCTATTCAGGTCGGTAGCCGTAGTGCTCAGCGTAGAGACGGTGCTTTCTGGCCGTTCTCGGGCAAAACGTGAGGGCACCGAGCAGCGGGAGTCGAGCTGCAACAAACGGTGGGCTCACGGGGAGATGTTAGAGGATGTCGCTCCTCCCTGCCGTCCGGTAGTCGCGGTACACGTGTGGTTTTGCGTTGACCGTGTGGGTGGGCAGGCGCCCGAGGACCGGTCCTCGGGATCGATGGACGCGAATCGGCGGCGCGTAGCCGTTCGATTCATCCGGAGTAGAGCGTACTGGCTATACGCAAAACTCCGGTCTGACATCCGCCCGAGGGCGGAAACGAGGAAACGCATCATGGGAAACAACTTAGAGAGTAAAGACGAAGGAGCCGTGGCGTCGCCGCAGGATGCGGCGACAGCTACGCCGGTTCCGGTGCCGATCACGCCGGATGAGATGACCGCGCAGTTGCGGGTAATGGGGAACGGATTCCCGGTTACTAGCAGTTGGGCGTACTGGATGCAGCGACGATACGGCGCGTAGGCACGTCGACACCGACTTCATGCCGACGTCGTTCAATGCCATCGGAGCGTCTACGCCGATGCAGGCAGCGGTGGAGCGGTCCGCGGATGATTTGCGGCAGGAACTGGATCTTGCCGGCCGCTGGACGCAGGTGGCGGATGAGTTGCGGTCGTTGTTGAAAGGCATCGAGGCCACAAATCTGGAACGCCGTCATCGTCTGGGGCTGGTGGCACTGCAGGCATACAGCATCAGCCGCCAGCTCGTGCGGCAGAAGAGCAACTCCGACCTTCTGCAGCACGTGCAGATGATGAAACGCCAGAACAAGTTCGGAAAGAAGCGGAGGGTGGCAGCGCAGACACCCCAGCCGTCACCAGCGCCGGTAACTCCTGCGCCGGTTCCGACTCCGCAGAAGTGATTTTGTAGTTGTCGCAGTAGATGTACGACCGGGCGTGCTTCGGCACGCCCGGTTTTTCTGACTTCGGGAGTAAGGACAAAGAAATTAGCATCCGTTCGATTCTGGAGCCGGCTGAGCCACACAATGGGAGCCCGATTTCGGCTCGGCACTCAAAGCGATGAAATAGTCCGCAACGTTCTCTTCTTCGCTTCGGATCGAGTGATAGAGCAGCCAACGATGCGCTTGACCGCGTCCGGCCGGACCGAGGACCTCGCCGTAGAAAAACCGGAGCCCACAGATGAATCTGGTTGAATGCCGTGGCAGAAACCCGCTTGTGCTCTCGCGACCAAATCTGATAGTCGGTGACCTGAATAGTCACTGTCTGTTCGATCTTGTTATCTCGCAGAAATGCAACAGCCATTGCTTTTGCTCACATTTGACGTTGATGAGCGTTGCGATGCCGTCAGGATCGGGTTGACTGTTGGGCCAGTCACGTTTGGGCCAGCAACTGGACTATTCCGGGTATTTCAGCCTAGGGCTGTAGCGGCATCTAGAATTAAACGATCCCACTCTGGGTCTTCTCAACCAACTCCATGGAGCCACCCCTCTCTCCTCACGGTCAAGTGGGGAGAGAGGGTGACGCGGAGCGGAAGGGAGGGCTGGGGGCCGAGTGGAGTACGGCTGTGGTCACCGGGGATACGGTTGATACGTTTGAGGTACGTTTGGGGCCACACCTTCGAGGCCATACGTTTGGGGCCACACCTTCGCACTCGGGATACGATTGGGGCCATACCTTCGCACTATTGGACCGGGGTTCACTGCGGGCAGGTCTTCGCTCGCCAGGATACGGTTGGGGTCACACCTTCGTGCTTGATTGGCTGTGTCACTGGGGCCAGGCCGTCGCTCGCCATAGAGTTTAGATCTCGGGTCACTTCGGAGCCGTTTGGACCTTGACATGAGGCCACACTCTTGCTCTTGAATTGAGTGAAGATAGGGCCCAACCCGTGCTTTTCGGTAGTCGTCGGTGACGAGCTCGCAGCGGCACGATTTGTTAATCGCCGGTTGCGGTCGAGGTGCAGCGGGAAATCATCGATTTACAATCAGCATGTCGCCGCTGATCGTCGGTAGGAATGCAAATTGCGTACGACGCCTGGCCGGACGTGCTTCTCAAAACCGGATGGGTCGTTGCTCAACCCTGACGACAGCGAGCACCTGATCGAGGTAGCCGAGGAGTCTGCTGTCGCCGGCGAACTCCTTATCGCATCGTCGGATCAGTCCCGAGATGTGGCCTTCGCTGCGCAGGCGCAGGGAAGCGGCGATCGTGCGAAGAGTCACCAGCCCTTCGTACCATCCGACCCATGCCACCAGCCTTCGCAAAGACCCGCCGCGTACTTCCCGGATCGCTTCTGCCGTCACTCCCGCTACGCGAGCAACCGCGGCGACAACTTCGTGCATCTTTGGACGTCCTATCGCGCGCTGATCTTTGGGATGGTCTGTCGACCGCGGCTCTTCCTCCACGACGCGCCGCATCTCCTTGGCCCACTGCTCGTCGCCGAGATAGATGCCATTGATCAGCTTGTCCCAGAGACGATCGTCGCACCCAACCTTC
>JBBRNB010000180.1:0-4689 GCA_038230535.1 Thermoanaerobaculia bacterium
ACAAATCGCGTGTTTTCCGCTGCAGTGTAGGGCCGCCGCCTCGGCGGCCAGCGCCGCACGCGGCGCGATAGTTCGAAGCAAACACACGGCCTCACGGCCGTTGGCCGCCGGGGCGGCGGCCCTACACTGTCGCTCCGGCAGCCTCAGGATGACAGTGAGGGTGACAGTGTTGTTCTACGGCGCTTTAGGACGAAGTTCGGAGTACCAGTCCTCGGCGATGTCTTTCCACTCAGGGTTCATCGTTGCGACCAGCACGTCTTTTCTCGCTCTCAGCCAACCCTTGATCTGTTTCTCGCGCGCGATTGCTTGGTCAATTCGATCGTACTCTTCGTAATAGACCAGCTTCGTACAGTTGTATTTCTTTGTGAATCCGGGAATTGCCCCGTTCTTGTGTTGCCATACGCGCCGCTGGAGTGAGTTGCTGACGCCCGTGTAGAGCACCGTGTTCCATCGGTTGCTCATCATGTAAACCCAGTACTGGTGAACGTTCGTGTCGCGCATGTGGACCTGGGTCGCAGCATGACAGACTTCTCTCAATGGCGCGTCGCGCGCAACTGTCATCCTGAGCCTGCCGTAGCCGCGTGGGTGGCGGGTGGGGGAGCGGCGTAGGACGGCGAAGGACCCCCCGACTATAGGCGGGGAGTGAGGGGGCTTCGCACAAGACAAGCAGCGGCCAAAAAATGCCCCCGACCTACCCGCAACAAGGGAGGGGGTCCTTCGCCGTCCTCCGCCGCTCCACCCGCCCACCGCCCGCGCGGCTGCGGCAGGCTCAGGATGACAGGTAAACGGAACGCGCCATTCATGCAAAAGCCCATCCGAGGTTAATCAGAGGAAACCGGAGACCCAATCTGCGCAATCTGCGGATAAAAGGTTTGCTTCCGCATCTTCGAGCTCTTCCTTGCGACGCCAGTAGCCGTGTTTCTCGATCAGCCGACGGGCCTCCCTCAAGTCGTGTTCCGGCGACTCCCCCGGATACTTCATCCCTCCGCCTTCACCTTGCATCCTTCCAAACAGCCTTGCCCGGTACAGATGAATGTCCGCCATGAAGAGTGGCATTGGCCCGCGGGAGGCGATTTCCCAAGCTTCGTCGAGGTCGGCCTGCGAGCTGTTCCAGCATTCCAGGGCTTCCTTCTCTCGCCCATACAGCCTGTGCTCCGAGGCCTCGGCGGCGGAGCACCAGGCTCGGGTGAGGAGGGCATCGGGCAGACGTGACACAGCGCCGGCGCGGCGGAGGCCGGACACAGCTTCGGACAGATGAGAGGCTGGAAGAGTGAAGAGAGAGGGTGATTCGGAGGAAAGAACCACCTCGTAGAGTGATGCACGGCCAAGGGTGAGGTGGTCGAGCGCGATTGAGAAAGGGTCAAGCTTGGAGTGTGTTACCCACTTGAGCGTCTGCTCTGCTCGCTTGCAGACGGCGCGACATGTCTCCACAAATTGATCCCTCTGCAATTTCTCTTCTTGCTTCTGACTTCCGACCCAAGCGCCACGCTCGGTGGCGGCGAGGAGCAAGTCGCAGTACTGGAAACCACGTTGTGAGTAAAGCAACGGGTACGCGGACTGGAACTCTACCTGCAGTTTCTCTGCTTCTCTGAAACAAACCAACGCCTCGTCCTCGCGGCCTGCTTGATGTAAGGCGTTGGCTACTGCCGTCCGTGCCCCGACGCGATGAATATCTCCGCCGCGGTTGGCGTAGGCTACCGACTGCTCGGCATCGCCCAACGACCGGGTCACGTCGCCCAGCATCATTTCCAGCTCGCTAAGGTTGCTGGCAATTCTAGAAGCGCCTTTCCATATCTCCTGTTTCACGCTCATCTCCAACCCAGCGCGCATGGGATCGAGGGAATCGGTCAGCCGGCCCAGGTCGCGCAGATATAGCGCGGCCTGGGCCATTACAAAGAATTGCATTTCTTCCGTGAGCAAAGGCGAGACCGTGTTCCACGGCTTCTCAAAGAACCAAACGACGGCTCCTAAGTCAGAACCGTACGCACCGAGTTTCCTCCAAGAGTAGTGCGCTTCCCGCTTCAAGAGCCGAGCGAGGTAAACGTCGGCAAATGTCTCTGCTTGCATTCTCGCTTGACAGCCATGGGCCACGGCCTGGTAGAGCGGTTCGAGGTCCTCTAACGTTGGAAGGTCGCCTTCCTTCGTACTCGCGCAAAGGTATTCGTAGAGCCGTTTGTGACCGGCCTGCCAAGCCTTCCGGTGCTTCGCCTTCAATCGCACCGCGAAGTATTCGCGAATCAGGGGATGCGAATCGAGCGAGACCAGTTGGTTCGCTGCATCGCCGTTCACGGTGAGGAGCTTCGCATCCTCAAGCCGTTTCAATGCGCGATTGCGCTGCGCCTCGCTCAGCCCGACGAGCGGCTCGGTCAGGTTTTCGATGACGGGGGCCTTCCACAAGGCTTCCAGACAGCCGGCCGTGGCCGGACGGTCGAAAAAACCTACCAGCGTCAGCAACCGGAGCGCGCGTTTGCCTTCCGACTGAGCCTCTCGCTCTTTCGAATTGATCAGCCGCCTGAACCATGCGCGAATGCCTCTTGGAGACATCCATCGCACATACGCATCCATGACTCGGAAAGCATGTTGCTGGTGTTCGTTAGCTGCGTCTGCATCCTTGAAGCTCACGAGGTCGCGTTTGCGGATGTCGCCGCCGTGGGCGTCACGCAGGTAGGTGCCGAGCAGGTTCAACGTGAGCGCGTGGCCTTTCACCTCCTCCACGAGCGCTTCGAACTCGTTCATCTGCTCATGGCCGTCGTTAAACGAGATGTTTCTCAGAAGACTCCCCTTCACGCCGAGTGACAGCAGAAGATGCGCGCCAGCCTCCCGAGAAAGGCGGGGCAGTTTCTCCTCCGGCGCGGTGGTCTGCCAGTAGGCGCGCAGGTCGGGGATGGAATAGCGCGTGGTGACAACGCACAGGCTGTGACTGCTCGCGGCCAGTCCTTTGAGCAACACGGCGATACCCTGGTCCTTTAGCTCGCCCGGCATAGGCGAGGTGGGCGCGTATTGCAGTGGCTCCAGACCGTCGAGGATGAGCAGCGTCCGCCGCTCGCCGGCGAGTTGGGCCAGCCGCCGGCCTCTCTCGTACGCCCCCTGCGCGCTGTCCGCCATCGCCGCATCGCCGAAGAAGATTAGAGCCTCGCGCAGAAACAGGTCGGACGAAGCCGCGACCTGCTCGCGTGTGCCCTGGCTGTAGAAAGACCAGGCGAAGACGGCGTCGCACCCGGGCCAGTCCTGATGCGCCAGCTCCGCCGCCCATTTCGCCACGAGGGAGGTCTTCCCCTCGCCGCCGAGGGCGACGAAGGTGATCACGTGCGGGCGCGGCGACTCGGCGCGGCGGACTTGCAGCCATGCGTCGTTCAGGAGCTTGGTCTCCGGTTCACGCCCGATGAGGTCGGCCGGGGCGTATTTGACGATGCGGGAGATGTCGGCCTTGAAACTCGCGGCGGCGACGATCGGAATCTCGGCGACGAGTTTGCACAGCTCGGCCTTGTCGTTGAAGAAGCGGTAGAAGTAGTTGGTCGTGGTGATGGCGGTTCGGTGAGAGAGCTGGAGGGTGGCCGCTTCGGCATCCTCAGCCGCCATTGCCGCATCCCGGACGCTCGCATCCTTCGAGAGGAAGATGTACACCGGCTTTTGCATCTCCCGCGCGATGTCGAATTCCAGTTGTGTGTAGGAACGTCGAGGCTTGCCGGCAGGACGTTCGTGCGGCTCCGCGCCGAAGCGGAAGCCGGCGATGTGAATCACGGCGTCGGAATCGTGCAGTCTCCGGCGGAGCATCTCTTCAACGATGTTGTAGTCCGGCGCGAAACCCGGCTGGTTCTCCGGGTAGCATCCTTTCGTCAGGATCTCGGTCTGCACCGCGTCGCGAAACGTGGCGAATTCATCCGAGACTCCGCTGAGGAAGATGGTCGGGCGCGATTTCATGGGGGATGCCGAACAGGATTGCACGCGGCCGGGGCGTAGTTCCACCTCTTTCTGGAATCTTCACGACGCGCGACGTTGCGAAGGTTCGTGCTGGTCATCGGGCTGAATACCCAGGAGCACGGTTTTGGTGTTCGGGTGCATCGTTTCCATACTCGCGACGTTCAGCCAGAGGCTCCAACAATCCATCGCGGGCGTTGCTGACCTGTCATCCTGAAAAGAGCTTGTGCAGGAATCGCGCGTACCGGATTACCTGTCATCCCTGAGCGAGGGACAGCGCGGGCGCTGCACCTGGGAAAGAAACGCAGCCCACCCAATCGAGCCACCCTCTCCCCACCGAAGAGTGGGGAGAGGGAGACACGTAGCGAAGCGGAGTGCGGGTGAGGGGTGCGAATTGGCGACGAGTGAGGCCCCCTCATCCGCCTGCGGCACCTTGTGCTCGGGGGAGAAGGACTCTCGATGATAGAGATTGGTCCATCCTGATGAACGCCCGGAGTTTCTTGGAAGGCTGCCGTAGCCGCGCGGGCGGTGGAGTGGGTGGAGCGGCGGAGGACGCCGAAGGACCCCCAAACCGCGTGCGGGGAGGGAGGAGTCTCTCAACCTGGGGCAGCGACATGAACGAGGTGATCGGGGCTGCCGGTCGTGGCACGTTGCGCGCGAAGGCGCGCGACACAATATATAGGGGTAGGGAGAGCCGGTTAAGGCTCCCCCTCCCTCCGAACCGGACGGGCGGATCTCCCGCATCCGGCTCTCCAGTCGGTGGTCTCAACG
>JBBRNB010000181.1:0-4583 GCA_038230535.1 Thermoanaerobaculia bacterium
CCGCGACCATCGCGCCAGAATCTTGTAGCGACCGCCTTCGCGGCCGCAGATTCCCCGACTCGAAGTACCCCGCGCCGAGCGCGGGGCTAAATTGCTTCGCGCGCCTTCGCGCGCGACGTGCCACACCGGCGGTGGCGATGCCTCCGCATCAGGTCACCGTCAACGTTTCGAGCGAAGACATGAGAAAGCCGCACAAAACCTGGGAGTTTCGTAGCAGCCTGCCGGAGCCGCGTGGGCCGTTGGGTGGTGGAGCGGCGTAGGACGGCGAAGGCCCCCCCGACTACAGGCGGGAAGAGAGGGGGACTCACGCAAAGCCTCCCTACCTACCCGCAACAAGGGAGGAGATCCTTCACCGTCCTACGCCGCTCGACCACCCATCCACCCACGCGGCTTCGGCAGCCTCAGGATGACAGGTAATTTGGAACGCGCGATTTCTGCACACCTCTGATCCTGCCGAAGCGGCGTGGGTGGCGGGGTGGGCGAAGCGGCGGACGATGGCGAAGGCCCCCCATAACTACAGGCTGGGAGGGAGGGGGACACGTACAAAGGACGCACAACGGTAGGTCGCCACCCACCTCCCCGCCTGTAGTTAGTTAGGGGGTCCTTCGCCGTCCTCCGCCGCTTCACCCGCCCACCACCCACGCGGCTTCGGCAGCCTCAGGATGACAGGAAACACGGAACGCGGCATTTCTAAACATCCTCTCAGGATGACAGGCATTTCGGAACCCGCGATTGACTCCCATCCTCTCAGAATGACTAAGAAACACGGGAGCCGCGAATTACTGCACCTTCTCTCACGATGCCATAGGCGCGACCAGCGCCATCAACTCCCGCAAGTCACGGATGGTCGCATCCGGCACGATCTCGAGACCGTGCTCGATCGGAGGCGCAATCGCCGATCCTCGCGAGGGGGGATCGAAGTGCACGCCGGTGATGCCGAGGCGTTGTGCGCCGTGGACGTCGACGTAAAGGTTGTCGCCGACGAACATCATCTCGTCGTAACTGACGCCGAGGGCTTCGCGCAGAGCCGCGAAAATTGAAGGACGCGGTTTACATTCGCCGTGCTCGTTCGAGTAGACCATCGCATCGATCGACGGCGCCAGACCGACGCGATCGAGAATCTCGCGCAGCGCATAGCCGGGAGTGCGGCCGGTATTGCTGATCAGACCGATCCGATAGCCGCGTTCGCGCAGTTCCGCGATCACTTCCTGCGCGCCGGCGACGACAGACGGCAGCACCTCTACGGCGGCACTCGCGTAGACATCTTCCAGCGCGGCCAGCGACGCCTCATCGAATGCCGCCACATCGAGATCGAGCTCTTCGAGGAAGTGCTCGATCTGCACGCGGCAAGCGATGTCTTCGTCGCGCGACCAGTAGAGCTCATAGCAGCGATGCCAGAGTTTGCGGTACGCCTGCTCGATCCGGTGAGCCTCGGCGGCGAAACCGTGCTCGGTGAGCACGCGCTCCATCCGCTCCAGCCGCAGCCTCTCCTGCCGCCGCGACAATTCCGGCGTATCGGTAATGAGCGTTTCCCAGAGGTCGAAGGAGACTGACTTGAGCACCTACTGCAACCTCACCCTCCCCCCAAACCCCTCTTCGTATCCGTGGAAGTACTGGAGGGAGGCCTCGGGGTGCTGCCAGCAGTAGTAGCCGCTGCCGTTGTCGAAGTCGATCAGCCAGAGGCCTTTCACTTCGATGCCGAGCTCGATGATGGCGCCGGCCCAATCGGTGATGATGCGTTCCGAATCGGCCACGGCCGATTCACTCTCGGGAAGCGAATCCACTTCGGCGACGGCACGGGCTGTGATGCGCTGTGCTTCGGGCAGCAGTGCGGCCGCCTCTTCGTACGTGAAGACCCTGCGGTCTGTCAGCGCTGGACTTCGTCGAGCCATTTTTCGAATTTCTCCTTCACCTTGCGCGCTTCCCTGGCGCGATTCGAGCGTCGCAGGTCATCTTCGATTTTGCCCACACGCACCTTCAGCGCATGCAGGCGGTCATCGAGAGCATCGGCGCCCTCGGCTTTCCAATCCGGCACTTTCGTTTTCAACGCCGCGAGCTCGTCGTCCAGATGTTTCTCATCCAGCTTGTCGATCTGGGCATCGGCGGCGTGCTTCACCTTCGCGATGAGCGGCTGTACCGCGGCGGCGTGCTTCGCCAGCCATGAGCTCACGCGGTTGTTGCGGGCCTGCAGGACGTCGCCGCCAGCGATCGGCGACCCGACCGCGACGGTATTCGTGACCACAATGCTGTGATTGTCGATAGCGAAGAGAGAGTCGGTGACGACGTCGCGGCGGTGCTCGCGGTCGATGCGGATGGAGACCGCGTCACTGCCGTCCAGTGGCGAGATCTTCGTCACGACGCCGATCTGCACACCGTCCTCCAGCACAGGGTCGCCCTTGCGCAACATACCGGCCCGGTCGAAAACGACTGTGGCCTTCACTTCGCCCCGATGGACCAGCGCGCGGGCGGCGAACCACACCACGGCCACGATCACCAGCAAAAGGAAAAGTTTTCGCACCATTGCTCCAATGTGAACTCCCCGACGACGATTCGCATTCTGCATTCGTTTGCTTTTGTGCTAAAAAACGCCTGCATTCCCCCCAATCCAGGTGGAAACGAGGAGGAGAAACCGATGTCCGTTGAGGATCGCGTCAAATCAATCATCGTCGAGCAACTCGGAGTGGATGCCGACGAGGTGAATCCCGATGCGTCGTTCGTAGAAGACCTCGGAGCGGACTCACTCGACACAGTCGAGCTGATCATGGCCTTCGAAGAGGAGTTCGGGGTCGAGATTTCCGATGACGAGGCCGAGAAGATCAAGAAGGTCAAGGACGCCTGCGAATACATCGCCAGTCGCGCCAAAGCTTCGTAAGAGAGCCCTCGGCACGGGCCGCCGGCCCGTGCCGTCTCCGGGACGAGTCCAGTCGCTCCCGTCTCAGCAATTGCAACTCAAAGAACTTCTATGACCAAACGCCGTGTCGTCGTCACCGGAATCGGGATGATCTCTCCTCTCGGCATCGGCAATGAGCCCACCTGGCAGGGGCTCATCGAAGGCCGCTCCGGCATCGAACGGATCACAAAATTCGACGCCAGCGCCTACCCCTGCCAGATCGCGGGCGAAGTCCGAGGCTTCGACCCCGAGCAATGGATGGAGAAAAAGGAAGTCAAGAAGTCCGACACCTTCATTCACTACGCCATCGCTGCCGCGGCGATGGCCGTTGAGGACGCCAAACTCGATTGCGCCAGCTGTGACGGCGAACGCTTCGGCGTCGTCGTCGGCTCGGGCATCGGCGGACTTCCGCTGATCGAGCAGATGCACACCAAGTTGCTTGAGAAAGGCCCAAGCAGGGTCTCGCCATTCTTCATTCCGGGGCTCATCGTCAACCTCGCCGCCGGGCAGATCTCGATCCGCTACGGCTGCAAGGGTCCCAACTCCGCGCCGGCCACCGCCTGCGCCACGGGCGCCCATGCCATCGGAGACGCCTTCAAGATCATTCAGCGCGACGATGCCGACATCATGTTCGCCGGAGGCAGCGAAGCCGTGATCACGCCGCTGGCGCTGGCAGGCTTCGCCGCGATGCGCGCTCTCTCGCATCGCAATGACAATCCGCATCAAGCCTCAAGACCCTGGGACCTGAACCGCGACGGCTTCGTCATGGGTGAAGGGGCCGGCATCCTCATCCTCGAGGAGATCGAGCATGCGAAAAGGCGCGGCGCGACGATCTACTGCGAGCTGACCGGATACGGGATGTCGAGCGATGCCCACCACATCACCTCACCGGCCGAGGATGGCAGCGGAATGATCCGGGTAATGAAGAGCGCATTTCGCGATTCCGGACTGCAGCCGTCCGACATCGACTACATCAACGCCCACGGCACATCGACGGCAGTGGGCGACAAGACTGAGACGGTGGCCATCAAGGCGCTCTTCGGCGAGCATGCCCACAAAGTCGCCGTGAGCTCGACGAAGTCGATGACCGGCCATCTCCTCGGCGCCTCCGGCGGACTGGAAGCGGCCATCGCAGCCATGTGTTTCCGAACGAACATCATCCCGCCCACGATCAACTACGAGACGCCCGACCCCGCCTGCGATCTCGACTACGTGCCGAACAAGGCCCGCCACCAGAAGGTGGACCACGTGATGTCGAACTCCTTCGGCTTCGGCGGCACGAATGCGACATTGATTCTGTCGCGGCTCGCGGAGTGAGTTCGCGTGAGCGCGTGTGGACAATTGCCGCGTCTCACATACCTGTCATCCTGAGGCTGCTGGCGCTGCAGTGTAGGGCCGCCGCCCCGGCGGCCAACGGCCGTGAGGCCGTGTGTTTGCTTCGAACTATCGCGCCGCGTGCGGCGCTGGCCGCCGGGGCGGCGGCCCTGCACTGCAGCGGAAAATACGCGATTTGTGCACACTCTCTGAGGCTACCGCGGAGGCTCGGCGTTGCCCGCAACCAGGACGTGTGTTCCGTGAACCGGGGGGGGGCCCCCTCCCAAAGCGGTGGCTGGGCGCCACCGCACTCCAAAGCGCGCCTCCGGCGCGCGAAAACCTGTTCAGAGTTGGCGAGGATTGTCCACATCATTTCGCG
>JBBRNB010000182.1:0-4525 GCA_038230535.1 Thermoanaerobaculia bacterium
GCCCGCCATGGGGGGGTTCGGCCAAGCGCGGCTGGGCCCTACGACCGCCGGCCGGCCGCGCGTGAGTTTTTCTATTGCCAATGCTCGTGCTGGTAGGGCCCAGCGGCGATGGGCCGAACCCCCTTGGGTGGGCGTAGCATCAAGTCCACACGGAACCGGATCGACCACAAGATTCAAGATTGACGAGGCACTAGTCAAAGTAGTCTAACGGCATGCAAAAGCATCAAGTCTGGCAACTTCACGAGGCGAAAGCGCGGTTTAGCGAGTTGTTCCGCCTCGTGCGTACGGAGGGCCCGCAACGGGTGGTCAAACAACACGGCGAGGCGGTGGTGATCGTATCGGCCGAGGATTTTGATAGCGCGGCCGGGAAGTCGCGGCAACCGGATTCGCTGCTGGAGTTTTTCCAGTCCGCGCCCACCAGCGGGCTGGTACTCGATCTGAAGCGGAAACGCGACAAGACGAGAAAGATCCGATCGTAGCGAAGCCTTCCGGTTACCTGCTCGATACGAATGTCATCTCCGAGCTCATGAAGCCGCGGCCGGCCCGCAGCGTCGCGGAATGGATTGAGACCACACCGGAAGAGCTGCTGCATTTGAGCGTCATCACGATCGGTGAGATCCGAAAAGGCATCGACCTGCTCGATGAGAGAGAGCCGAAGCGCGCCGCCCTTCAGAGCTGGCTCGATCGAGATTTGCGCGTTCGGTTTGCAGGGCGGCTGCTGGCGTTCGACGCAGGAGCCGCGGAACGCTGGGGACAGGTCGAGGCCTTTGCTCAACGACAGCGGCTGCCCCTTCCGACCGTGGACGCGCAACTCGCGTCAACAGCACTTCACCACGGTCTGACCTTCGTCATACGAAACACCGAGGATATTCGCGTGACCGGAGTTCCGCTATTCAATCCCTGGACGAGCCGTCCGTGATTGGAGTGGTGGAGCGGGACAGGAATTCGGGGACAGGTCGAAGTCGAAAGTGCCGAAAAGCCTGGCTGCGACCGCGTGACAGGCCTGCACTCACGCTCGCTTTCGACCTGACCCCAAGTGTTTCTCCTCTACGGAGCCATGCTCTGCAGGGAAAACGCCTGAACCCTCTCAAGGGCTGTAAGTCACTCTGACGCAGAAACTTGCGCGGGATTGATCCGACGCGATCGAAGTACGAAGGTGTGGCCCCACGCGCTCATCGTCGAGCCTTCTCGGTTATTCCGCCACACCGGGGTAGGGAAATGGAACCGAAAGGACCCTCCTTAGGTATTCGAGGAGTAACAACAGCCAACTGTCACGTGAGCTTGGCGAAGCTGTAGCCGAGACAGCTCGCGGATCTCGACAGCACAGAACGGCGTGCGTTGCGTACGAAGATAGGAGATATAGCATGTCAGACCGAGTTTGCGACTCATGCGGGAAGAAGAAGGATCTCTCCGGCGGCAAGACCTGTTCGAAAGGTCATTTCACGTGCAAAGACTGCGCGTACGGCCACGAGCATTGCAAGCTGTGCGGGCATACGCTCCGGTAGGCTCTGTCTCGATCTCGAGCGCCGGGCACAGGTTAGTAGAAAACGTTATGAGGGAGCTCGTTCGGGAGGACAAGACAAAGTTATGAAGGACATAACTGACAGCAATGGCCTGGTGGACGTATTGTCGATAGACATTGGCCCGATCGCGGGGTCAGGGAGGTGTAAGGCCTGTGGTTGCAGAGGCTACCGGCCCAACAGCCCAAAGAACGACTACTGTAAGGACTGCGGGCACTCGTGGCACATGCACCAAGACGCTTGATTGACCGTTAGGAGAATCGGTTCACACTTGGATCAGTTCGTCAGTACCAAGTGCTGCGGTCGGAAGGAAGTAGTCTGGGTTAGCCGGTGGTTTAGCCCTTCGCTCTTCGGGAGACGATACGGAAGGACGCAAAAATTACATAGCCGCAGAGATTCAGTGGACGGCAATCGGACAAGATAGCAGACTAATAAGCCTCAGCAACTGTCGATTATGCCGTCATACACACATCGGCAATCATTGCGAGAAAGTACCCGTGCGATGCTTCGCCGCTCATTCATTACTCGCCAACGAAAGGGAAGCCGATGTCAGAAGAGCCAGATCGCGATTTCATCGAAGATTCCTTAGCGTTAGCTCCCGAGCCGTACAAGACCATCATTCGCAAAAGGCTCGAGGACGGCATTTTTGGAGCACTACTGGAGGAGATGCGGGCGCGGTACAGTTTGACCGAAGATCAGATCGACGCCATCACACTCATTACGTTTCGTGCCGCGTGTGATCCAGATATTGTCGACTCGCTCAAAGACGGGCTAATCGCAGGGGCAGACGTCTCATACGAGACCGCGGTCAAACTCAAGCGAGACATCGTCAGAGATGTCATTCTTCCGATCAAAACTGAGGGCGACGCCGCCGGGACGGGTCAAGAACGCGCTGCTGTTGCCGGCAACTCACGCACGTTATCTGACAAGGATGGCACAGATATCCTGGAGTTTCCAGAGTTGTACGAGAAGTTCCTGAAGATCTATTGGGGTGGAGACATCAACAATACGCTGATGCTAGATGACGACGAACGAAATGCTCATCAGAGTGCAGTCGACAGTGATATCGATACACCAGAAGATATCTACTCGTTTGCCAAAACGCGATGGATGAAGCTGTTTGGTCGCATGCGTGATATATACGAGCACGAAGATGGTAGGACGGTCTACCTCGAAAAGGTGTTTATTGTCGATGAAGGAACCAATGTACTTAGGTTTGAATTTGGGGGCCGCATTTCCTACCCGTTGGGGGCGACGCTCCCGTGCGAGCCAGGCGGTACATATTTGTTCAGCGGCCGGATCGACTATGCCGAGTACAGTTGGTCCTATATGAACCCGCGTCATATTTATGCGGAGTTTGGGTTAAAGAACGACGTGACGTTCTTGTGCTTGGACATCAGTCTAAAAGAAGCGACCTGCGTCAGCGTCGAAGAGATCGTCTACACTGGCCGAAGTTTTGGCTTGCCATCTGGTGAGCGATTCCGCCATCGCCGCCCTTCGGTGAGCAAGATCGGAAATTCAGCTAGCGCTAGCATAAAGGATGAAAACTTAAGCAGTTCGAAGGGAGGATGCTTTATTGCTACAGCAGCCTACGGATCATCATTGGCGAATGAGGTTGTTTTACTAAGTCGCTTTCGCGACGATGTGTTGCTTCGATCAAAGCTCGGTGCTTTGTTCGTGGCTTTCTATTATAAGGTGTCGCCGCCGTTAGCATCGTTAATTGCGCGAGGCGAATTATTACGAGCGGCCACGCGACGTTTGTTTCTCGCTCCTTTGTTGAAGTTGTTGAAGCGAAGCTGAGCCATTCGAAACGGCACAGACTGGACGCCTAGCCCTAGTTGGGGTGAACACCCGAACGGATCTTCGGCAATCGATGCTGGCGAGTCGGAAGCGATTGCGTTGAAAGATCCGCTAAGAAGTACGAGTTATTCGCATCAGTGAGGCTGAGTTCAGGGGAGCGAACAGCGACTGTTCGGACACCCGATAGCGCCGCTCACCTCGGTAGAATCGACGGCAGGTCGGTCTTGTCGAAGATGGATACCAGCGCAGTTACCTTGCAATCGAGAGCGACAGCGATACGCAGCACGGTCGTGAGGCTCGGTACTGCAAACCCGTTCTCCATGTTGCTGATGTAAGCCTCTGTCAGCCCGGAGTCGACTGCGAGCGCGTTTTGCGTGACGCCGTACTTCTCGCGCAGCTCGCGCAAGCGACGGCCGAATACTTCTCCTTCCGGCTGGCGCACGCGAGTCATGGACGAACGTTTCCCTTGCTTCTACGTCGCGATGAACTTATAGTATCGTACAAGTCAGCGAGGCACCCAACCATGCTCGAACCCGACGTCATCTCCCGCATCCGTCACATCTTCCTACAGCCACGGCCTCATGTCAGCATTATGCAGGCGGAGGGGCTCCTCGGGTGGACGCGGAGGCAGATGTCCGAGGCCATTGCGTCTGGTGACGTTGAGCTGTGGACGACGCCGCTCGGGAAGTGGTTTCCGCGGGCGGAGATGATGGCCAAGGCGCTGGAGATCTGGCCGGTGCACGTCATCGAAGAGGCGCTCGGGGACGATGCGGACGGCATCCTGCCGCAGGCGATCCGGAGCGCGGAGCTGCGCGTCCGGCTGCCGCGGCATCACATCGATATGCTGGAGTATCGGGCGGAACAGCAGGCGACAACCGTCAGCGGCGTGCTGGAGCGGGAGTTGGACGGCATCGCCAGCGCGCACGTCGAGGAGCTGTCGGCGGCGCTGCCGGGGTTCGCCGAGGCGATGGCTTGGCCGGCCGGTTGATGAAAAGGCTTGTCCGCAGATGACGCAGATGGAGGACGGTTTTCATCTGCGTACATCTGCGTCATCTGCGGATAAGCCTACCCGGCAAGCACATGACATTCGGGATAACCCGGCGGCGAGAGGCGATTGCGTGGCCGGGTGAGTGTCGGATTCACCAATCAACGAATCGACGATTCACTCCATCTGTGTCCCACCTGAGCCATCCTCGGATGAGCGA
>JBBRNB010000183.1:0-4336 GCA_038230535.1 Thermoanaerobaculia bacterium
CACACTCAACGACTGGCTACCGATCGGAGGTCACGTGACTTCGATCACCGTTACCGACTCCTTAGGAGCAACGGTCAACCCCACGACCTATCTATACCGGGTCCGTACCGGAGCCACCATCGGCGGGTTCGACGCCACCTCCTCTCCGAGCGCATTGGATTACGCCACCATCGCCACGACTCTCTTCACCGACGAACGGCTCGTCGCTGGCGTGACGCGTATCAAAGGAGCACACATCGGAGAACTTCGGCATGCCATCGATGCCGTTCGCTACGCGGCCGGGCTCAGTTCGGCATGGAGCTCTTACGCTCCCTCAACCGGACTTGTGACTGCCGCCGACAACATAACCGCACGACAACGCCTTGACGAGGCAGTCAGCATTCTGGTCGGACACGGAGTAACCTACAGCGGACAGACACCCGCAACGAACGGGAGAATATGGGCGTATCAGATGCAACAGATCCGGGACGGTGTCCGATGATCAGACGCGTTCTGCTCTTCTCCCTCGCCGCAACGCTGAGCACCATCGCAGCGTTTGCGCAAACCTGCCCACCGGGCGCCTCGTGGTGCTCGGGTACCTACTCGTACGATGCGATGGGCAACATCCGCGCGATCGGAAGCGATACGTATATCTACGATACGGCCGGCCGCCTGGTCAGCGGGGACCGCGGATGTCCAGCGGACAAACGTCCAGAGCCGGCAGGACTACGCGTACGATTCCTTCGGAAACCGAACCGCGGCGTCGCGGACCGGGGGATCAGTCGGCTGCCTCGGCGGCTGCGAGCTCTCGCCTGCGATCGACGCAGCCACGAACCACATCACCGGTGCTCAATATGACGCCGCCGGAAATCTGACCTTCATCCAGGACGTCGTCGGCAACACGACCTACAACGCCAACTACACCTACGACTCGGCCGGGAGTCTGGTCCACGCGGCGACGAACAACGACGACCGCCAATTCATCTACACCGCCGATGACGAACGGATCGCCACAGCCCGCGGTGCGAGTTGGACCTGGACAGTCCGAGGTCTGGACGGAAAGGTGTTGCGCGAGTTCACGAGCCTGCAGCCGCAGGGCGGGCTGCCGACATCAAATCGTCAGTGGGCGAAAGACTATATCTGGCGCGACGGCCTGCTCCTGGCGTCAGTCACGGCGACGACGCCGGGCAACCTGACCCCGACGACTACCCAGCACTTTCACCTCGACCACCTCGGCACGCCACGGGTGGTGACCGGCGACAAGGGTGTGCAACTCGGCGTCCACTCGTACTACCCGTTCGGGGCTGAGCTAAGCCTGACCCCGAACGAGCAGCCAGCGGAGTTGATGAAGTTCACCGGGCATGAGCGCGATGCACTCGGCAACGATCCCCACACGCTCGACGATATGCATGCACGGTATGAGATGGGGACGATGGGCCGGTTCTTATCCGTCGATCCGAGTATCAAACCGGGAGCGATACAGAGCCCGCAGCTGTGGAATCGTTACTCGTACACCGCCAACAATCCGATGAATCGCGTCGATCCGGATGGCCGCAACTGGTTCGACATCAACGGCACGTGGCAGTGGCACAAGGGCGAGGATTACACCGTCAACAAGCACACGTACCATAGCAACTACACACATCTGCTCGTCGCACAGGCGACGGGGACGAAGAACGGCGCGACGCAGTTCAACTTTACGCTGTACAACCAAAACAAAGTTGCGATGACCGGCACTGGCTTCTCGGGAGGAGCGGGACCGCGGATCGGAGCGGGGAACTACAAGATCCGCACCGATATCGCGATGCGACAGGTCCGAACGCCGTGAATCCGAACTCCCCAGACAACAATCCGCCTGTGTTCTACGGCATGCAAGTGATCCGGCCGGGCGGCCTGCCAAATCCGGCCGACGGCCTGCTCTACGACATTCGATCGGCCTATGGTCCGATGCGCGCGTATCTGAATCCGATGGGTGGTCAGGATCGTGGCCTGTTCTTTCACGGGCAAGAGCCAACAGCGCCATCCCCCGGCCAGACTCACGGCTGCCTCTGTTACGGCCAGAATCCGGCAATCATCAACTACCTGTGGAAGCTAAGCCCGCAACAGGTTCCCGTAGCGGTGGATGTTCCGGTGACGCCGCCATGATTATCAGAGCATCGCTACTTTTGGTGCTCGCGGTGAGCGGCGGCGTTGCCGAGGCGTCAGATGCGCAAATCAAGTCCGTTAGCTTTCAGACATGCATCTCCAAAGCAGAATGTTCAGACATGGTACGGTGGAGTGAACCGGCGCACGCCTCACGGCCGCTCGGCATCCGTGTAGTGGCAAAGATCGTCGACGCAACAAACGACAGCGAAGAGTTCTTCTTGTTGACCACTACGGAATACATGATCGCGCCGGCGTATGCATACTCGGTTGCCGACTTCGAGAAACTGAGGACTGGCAATGAAGTCAGCTGGGGGCAGTTAACGAGCGATGATGACATGCGGGTATTCGTCCTGCGTGGTCTGCAGCGTGATATGGATCGAGCCGTCACGCTCCGAACGCTGAACCTTCAAAAGGTACTGAAAACATCGTTCTCGGAATCGGATGCGTTGTGGCCCTGGCTCGTGCGCGTAACGGCAAGACTCGTCAACCGTCAAGGTCAGACGATCTCCGTGCAATCGGGAGTCCTGGAGCTCGTACCTTCTGCCGAAAGAGCAAGGGTTTTCAATCAACCACGGGTGCAGCGCTGACGCGCGCACAGAATCTCGCCCCCCTCGCCGGCGGCCGACGAAGTTGGGTCAGAGCTTCGTTCTTCGACGTGACTCCCCGCCCACCCAAGCCGCCGTCATGGCGTTTGCAACGCGCGCGGAAAGGTGAGCGACAGTGCGCGCGGGCAAACGCCACGCCGGCGGCTTTCCCCCGGCGATGGCCACAAGCATCGCGAGCTCGCACTCCACCCGCCCGTCCTCGCGGTTGCACGCGCGTCGCCCGTGGCCCCGCCTAATCTTCCGGTGCAGCCGACACGGCCCCGCGTCGCGGTGGTCGTGAGTGCCACGTTCATCGTGTGCGGTGCCGTGCAGCTGACCGGGAGATTAGGCGGACTGGTTCCGTCGCGCTCTCACGTTCCGCCGCCCCGTCCCGTCGCCAATCTCGCTCCTCGCGAGTGCCCGCGGGCCGCGCGTGCTCGCCGGCTGGCGCCGTCTGCGCGCGCGTCGCTACGCGCGGCGAGCGTTCGCTTCACGCCCTCCCGCGCCCCCTCGCTCTCTCCTCGCCGCGCTCCGCTCCTGGCCCGGCGCTTCCCCCGCCCGCACCCCAGCGCCGTCTGGCCCGCTGCTCCTCTTGCCCCCGCCCAACACCGCGGCGGCTCGCGCTCTCGTCGAAAATGCCGCACATCACTCCGCCGGCGTCGCACAGCGACGAATCGCGCCGATCGACGACGGCGTCAAGGCCTCCGCCACCCAGCCGCCTTGACCCCGTCGCCGATCGGCGCGTGTGGCGTGGTGTAGCGACGCCGACGGAGCGACGTGCTCCGCCTCTGGAGCTCCTCGTTCCACCGCCCGACCCGGAGAGCTGCACATGAATCGATGGATGGGGTCGCGTGTCGCTTAGCGTTGCGTCGATGGCCGACGACGATCGACGACATGCTGCACTTCGTAGCGCGCGATCACCGCATCGATCAGATCGATGACGGTCTGCTGGTCGCTGCGCGGCAGCTGATCGAGGACTCGCATCTGTTCGTAGAGTCGCACGTTCGCGAACTCGAGCGGTTCCTCGCCTTTGCGATCTCCGCGAAGTAGCGCGTCTGCGGTCACGCGGAGGCCCCGCGCCAGGGCGATGATCCTCTGCGCAGTGGGGGACGTCTGGCCGTGTTCGTAGCGAAGCATGTGGCTCTTGTGTACGCCGATCATCGCCGCGAGCTAGGCCTGGCTGAGGCCGCGCTTCTCGCGCAGTTGCTTAGTGTAAAGGCGACTAGGTTCGGGGGCTGGAGGGTCGTATCTGGAAAATCAACTTAACACCGTCGTTGATTCACTCAGGAAGTTGATTTTCCAGATACGACCCTCAACTTGCCTGGAGAAGACTATGAACCGAATCGCACGCATTCTTCTCGCCGCTGTCGTCACCTCCGTGGTCATCGTCCTTCCGCTTGCGGCTGCCGAGCAGAGCCAGCGCTACATCGTCATCCTCAACCAGCGCTCCGGTGCCGCTCCGGACGTGGCCAGCCTCGGCGGGACCGTCGAGTCCCGTCAGGAGGATCAACTGGTCATCACCATCCCGCCCGGCTCGCTCGCAGCGTTGAAGGCGGATCCGAAAGTCCGCTACATCGAGCGAGTCGGCGGCCAGCCCTCCGCGGACGAGGATCAGCTCATCGGCGTCC
>JBBRNB010000184.1:0-4333 GCA_038230535.1 Thermoanaerobaculia bacterium
CCGGAGGCGTTGCCACCGGTTCAGTATGCAAAAGAAGGGCACCCCGGCAGGGGTGCGTGAAGCCGGGCAGGCTCGATTTGTATGGAACGACATCGAGCTCGACGTTTCACGCACCCCTGCCGGAGTGCCTTTTTCATGCCCCTGCAAACCGGTGGCAACGCCTCCGGCGTGGCCACCGGCTACCTTCACGCACGCCTCTGGCGTGCTTTCGTTACGCCCCGAAACGTCCAACCTTCACGCACGCCTCTGGCGTGCTTTCGTTACGCCACGAAACGTCCAATCTCCAGGCACCACAGAGGCTGTGCCTCTGTGGTGCAATGGTTTAGTTCTTCGGCGCTACCGTAGCTGTCACAACCACGATCAACGCCTTCTCACCCATCGTCGTCGTGCCGATGACTACCTTCTCGTTCTGTCGGATCGACACCGGCGTTTCGAAGCCGACGGACTGATACTGCGTCGGGGTGGCGCTGCCGACGTTGATGGGGACGCGCATCGAGAACTCGAAGGTCTTGACGTCGATCGACGGCCGTTCACCGCTTGTGGCAGTGATGTGCCGGAGGTGGTAGTTGTAGAGAATCGGTTGTCCTTCCCGAACGGTCATGCCGAGGAGTGTCGGTTCGGCCACGCCGGAGCCCATGAAGCCGTCGCCGGGCTTCGTTCGCTGCACGACGGCGGTCATCAGTCCGTAATGGGCGTAGCGAAGGGTCGATTCGAGCTGCTTGACCACAGGCAGTAGCTCATCCGGAACAGGCGGCGCGCCGGCGAGCGGGGTCTTGGAGCCGATCAGTACCGAGATCTTCATCTCGATGTCCGGCGATTCGGCGATCGGCCGGTCGAGCCGGGTGATCGCTCCTTCGATCGCCAGAAGGTTCTCTGGGAAGTCGCGCACGGTGATGGTGTGCATGTCGTTGTTGACGTTCAGGCCGGCCCCTTTGAAGCCGCTGCCGAGGAGCTTCACAGACGCGGCGATCTCGCGCGCGTCGCGGTTGTGGACCTCGAAGACTTTGCTGCGAAGGTCGCGGCTGGTGTTGTAGTCGTCCTCTTTCTTCTCCTGCGCGAAGGCGCAGACGGAGATGAGGAGCGCTGCCAGGATGATGGTGAACCGTTTCATGATTTGCCTCCAGTTGGTGTTGGGGTCTGGCTCGCGATCCAGATGATGCGGACGTCGGGATCCGATGTCCGAAATTCGACGCGGATGTTCTGTTGGACCAGCTCGATATGCGGCGCTGTCTGGTGACGCCGCGGCCGATGGGTGACGCGGACGACTGTGACGGGCGCGGTGAGTTGGGGTTGCTGGACTTGGGGTTGGATTTGGGGTTGCTGCGTTGCTGGGTTGCTGAGTTGCCTGGTGGTGATTGACACTGGTGGTGCGGGGCGATGCGCGAACAGGATGCTGGCGACGGCGATCACGACCGAGGCGGCGAGGGCGAACTGCAGCATCATCGGAAGGAAGCGGCGTTCCTTCTGTTCTGCGATCGCCGATATTACGTTGCGGCGGATGGACGCGAAATCGTCATCGCTCAACGGCTGCTGCGAGCGGTACTCAGTCATCTTCATCGCGCACCTCCGCGCCATGCTTCGATCCAGACGCGCAGTTTCCCGCGCGCTTTGCTGACCTGCACCCGCACGGTGGCCGGCGAGATGCCGAGGATGGTTGCAACCTCCTCGGTTGGCAGCTCCTGAACTTCGCGCAGGATGACCGCCAGCCGTTCCTTCTTCGGCAGCGCATCGATGGCGCGCGTCAGCAACGCCGCGTCATCCTTCGCCATCAGCGCGTCATCGGCACCGCGTGCGTTGCTGGCGATGGATGCACCGTCGTCCGCCGGCGCGAAGATCCAACGCCGTCTGCGCCGTTTCTCGATGTCGCGGCAGACGTTGACCGTGATCCGGAAGAGCCAGCCGAAGAAGTCGAGCTGCTCGTCGAAACGCCGGAGGTGGCGAAAGACCCGGAGAAACGTCTCCTGCGTCGCCTCCTTCACCTCTTCGGCATCGCCCAGGATGCGCCACGCCAGAAGAGCCACCCGCCGTTCCGATGCGATCATGATCTCCTCGAATGCCCTTTCGTCCCCGTCGCGCGCCGCCCGGATGACCGCGAGCAGTGCCGGCGTTGTTGCCGATACCCGCGTCACCGCCGTATCCACTTCATCGGTCAAAAGCGCCTCGGCGGTCATCGTTCGTCGTGTTCTCAACCAAGCACTACTCAAGGAGAGGGGAGATCGTTTATTGGACGGGATGTGCGGTTGCGAGGTGGCGGCGGTCGAAATCGACGACAATTCACGTCTTGATCACGGTCGCCGAAGGTGTTAACAGGTAAGACTTACGCGTTAACTGCTCGTTTTTAGGCGTTAGCAGCCCGGCAGACCGCGTTAACAGGTAAGACTTACGCGCTAGCTGCTCGTTTTTAGGCGTTAACAGCCCGGCGGAACGCGTTAGCAGGTAAAACTTACGCGTTAACTGCTCGTTTTTAGGCGTTAACAGCCCGGCAGACCGCGTTAACAGGTAAAAGTTACCAGTTGACGGCTGGATTCTACGCGTTAACGCCTAAATTTGGCTGTTCATGCGGTCGTCGACCTTGATCCACGCGAACATTCGAGGCGTTAACACGGTCGCCGGCCGCAAGTATGCGTAGCTTTGGCGTCGTTCCGGCCACTGGCTGCATCGACGCAGACCTTTTCGGCTGGTCCTCTCTCCTCGGCCACGCGAATTGCCGAGACCTGTGGCTGATGTAAGGTTTGACTCGTGCCCATGAAGGTCATCTGTCTTCATCACCGGCTTGGCGGCTTCACCAGCCACCATTTCAACGAAGCCCTCGGATTCGTACGGGAGTTCGACCGGCGCGGGCAAGAGCTCGTCCTTCTCGTCAGCAGCCAGGCACCCGCTGCGATTGTCGCTACGCTCGGCGCTCAGCCGGTCCTGGACGATCCGACCTTTCGTCTGGAATGGAGTTTCGAGGAGCGCAGCCGGCGCTTTCGGGAGATGCTGCACAAGCGGGTCGATCGCATTCTGAACGCCGGTGATGTCGTGCTGCTCACGATCTCCACGCAACTCGAGGCGCACGCACTCACACGCTGGTTGCAGGAGCTGCCGCGCCGGAAGAAGCCATGGATCGTCATCCTCTTCGTCAGCGACCGTTGGAACCGCGCAGGCCGCGACGAATACGACCGCCAGATCGCCGAGTTCCGCAAGCTCGAGGCCACGATCGCGAGCCTGACCAAGGAAGACGCGCACCGAGTGATCTTCTGCGCCACGACCGATCTGCTGGCCGGGGAGTTGACCGGACTGCTCGGTACGGAGGTATCGGTCGCGCCGATTCCGTTGCCTTACGGGAATCCGGACAGCCTGCCGAATCCTGGTCCCCATCGCCCGCGCGTGGCGATCCTCGGCGGCCTGCGGCGCGAGAAGGGCTCGTATCTGATCCCGCGGATCATCCGATCCTGCCGGCCGCGCGTGCAGGTGTCGTTCGTCGTGCAACTGACCAACAACACCCTCACCGCGGAAGAGGCCGACATCCTCGGGCGGATCGCCGAGGAACCGGAAGTGTCGGTCATCCGCGACGGGATGCCTCCCGCAGAGTACGAGGCCGCGCTAAACAACGCGGATATCCTGTTATGTCCTTACGAAGTCATCCCCTATCGCAAACGTGCCTCCGGCGTATTTGCGGAAGCTGTGGCGTTCGGCAAGCTGGTAGTGGTGACACGCGGGACATGGATGTCAGAACAGATCGAGGCAGGCCGCGCCGCAGGAACGATCTTCGATGATTTGGACCCCGACTCGATCGCCGAGGCGATCGGGCGCTGCGTGGCGGATCTGGAGTCGCTGCGGCGCCTGGCTGCATCCCTCAGCGCCGAATGGAGGAGGGCAACCAGCCTGCCGGCATTTGTCGACTTCGTGGAGAGGGAGATCGCGATGCTTTCTGGGGAGGAGCCCCCGATTCGGCGTTCGTTTTGGCCATTTTGAGCGCTCCCTGAAGCTGGTAGCAGCCGCAACCGCGATGCTCGCGGACGGAACGCTGGCGGCTGGCCTGAGAGCGTCCCGCTCTCATCGGCGGCGGGACGCCGCCGTGCCAGCCGCCGGGACGGCAGCGTTCCGGCGGCCTCCTGGCGTCCATGATCGTCGCTGAATCCGCGTAAGCGCTTAAACACTGTCGGCGTGTAGGTGAAACACCGACGACATATTGGTGGATCACTCGAGCTTGGACGTTTCTCGGCACCCCAACGGGGTGCGTGAGGGTAGCCGGTGGCCACGCCGGAGGCGTTGCCACCGGTTCCGTATGCAAAAGAAGGGCACCCCGGCAGGGGTGCGTGAAGTCGGGCAGGCTCGATCGTATGGAACG
>JBBRNB010000185.1:0-4001 GCA_038230535.1 Thermoanaerobaculia bacterium
AGGGGTAATCGTCGTAGTGGATGGTTTGCGGCCGCGAAGGCGGTCGCCATAACCGCGACCATCGCGCCTGGATCCTGTGGCGGCCGCCTTCGCGGCCGCAGATTCCTCAACCACGAAGTACCCCGCGCCGAGCGCGGGGCTATATTGTTTCGCGCGCCTTCGCGCGCAACGTACCACGACCGGCAGCCCCGATCACCTCGTTCATGTCGATGCCCCAGGTTGAGAGATCCCGAGAAAGCCGCATAAACCCTGGGAGTTTCTTGGAAACCGCGAAGACGGCGAGGAATCCCCAGCCGGTAGCCGCTGCTGCACCGTCGGAAGCGCACGTCGCTGGGGATTCCTCGCCGTCTTCGCGGCTCGGAATGACAGGTTGGATGACAAACGCTCCCGTTGGTGTTAGACACCCCGCCGCCTGATGCCTGATCCTCGGTACATCCGCAATTTCTCGATCATCGCCCATATCGACCACGGCAAGACGACCCTCTCGGATCGTCTGCTGCAGAAGACTGGCGCGGTGGAAGGCCGGGACATGCACGAGCAAATGCTCGATGACATGGATCTCGAGCGCGAACGGGGCATCACCATCAAGGCCCGCGCGGTCAATCTTCAGTACCGAGCCAAGGACGGTCAGGACTACGTTTTCAACCTGATCGACACGCCAGGCCATGTCGACTTCTCCTATGAGGTCTCGCGCAGTCTGGCCGCGTGCGAAGGAGCGGTGCTTGTCGTCGACGCGACACAGGGCGTAGAGGCCCAGACACTCGCCAACAGCTATCTGGCCATCGCCAACAGTCTCGACATCCTCACCGTGATCAACAAAGTCGATCTGCCCTCCGCCGAGCCGGAGAAGGTACGCGAGCAGATCGAGAACGTGATCGGCCTCGATGCGCATGATGCCGTTCTGGCCTCAGCTAAGTCAGGAATCGGAGTCGATGAGATCCTCGAAAAGATCGTCACCAAGATCTCCGCGCCGAAGGGCGATCCAGACGGCCCCCTACGCGCGTTGCTCTTCGACTCCTGGTACGACTCCTATCGCGGCGTCATGTGTCTGGTGCGCATCGTCGACGGCGAGATCCGCAAAGGGATGAAGATGAAATTCCTTTCGACCGATCGCATCTACGAGGTGACGGAGCTCGGGATCTACACGCCCAAGGCGAAAGCAGTCGATCGCCTCGGCGCCGGCGAGGTCGGGTTCCTCTCCGGCAACATCAAAGACATCGTGCAGGCGAAGATCGGCGACACCATCACGACGGCGAACGCCTCGCCGCCGCCTCTGCCTGGCTTCAAGGAAGTGACGCCGATGGTTTTCGCCGGCATCTTCCCGATCAATACCGAGGATTATGAAGACCTGCGCGATGCGGTCGGCAAGCTCAAGCTGAATGACGCATCGTTCAGCTACGAGCCGGAAAGCTCGCTCGCCCTCGGGTTCGGATTCCGCTGCGGCTTCCTTGGGCTGTTGCACATGGAGATCATCCAGGAGCGTTTGGAGCGTGAGTTCAATCTCGAGCTATTGACCTCGGCACCGGGCGTGCGTTATCGCGTTCAGAAGACAGACGGCGACGAGCTCTGGGTCGAAAACCCGCAGAAGATGCCTGATCCCGCCTATATCCACGCCATCGAAGAGCCGTTCATCGAGGCCACCATCCTCACGACTGACGAATTCGTCGGCCCGATTCTCGCTCTGGCCACTGATCGGCGTGGCATACAGAAGAAGCTCGAGTACGTCAGCAGCAACAGAGTCATGATCGTGTATGAAATCCCGCTGAATGAGGTGATTCTCGATTTCTTCGACAAGCTGAAATCGATCTCGCGCGGATATGCCTCACTCGATTACCAGTTCGTGGGTTACCGCGAAAGCGATCTGGTGAAGATGGACATCCTGATCAACGGGGAGCCGCTCGACGCGCTTTCTCTCATCGTGCACAAAGAGAAGGCCTACGCGCGCGGAAAGCTCCTGGTCGAGAAGATGAAAGAGTTCATCCCACGCCAGATGTTCGCAGTCGCTCTGCAGGCAGCCATCGGTAATCGCATCATCGCCCGCGAAACCGTGAAGGCCATGCGCAAGGACGTCCTCGCAAAGTGTTACGGCGGCGACATCTCGCGCAAACGCAAGCTCCTCGAAAAGCAGAAAGAGGGGAAGAAGCGGATGAAACGAGTGGGAAAAGTGGAGATTCCTCAGGAGGCCTTCCTGGCCGTCCTGAAGATCGACTGAGAGGCCTGCGGCCACCGGCCGGCCCGAGTTTTTCCAGCGAATGGTTCGTGCAACGCGATACACTTCGTGCGCGGAAGGCCGGAAGCCATGCACTGGCAGGCATGAGCCGCAGAAGAGGAGATGTTGATGGCTTCCAAGGTTTTCGTAGGGAATCTCGACTTCAACACAACGCGCGACGAGGTCGAAGCGTTGTTTGCGCAGGTCGGAACGGTACGAGACGTGTTTCTTCCGACCGATCGCGAGTCGGGGCGGCCCCGCGGGTTCGCCTTCGTCGAGTTCGAATCGGACGAGGATGCGGCGAAGGCGATCGAAAAGTTCAATGGACATGATCTGGGCGGCCGCGCGCTTCGCGTGAATGCGGCCGAAGATCGCCCGCCTCGCGCCGGTGGCGGCGGTGCTGGCCGTTCGTTCGGCGGTGGTGGCGGCGCCGGACGTGGCGGTGGTGGTGGTGGCTACAGCGGAGGCGGCGGCGGTGGTGGCGGCTACGGCGGTGGTGGTGGTGGCGGCTATGGCGGCGGCGGTGGCGGAGGTAGCTACGGCGGCGGTGGTGGCGGCGGCGCCTACGGCGGTGGTGGTGGTAAGCCGAAAGGCAGCCGGCGCAACATCCGCGCGAAGAAACGCGGCCTCTGATCGGAAAATGATCTGGCCTCCCTCGCGGGAGGCCTTTTTTCATTTTGTGCGCGTTTGTTTTTTACTTCTGCAAGCAAACGGTAGTAGTTTTGCGGCCGGGGGATGGACGTGATGAGACGAGTTGTCTGTACGTTGGCTCTGCTGCTCGCGGCCGCTTGCAACACCACGACGCCGCCGATGCCGGCCGCGAAGCCCGGCAGCATCGACATGAAAGAGGCGCGGCGGATGGTCGGCACGGAGAACAGTGTTCGTGTCGATGCCGAGATCTACGGCGAAGACTTGGTGCAAGGTACCAGCATCTCCATCAAGTACGACATCACGAACCAGCGCTCGACGACGATCCTCATCGCCGATCTCCTGCCGCAGACGACCTACGATCCGGACACACGCACAATCACGATCGATATCGGAACGGAGATACCCGGTGAAGAGTTCCTGCCCAGGCTTGTCTCCATTCCTTCGGGTGCCCGCCGTTCGTTCAACACCGGCGCGCACATCAGCATCCGGGTACCGGAGAACTCCCCCTGGTCGCCGAAGCCCAGAGCGCTGCAGCTTCGGGTCAACTTCCTGAGTGACCCGGCGCCCTTCGTGAAGCTGATCGATATCCCGGAGAGAGCGGTGCGCGACCGGGAGCTGGCCGCCGAGCTGTTCCCGAAGTGGGTCGATAGAAATGAGACGGTGACGACCAACGCGCTGCCGATGCGCTGGCAGAATGCGCGAAAGACGGGGCTCGATGAAACGCCACCGCCGCAACGCCGTCGCCGGCCCGGCTAGGGCATCCCTCGGGACCCGTGTAGGGCCTTGGACCGTGTAGGGCTTTGGACCGTGTGGGGGCCGCCGCCTCGGCGGCCATCTTCACGCGACGGGAGAACCGAGGCCGCCGAAGGCGCTCGAGTCTGCACGTTTCTCGGCACCTCAACGGCGTGCGCTCGAGTCTGGACGTTTCTCGGCACCCCAACGGGGTGCGTGAGGGTAGCCGGTGGCCACGCCGGAGGCGTTGCCACCGGTTCCGTATGCAAAAGAAGGGCACCCCTGCCGGGGCCCCCGGCAGGGGTGCGTGAAGCCGGGCAGGCTCGATCGTATGGAACGACATCGAGCTTGACGTTTCACGCACCCCTGCCGGGGTGCCTTTTCATGCCCCTGCAAACCGGTGGCAACG
>JBBRNB010000186.1:0-3026 GCA_038230535.1 Thermoanaerobaculia bacterium
AGCCTGGTGGACGTGGAGCGTGCGTGACGAAGCAGGCAAGGTTCTCCGCCAGTACAAGAGCTCGGTGACGAACCCATCGGCGCCCTCACTGTGGGTGGAAGACTTCGTCTGGCGCGACGGACTCCTTCTCGGATCACAGCGTCCGGTGGAGATGGGCGGCCGCCGCCACTTCCATCTCGATCATCTCGGCAGCCCGCGCCTGATCACCTCGGACAACGGCCAGCTCGTGTCGTATCACGACTACTACCCGTTCGGCGACGAGCAGTCCCCAGTCGCGCAGGAAGGCCCTAGTGCAGGCGGCTTCGACCGCGAGGAACCGATGAAGTTCACGGGGCACGAGCGGGACTACGCGGGCGGGATGGGCGGGGAGGATGGGCATGCGATCGATGACATGCATGCCAGGTACTACAACCCGAGCGTGGGAAGGTTCCTCAGCGTTGGTCGTCATGACTTCTGGCGAGCGGACCCCGGAAATCAGGCAACGCAGGAAAAGATGCGCAGCTACCTTGAAAAACCGCAGAATTGGAACCGCTACGCGTATGTGCTAAACAACCCGCTCGGCCTAACGGACCCGACTGGCGAGAAGTGGCTCGACGTGATCAGGAATACTCTGGATTGGGCTCTCGGACGGGGGAGCGAACACAAGGTGTACGTACCACCGAGCAACGAGGTGGCGGACATGAAGAATGCGCCCGAAGTGAACCACGCCAGACAATTTTTCTTGCAGAAGAACGCCGCGAATATCGCGAACAAACAGCCGCTTGTGCCGGTCCTAAACTTCAACGGTAAGTTCGGTCTGAAAGGCCTTGTAAAAGCAGGAACGAACTCTACTCAGCAGTTCGTTGGCAGCTTCACGCTCGACATTCGGCCGGAGCCGAGTGGCATGGTGCGCTATACCGTGACGAACACGACGAGCTTCACGTCGTTGATGTACGGCAAAGCTCCCGACTGGAACAGGAGCACGTTCTCGCCCGGCGGTAATGCCGATCAGGTGTACACGTGGACGGAGAAAGCGCCGTGAGAGTCGCGTGCGCAGTCCTTCTTTTAGTTCTCGTTGGGTGTGATCAGGACCCATTTCATCAACGAGAACGGGCGATCCTCGCTGACTATGAGCTTGCGCAGTCGGAAGACTCGAGTTTGTTCTATCTGGTTCGAGAGGGTGCGCAAGATAACGGAGGCGGTGTCTTAGATGGTACCGTCGTTCGAATCGGCTGGAATGGCCACTACATTCTTGCGGAGCGCAAAGCGAACTTCCGTGGCGACAAAGATGGATGGATGATCATCGACACATCGACCAACAGGACAACCGGACCATTCACAGACGCGGAACTCAAAGCCCATCCTGAAACTCAAGACATGGCGGTGATGTCGGCCCCGGAAGCGTGGAAGCGGTTGCATTAAGCCACTTCTTGCTGCAGAGACCTAGCGCGCGCCACTCCTATTACACTGAGCGCATGACGTGCTTGGTGAAGGCGCGGAACAGCCCGGCGGTCAGGACGCCGAGGGCGGCGGCGAGGCGGACGAGAGTGAGCGCAGAAGCGTTCTGGCGTCCCTTTTCGATGGAGATGATGAAGGTGCGGTGCTGCTCGCAGAGATCAGCGAGTGCTGCTGGGTCATGCCGCGTTCGGTACGCATCTCCCGCACGGTCTGACCGATTAGCGTAAGGACCGGAGCCGCGGCCATCATGGGCGCGAACGTCGTGCAGATGCTCCCCCGGCACTCAACGGCTTGATGATCATGTCGGGGCAGGGGACGGCGTATCCCTGCTCTGAGGAGGCGCTGGCGAAGCAGAAGGCGGCCTAGATCGCGCGCCAGGCTGAGGAGCTCGAACGGCGTGCCAGCCAGCCTGTCGTGTGCGAAGCGGGCGCGGACTGCGAGCTGAAATGGTCACGAGTGATCCCGTGGCTTCAGGAGCACTCGACGTGGAAGTTCCGGAACGTGACCGGCACGCTGATCACGACGGAGGGACCGATGGAGACGCCGGATCCGGCGTTCGAGGTGACGAAGGTCCCGACCGGTGACGGGAAGACGTACCGGATCGCGATGCGAGCGTTCTGCGGCAGCTCGGGATGCAACAGGAAACGGATCGTGGAGTTGCGGCTGAACTTCCGGGAGATGCTGATCAAGCCGATGGGAGCGGATCAGCCGCGAGCGGAGTAGTGCGCGGCGTGCCGGCGCGGGCGACCGTAAATACGGTGGGAATACGGCGTTGCGTCGATGGACGAGTCTGAAAAGTCGCTACGCTCGCGCACGCGGGTGGAGCGCAAAGAGGGCGATCAAAATGGCTGGGGCCGGGTTCCATACCATTCCGCACCACCCTACGCGCATGCATGTGCGAGGCTTGGAGGCTCTGTCGGCGACGATAGGAGCCGATGGCAGCGCGCCGGCGGTCGGGCAGCTCGAAGAAAGCTTCTCCCCGGTCGAGCCGAAAGCGGACAAATCAATCAGACGGTCCTCTGTTTGATTTTAAGCGTCTTCGGACCTGCTCGACGGGCTGCCGCCGAAGGCGTCGACCGCGCGGACGTGGAAAGACATAGGTCGTGTTCGCCGGGAGCGTAGTCCTCCACCCATCTCCATGTCATCCAAGGCTGGCCATCGTACCCTTCGTATTCGGAAGCGTGCAGGTTGCGGCTCCAACGTATACGGACAGCGGCCTGACCTCGGGGATGTTCATCAAGGCCGTACATATCACCGACCTCCAACAGGCCGCGCAATAACGGAGGAGAAGACCATGAACCGAATCGCACGCAGTCTACTCGCCGCTGTCGTCACCTCCGTGGTCATCGTCCTTCCGCTTGCTGCTGCCGAGCAGAGCCAGCGCTACATCGTCGTCCTCAGCCAGCGCTCCGGTTCCGCTCCGGACGTAGCCAGCCTCGGCGGGACCATCGAGTCCCGTCAGGAGGATCAACTGGTCATCACCATCCCGCCCGGCTCGCTCGCAGCGTTGAAGGCGGATCCGAAAGTCCGCTACATCGAGCGAGTCGGCGGCCAGCCCTCCGCGGACGAGGATCAGCTCATCGGCGTCC
>JBBRNB010000187.1:0-2738 GCA_038230535.1 Thermoanaerobaculia bacterium
AGGCTCGACCCACTTCTTTCTCTTCGCTGCCACGCATGCCGTCAACTTGTCTGAGCCACCATGGAAAATCCATCAATAACTGTGGTTCCACCGAGGACGCCAGCGCGCCTTTTGGCCATTTCAGGACAGGAACTAACTAACCAGCCGCCTTGCCGCGAGTCATCGCGCGCCGTATCCTTGCCAGCGGCGCGTTGTCGTCGAAAACGACGGTGCGGTCTTTCCGCACAACGCCGAGCTGACGCCATAGCGCATCGAGATCGGTCGTCCCCGGCTGGCTGCCAAGACGTTCGTGAAGGTTCTCGAGGATCGGCATTCCGATGGCGGCGTCTCCGCGGCTGAAGATTTTCGACTCGCGCCAGTCGCTTGATCCGATGCCCCCTTCGGCGTTGATGGCGCGAAGGACGTCGTCGAGTGACTTGCGGTTGCTGCTTTTCTGCCGGATCTCGATGTCGGCGAGCAGCCAGAAGAGCGCGCCGCCCCAGTAAGTGCGACCCCATGCCGGCGTCCGGTCGAGACCCTGGTCGCCGGCTTGCGGGAGTCCCTTTGGCATACCGTCGACCATGCTGGACCAAGCGTCTTCGTCAGATAGGTTGCCGATGCGGGCTCGCGCAAGAGGCTCCATGTATGTCGACAGCCCCTCGCCCAACCAGTCGTTCTCGGTATCGGGAAAGCCGAGGTGAAACATCTCATGGGTCATCACCCAATCGGACCGCAGGATCTCGCGAGTCACCTCCGATCCGACGCGGATCTTGATCAAACGTCCGTCGAACGTCCTGCCTCCGGAAGCGCGGTTGCCGCTGGTCACCTGCACCTGGATGGTCACCTGTTTGACCGAATAGCGGCCGTAGACTGCGATCACCGATCTCGCCGCATCGTGAACCCATTCCTCGACGAGCTTGCGAAAGGCAGCGGGAACGTTCTCGGAGTACTTGATGGCGATCGCCCCGCCTCCGACGGAGAGCGATGAGCCGGCCGGGCTCTCCTGCTGGGGTGAGGCTGGCAGAAGCGAGATGAGGGCGCAGAGCGCAGCGATCTTCATGGTTGGGTTCCAACTCTTCAACAACCTCGCCAGTTCCGACATCCTGTCAGACACAGCCGTTGCCATCTAAACTTGCTGGGAAAACGTAAGGCGGGTCTCTCAAATATTCAAAGGAGGCTTCATGGCCGGCGACTACAAACGATACATCGACGAGCAGGCGAACCCCGAATTTGCGGCGAAGATGCGTCAGTACTTTGACAGCGGGCGAATCCCACCCTTTGCCATGGTCTTTCCTGAGACCCAAAAGAGGCAAATCGCCAGTGAAGACAAGCCGGGCAAGCAGATCATTCAGTTCAGCTTCCTGTTGACGAATGCGCATGCTGAGGTGTTGCCGTATTCACGCACCGAGTTGGTCCCCAAGAAAGCATCGATGGGTCACGAAATCAGTCTTGGACGATCAGTGCTGGTCGGTTGGTCGCCGGCGGAGTTGAATGGCCGGCAGTTCCCGCAATCCGAAGAAGACATGCGCGACGCGCTCTCCAACGAGGTTACGCCAAGCGCGAATGAGCTGCCACCAGAGATCTACTTCCTCGGTTTGGCTCGACGCACGATGAGCTTGGAAGATGGTCAAACCGTTCTTTACTACTTCTATATTTTCGAATGCCGCTACAGCGGGCCGGGGCCTGTGGGAAAATGGCTCTTGAAGGACCGGAATGATCGGCTGGCGGAGACCTTCGTTCCGGTGGACGACGCGTTACTCGCAAGTCTGGGCAAGAACAGGGTGGATCTCCGCGCGCTGGAGGCACTCACGGATCGGGATTTTTCCGCCAGGGACAGTCACGATTGCTACCTGCTGCCGGGACGCGATGCATACCCGCCATTCATGGTCCGCTCGCCAGGGGTCTTTTTCTGTCACAGCTCGCTCGACAAGCGGTTCGTCGAAGAGCTGGCGGCACGGCTCGAGAAACTCGGTATTCCGACCTGGGTGGACAAAGGCCGGATCGAGGGGGGCAACATCTGGTTCGAGAAGGCATTCGAAGCCATCAAGTATTGCCAGGTGTTCTTGTTCGTCGCATCTGCCAACACCGTCGATTCCATCCCATGCAAGGACGAGTTGGATCAGGCGTTGAATCGACAACGGCGGCTGCACGAAAATCCATCGAAGCCGGTCTACGAGATCATCCCTGTTGCACTCGAGGGCGATAAGACGCAATCCTATTTACCCAAAGCTCTCGTGGACATGCACGCGATCGATTTACGCGATCCGGTCCGCAAGCAGGGTCTGGCTGAGCTGATCGCCAGGATCAAAGCGATTGTCCCGTCTTACCTGTCACCCTGAGAGGGTGTGAGGTAGCCGCGCCGTCCCAATTACCTGTCATCCTGAGGCTGCCGGCGCGACAGTGTAGGGCCGCCGCCCCGGCGGCCAAAGGCCGTGAGGCCGTGTGTTTGCTTCGAACTATCGCGCCGCGTGCGGCGCTGGCCGCCGAGGCGGCGGCCCTACACTGCAGCGAAAAACACGCGATTTGTGCACACCCTCTGAGGCTGCCGCAGCCGCGTGGGCGGTGGGTGGGCGGAGCGGCGGAGGACGGCGAAGGACCCCCCAGCTACAGGCGGGGAGGTAGGTGGACTTTGCGAAAAAACTCCCACCCGCAAGTAGGGAGGGGATCCCTCGCCGTCCTCCGCCGCTCCACCGACCCCGCCACCCACGCGGCTGCGGCAGCCTCAGAGGGTGTGCAAACATCCAACCGCGCGGTGATTC
>JBBRNB010000188.1:0-2670 GCA_038230535.1 Thermoanaerobaculia bacterium
AACAAGAACGGCGATCTCGTCGTCATCAACCGTAACGGCAAGCTGTTGATCATGGACGACGCCCCGATCAAGAAGCTGAAGAAGGGCGAAGCAGCCATCCTCGACACCACCGGCCGCGAGAAGGAGCGTTACGCGCTCGTCTACGGCTCGACCCTCAAAGTCCACGACGGCCAGCACGTCGATGCCGGCGCGCCGCTCGTCGAATGGGATCCGTTCACCTCGGCCATTCTCACCGAGGTCGGCGGCAAGATTCTGTTCAAGGACATCGTCGAAGGCGAGAACGTCCGCGAAGAGACCGACCGTGTAACCGGTCTCACGCAGATGGTCATCGTCGAATCGGCCACCGCCGAGAAGCGCACCCCGACCATCACCGTCAAGTCGAAGAAGGGCGAGGAGAAGCGTTACCTCCTTCCCACCGGCGCCCACGTCATGGTCCAGAACGGCAACGAGGTCTACCCGGGCGACATCCTGGCCAAGATCCCCCGCGCCACGACCAAGACCAAAGACATCACCGGCGGTCTGCCCCGCGTCGTCGAGCTGTTCGAAGCCCGGCATCCGCGCGATAAGGCCGTCATCTCCGAGGTCGAAGGAACGGTGCATCACGGTCCGGTGGTCAAGGGCATGCGCCGCGTCATCATCGAGACCGACGAAGGCACCCGCCACGAGTATTCAGTGCCACGTAGCGTTCACGTCAACGTGCAGGAAGGCGAGCGAGTCCGCGCCGGCGATCCGCTCATCGACGGTCCCATAGATCCGCACGACGTTCTGGCCGTCCTCGGTATCAAGGAGCTGCAGCGCTACCTGGTCGACAAGATCCAGGAGGTCTACCGCTCCCAGTCCGTCGCCATCAACGACAAGCACATCGAAGTCATCTGCCGCCAGATGCTCCGCTCGGTGCGCGTCACGCGGGTCGGCGATACGGACTTCCTGGTCGACGAACAGGTCGATCGCTTCCGCTTCATGGAAGAGAACGAGAAGGTCATGAACCGCGGCGGCGAGCCCGCCGACGGCACACCACTCCTGCTCGGCATCACCAAAGCCTCCCTCTCGACAGACAGCTTCATCTCCGCCGCCTCATTCCAGGAGACCACCCGAGTGCTCACCGAAGCCAGCATCGCCGGCCGAGTCGACCACCTGCGCGGTCTCAAGGAAAACGTCATCGTCGGCCGCCTCATCCCCGCCGGAACGGGCATGCCCGTCTATCGCGAGGTATACCTCGAGAAAGACGAGCCGGTCCCGGTGCAGCCGAACCTCGAAGACCTCCTTCGCGCGGAAACGGACGACGACGCCGAAGAAGCGCTATCTCTGGCGGATTTCGACGACGAGCAGTAGGTGATATTCAGACCAGCAGCTCGGGCGGCCTGAAGGTCGCCCGAGCTGTTTCGGGAGGGGAGCCATGTTCGACCGAATCACATTCTCATCGGAGATCATGGGGGGACGAGCATGCATCCGAGGGATGCGCATAACCGTTGCCGTGATCCTCGGGCAGGTTGCGCACGGGGCGACCTTCAACGAGATACTCCAAGGTTATCCCGATCTCGAACGTGAAGACGTTGAACAGGCGGTTGAGTACGCCGCCTGGCTGGCCCAGGAAGAGGTCTACACCGTCTGATGGCGCGCTTCCTCGTCGATATGTGCGCCGATGTGCGGATTGCGCAATGGCTGACGAACAGCGGACACGACGCCAAACATCTTCGCGATGAGAACCTTCACCGGCTTCCAAACGGCGAGATCTTCACCAAAGCCGCCGCCGAGGGGCGGATCGTCGTCACGTTCGATCTCGATTTCGGCGAGATCATCGCACTCTCGCGGAATCGAAGTGTGAGCGCGGTCGTCTTCAGGCTGCGCAACACGCGCACACAGCACGTGATCGATCGTCTCGTTGTCGTCCTGCCGAAGGTCCTGGGCTTTCTCGATAGTGAAGCGATCGTCATCGTTGAAGAGTCACGTTTCAGAGTTCGCCATCTCCCATTCGTCACCTTCGAGCATGAGCCGTGACGTCGGGGTCAAGCAGGCGAAGCAGGAAGACCTTTGTTACCTACCCATCGCGCGAAACATTCCACAGAAGCACTCCCTCGCCGCGCGCGAAATACGCGAAGGCAATCTGCACGGCGGCGTCTAACACGTGCGATGATCGCACCGCACATTCGTGCCGAGGACCTCGTTGGAACGGAGTGGGCGGAGTGGTACCGTTTGACGCCGGCCGAGCGATGGCGGCAGAGCGGGAACTGTGGGCGTCATTCCTGGCTCTAGCGGGCTCGCTTGATCCCGAACCCGATACTCAAAGTCCTTTCTTCGATGCATACGCACCGCGTGAGAGCGCTGCTCATGGGCGGTCAGGCGTGCGTCTCATACGGCGCCGCTGAATTCAGCCGCGATGTCGACATGGCGATCGTCGCCAGCCTTCGCAACATCTCCGCCCTTCGAAGGGCCATGGCTAAACGTGGGGCATCTGGAAAATCAACTTAACGACGCATCAACCAGTCTGGGAAGTTGACTTTCCAGATACGACCCCAACTTACGTTACACGCGTTCTGGGACTGGATCTTCGGTACGGCGCACCGGCCGGCGCAAAAGCCGTCCGGTTATGGCCTGGTGGAGCCGGACTCCCCGAGTGGGTTTCTGGCGCAGACGGTACAAGCATTCCGGGTTCGAGGATTGCGGAGCTCG
>JBBRNB010000189.1:0-2633 GCA_038230535.1 Thermoanaerobaculia bacterium
AGCGGCGGAGGACGGCGATGGCCCCCCTGCCTTGTTGCGGGTCGGTTGGGCGGCGTCACTCTTTTGCGCGAAGCCCCCTCCCTCCCCGCCTGTAGTTGGGGGGTCCTTCGCCGTCCTCCGCCGCTCCACCCGCCCACCACCCGCGCGGCTGCGGCAGTCTCAGGATGACAGGCAACACCGACCGCGCGATTTCTGCACGAATGCTCAGGATGGCAGCTCCGGAGGCTGGGCGGCTATCTGTCGCCATCAACACCAAGTGCCCTATCCGATAGAATCCCTGTAACTTACTTATGTCAGAGGACGTCCCTACATCATTGCGGACTGCATGGACGACGGCAGCCGTGGACGACAACGATCTGCTGCTGCGGAAGTTGACGGAGCAGCGTTTCGAGAGTGAGCAGCTTCGTCTCCTCGGCAGCGCGGTCCGCGTGGCGGTGGAGGGGATCGCCATCCTCACGCCTGCGGTCGAGGTGCTCGGACCGCGCATCGCGTTCGTCAACGACGGGTTCTGCTCCATCTTCGGCCGTGAGCGTGAGGAGATGATCGGCGAGACGCCGTTGGCGTTCGGGATCAGTGAACGGCATCAGGTCATCTTCGACTCGCTGCTGAATCACGTCTTCGCGCGGAAATCGTTTGCGGCCGAGGTCACCGCTTTACGGAAGAACGGGCAGGAGTTCGAGCTCGATCTTCAAATGGTTCCGGTCGAAGACGGCGGCGAGCTCACGCACTGGGTGGCGTTTCTGCGCGACGTCACCGACAGCCGTAACGAGATGGTGGCACTTCGTCACCAGGCCATGCACGACGGGCTGACCGATCTGCCGAACCGGATGATGTTGTTCGACCGCCTGGGCGATGCCTTGGAAGCGGCGCGGCACGAAAGCAGGCTCATCGCGCTTCTGATCATGGACCTGGACCGCTTCAAGGACGTCAATGACACGTTCGGTCATCACTTCGGCGACGTGCTTCTCAAACAGGTTGCGTTCCGCCTTCGCAACCAGTTGCACACGGACGACACTGTCGCCCGCCTCGGCGGCGATGAGTTTGCGATCGTGCTGACGTCGGCCTTCGACGCCAACGCCGTGGCCATGACGGCGCGCCGCATCCTGAACACGCTCCAACAGCCGTTCGTCGTGGAAGGACAGGTGCTGGAGGTGGGGGCATCCATTGGCATCGCTCTCTATCCACAGCACGGCAGCGACGCGCGTACGCTGATGCGCAGGGCCGATGTGGCGATGTATGCCACCAAGCAGACGAACAGCGGCTTCACCTTTCATGCACGCGATGAGGTGGAGTCGCGTTTGCCCGATCACCTTTCGCTGGTCGTGGAGATGCGCAGCGCCATCGAGCGGAACGAGTACGAGCTCTACTACCAGCCGAAACGGCATCTGCGCAGCGGTCTCATGACCCGCGCCGAGGTCCTGCTACGATGGCACCATCCGACCCGCGGTCTCCTGCTGCCGGCGAGCTTCATCCCCATCGCGGAACGGACGGGTCTCATCAAGGTGATGACCGACTGGATCCTCGACCGCGCCTTGCAGCAGTGCCGCGAGTGGCAGGATGGGGGCGCGCCGATCCATATCGCGGTCAACGTTTCGGCGAAGAGTCTGCTCGAGGAGACGCTGCCCGCGAAAGTGCAATCGCTGCTCGACAAGTGGAGCATCGATCCGCGCTTCCTCAAGATCGAGATCACCGAGAGCAGCATCATGGCCGACCCCGCTCACTCGCTGGCGATCATGTCGATGCTGCAGTCGATGGGAGTTCGGCTCTCGGTCGACGATTTCGGAACGGGCTATTCGTCCCTCACGCATCTCCGCGAGCTGCCGATCGACGAGATCAAGATCGATAAGTCGTTCGTGTTGGGAATGATGACCAGCGACGCCGATGCCGCCATCGTCCGGACCGTGATCGATCTCGCGCACAACCTCGGCAAACAGGTTTGCGCCGAGGGAGTCGAGGACGCCGAAACCCTGCGGCGCCTCGAAGAGATGGGCTGCGATCTCGCCCAGGGTTACTTCATCAGCCACCCTGTGCCTGCCGCATCGCTGATGACCTGGCTGACGGATAACTTCTGGGGGTTGAAGAAGTAATCGGGTGTCGGGTGTCCGGGGGAGTAGGGCGATTGGACCGTGTCGCAATCGAATTCGGCGAACGCTTCACGCACCCCGGGTGCGTTGCATTGTGCGTTCGGTCCGGTGGCAACGGCTCCGGCGTGGCCACCTCTACCCTCATGCACGCCTCCGGCGTGCCTCGAGTTTGGACGTTTCTCGGCACCCCAACGGGGTGCGTGAGGATAGCCGGTGGCCACGCCGGAGGCGTTGCCACCGGTTCCGTAATGCAAAGAAGGGCACCCCGGCAGGGGTGCGTGAAGCCGGGCAGGCTCGATTGTATGGAACGACATCGAGCTCGACGTTTCACGCACCCCTGCCGGGTGCCTTTTTCATGCCCCTGCAAACCGGTGGCAACGCCTCCGGCGTGGCCACCGGCTACCTTCACGCACGCCTTCAGCGTGCATTTGCTGCCGTCTGAACCGTCCAAACTCCATGCACGCCTCCGGCGTGCTTTTCCGGGCCGCGGCCGGTGTCGGGGAACGCTGAGAGTTGGGCTCCGACCCCCAAACTCCCGACCCCCTACTC
>JBBRNB010000190.1:0-1907 GCA_038230535.1 Thermoanaerobaculia bacterium
CGCCGCGACACAGCGCTCGGGGTCGAGGATCTCCCGGCGTGGTTCGGCCAGCTCGCGAGGCTGGAAAACCCGATCCGCCGCGAGTTCCATCTGTTCACGTTACTTTCGGGGGGACGATCGACCGCGACCAAGATGATCCGGGTTGAGCATATCGATTGGCGGCACCGTTCACTCCACATTCCAAATCCCAAGGGTGGGCCCGAGCGCGCATTCGACATACCGCTGTCGCGTGAGATGATACGATGCCTGGTGCGGGCGATCCGCCTTAGTCGGAAGCTCGCGGGCGGCGAGGGTCCGATCTGGGTGTTCAGCGCCGTCAGCGAAGCGGGCCACCTCGTTGAGCAGAAGGAGGACCGGTCGATTCTGTCGAAGTGGGGTAACGATCTGCGACAGAGTTTTCGGACGCTCGGCCAGGCAGCCGGTGTGTCAGAGTTCGATGCGCGTCTACTGATGAACCACGCCATTCAGGGCGTGAACGCCGGTTACATCACCCGCCATAAGCTGCTGGATACGCATCTTCGCAAACAGCAGAACGCGATAAGTGACCTGATGATGGCCGCAGCGCGAGCGACGGCGAAAACGGACGAATGCATCGCAAAGTGGCTTTCGCGTCGCGATGTCGAGCCGCGATGAAAAATGCTTGTTAGCCGTCGTTCAGCCAATTTTCGCGAGGCCTCGCATTGCGACTACCAGCCGTGAAGATTTGCCGAGGCGGACAAAACCATGCACTTCGTAGAAGCTGATTGCGCGATCGTCGATCGCATCGACAACGACCATCGATGACCCAACCGTCTCAGCGCTATCGAAAGACTTGCGCAGCGCGCTCGCGAGCAAGACTGCGCCTAAGCCCTTTCCGTGACGACTGCGGTCTACCGCAAGGCGTCCGAGCAAGGTGGCGCTGACCAGCGGGTACCGCGGGATATGCTTGCGTGCGGCCTCTGGAACGTCGCCCTGCTCGAGCGCTGTCGCACAGAGGGTGAAGTAGCCAAGAATTCCGTCCGGCGCGTCGATCGCGGTCATCACGAATACTGCATTCGCCTTGCGGCGCACATCCTGCGACGCCTGCGTCTTCAAATAGCGATCGAGGCTCTCGACGCCGCAGCTGAAAGCATCGCGATCGTGATTCGGACCGAGCGGCTCGACACGGAGGTCGGCCGGAGGAATAGCCACTTATGCCACGACCCGCCGACGCTCGGCCTTGAACGCGCGCCGCAGGCGGTCGTTGATTGGAGGTGGGCTGACCAGCACGTCGAAGAACGCCGAACGCTCTTCTTCGGTAAGCACCATCGTCTCATGCCGCGCGATCGTCCGCTCGGCAGCCTCAGTCAGGGCCGATAGGCAATAGTCGGTCAGCTTGCGCCGCTCGAGCTGAGCGGCGCGTTCGACGAGCAACTTCGTCGGCTGATCGACGCGGAACCCCATGCGCTCGGCACGCTGGCGCGCATCCTTCGTGATCATCGTCGCATTCGGCATATCGAATCTCCTTGCTCGATGTACGTCCAACGTACGTCTAATTCAAGTGACGATAGAGTGAGAGAGCGGCTGCGCTTTCCGTGACGGGTTCGAGGTCGAGAGAAAGTCTCGCGGCCGCTCGTCGCGAAAGGCTTTGCTATGATCAAGAACGATATGCGGCGCGACGTGCGTGTCGATGCCGCGCCGGTGACGAGCGGCTTCAAGGTGGATATTTCACGCGGCCAGCGGATCGGCCGCGTTTCCTCGGAATGGTTCTCACGCCCCGATGACGAGCGCTATCTCTCGCTGAGCGCTCTGCACGACGCTGACCCATAACCCGTTCGTCGAGGTGACCAAGGACACGACGACGCTCTATGCGAGCGACCGTGACGTGTTCCTCTTCCTTGTCGACGACACCCATCCGATCGAGGCGGGGCGGCTGCCAAACGGCGATC
>JBBRNB010000191.1:0-1501 GCA_038230535.1 Thermoanaerobaculia bacterium
CTAGTACCCCGACGCAGAGAATGTGACCGGTGATTAGGCTGCGGCTCGATTAGCGCCCGACCGGACCAACGGCGGATAGGTTCGTCCGAGCTTCTCTCTCGCTCGTTCCACCGTGAAGAGCCACTTGATGCGCGCCTTCTCGCGGTTCCGCCTGCGGTTCCAGGCCTTCACTTCTGAGCTCAGCATCGCTTTGGTGGGGATGCGACGGTCCAAGCACTGCGACACCATCACCCCGATCTCGATCTCCACCATGTTCAGCCAGCTCGCATGCTTCGGCGTGTAGTGAAACTCGAGTCGACGCAGGATGCGACGAGCTTCGGCGGGTTCGAAGGTCTCGTAGAGCGCCGCCGGCGTGTGCGTGGACAGGTTGTCCATCACTACGCGGATCAGTTCGGACTTCGGGTAGTGCTGATCGACGAGATCGCGCATGCACTCGGCAAAGTCGTTCGACGCGCGGCGGTCGGTGACCTTCGCGTGGCGCCAGGGACGGTGCGCATCGACAAACATGAAGACGTTCGCGGTGCCGTTGCGTACGTACTCGTAGTCGAAACGGGCTCGCCTACCCGGCTTTGGGGCAACGGGCACCCGTGACTCACCGATGAGTTGCCGCGGCGTCTCGTCGAAGCAAATGACGGGCCGACTCTCATCGGCCGCTTCAGCGTAGAGTTCAAGCACGTCCTCCATCCGGGCGACGAATTCCGCGTCGACCTTTGGGATGCACCACATCTTCTTCTGCCACGGTTTTAGCTCATTTTCCGCAAGTCGCCGGCGGATCGTTTCCGATGAGAGCGAGCTGTGCTTCGTCAGGCGCACCATCGCGTCGGCAAGTAGTGAGAGCGTCCAGCGCGCTCGGCCAGCGGGCGGCGTCGAGCATGCGGTCGCGATGAGCAGCGCTTCCTCCTTCGCCGCAAGCTTCCGCTCGGCGCCGGGTCGAGGCTCCTCGCTGAGCGCGGCGTCCAGACCCTCGTCGACGAAGCGCCGCTTCGTTCGATAGACCGTCGATGTACCGACCCTGACGTTCGCGGCGATCGCCGCGTCGCCCGAGCCGCTCGCCGCCGCGAGCAGAATCTGGGCGCGTTTTAGCCGTCGGACCGGTCCCTTTCCGACCTGGACGAGGCCCCGAAGCTGTTCGCGCTCCTCCGACGTCAACGTAATGCGATACCTTATGTTCATGATGGCTCCATCCCGGACCATCGATCACGGGAACGCCCTCTTGTCGATCCTCATCTCGAAACCGCCGTTCACCGAGAAGCAGGGCCAATACCTCGCCTTCATCCACACGTACTCGTTGCTCAACCGTCGTTCGCCAGCCGAGGCCGACATGGAGAGCTATTTCAGGGTCACGCCCCCCTCGGTGCACCGCATGGTCGTCGAACTCGAACGCCGCGGCTTGATTCGTCGTGTGCCCCGGCAGCCCCGGAGCATCGAGCTGTGCATACCCGCTGAAGAAATCCCGACGCTACGACCGCAATCGATCGAATCCTCTGCGTCGCGGTACTAG